>JAZKBZ010000089.1:0-21588 GCA_040388315.1 Pseudomonadota bacterium | reverse complement strand
CAACGACGCCGTCACCGGTGATCCCCTGGCCGGCGTCGTCCCCCCAGCCAAGCCGACTCTGCGCGAGCAAATCCGCAAGCACCCGGTCCTGACGCTCGCCCTGGGCGGCCTGGTTATCGGGGCCATCGCCGCCGTCGCGGGCCGCGGCGCCATCGCCCGCACCGCCCGGCCCCTGCTGGTGGGCGCCGTCCGTCCTGCCCTGATCCGGGCCGCGGCGCGGCGTCCCTTCAGCGCCGCCAAGCTAGCCGCGCGCTACCCGAAGGCCGCCGCGCGCATCGTCGCCAGTCTGCGCCGGGCCGGCTGACCCGCCGCGCCGCGGGGGAGGTGTCTCAGACCCGACACGGCGGTGTCGGGTCAATGTCACCGATCTGAAGCTTGGCCGTCAAACTGCGCTGCTAGGCAGCCCCCTCGGGACCGCAAGGTGCGGTTCGATCGGGGGCATCCATGAAACGCCATCTTCTCGCCGGCGCCGCGCTCGGCGTCATCCTTCTGGGCTGGGCCAATGGCGCGGCCGCCGAGGCCGCCGCCGCGGACGCTGTCGAAACCACCGCCGTTGACGAGCTGGTCGTCTTCGGTCGAGGCGAAGCTCGCCAGGTCCAGACCGTGGACGGTTCGGACCTGCAGCTCGAGGTCGCCGGCGCCAGCCCGCTGAAGATGGTCGAGAAGCTGCCCAATGTGAACCTGCAGTCGGCCGACCCCTTCGGCGCTTACGAGTGGTCCTCGCGCATCTCCATCCGCGGCTTCGACCGCAACCGCCTGGGCTTCACCTTGGACGGCGTGCCGCTGGGGGACATGACCTACGGCAACCACAACGGCCTGCACATCTCCCGCGCCATCGCCGGGGAGAACGTCGGCCAGGCCGAACTGGCCCAGGGCGCGGGCGCCCTGGGGGTGGCCTCGGTGAGCGACCTGGGGGGCTCCCTGCAGTTCCGCTCCCGCGAACCCTCCGCCGAGTTCGCCGTCCTGGCCGCGGCCACGGCGGGCTCCAACGACACCTATCGCGGCTTCGTTCGCCTCGACAGCGGCGAGCTGGCCACCGGGGCGCGGGGTTATCTCAGCTACTCCTACAACACCGCCGGCAAGTGGAAGGGCGAGGGCGAGCAGCGCCAGACCCAGGTCAACTTCAAGGCCGTCCAGCCGATCGGCGAGGGCTCCCTCACCGGCTGGGTCAACTGGTCGACCCGCCAGGAGAACGACTACCAGGACCTGTCCCTGGAGATGATCAGCCGCCTGGGCCTGACCTGGGACAACTTCGCCCCCAACTATGCGGGCGCCGTGCAGGTGGCCGAGATTGGCAACAATCGCGGCGACACCGGGGTGACCCCGCGCTTCCCGGCCTTCGGGACCGTCTATCCCGGCAAGATCGTCAGCCCCGACGACGCCTACTATGACGCCGCGGGCCTGCGCGACGACCTGATCGGCGCCGTGACCCTGGACATGCCGGTCACCGAGGCCCTGCGGGTCAAGGCCACCGCCTACGGCCACACCAATGAGGGCCAGGGCCTGTGGGTGACGCCATATAGACCTTCGCCGAACTACGGCGTCGCCGGCGCCACCATCGATGACTCGCCGCTGTCGATCCGCACCACCGAGTACGACATCAGCCGCGCCGGCGTGGTGGCCGGCGCCACCCTGAGCCTGGGCGCCCACGAGATCGAGGGCGGCTTCTGGTACGAGGGCAACGACTTCACCCAGGCCCGGCGCTTCTACGCTCTGAACCGCACGTCGTTCTCGCGCGATATGCTGGAGATGCAGTCGGGCGCCTTCCGCACCGACTGGGAATACGACTTCAAGACCACCACCCGGAAGTTCTACCTCTCCGACACCTGGTCGATCAGCGACGCCCTGGCGGTCAACTTCGGCTTCAAGTCGCTGTCGGTGGAGAACGAGGCCACCACAGTGGTGGGCGCCAACAAGACCGGGACGATCAAGGCCGAGGAGAACTTCCTGCCGCAGATCGGCGTCCGCTACGACCTGACCCCCGACAGCCAGTTCTTCGCCGGCTATTCGGAGAATATGCGGGCCTTCGCCAGCTCGGGCACCTCGGGTCCGTTCTCCACCACCCAGGCCGGTTTCAACGCCATCAAGGACAAGCTGAAGCCGGAACTCTCCCAGACCTTCGAGGCCGGCTGGCGCTACAAGACCCCGGACTTCCAAGGCGTGATCGCCCTCTACCACGTGCAGTTCAAGAACCGCCTGTTCGGCGTCGCGGTGGGCTCGGGCATCCAGGGCAATCCGGCGGTGCTGTCCAATGTCGGGGGGGTGACGGCCAAGGGGTTCGAGGCCGCCGGGGACTGGAACTTCGCCCCCGACTGGTCGCTGTTCGCCTCCTACGCCTACAATGACTCGACCTATGACGAGGACACCCGCGACGGCAACGGCGTCATCGTCGCTCGCACCGCTGGCAAGACCACGGTCGACACACCGGAGAACCTCTTCAAGGCCGAGCTGAACTACGACAGTGGGTCGCTGTTCGGGAAGTTCGGCCTGTCCTATCTGAGCGAGCGCTTCTTCACCTACGAGAACGACCGCGGCGTCCCTTCCCAGACCCTGGCCGAGCTGACCCTGGGCTACCGGTTCTCCGGCTCTCCGATGCTGGAGGGCCTGGAGCTGCAACTCAACGTCAGCAACCTGTTCGACGAGGCCTATATCTCCACCATCGACTCCAACGGCTTCGCCATCCGCGGCGACAGCCAGACCCTGCTCGCCGGCGCGCCGCGGCAGGTCTTCGTCACCGTCCGCAAGACGTTCTAGTCTATCCCCGAACTGGAGCCGGGCCCCCGCGCCCGGCTCCTCTTTTCGAGCTCCTGGAGCGCCCCATGACCCTGCGACGCATGCTGATCGCGGCCTTCGCCCTGGCGCTCGCCGCCGGCCCGGCCTTGGCCAAGGACCCCGACCGCCGTCTGGTCCTGGTGACGGTGGATGGCCTGGGCTGGCAGGAGGTGTTCCGGGGCGCCGACCCGGCCCGCGCCGCCGACAAGACCTTCGTCGAGGACCCCGCGGCCCTGAAGGCGCAGTTCGTCGAGGTTCCCGACCGCCCCCGCGCCCTGACCCCCTTCCTGCACGACGTGGTGGCCCGGCAGGGCGTCCTGCTGGGGGACCGGGACCACGGCGGCTGCGCGGCCGTGACCAACGACATGTGGTTTTCCTATCCCGGCTACAACGAGATCCTCACCGGCCGCGTCGACCCGGCCATCAAGTCCAACGAGCATGGCCTCAACAAGAACATCACCCTCCTCGAGTGGCTGAACGGGCGTCCCGAGTTCCGCGGCAAGGTCCGCGCCGTGGCCTCCTGGAACGTCTTCGACGACATCCTGGCGGCCGCCCGCAGCAAGCTGCCGGTCAACGCCGGCTGGGCCGCCCCGGCCTCGCGCACGCCGATGGAGTCCACCCTGGCGCGCCTCCAGGGCCAGACCCCGCGCCGCTGGGCCGGGGTGCGCTTCGACGTCTTCACCCATGGCTACGCCCTGGAAACCCTGAAGCACGACAAGCCCCGGGTGTTGTTCGTCTCCTACGGCGAGACCGACGACTTCGCCCATGACGGCCTCTACGACCAGACCCTGATCGCCGCCCGCCGCACCGACGGCTTCCTCGGCGAGTTGTGGGCCGCGCTGCAGGCCGATCCGGCCTATGCGGGCAAGACCACCCTGATCGTCACCACCGACCACGGCCGCGGGACCGACGAGCGCGCCATCGCCTGGAAGAGCCACGGCAAGCCCGCCTGGCCGGGTTCGGACCAGACCTGGATCGCCGCCATCGGCCCCGGGATCGCGCCCCAGGCCGGCCCGCTCGAGGCCTGCGCGGGGGCCAAACAGGTGGCCGCGACGGGGCTCCAGGCGCTTGGCCTGGACTGGAAATCCTTCGACCCCGCCGCCGGCGCGCCGCTGCCGATCTTCAAGGCCAGGGGCAGGGTGTCGCAACCCTGAATCTTCATCCGAAGTTAAGGCCGCAGGGCGGATTCTGACGGGGCTGAACCGCGCTCCGGAGTGACCCCTTGCGTAACCTCGTCGCCGCCGTCGAGCGGATCGATCCGCTGACCGTTTCCGGCCGCGTGGCGGCGGTGAACGGCCTGCTGATCGAGGCCCGAGGCGGGCTGACGCGGCTGTCGGTGGGCGCGCGGGCCGAGATCGAGCGGCGGGCCGACAAACCCCTGCAGGCCGAGGTCGTGGGCTTCCGCGAGACCCGCGCCCTGCTGATGCCCTTCGGCCCGGTCGAGGGCGTGGCGCCCGGCGCCGAGATTCGCATCGATCCCATGGGTTCGGCGGTCCGCCCCACCAAGGCCTGGCTCGGCCGCGTCATCGACGCCTTCGGCGAGCCCATCGACGGGCTCGGACCCCTGCCCCAGGGCCCGGTGGGCTACCCCCTGCGCGCCGCCCCCCCCGCCGCCCATGCGCGGGGCCGGGTGGGCGAGCGGCTGGACCTGGGGGTCCGGTCCATGAACGTCTTCACCACCTGCTGCCGCGGCCAGCGCCTCGGGGTCTTCGCCGGTTCCGGCGTCGGCAAGTCGGTGCTGCTCTCCATGCTGGCCAAGGAAGCCGACTGCGACGCCGTCGTGGTGGGGCTGATCGGCGAGCGGGGCCGCGAGGTCCGCGAATTCATCGAGGAGACCCTCGGCGAGGAGGGCCTCAAGCGCGCCATCGTTGTGGTCGCCACCTCCGACGAGCCGGCCCTGAAACGCCGCCAGGCCGCCTACATGACGCTCGCCATCGCCGAATTCCTCCGCGACCAGGACCTCGAGGTCCTGTGCATGATGGACAGCGTCACCCGGTTCGCCATGGCCCAGCGCGAAATCGGCCTGGCCGCCGGCGAGCCCCCCACCACCAAGGGCTACACCCCCACCGTCTTCACCGAGCTGCCCAAGCTGCTGGAACGGGCCGGGCCCGGCCCGGTGCGTCCGGACGGCACCACGGCGGGGCCGATCACCGGCATCTTCACGGTGCTGGTGGATGGAGACGACCATAACGAGCCCATCGCCGACGCCGTGCGCGGCATCCTCGACGGCCACATCGTCATGGAGCGGGCCATCGCCGAGCGCGGCCGCTTCCCGGCCATCAATGTGCTGAAGTCCATCAGCCGCACCATGCCGGGCTGCCAACTGCCGCACGAACGGCAGATCGTCACCAACGCCCGCCAGACCCTCTCGGCCTACGCCAACATGGAGGAGCTGATCCGCATCGGCGCCTACCGCACCGGCGCCGATCCCGCGGTCGACCGGGCCATCGCGCTCAATCCGCAACTGGAAGCCTTCCTTGGCCAGGACAAGGACGAGGCCACGAGCCTCGACGAAAGCTTCGACCTCCTGGCGCAGATATTGATGGGTGAAGCCGCGTGAGTTGGGCCGACAGTCTGATCAAGCTTTCGACCTACGAGGTCGAAATCCTGCAAAAGCGCCTGGGCGAGATCTCCGATCGGCGGATGGCCGCGGAGATGAAGCTGGTCATGCTGGAGGCCGAGGGAGAGGCAGAGTCCCAGCGGGCCCGCGCCGACGCCGAGCACGGCTGGTACCAGGTGGGCTTCCTGGAGGGTCTGCGCCTGCGCAAGGCCGCCGTCCACGAGGAGATCAAGCTCATCGCCGTCGAGGAGACCGGGGCCCGCGACGCCCTGTCGCTGGCCTTCGAAGAGCAGAAGAAATACGAGCTGGTGGCCGAGGGCATCGCGCTGACCCGCCGCAAGGAGGTCGCCCGCCAGGAGACCGCGGCCCTCGACGAACTGGGCCTGAGGCGCGCGGCGGGCGCCCGATGAGCCCCGGGCTTCACCGGCGCGCCTTCGTCGGTTCGGCCCTGGCCCTCGGCGCCTGCAACCGCCGGGCCGACGCCCAGCCCGCCCCCATCAGCCTGCCGCCCCTGAAGGCCGCCGCCCGCTTCCCGGTGGGCGCCTGCATCCAGGCGGTCCATCTGCAGGATCCCGAACTGGCCCGCCTGCTGGTGGAGCAGGTCTCCCAGCTCACGCCAGAGTGGGAGATGAAGATGGAGTACATCTGCCAGCCGGACGGCTCCTTCCGTTTCGAAGGCCCCGACCAGATCGCCGCCTTCGCCAGGACCCACGGCCTGCGCCTGTTTGGCCATACCCTGGTCTGGTACGACCAGCCGCCGGGCGCCTTCGCCAACCTCGACGAGAGCCGCGTGCGGTTCGCCGACGCCTATCGCAACTACATCCTCGCCGTGGTGGGTCGTTATCGCGGCCAGGCGGTGGGCTGGGACGTGGTCAACGAGACCGTCGAGGACGATGGCGGCGGCATCCGCGACAGCCTTTGGGCTCGAAAACTCGGCAAGCTCGAACACATCGTCCTGGCCTTCCAGCACGCCCGTGAAGCCGACCCCGACGCCGTCCTGTTCCTCAACGACTTCTTCCTCGAGACGCTTCCCAACAAGCGACGGGCCTTTCTCAAGCTGGCCGAGACCCTGCTGACGGCCGGCGCGCCCCTGGGGGGCCTGGGCACCCAGACCCACCTGGCCGCCGGCGACCAGAAGGGGCTGATCAAGGCGGCCATCGCCGACCTCGCCTCCCTGGGCCTGCCGATCCACATCTCGGAGATGGACGTCTCCCTGCAGGAGGGTGGCAGTCGCGCCGAGCGCCTGACCCGCCAGGCTGACCTCTACCGCGAGGCCGCCGAAGCCTATTCCGCCCTGCCGTCCCGCCAGCAGTTCGCCTTCACCCTATGGGGGCTGCGGGACCGGGAATCCTGGCGTAAGCGGGAGGACGCGTCGGACGCGCCCCTGCTGTTCGATGTGAATGGCCGCCCTAAGGCCGCTGCGGCGGCCTGGGTGCAGGGCCTAGGCTGACCTACCGCTGAGGCGGAGGGGGCGGGGCTCGGACGGAATGCTCGGCATCGGCGGCCTGACGGATGGCGTGCAGGTCGTCGCTGAGGCGGAACAGGGCCACATAGAGCTCGCAGAACGACCGCCAGAGCAGCACCAGGGCCGCCACCACCAGGAAGCCGCCCACCAGCACGCTGAGGGCCAGCAGCACCCCCATGAACAGCTCCTCGCGCAGGGCGACGCCCACCGCGGTGCCGATGAACCCGAACGCGATCAGGGCGATGACCCCCAGGCCGGCCCAGTAGATCAGGTGGATGACCTGGTTGGTCATCAGCCGCTCGAACGTCAGCAGATCCCAGAACAGGCTCGCGCCGACGCCGCGCCGGGGGTTGGGTTTGGATGGCCGCATGCGATGTCCAAGCTCGGAGCCGACAATCGCCCCGTGGGCGAAACCGCTACCAGTCGAAATGCGCCTCGGCAACGGCCCACGCGTTGCGCGACGCCTCGGCGGCCGGCTTCACAGCCCTAGATGGTCCCGACCGTCTTCAGGCGGGCCTTGGGGTGGACCTCGTTCTGGCTCATCACCGGGGTCTGGCCGCGGAAGCGTTCGATGATCGATCGGACATAGGGGCGGACCTGCGGGCTGGTGAGCAGCACCGGTGAGTCGCCGTTCAGCGCCGCCCGCTCGAAGGCGTCGCGTACGCCGCGGATGAAGTCCTGCAGGCGCGAGGGCGCCAGGGACAGCTGCTTATCGTCGCCATTGCCCATGAGCGCGTCGGCGAAGGCGTTCTCCCACTCGGCCGACATGGTGATGATCGGCAGGGCGCCGTCCTCGCCGCGGTGGGCGAAGGAGAGCTGGCGAGCCAGGCGGCCGCGGACCTGTTCCACCAGCAGGGTGATGGACTGGGTGTGCGGCGCGGCCTCGCCGATCCCTTCCAGGATCGAGGGCAGGTCGCGGATGGAGACCCGCTCCCGCAGCAGGGCCTGCAGCACCCGCTGGATGGTGGTGGCCGAGACCACCTGGGGCACCAGGTCGTCCACCAGCTTCTTCTGGTCGGGCCCCAGGTCCTTGAGCATCTTCTGCAGCTCCGCATAGGAGAGCAGGTCAGGCATGTTTTCCTTCAGGATCTCGGTCAGGTGGGTGGTGAGCACCGTGGCCGGATCGACGATGGTGTAGCCGCGGAAGGTGGCTTCCTCCCGCAGGCTGTCGTCCACCCAGGTGGCGGGCAGGCCGAAGGCCGGTTCGCGGATGTGCTCGCCGGGCAGCTCCACCTGGCCGCCGCGCGGGTCCATGGCCATCAGCGAGCCGAGTCGCACCTCGCCGCCCCCGGCCTCCATCTCCTTGATGCGGATCATGTAGCCCTGGGAGGGCAGGCGCATGTTGTCGAGGATGCGCACCGCCGGCATGACGAAGCCGTAGTCGGTCGCCAGCGTCCGGCGCAGGGCCTTGATCTGGTCGGTGAGCCGGCGGCCCTCCAGGTCGTTGATCAGGGGCAGCAGGCCATAGCCCAGCTCGATCTTGATCTCGTCGATGGCGAGCGTCTGGCTGATCGGCTCTTCCTGCTCCTCGGCGGTGGGCGCCGCCACCGTGAGGGAGTTCTGCTCGGGCGCCTCGGGCTTGGCGTGACCGCGCCGCCAGGCCAGGCCCCCGGCCGCCAGGGACACGATGGCGAAGGGGATGACCGGCATGCCGGGAATCAGGGCCACGACGCCAGCGGTGGCCGAGACCATGCCGAGCGCCACGGGGTTCATGGCCAGCTGGGTCACCAGGGCCTTGTCGGCCGAGCCGTCGACTCCGGCCTTGGACACCAGGAAGCCCGCGGCGATGGAGATGATCAGGGCCGGCAGCTGGCTGACCAGGCCGTCGCCGATGGTCATGATGGTGTAGGTGGCAGCCGCTTGGGCGATCGGCACCTTGTGCTGGATCACCCCGATCAGGATGCCGCCGATGACGTTGATGGCCACGATGATCAGGCCGGCCACGGCGTCGCCGCGCACGAACTTCGAGGCGCCGTCCATGGCCCCGAAGAAGGTGGATTCCTGCTCCAGCTCCTTGCGGCGCTTCTTGGCGACGTCCTCGTCGATCAGGCCGGCCGAGAGGTCCGCGTCGATGGCCATCTGCTTGCCGGGCATGGAGTCCAGGGTGAAGCGGGCCGCCACCTCGGCGATCCGGCCCGAACCCTTGGTGATGACCACGAAGTTCACGATCACCAGGATGGCGAAGACGATCAGGCCGATGGCGAAGCTGCCGCCGGTCATCAGCTCGCCGAAGGCCCCGATCACCTTGCCCGCCCCGTGCGCCCCCTCGTGACCGTGGCCGAGGATCAGGCGCGTCGAGGCCACGTTCAGGGCCAGGCGGAACAGGGTCGTGACCAGCAGCACGGTCGGGAAGGCTGTGAACTCCAGCGGCCGGGTGATCAGCAGGGAGGTCATCAGGATCAGCACGGCGCTGGTGACCGAGAGCGCCAGCAGCCCATCCAGCATGAAGGCCGGGATGGGCAGGATCAGAAGGACGATGACGCCGATGACGCCGATGGCCAGCGCCACTTCGCCACGCGCGATCCAGCTCCACATCTCTCCGGGAGAGGGGCGGTTGGTGCCGTAACCTGCGGGGACATCAGCCATCAGCCTCCCTCCCCTTCATGGGGAGGGATAGGTCGCGTCGCGACCCGGGTGGGGGAGTTCGGCCAGGCGCGCGGAAGCGTCAGGCTTCCCCACCCCCGACCGCCGCGCGGTCTGCCCTCCCCATGAAGGGGAGGGAGAGGGTTCGCGCTAGGCCGCATTGGCGCCCATGCCCTGGGGCGCGGGGACCGAGACGCCGGCCTCGGTGTATTCCTTGAGCTTGTTGCGCAGCGTCCGGATGGAGATGCCCAGTATGTTGGCCGCGTGGGTGCGGTTGCCCAGACAATGGGCCAGGGTGTCGATGATCAGCTGCTGTTCCATGGTCGCCACGGTCTGGCCCACGAAGGCCCGCGTGGCCGACTCCGCGGCGGTGGCCGCGGCGTAGGCGGCGCGCGAGCCGGGGTCGGGCGCCGCCAGGGGCTGGCCGTCGGGCAGGCGGATAGCGGCCTCGTCGATCTCCGGGCCGACCGCCAGCAGGACGGCGCGGTGCATGGCGTTCTCCAGCTCCCGCACATTGCCCGGCCAGCGGTGGGCGGCCAGGCGGCGCTTGGCCTCCCCCGACAGCGGGCGTTCGGCCACGCCATTGGCGGCGGCGTACTTCTTGACGAAGAATTCGGCCAGGGCGACCACGTCGCCGGGCCGCTCGCGCAGCGCCGGCAGGCGCAGGTTCACGACGTTGAGGCGGTAGAGCAGGTCTTCCCGGAAGGTCTGATCCTTCACGGCCTGCACCAGGTCGCGGTTGGAGGTGGCCAGGATGCGGATGTCCACCTTGACCGGCTTGGAGCCGCCCACCCGGTCGATCTCGCGCTCCTGGATGGCCCGCAGCAGCTTGGCCTGCAGGCGCACGTCCATTTCGCTGATTTCGTCCAGCAGCAGGGTGCCGCCGTTGGCTTCCTCGAACTTGCCGATCCGCCGGGCCACCGCGCCGGTGAAGGCGCCCTTCTCGTGGCCGAACAGCTCGCTCTCCAGCAGGTTCTCCGGGATGGCCGCGCAGTTGACCGAGATGAAGGGCTTGCTGGCGCGGCGCGACTTCTGATGGACGTAGCGGGCGATGACTTCCTTGCCCGAGCCGCTCTCCCCGGTGATCAGGATTGAGGCTTCCGAGCCCGCCACCTGGTCGGCCAGCGCGATCACCGACTGCATTGCCGCGTCGCGGACCACCATCGGCTTGTTGTCGTCGGAGACCGCGGCCAGGACCGCGGCGATCATCTCCGCCTCGGGGGGCAGGGGGATGAACTCCTTGGCGCCGGCGCGGATGGCGTCGCCGGCCCGCTTGGGATCGGCGTCGACCCCGCAGGCCACCACCGGCACCCGGATCCGCTCGGCCTCGTTGGCCGCGATCAGGGCGGCGATGTCGAGGTCATAGTCCACCAGCAGCAGGTCGGCGCCCTGGCCCGCCCGCAGGGCGTGCGTGGCGGCCGCGATGGTCTCCACGTGGCTGACCTTGGCGCCCGCCGACATCGCCATCTTCACGGCGGTGGACAGTTGTCCGTTCAGTTTTCCGACGACCAGAAGCCGCATGCTCAAATCTCCTCAGACACCCGCCGCCGTCAGGCCGCGGTGTCGCCGTCCTTGATGATTTCCGTCATGGTCACGCCCAGGCGTTCGTCGACGATGACGACCTCGCCCCGGGCGACCAGGCGGTTGTTGACGTAGATGTCGATCGCCTCGCCCACCTTGCGGTCGAGCTCCAGCACGCTGCCGGAGCTCAGCTGCAGCAGCTGGGCCACCGACATGGTGGCGCGGCCGAGCACCGCGGAGATGGACACCGGCACGTCGAAGACCGGAGCCAAGTCGCTGGCGGTCTTGTCCTCCATGTCCATGGACATGTCGGCGAGGGGATCGCCGGCGGCGAATTCGTCGAGTTCGAGTCCGTTCTCGGCCATGGGGATTAGCCTTCACTTCCAGGAATAAGGGGTTCTGCGTGCAGGCCCTCGGCGGCGAGCGCCGCGTCGAGGACGGCGGCCACGCGGTCTGCGGCGGCGGCGGGGTCGTAGGCGGCTGAGCCGTCGCCGAAGTCGAGGGTGAAGGCGGCCAGGCCAAAGCCGTCGGCCGGCTTGATATGGATGGCGCCGGCATAACCGATGCCCTGGGCGACCTCGGCCAGCAGGGGCTCGAGCGTCGCGGCCAGGTCGGGGGCGGCGGCCACCACCAGACGCGGGGCGGCCTCGATCTCGCGGGCCAGGGATTCGAAGGCCGCCTGGATGGGCGCCTCGGGGAAGCGCGCCAGGGCCGCGTCGGCGATGGCCCTGGCGCAGGCCAGGGCCAGCTGGGCCGAGCCGAGCCGGTGGGAATGGGCCACTTCGGCAAGGGTCGGCAGGGCCGCGCGGGCGGCGTCGGCGATCTGCGCCAGGGCCTGGGCCTGCAGGGCGGCCATTGAGGCCAGGCCGCGGCTCTCGCCCTCGGCGAAGGCGGCCTGGCGCACGACCTCGACCTCCTCGGCGCTGTAGGCGCGCTTGGGCCTGGGCGCGGCGAAGGCCACGTCGCCGGCGCTGTCGAACACCGTATCGAAACCGAACTTCTCGTGGGGGATGGGATCGGACATCAGTAGATCAGCTCATCGTCGGTGCCGGAGCCGGCCAGCATGATCTCGCCCTTGGCGGCCAGGTCCTTGGCGACCTGGACCATGTTCATCTGGGCCTGGTCGACGTCGCGCAGGCGGACGGGGCCCATGCCCTCCATGTCCTCGCGCATGATCTTGGCGGCCCGCTCGGACATGTTGGAGAAGAACATCTCGCGCAGGCTGTCCGAGGAGCCCTTCAGCGCCAGGGCCAGCTGGTCCTTCTCGACGCCACGCAGCAGGGTCTGGACCCCGCCAGGATCGAGCTTCGAAAGGTCCTCGAAGACGAACATGAGGGCGCGGATGCGCTCGGCGCTCTCGCGGTTGCGCTCTTCCAGGGCGGCGATGAAGCGCGCCTCGGTCTGGCGGTCGAAGGCGTTGAAGATGTCGGCCATCATCTCGTGGCTGTCGCGCTTGGAGGTGCGCGCCAGGTTGGACATGAACTCGGTCCGCAGGGTCTGTTCGATCTTGTCCAGGATCTCGCGCTGCACCGGCTCCATGCGCAGCATCCGGGTCACGCATTCCAGGGCGAAGTCTTCCGGCAGCGCGGCCAACACGCGGGCGGCGTGCTCGGACTTCACCTTGGACAGCACCACGGCGACGGTCTGGGGGTATTCGTTCTTCAGATAGTTGGCGAGCACCGCCTCGTTCACGTTGCCCAGCTTGTCCCACATGGTGCGACCCGCCGGACCGCGGATCTCCTCCATGAGGGTGTCGACCTTCTCCGGCGGCAGGAAGGCCGCCAGCAGGCGCTGGGTCTGCTCGAAGGAGCCCATGATCGCGCCGGCGCCGGACATGCCGGAGATGAAATCCACCAGCAGCTGCTCGACCACCGAGGCCGCGACATTGCCGAGGCCGGCCATGGCCTGGGAGATCTCCTTGATCTCCTCGTCATCCAGCTGCTGCCAGATGGTGCCGTGGTCCTCCCCGAGCGCCAGGAGGATGACGGCAGCCTTCTCCGGCCCGCTGAGGCGGGCGACGTCGGTGATCGCCTTGCCTTTGGAGCCAACGGCCATCAGGTGGTCTCATGCAGCCAGGTGCGCAGCAGCGACACCGACTCTTCGGGGTGGCTGTCGACGAACTCGGCGACGCGCTTGACGGAGGAGGCCTTCACCTGGCCCTCGATGCGGGCGATGTCGATCCGCGACTCCAGCTCGTTGCCGGGGCCTGGCAGGGCCAGGGGCTGGCCGGTGTTGGGATCCACCGCCACCTGCATGGGCTGGCCGTCCGAGGTGGTGATGATGCGGGTCATCTGCGGGGCGCTGGCCATGGTCAGGGCCGGCAGGCCGTGGCCGCCGCCACCCCCACCGCCGCCACCGCCGCCGCGCAGCATCGGGCGGACGACGAAGAACATCATGGCGAGCGCCACGATGGCCATGATCCCCAGTTCGACGGCGCGCATGATGTCGTTCTTGTCGAACCCCATCAGCGGGCTGGCGGCCGTGGTGCCGTCGGCGTCCACCGGGGCGGGGAAGCGCACGTTGACCACGGTGACCTGGTCGCCGCGGGCCTGGTCGTAGCCGACCGCGGTCCGCACCAGCTGCTCGATACGCTGCATTTCCTGGGCGCTACGCGGGGTGTAGGCGCCGGGCTTGCCCTCCTTGCCCGGCGCGGTGACGCCGTCCACGGCCACGGCCACGGAGACCCGCTTCAGCTGGCCAGGTTCCTTCACCTCGGTGCGGGTGGTCTTGGAGATCTCGTAGTTGGTGGTGGATTCGGTGCTGCCGCTGTTGGAGACGCTGTTGTCGCCCTCCGAACCCGTGCCGCCGGGGATGTTGTTGGCCGCCGAGGCCTGGCCGTTGGAGCTCGGCGCGTTTTCCTTGGCGGTCTGTTCGGTGGTGGATTCCGATCGGATCACCTGGCCGTCCGGATCGAACTTTTCCTCGGCGATGGTGACGCGCGACAGGTCCAGGTCGGCGGTGACGTTGACGCGGGTCTTGCCCGGGCCGACCACGCCCTCCACCAGGGACTTGATGGTCTTGGCGATGCGCGCCTCGACGTCGCTCTTGCGGCCATCGGCGGCCATGGCGTCGCCGGCCTCGCCGCCCGAGAGGGTCTTGGCGTGCTGGTCCACCACGGTCACCCGGTCGGGCTTCAGGTTGGGAACTGCGCCGGCCACCAGGTTCTGCATGGCGCGCACCTGGTCGGCGCCGGGCTCGCGCCCGCCGACCCCGATGCTGACGGAGGCCGAGGGCTGCTCGGCCTCTTCCTCGAACAGCTCGCGCTTGGGCAGGACCAGGTGGACCCGGGCTGAGGTGATGCCGTCCAGGGCCTGAATGGTGCGCGCCAGTTCGCCCTCCAGGGCGCGCTGGCGGTTGAGCTGCTGGACGAAGTCGGTCTGGCCCATGGCGTTGCCGCCGTCGAAGATCTCGTAGCCCACCGAGCCGGAGGTCGGCAGGCCCTTGGAGGACAGCATCAGGCGGGTGGAGCCCACCTGGTCGCGATCCACCATGATGGTGGAGCCGTCGCCCTTGACCTCGTACTTCACATTGCCCTGGTCGAGGGCCGCGGTGATGGAGCCCGCCTCCTTGAGATCGAGGTTCGAGTACAGCAGGGCCTTGGGCTGGCCGAGGTTCATGCTGAGCGCGACGGCCGCGGCGACCACCCCGATGCCGATGCCCAGCATGGCGGCGAGACGTCCGATACCGAACCGTTGTAAGGCGGCGACGAAACTGTTCAACGCGAGGCCGCCCCTGTTTTCAAACAGGCGGGCTCTCACAGACGCCCGCCGCTAGGCAGGATTTACCCAGTGCTTGGTAAACGCCGCGTTTACATCTGGCCGCCGCTCAACTCAGATCGGGGACTCGATGTCGCACCTCGAACCCCTTGCCGGGCGGGAATCAGCCGCCCCAGGGGGTGAGCGCGCCCCAAAGGCCCAGGACCACGGAATAGGCGGTGTAGAGCAGCACCGTGAAGGTGAAGCCCGCCTTGCGCAGCTGGGTCCAGCTGTCGACCCGGCGGCCGCCCCGCCAGACGGCGGGCAGGATGATCAGGGTGGCCAGGGTCAGCAGGGCCGCCACGAAGGCGCAGGCCGAGGCGATCACCAGGGTCGCGCCGGGCCAGCCGTACATGATGTTGGCGATGTCGCCGGTCTTGGACGCCCAGGCCATGAACAGGATGCTGGAGGTCAGCCACAGGGCCGCCTGGATGTTCTGGATCAGGCTGGCGCGGCTCTGGATGCCGGTCTCGCGGAACTCGCGGCGGTTGCGCATGAGGATGCCGCCCAGGGTGGCCGCCGCGGCCAGCAGGCTCAGGCCCGACAGGATCAGCAGGGTCGTGGGCCGGTTCCAGAAGCCGGTGCGCTCGAAGGTCGTGGCCCCGTTGGCCGGGATCATCCGCACGGCCCTGCCGTCCTCGACCTCGAAGCTCAGGCGCTCGACCCCGGTGCTGGCGATGAAGCGTCCGGCTACTGGATCGCCCTCGGGGGTCCAGTTGCGGGTGGGACCGCCCAGGCCGCCGGCGGTCACCAGCCGGCCGTCGTCGGTGACGCGGACCGAGGTCCCGCCGATCATCCGTCCGACGAAGGCCTCCAGGCCGCCATAGGCCCGCCGGGTCGAGAGGTAGTAGCCCTGATAGGTGTCACGGCTCTGCGCCAGGGCTGGGACGCCCTTGCGCGGGAAGGGTTGGGGCGGGGCGTAGAACTGGGCCACCACCCGGTCGGGGAGGCGCTCGGCCAGGTCGGACCCCGTCGCGGTGTTGGTGCTGATGAACACCCCCAGCTTCAGGTCGGGAACCACCACCATGTTGGACATGAAGGACAGGGTCGCGCCAGCGTGGCCGAAGCCCTTGTGGCCGCCGGGCAGGTCGTAGGCGATGAAGCCGTGCCGCCAGCCGTTGATACCCGGGGCGGTCCGGCGCAGCGGGGTGTTGAAGGCCTGGACCGCGCGGGGGCTGTAGATCGCCGCCCCGTCGAGGGTCCCGCCGTTCAGCAGCATCTGCATGTAGCGCGCCATGTCGCCGGCGGTGGAGGAGGCCGACCCGGCGGGCGCCACGTGGCCGATCAGTTCATAGGGGCGGACGCTGTAGCCCGTGGCCGTCCAGCGATAGCCCTGGGAGATGTCGCGCTGCAAGGCGGCCGGCATGGGGCCTGGCAGGCCAGCCTCCATGGGCCGCACCTCGCGGAAGGTGGTGTGGTTCATGGCGAGCGGCAGGAGGATTTCTTCCTCGATCAGCCGCTCGAAAGGTTTGCCGGCCACGTAGGACACCGCCTCGCCGGCCAGGGTCGCGCCATAGTTGGAATAGCTGGCGAACTGGCCCGGCGCATGCACCCGGCGCGGACGTTCCTGGCGCAGATAGTCGGCCATGGACCGTTCGCGGGCCGGGTTCTTCTCGAACAGGTGGCCCAGGGCGCGATCCTCGAAGCCCGGCGAATGGTCCAGCAGGTTGCGAACCCGGATCGGCGTGCGGAAGCCCTGGTCGCGGATCTGCAGCTGTTCGGGCAGGTAGAGGTTCACCGGTTGGTTCAGGCGGATGCGGTCGGCCTCCACCTCCTTCATCAGGGCGATCCAGGTGAAGGTCTTGGAGATCGAGCCAAGGCGGAACAGGGTCGTGTCGGGATCGACCTTGCGGGCCGGCGACAGACTGGCGAAGCCATAACCCTTCTTCAGCACCACCTGGCCGTTCTGGATCACCGCCACCGTGGCGCCGGCGATGTGCTCGCGGTCCATGGCGTCCTTCACCACGCCGTCGACATAGGCCTCCAGTTCGGCGGGCGGCAGGCTTTCGCCGGGCGCCAGGCGCGCGCCGGAGGCGGTCAGCGGCAGGGCCGGGGCGATGGGGGTCAGGCTGGCCACGGCAGGCGTCGCCGGGGTCGCGGGCCTGGCCGCGATGCGGGTCGCGGGTCGCGCCGTCGGCTTGGCCGGCGCCCTCAGCGCCTCGTAGGGAACCGGTCCCTGGGCGTTAGCGGTCGCGGCCGAGGCGGCCGTGTCCTGGGCGGCGGCCGGAGCGGCCTGGAGCAGGAGGAACGCGGCGGCGGCTTTGACGACGAGATGCATAGGGCGATCGGCTTCGGGTAAGGGGCTGGCGCTCCCCTTGTAGAGCGCCGGGCGCGGTCTTCAACCCGGCGCCGGACGGCAAATGGGGACAGGGTGTCACCCTTTAGGTGGCGGTCCCTGCGGGAAGGGGTAGAGGGGCAGCATCGGACGCAGCTGCGGGCCGATCCAGACCTGGGGTTCCGAGGGCGGGGTCATGCCCTCCTTCTTCTCCCGCGCCGCCACGCAGGCTTGGACTTCGCGGCCCAGGCTGGGGAAGTCCAGGGCGCTGGGAGTCGACTGCAGGAAGCACTCGTCGAAGAAGGGGTACTTGTTGGCCTCGCCGCAGCCGAAGGAGGTCCGGTCGGGCCGGGCGGCGGTCAGGATCATGCGGTTGGGCTGGGCCAACTCCGGGATGAAGACGCCCGAGAAGCAGGCCGAGATCACCACCACGGTCGGCCGCTGGCCGCAGGTGCGGTCCAGGATGGCGCCCAGCAGGGTCGGCGGCAGGATGTTCTGGTCCACCAGCACCCCCTGGGGCGCCCCGTGCGAGGAGACGTAGACCAGGCAGCCGCCCTGGGCCTTGGGGGTCAGCTGGGCCAGGGCCTCATAGATGGCCCGGGGCTCGGACTTGCCCGGCTTGATGTCCTTGTAGCGTTCGGGCCGCACCGAGAACTGGCGCAGGTTGGCCTTGTCGAAGCCGATCCGCTCCAGCTCCTGGGAGACGTCGCGCCGGGCGTTGTCGAAGGCCTCGGAGGGGCCGCCGGAATGGGCGTGCCAGTCGCCAGCCACCACGACGGCGGCCCAGTCGGCGAAGGGACCCGCCGCGGCGAGCGCCGGGGTCGTCCAGCCCAGCAGCAGGACGGTGAGGACGCCGAGGAAGCCGCGGCGCGCGCTCATCCTATTTCTTGTAGTTCTGGAAGGGGGTGGGGACCGCGGTGCCCGTGGCCTTGGCCACCAGCCGCCCGTCGGCGTCGTACAGCTCGCCCTCGGTGAAGGCGATGGTCCGCCCCCACTTGGCCACCCGGCCGATGGCCTTCAGGGTTCCCGGCAGGGCCGGCCGGTAGAAGGTGGTCTTCATCTCGGCGGTGGGCGCCACGTGGGTCATGCCCGAGGCCACCATGCAGGCCGTCGACATGGCCTCGTCCAGCATGGCGCAGAGATAGCCGCCCTGGATCTGCTTCATCGGATTGAGCAGCAGCTCGGCCTTGGCCTCGAAGGCCACCTCCACCGACTTCTCGGCCTGGCTGACGGCTACCATCCGGAAACCCAGGGTCTGGGAGCCGGTGGGCTGGTTCTTGGAGCGCAGGAAGCGCGCCAGGATCGCCTCGTCGGTCAGGGCCTCGGGCTCGGCTGCGGCCACGTCGGTCATCGGTCAGGCGCTCACTTCTTGCGGAATTGGTCCAAGGAGACGACGTTGGCGGCTTCTGGATCGACGTCGCCCTCGGCGGCGGGGGCCGTCGCCTTGTCGGTGGCGGACGCGGCGGCCTCGCCGACCGCGGGGGCGCTCTCGAAGGACAGCAGGAACTGGACGCTGGGGTCGTAGAACCGCGTCACGGCCGCGTAGGGCACCGACAGCCGCTTGGGCTGGCCGCCGAACTTCAAGGTCACGGAGAAGAAGGTCTCGCCCGGGGCTAGGTCCCAGTACTGGTGCTGCAGGACGATGGTCATCTCGTCGGGGTACTTGCCCAGCAGGTCGGCGGGGCCCGAGACGCCGGGCGCCTCGCTCTTGAAGGTGATGTAGAAATGGTGCGCGCCCGGCAGGCCGTCGGGAGCCGCGGCGCGCTTCAGGGCGGCCTTGACCACACCACGAAGCGCTTCCTGAGCCATCGCCTCGTAATGCATCTGGTCTTGGGCCGGCGGGTCCTGGGCCATGGAGTCTCCGAGGGGCGCTATTCAACTCCCCGAAGGGTAACGCCTCCCGCCGTCCGCGCAAGGCGCAGGCGAGTCAAAACCCGCGATGGGGCGTCGGCGCCACGGCCTTGGCGCTCGCGGCGGAACTGCGTATTGCGGTTCCGACCGGGGGCTCCCTTCACCGCACATGCTGTTTGCTTCGCCAACCTTCCTGTTCGTCTTCCTGCCCCTGTGCCTGGCGGCCTATTTCGCCGGCCCCTCGGTCAGGGCGAAGAATGCGATCCTGCTGGCCGCCTCCCTGGTCTTCTACGGCTGGGGCGAGCCGGTCTTCGTGATGCTGATGGCGGCCATGACCGGCGTGAACTACGCCGCGGCCCTGGCCATCGACGCCCGCGACGGGACGGCGCGCAGGCGGGCCCTGGCCCTGGCCGTGGGGATCAATCTGCTGGCCCTGGCGGTGTTCAAGTACGCGGGCTTCATCGCGCTCACCCTGGGCCTGCCGGTTCCGCACATCCCCCTGCCGCTGGGGATCTCCTTCTTCACCTTCCACTGCCTGTCCTACCTGATCGACACCTACCGGCGGCGGTTCCCGGCCAATCGCGACCCGACCCAGGTGGCGCTCTACATCGCCCTGTTCCCCCAGCTGATCGCGGGGCCCATCGTCCGCTACAAGACCATCGCCAAGCGCCTGGCCAGCCGCCGCCACAGCCTGGGCCGCGCCTCGGCGGGGATGCGCATCTTCATCATCGGCCTAGCCCAGAAGCTGCTGATCGCCGATCCCATCGCCCCCCTGGCCGACGCGGTGTTCGACCACGCCAAGGCGCCGGGCCTGATGGAGGCCTGGCTGGGGGCGGGCGCCTACGCCCTGCAGATCTATTTCGACTTCGCCGGCTACTCGACCATGGCGATCGGCCTGGGCGTGATCTTCGGCTTCACCCTGCCCCGGAATTTCCGCACCCCCTACGCCTCGGCCTCCATCACCGAGTTCTGGCGGCGCTGGCACATCAGCCTGTCGACCTGGTTCCGCGACTATCTCTACATCCCGTTGGGGGGCAATCGGGGCCCGGCCTGGAAGACCTGGCGCAACCTGATCGTGGTCTTCCTGCTCTGTGGCCTCTGGCACGGGGCGGCCTGGACCTTCGTGCTCTGGGGCGCCTGGCACGGCGTCTTCCTGGTTGTGGAGCGCGCAGGGCTCGGGCGGGTGCTGGCGCGTCTGCCGCGGCCGGTCGGCTGGGCCTATGCCCTGGCCGCCGTCACCCTCGGCTGGGTGCTGTTCCGCAGCCCCGACATGGGCCGGGCGCTCGACCTCTGGACCGGCATGGCGGGGCTGCGCGGCCTGGGCGGCCTGCAGGCGGCGACCCTTGCGGTCCTGCAGCCCCTGCACTTGTGGCTGCTGCCCCTGGCCGGCGCCCTGGCGGTGTTCGGCTTGCCGAAGGCCCTGCGGCGGCTGCGGGGCCTCGCTTGGGCCGACACAGCCGTCATCGTCCTGCTGCTGGCGCTCTGCCTGCTGAAGGTCGCCTGGGGCGCCTACAGCCCCTTCCTCTATTTCCGGTTCTGAGGGGAGGGACGCCATGCCGCTCATGACCCGTTCCCGCCGCCCGCTGATCCTGGCGGTCCTGGCCGTCCTGATCGCCCCGGTGATCGCCCTGCCCTTGGTCCCCTACAAGACGGTGTCGCTGCAGGAGAACCGCCGCCTGGCGCCCGTCCCCGTCCTGCCGCGCACGGCGAGCGCGTGGCGCACCCTGCCGCGCGCGATCGACGCCTGGCTGGCCGACCACTTTGGTTTCCGCGATCCGGTGATGCGGGCCGCCGCCAAGCTGCAGCGCCGCCTGGGCGGGGAGGGGGCCGCCGCGACCGCCGTGACGGGCGGGCAGGGCCAGATGTTCCTGGTCGAGGGCCTGCTGCGCTCCACCGGCCAGGAGATCGATCCCGCCCGGGCCGCCGACTACGCCGCCTTCGTCTGCCAGGCGGCCGGCAAGCTGAAGGGCGCCAAGGTGGTGGCCAGCCTCGCCCCCTCTCCCGCCGAGATCGAGCCGGACCTGGCCCCCGACTGGGCGGGGCCGGCCAAGTCCCCCACCGAGTACGACCTGATCCTGCAAGGCCTGGCCCGCTGCGGGGTCGCCGCCGTGGACCTGCGCCCGACCCTGCGGGCGGGGCGCGCGAGCGGTCAGGTCTATCGCCAGCTCGACAGCCACTGGAGCCTGCGCGGCTCCCTCCTGGCCTATGACAGGATCGTCCAGGCCTTCGGACGCCCCGACTGGCGGATCGCTCCGGAGAGCTTGTCCTGGACGACCCTGCCGCTCGACAATGGCGACCTGCCGCGCCTGGCTGGTCAGCCGCCGGCGACGGAGCAGGTGGAGATCCACGACCGCACCGGACTGCCGCCTGGAGCCGGCCGCGCCCTGCTGCCGGGGCTGGAGGCCCGGGCGGCTCAGCCCTTCGTGGTGGACACCGGCAAGCCCGGTCCCACGGTGCTGATCATCGGCGACAGCTTCACCGCCGATCCCATGCCGCCCTATTTCGCGCCCTTCGTGGGCAAGGTCGCCTGGATCCACGAGGACCGCTGCGCCTTCGACTGGCGGGTGGTGGAGCAGGTGAAGCCCGACTACGTGCTCTTCCTGCCCGCCGCGCGCGAAGCCGTCTGCGCCGGGGCCAGGCCCGCGCACTTCAACTGATCTTGGGAAGGAAAGGTGGAGGGCTTCTGTTGCAAGGCGCCCTCCGGGCCCCGCCTAGCGCTGCTAAGACGCTAGGAGTTTAGGTCGAAATCTATCGGGTCGCTTACGCGGCCAAACGGACTTCTTCAGCGAAGTTATCGTTCGCATTT
>JAZKBZ010000088.1:0-33259 GCA_040388315.1 Pseudomonadota bacterium | reverse complement strand
CCGCAAATGCCAGGCGGCATGATGGGAATGTAAACGCGCTCGGGCGCGATCGGCCGGCCCTGGTGGCTGAAGGCCGTGCGGGCCGGAGGCCCCGCGCGGCCGTCGAGGCGCGCGGCCCAGGCCTTTAGACGCTCGCCCACCGAGACGGTCGCCGACGGCTCGGCCTCGACCTCCTCCACCCCGGCCACCTCGGGCACGTAGTACTGGACGATCCGCTGCACCCCGCCCTTCAGGGTCAGGCGCGCCGAGGGGCAGCCGCCGCAGGCGCCGCGCATGTGGATCCAGAGCACGCCGGCCTGGGCGTCGAAGCGATCGAACTCGATGTCCCCGCCGTCGCGCGCCACGCCGGGCCGCACATGCCGGTCCAGCACGCCGCGGATCTCGGCCTCCAGGTCGGTGTCCCCGGAGGTCGCGGGCGCGCCCGTCGGCGCGGCGCCCTGAGGCGGGGCGCGGACCTCCCGTTCCAGGACGACGTTCAGGGCGGCGGCGACCTCCGGGCCCAGCCGGGCCCAGGGCCGATCCTGGGCGCGGGTCACCGTCACGAAGCCTGGCGCGACAAAGACCCCGCCGACCCCGGGAAGCGCCAGGAGGACGGCGGTCAGAACGCTTTCCAGCGCCTGGAGCCCCTCCCCGTACCCGGCGTCCGCCGAGGGTGAGAACTTCATGGCGTCCGGATTGGGCGTCGGTTCGGTGGTGATGAACACGGTCGCTCCTGCCCGCCGGCGCGCGCGGCCGATCCGCGCGGGGCCTAGCCAGGTTTAAACCAATATTGTAGATACATGTTCAAATCGCAACCCAAACAGATTCCCCATGAGCTCCCCGTCCGTTTCCGCGTCCCCTCCCCGCCTCGGCCCCGGCGTGGCCGTGGGCGTCACCGAGGCGATGATCTGCGACCTGGTCCACGGCTTCTACGCCACCGTCCGGACCGACCCGGCCCTGGGCCCGATCTTCAACCGGATCATCGGCGACGAATGGGACGCCCACCTGGCCAAGCTGTGCGACTTCTGGTCCTCGGTGATGCTGATGACGGGCCGCTTCAGGGGCTCGCCAATGGTCGCCCACAGCAAGATCCCCGAGATCGCGCCGGCCCACTTCGTCCGCTGGCTGCACCTGTTCCGCCAGAGCGCCGAACGGCTGTGTCCGCCGCAGGCCGCGGCCCTGTTCGTCGCCAGGTCGGAGATGATCGCCCAGAGCCTGCAGTACGGGATCGCCGCCACCCGCGGCGAACTGCCGCCTCTCAACGGCTCGTCCGCGTCATGATCGTTTCCTGCGAGAGCAGCCGCGCAGGCCGCCTCGGCCCCGGCCTGATCCTGCTCTGGGCGGGCCTGACTCTTGGCGTCGCCTTCCTGGCGACCCCGGCCAAGTTTCTCGCGCCCGGCCTGAGCCTGCCGGTGGCGCTCGAGGTGGGCCAGCAGACCTTCCACCTCTACAATCGCGTGGAGATCGGGCTGCTCCTTGGCCTCGCGGGCCTCGGCGCCGTCTCGCCGCCCCCGCGGGGCTGGTGGCTGGCCTTGGCGGTTCCCGCCGCGGTCGTCCTGCTCCAGGCCCTCTGGCTCCTGCCGTGGCTCGACGCCCGTGTCGCGGCCATCATCGCCGGCAGCCCGCCGCCGCCGTCGCCCCTGCACGTCGTCTACATCGCCGCCGAGGGCCTCAAGACCCTCTGGCTGTTGGCCTTCGGCCTGGGCGGCCTGTCGCCCCAGACCGCGGGGCCGCCCAGGCTTCACGCCGCCGCCCTGCCGGACTTCAGCCCGGCCCCAATCGAGGACTGACCATGTTCCATCTCCTGATGCTGCCCGCCAACGCGGTCTGCGACGCGCTTGGCGTGGTCGACGAGCACGAACGCGGCATGATCCGCATGCTCATCAACATGCTGCTCTGGACCACCCTGGGCGCCGTGGTCTTCATGGTGGCCTGGGTGCTGGTGGTCTGATCCCCTCGACCGGCGTCACCTTCATCACCCACCAGGGCGAGGCCTATCGCCTCCCCCTGCGCCTGGGGTGGTCGCTGATGAGCCTGGCGCGGCTGGGCAAGGTCCCCGGCATCGACGGGGTCTGCGGCGGCAATTGCTGCTGCGTCACCTGCCACGTCCATGTCGATCCGGCCTGGCGCGTCCGCACAGGCGAGCCGTCGGCCATGGAGGAGTCCATGCTCGACTTCGCCAGCGACGTCGACTCCAGCTCGCGGCTGGCCTGCCAGATCCGGATCACCGAGGACCTCGCCGGCCTGGTGGTCCGCCTGCCGGAGCAGCAGTTGGTCCTGGGCCTCTGAGCCTCAGGCCTCGATGATGTGGGGCACGAAGCGGGCGAGGTTCTTGGTCACCACGCTGTCGTCCTCGCGGATGCCGATCCCGGCCGGCTCGGCGCCGACGATCCAGGCGCCAACCACCGGTCGCTTGCCGTCGAAGTCCGGCGGCGGGTGATAGGCCTGCAGGATCGCCCCCTCGGCGCCATAGCCCTGGTCCAGCACCGGCTCATCGCCGCCGACGATCTCCACATTGGCGCCCTCGCGGGAGAACAATGGCTTGCGCACGTAACGGGCTCCCAGGGCCGAGGCCCCCGGATCGCCCTCGAAATAGGCCTCCAGCAGGTTGGGGTGGCCGCGGTGGCGCGCCCACAGCAGCGGCAGGATTCCCTTGTTGGAGAGGATCGCCTTCCAGGGTGGCTCCAGCCAGCGGACCCTGGCGGTGGCCAGGTGCGCGGCATAGGGCTCGCGCAGCATGTCCTCCCAGGGATAGAGCTTGAAGGCCGCCTGCAGCAGCAGGCCGTCGGGGTCGGCGAACTGCCCCTGCGCGTTCACCCCGATGTCCAGCATGGCCACGAACTTCGGGTCGAGCCCCGCCTGGGTCGCCAGGTCCTCGAAGAACCGCACGGTCTGCCGGTCCTCCACCGCGCGAGCGTCGCTGGCGAAATGGACGAAACCGCCGGTGGGGAACAGGGTCCTGAACCGATCGCGCAGGGCCTCGAACAGGCTGTTGAACTGGTCGGTCCCGGGCGGCAGCGCGCCCGAGGCCAGCAGCTCCTCCAGCCACAGCCACTGGAAGGTGGCCGCCTCGAACACGCTGGTGGGGGTGTCGGCGTTGTACTCGTAGAGCCTGGGCTTGGCGGTCCCGTCATAGCCGAAGTCGAAGCGGCCATAGAGCGACGGCTCCTTGGCGCGCCAGGAGCCGGCCACGAAGTCCCAGTGTTCGGCGGGAATCGCCAGCTTGGTCAGCAGCTCATCGCTGCGCGAGGCCTCGTCCACCAGGTCCAGGCAGAGCTCGTGCAACTCGGCGGCGGCCGGCTCCAGGTCCTCCTCCACCTGCGCCAAGGTGAAGGCGTAGGCCGCGCTCTCGTCCCAATAGGCCTGGCCCTCGGTGTGGTGGTAGACGAACCCCACCGCGTCGGCCTTGTCCTTCCAGTCGGGGCGGGGCTCCAGGATGAGGCGTTTCACCCCCTACTCGTCTCCGGACTTGGCCGCGGCCTTCTGCTCGATCTGCAGGGTGGGCGCGGGGGCGGCCAGGCGGGCCAGGACGTCATCGGCCGAGGATTGGCCAGGCCCGATGCCCGCTAGCCGCAGCTTCTCGTCCAGGTCGGCGCCGGTGCGCATGTCCTCCAGTTCGGCGGCGGCCTGGATGCGCTCGCCACGGATCGCCTGGCGTTCCTTGATCCGCGCCAGGCTGTCGGCCGCCGAACCCAGGGAAGAGCCGGCGCCGGCGCCGCGGGCGGCCACCGAGGCCTGGGCGCGCTGCACCGACTCGTTGACCTTCACCACCTCCACCTCGCGGCGCAGGGTCTCGATCTTGCGGTCGGTGGCGGTGATGGCGGCGTGCAACTGCTCCTCGGCGGCGCGCATGTCGACGATCTGCGGCGCCTTCAGGGCCACGTCGGCCTCCAGGTCGGCGATCCGCTGCGCCACCTGGCGGGCCAGGTCCATGTCGCCCTTGGCCACGGCGGCCCGCGCCGAGCCCTCGTACTTGGCGGCCTGCTCGCGGAAGCTGGCCACCTCTTTCTCCAGGATGCGTCGGCGGGCCACCAGGGTGGCCATGTCGTCCCGGGCCTTGCCCTGGGCCGTGTCGGCGTCGCGGATCTCCTGATCCAGGATCTTCAGGGCGTTGGCGTCGACGACGCCCGCGGCGGCGTCATGCGCGCCAGCGCGGCCCAGGGTGAACAGCTTGCGCCAGATGGTCATGGGTGAGGCTCCAGAGGCTTGGGGTCAGGCGGCGGGGGAGAAGGAGGAGCGCAGGTCGGAGGCCGCCTCGAGGGCGTTCTCGGCCAGCATGCGCAGCTCGATCAGGATGTCCTCGAGGGACGAGGTCGTGGCCAGCTCGCCGAACAGTTCATAGAAGTCGCGGTCGGCCACCGTGGTGATCCCGAAGTTCGACAGCGGCACCAGCTTCTGGGCCTTCAGCAGGAATTCGTTGAAGGCGTGGCGGTCCTCCTGCTCGTCCACCGGCCACAGCAGGACCGAGGCGGCGATCTGCTGGTCGCTGACGCTGACGAAGATTTCCAGGTCGCCGGCGTCGGGCATGGTCACCAGCAGCACGGGGTCGGCGCCTTCCACCACGCGGGCGGCGAGGGCTTCCCCCTCCTTGCTGGCCGCGTCCAGGGCGGTCTTCAGGGAGCGAACAGTCCAGGCGGTCTGCGTCATCAGGCGATCCTTCGGTGGAAACAGGTTCATACAAGATGGGTGGCCGGGCGCCAGCCGTCGAGGGCGCGCTTCGCCCTTTTGCACGGGCGATCCCTATCCTAGATAGGAGAACAGTCTTCCTGCGGGTCAGCGTCATGTTCGGTAAGCTCTTCGGCCGCAAGGAGGCCGCCCCGGCCTCGGCCCTGCCGGCGATCCGCAATGTCACCCTGGGCCGCACGGTCTGGCTCGACACCCTCGCCTGGCGTCGCCTGGGCTCGGAGCGGCGTTTTCCGCTGGACCGCGACACCCTGGAGATCACCGCCCAGGGCCTGGTGGACCTGAAGGACGGCGGCTTCGTCCATCGGTTCTACACCGACGACCACGCCATGTTCCAGGCGGTCTCCGACGACCGCGAGGGCCAGAGGGTCAACGACATCACCGTCTTCGTCCCCTGGGAAAGCGCCTATCCGGGGGGCCGCGCCGACCGCGAGGCCTGGGCCAAGCGCCTGCGGGCCCGGACCTTCACCGCCTCGGGTCTGCCCGACTACACGCGCTTCTGGTTCGGCGACGAGGCCGAGAGCCAGGACCCGGTGACCTTCTGGGAAGACCTGCACGACGACCGCGACGGGGTCCCCGACCGCCGCATCTTCCAGACCTGTATGTTGTTTTCCCGAGAATTGCCGGGCGAGGCGCGCGAGCTTCTGCTAGCCATCGAGCAGGAGACCGAGGACGGCGAGGTGTCGTTCGAGGTCATGCTCGGCGTCCCCCTCGAGGTCGGCGAGTTCAAGGCCTGAGCCTGTTGGAGACATAGCTGAGATGTTCGACCTCTACGGCTTCGCCGCCAGCGCGGTGGCCTTCCTGATCGCCTTCGTCGCCGCCGGGCTGTTCACCCTGGCCTTCAAGGTCATCTACCAGTGGGTGACCCCCTACAACGAGGCCAAGCTGATCCGCGAGGGCAACACCGCCGCGGCCATCGCGCTGGGCGGGGCCCTGCTGGGCTATGTCATCCCGCTGGCCTCGGCGCTCTCCCACACCATCACCCTCATCGAGTTCTGCGCCTGGGCGGCGCTGGCCGGCGTCATCCAGATCGCCGCCTTCACCCTGATCCGCATGATGGTGATGAAGGACGTCAGCGCCCGCATCGAGCGCGGCGAGATCGCCGCCGGGGTCTATCTGATGAGCATCTCCCTCGCGGTCGGCTTCCTCAACGCCGCCTGCATGACCTCCTGAAGCGCCCATGACCGCCCCCCGCCCGCGCAAGCGCTCCAGCGCCGTCACCCTCACCGGCCTGATGGCCGGCTCGGCCATCTCCATCTCGGCCTGCGACAACGCCCCGACCACCGGTCAGTGGGAGAATCCCCCCGCCGTCAGCGCCAGCCCCTCGGTGGAGGCCGCCTCCTTCGAGAGCCTGGCGGCCTGCGAGGCCTCCGGAAGCTTCACCGCCGTGCAGTGCCAGACGGCCTTCCAGGAGGCCCAGAAGGCCAGCGCCGAGAACGCGCCCAAGTTCGGCGACCAGCAGAGCTGCGAGGAACGCTACGGCGTCGACCAGTGCGTGCCCAGGCAGGGTCAGGGCGGCAGCTTCTTCACCCCCCTGCTCACCGGCTTCATCATCGGCCAGGCCATGAACAACATGGGCGGCTATCGCGGCGCGCCCATGTATCGCGACCGCTACGGCGGCTATTACGGCGGCGGCGGCTATCCGGTGTCGCGCGACTATCTCACCGGCCGCACCCGGGTCAGCGCCGATAGCTTTGACGCCTCCAAAGCCGGCGCGCCGGCCCGGGTCCAGAGCCGCAGCTCCATCATCTCCCGCGGCGGCTTCGGCGGCGGGTCCCGTTCCTTCGGGGGCTAAGCCAGCAGGGCGCGGGCGATCCGGTCGCGGGTGTAGGGCAGGTCCCGTAGCCGCGCGCCCAGGGCATGGGCCACGGCGTTGCCGATGGCCGCCAGGCAGGGGCCCAGCGAAATCTCCCCGATCCCCACCGGCGGGGCGCCCGCCGGGACGATCAGCTCCACCTCCACCGGCGGAACCTCGTCGAAGCGCAGGATCGGATAGTCCTCCCAGGTCACCGAGGCCACGCCGGCGCCCTCCAGCCTCACCTGCTCCTTCAGGGCCCAGCTGGCGGCCATGATCATGCCGCCCTCGATCTGGTTCCTGGCCCCGTCCGGATTGATGATCAGGCCCGCGTCGGCGACGCACCACAGGTGCTCCAGCCGCACCTCCGCCTCGACGCTGACCCGGGCGGCCACCGCCACGAAGGCGCCCCGGTCGCGGTGGCGGTCATAGGCCAGGCCCAGGCCCCGCCCGTCTCCGCCCGACCCGCGCGCGTCCCAGCCGCAGACCGCGCCGATCCGCTCCACCACCGCCCGGGCGCGGGGCTCGCTCAGCATCTCCAGGCGGAAGGCCAGGGGATCCTTGCCGGCCGCCTGCGCGAGCTCGTCCAGGAAACACTCCCCGGCATAGGTGTTCACCGGCCCGCCCAGGCCCCGCAGGGACGAGGTGCGCACCGGCGAATTGATCACCAGGTGCTCCTTCACCCGCACGGCGGGGATGTCATAGGAGGGCACGGCGTTCAGCCGCCCGCCGAAGGCCGTGGCCTGGTTGGGGGGCGGCAGGTCCGGCGGCCCCTGGGGCAGGGCCGTCTCGATCAGGGTGCGGCCGCGATTGACGTGCAGGTTGGTCCAGATCTCCGTGGTCCAGTCCGCCAGCCGGCCCGAGGCGTCCAGCTCGGCGGTCATCTCCACCCGCATGGCGGTGCCCACCGGCGAATGGCCGAACTCGTCCTCGCGCCGCCACTGCACCCGGATCGGCGCGCCCGGCCGTCGGCTGGCGATGAAGGCGGCGTCGAAGGCGGCGTCCTCCGCCCCGTTGTGGCCGTAGCAGCCCGCCCCCTGGGCGTGCTCCATCTCGATGACCTCCGGCGCCAGGCCGGTGATGCGGGCGATCTGCAGCCGGGGCGGATAGACCCCCTGGGCGTGGGTCCAGACCCTCAGCCTGCCCTCCTCGCACCAGGCGATCCCGCAGGAGGGCGACATGGAGGCGTGCGCGATATAGGGCCGCGAATAGGCCGCCTGCAGCCGGCGGCGGTTGGAGGGTCCGCCCGCCGGCGCGCCCTCCTCCAGCTCGGTGGAGGCCATGTCCTTCAGGGACGCCGCCTCGGTGACCTGGGGCGGCAGGTCGCGCGGCGTGTCCCAGCGGGTGGTCGGTTCGGCCGCGGCGTGGGCCCGCGCCGCCGCCGCCTCGCTGGAGGAGATGAAGGCCACGAAGGAGCCCTCGGTCAGGATGTCGAGATCGGCGTCGCCGGCCGCCTTCCAGGCCGCGGCCTCGTCGAGGAAGGCCAGCCGCGCCGTCGGCCCCGGCTGGCGCAGCACCCGGGCATGCCGCATCCCCGGCAGGACGATGTCCTGGATGAAGCCCCCGCCGAACATCTTGGCCGGCAGGTCCAGGCGCGGCGTGCTCGTCCCCACCAGCCGGTGCTGGTCCTGGGACTTCCAGCGCGCGGTCCCGCTCGGCGGCTGGGCCAGGTCGATGGCGGGGCTCAGCGTCCAGTAGGTCTCCCCGCTCGGCGCGCCGTCCAGCCGGAAGGCGCCGTCGCGGATGTCGATCTGGCCAGGCGCGCAGTCGAGCCGCCGGCAGGCCTCGGCCACGAACAGGGCCCGCACCTCCGCGCAGGCCGCCCGCACCGAGGCGCCGGAAACCTCGACGGACATGGAGCCCACCGTCATCCCCTCGTCGGGCACGGCGCCCGTGGCCGCATTGGCCACCTCCACCTGAGACATGGCCACGTCCAGCTCCTCGGCGGCGATCTGGGCTAGCGCCGTCAGGGCCCCCTGGCCGTACTCCACCTTGCCGAAGGCGATGCGGGCGACGCCCGGCGCCGGGAACCCGACCCAGCGGTCGAGGCTGGGATTGGCCTGCAGGCCAGGCGGGATCATCGAACCGGCTCCACGTTCATGCGGCTTGCCGCCAGCAGCACCGCGTCCATCACCCGGTTGTGGACCCCGCAGCGGCACAGGTGCCAGGCCAGGGCCTGGGCCACCTCCTTGCGAGTGGGATTGGGATTGGCGTCCAGCAGCCCCTTGGCGCCCACCAGTATGCCCGACAGGCAGAAGCCGCACTGGCCGGCCTGCAGCTCCAGGAAGGCGGCCTGCAGCGGATGGGGGGCCTCGGGCGTCCCCAGCCCCTCCACCGTGACGATGGACTTGCCCTCGAGGTTGCCCACCTCCAGCTGGCAGGCCGCCATGTCCTGGCCGTCCACCAGCACCGAGCAGGCGCCGCACTGCCCCGTCCCGCAGCCAAAGCGCGGCCCGGTCAGGCCAAGCTCATTGCGCAGCACGTCCAGCAGGTTGTCGGTGGGCTCTGCGCCCACCTCCCGCAGCTCGCCGTTGATCATCAGGTCCATGGTCGCCTCCGCACGCCAAGTCTCGCGCGAACTTCGCCCCAAGCAAACAGATGTCAGCTTCCGCGGCGCGGAAACGGGGATGACACTGAGAGGTTAGGCCTCGGCCTTGGCCCCGGCCTCCCAGGCCAGGACCTCCGGCGTCGCCAGCAGGCGCTCGACATAGGCGGCAGCCGCGCCATCGACCTTGATCCCATAGGTGCGGAAGCGGGTCGCCACCGGCGCGTAGAAGGCGTCGGCGATCGACCAGTCCCCCAGCAGGAAGGGCCCGCCGAACCGGGCCAGCAGGTCATTGAAGAGCTCGGTGATGCGGGCGACGTTCCGGGTAGCGGCCTCGGAGAGCGCCACCGCGCGGGGTTCGATCTCCAGGGCCATGGGGCATTCCTGGCGCAGGGCCTGGAAGCCCGAATGCATCTCCGCGGCCGCCGATCGGCCCAGCGCCCGGGCGACCGGATCATCGGGCCACAGCTTGGCGGCCGGCAGCTTCTCGGCCAGGTACTCGCAGATCGCCAGCGAATCCCAGACCAGCAGTTCGCCGTCCTTCAGGGCCGGCACCAGACCCGACTTCGAGAGCGGGCGGATCGCCTCGTAGGTCTGGTTGTTCTCCTGGCGCAGGGGGACCAGGGTCTCGGCGAAGGGCGTCCCCGAGCGCTTCAGCACAAGCCAGGGTCGCATCGACCAAGTCGACCACTTCTTCGTGCCGATCACCAGTTCCATAGGGCCAATCTCCTTGATCACGCAGCCGCTATTGGCGCCGGCGCGCGGGCGCCGTCTAGTGTCGGCAACGATCAAAAAATCCGAGGAAACCCCCATCATGACCGAGGCATCCGCCCCGGCCCCCATCGGCGCCACGATTTCCGAGCCCACGGTTCCGGCCGTGCCCTTGGTCTCCGACGCCTACCGCCGCTACGCGCTCGTCGTCCTGCTGGCGGTCTACACGCTCAACTTCCTCGACCGGCAGATCGTCACCATCCTGGCCGAGCCGATCAAGAACGACCTCGGCCTCGCCGACTGGCAGCTGGGCCTGATGACCGGCCTGGCCTTCGCCGTCTTCTACACCGTGCTGGGCCTGCCCATCGCCCGCCTGGCCGAGAGCTTCAACCGGGTCTGGATCATCGGCGGGTCGCTGGCCGTCTGGTCGGGCTTCACCGTGCTGTGCGGCCAGGCCACCAACTTCGTCCAGCTGGTGGGCGCCCGCATCGGGGTCGGGATCGGCGAGGCCGGCTGCACGCCGACCGCCCACTCCCTGATCGCCGACTATGCGCCCAAGGAAAAGCGCGCCTCGGCGCTGGCCTTCTTCTCCATCGGCACGCCGCTGGGCGGCCTGCTGGGCCTGGCCATGGGCGGGCTGATCGCCGACGCCTATGGCTGGCGCACCGCCTTCCTGCTGGCCGGCGTGCCGGGCCTGATCTTCACCTTCGTGGTCTTCTTCACGATGCGCGAGCCCCGCAAGGCCATGACCGCCGTCGCCGCCGCCGCCCACGCGCCGGGCAAGGGCCACTTCGCCGCCACCCTGAAATACCTGCGGGCCAAGCCGGTCTTCTGGCTGATCGCCTTCGGGGCGGCCGTGAAGGCCTTCATCGGCTACGGCCACGCCCCCTTCACCGCATCGTTCTTCCTGCGCAACCACACCGCCGAGGTCGCGCAGCTGGCCGACAAGTTCGGCGTCGGCTCGGTGGGCTTCATGGGCCTGGCCCTCGGCCTGATGGGCGGGACCGCCGGGATCATCTCCTCCTGGGCCGGCGGCGCCATCGCCGACTGGGCCGCCAAGCGCGACATCCGCGCCTATATGAGCGTGCCCGCCGTGGCCTCGCTGATCTCGCCGGTGATCTACGCCACCGCCATCCTCATGCCCTCGGCCGCCGTGGCCCTGTGGCTGCTGATCCTGCCCGGCCTGCTGGGCTCGCTCTGGTACGGCCCGGTCTACGCCAGCGCCCAGAGCCTGGTGCCGCCCCAGATGCGCGCCACCTCGGCCTCCATCCTGCTGTTCATCATCAACCTGGTGGGCCTGGGCCTTGGGCCGCTGTTCGTCGGCATCCTGTCCGACGTCCTGGCAAACGGCCCGTTGCAGCTGGGCTCGGCCGGGGGCGTGAAGTGGGCCCTGATCCTCTCGGCCTTCCTGGGCCTGATCGCCACCGGCCTCTTCTGGATGGCCCGGCGCACGATCCGCGAAGAGATGGTGTCCTGAGGCGGGTCGCCTACCTGACCTGCGCCGACTGCCTGACCACGGCGGAGACGCGCAGGCCCGACGCCTACGAGCACGACCGGGAGCTGGCGGCCATGACGCCGGCCTTCCAGGCCCGCGGCTGGTCGCTCGTCGAGGCCGACTGGCGGGTCTGTGATCCGGCCCGGTTCGACCTGCTGCTGATCCGCGCCACCTGGGACTATATCGACCACGAGGCGGAGTTCCTGGCCTTCCTCGACCGGGCCAGCCGCCTGGCGCCGGTGGCCAACGCCCCGGCCGTGGTGCGCTGGAACCTGTCCAAGCGCTACCTGATGGAGTTGTCGGCGGACGGTTTGCCGGTCATTCCGAGCCTGTTCGTGGATCTGCCGACCCCGGCCCGGACCGCCTTCGAGCAGTTCGGCGTCGACGAGATCATTCTGAAGCCCGTGGTGGGCGGCGGCGGCTTTGGCCAGAGCCGGCTCACCCGAGCAGAGGCTGACAGCGTCGTTATCCAGCCCGGCCAATTCGCCCAGCCCCTGGTCCCGGAAATCATGACCCGGGGCGAGGTCTCCTTCATCTTCGTCGACGGCGACTTCTCCCACGCGGTGCGCAAGCTGCCGGGCGGCGGCGACTACCGCATCCACATCATCCATGGCGGCGCCGAGCAGCCCTACGCGCCGACCCCCGCCGAGATCGAAGCCGCCCAGGCCTTCGTCGCCGCCCTGCCCGCCCCGGCGCTCGCCTGCCGCGTGGACGTGATCCCGACCGCCGATGGCCTGCTGCTGATGGAGCTGGAGGCCATCGAGCCCCACCTGTTCCCCACCTATGGCCCCGGCCTCGGCGAGCGGATGGCCCAGGCCTGCGCCCGGTTGATGGGCTAGACTGGCGACCAGTTCACGATTCCGGAGCGTCCCATGCTGAAGACCGCCCTCGCCGCCCTGTTGATGGCCGCCCTCGTCGCCTGCGCCCCGACCCCCGCCCCGACGACGCCGACGCAGGCCGGCACGCCGGACGTCGCGGCCTGCGCCGCCAAGGGCGGAACCGTCCGCCCGGTCTGCCGCATGCAGAGGCCCGCCTGCGTCATCACCTATGCCGACGCCGGCAAGACCTGCTCCGACAAGTCCGACTGCCAGGGCCGCTGCCTCTATCGCGGCGAGGCCCCCGCCGATCCGGCCGCCGCCGTGACCGGCCAGTGCCAGGCCACCTCCGATCCCTGCGGCTGCTTCACCACCGTGGTGAAGGGCCATGTCGGCCCGGGCATGTGCGTGGACTGACGGGCCCATGTGCAACGAGTACGCCCGCAAGAAGTCCCTCGACGAACTACTGGCCGAGTTCGCGCAGGTCTATGGCGACAGCCCGCTGTTCGCCTGGGAGAACGACCACACCCCCAACGACCTGTCGGGCAAGGCCAGCGTCAGGATCCGCGACACCGCCCCGATCTTCCGGCTGGCGGAGAACCGGCTGGTGGGCTCCATGACGCCCTGGGCCTGGCCCGGCCCCGGCGGCAAGCCGGTGTTCAACTTCGTCTCCGAGAACCGCGATTTTTCCCGCAACGACCGCGTCCTGGTCTTCGCCGACGCCTTCTATGAGTACACGGCCCCCGAGGCGCCCAAGGTGAAGCTCAAGGACCGCCACGAGTTCCGGCTGGCGGGCCATGACTGGTTCTGGATGGCCGGGATCGTCAAGGACGGCTGCTTCACCCTGCTCACCACCAGGCCCGGCCCCGACCTCGCCCCCTACCACGACCGCGGGATCATTCCGCTCGCCCCCAAGGCCGGCCTCGACTGGCTGACGCTCTCCCGCCCCCAGGCGGAGATCCTCGCGCCCCCGCCCGCCGGCAGCCTGACCCACACCCTGCTGCGCAAGGACGGCGCAGACCTGGCGGCTTGACCTCACGTTTCTTGCCTGGCACGGCGTTTTGCCGTACATTCTAAATACCGAAGGGATGCCGCCATGACCGCCGCGCGCGAGCTGAAGAAGGAACGGATCGAGCTGCGGGTCACGGCGTCGGCCAAGGACCTCATCCAGCGCGCCATGGCGGTGAGCGGCCTGACCGCCGGGGATTTGGCCTATGAGGGCGCCCGCCGGGTGCTGGATGAGCATGAGCGGATGGTGCTGACCGGCGCCGATCGCGAGGCCTTCCTCCAGGCGGTGACGAACCCGCCCGAACCCACCGACCGGCTCGTGGCCGCGCTGCGTCGGCGCCGTGACCAGTTGGGCTGAGGCTTGGCCCTCACGATCCAACCGCTCGCCAGGACGCATGATCGCAGCGCCTTCCGCTGCGGCCAGGACGACCTCGACGCCTGGTTTCGGCGTCAGGCGGGGCAGGACGCGCGCCGCGATGTCGCTCGCGTCTTTGTCGCCGTGGATGACGACCTGGGGATCGTCGGTCTCTACAGCCTCGGCGCCTTCAGCCTCGCCATCACCGATCTCCCGTCGGCCCTGGCCGACACGCTGCCGCGCTATGACGCCATTCCCGCCGCGCTGATCGGCCGTCTGGCCCGCGACGCGCGTGTCCGCGGTCAGGGCATGGGGGACCTGCTCCTGGCCGACGCCATCGCGCGCGTCCTGGAGGCGGGAACCCGCCTGGGCATCTTCGCCATCCTGGTGGACGCCAAGGACGCCCGAGCGGCAGCCTTCTATCAGGCCTTCGGCTTCCAGCCCTTCCCGTCCCGCCCCAATCGGATGTTCCTGCTCACCGCCACGGCGCGGGCGGCGATGGAGCGACTCCAGGCGCCGCCTTGACCTGGCGCATGGCGGGCCCGGGCCGGTTAGGTGATCCTTTCGCCCTTCCCGCGCCGGAGTCCGTCTCCCATATGACCGCCAGCCCCGCAGACGAGAATGGCCGACCCATGACCGAGGATTCCAGGACGAGCTGTTCGCAGGGCGCCGGCCCCCTGCAGGATCGCCTCAACCGCGACTGCTTCTGCATCGATGTGGACGAGGCCAGCGTCTGGCGCGCGGTGGACGAGGCGGCCGGCGGCGTGATCTCCGGCCAGGCCCTGGCCCAGGACCGCCCCAACCTCTTCTCCACCGGCCCGGCCTTCCTGTCCCAGGCGCAGGTGAGCGAGATGGAGGCGGTGGTCGCCGCCATCGAGTCCGTCGCGGAGGTTCCGGCCTTCCAGGATGCGGTCCTGGCCTGGGCGCCGCAGGCCGCCCGCACCGCCACCGGCCCGCGCGGCGCCTTCATGGGCTACGACTTCCACCTGACCCCGGCCGGCCCCAAGCTGATCGAGGTCAACACCAACGCCGGCGGCGCCTTCCTCAACGCCCTCCTGGCCCAGGCCCTCGTGGCCTGTTGTCCCGAGGTCGCCGCGGTGACCGCGCCCCGGCCCCTGGCCGACTTCGAGGATGCGGTCTGGGCGATGTTCGAGGCCGAGTGGCGGCTGCAGGGCCGCTCCGGCAAGCCCGCCCTGGTGGCCATCGTCGACGACGCGCCGGAGAGCCAGTACCTCTATCCCGAGTTCCTGCTGGCCCAGGCCTTCTTCGAGCGGCGCGGGGTCGAGGCCCTGATCGTCGACCCCTCCGAGCTTCGGGTCTCCGAAGGCCGCCTCACCGCCGGCGGCCTGCCCATCGACCTGGTCTATAACCGCCACTGCGACTTCGGCCTGGAGACCCCGCAGACCGCCGCCCTGCGGGAGGCCTATCTCGCCGGCGCCGTGGTGGTGACCCCCAACCCGCGCAACCACGCCCTGTTGGCCGACAAGCGCAACCTCGCACTGTTGTCGGATCCCGAGCAGCTGGCGCGCCTCGGCGTCGCGCCCGACCTGATCGCGGCCCTGGCGGGCCTGCCCCGCGCGCGCCTGGTGACCCCGGCCAACGCCGAGACCCTATGGAGCGAGCGAAAGTCCCTGTTCTTCAAGCCCGCCGCCGGCCACGCGGGCAAGGCGGTCTATCGCGGCGACAAGATCACCCGCGGCGCCTGGGCCACGGTGACGGCGGGCGACTACATCGCCCAGGCCTTCGCCGCCCCCAGCGAGCGGCGGGTGCGCATCGAGGGTGACCCGCAGGTGCGCAAGATGGACGTGCGGCTCTACACCTATGGCGGCAAGACCCTGCTGGCGGCGGCCCGTCTCTACAGCGGCCAGACCACCAACTTCCGCACGCCTGGCGGCGGCTTCGCCCCCGTCATCGTGGTGGCCGCCGGCGCCGAGGGCTGGGCCTCGGAGGACGGCCGGCTCTGCGCGCCCACTTGACCTGGCGCATGGCGCGCGGGCGCGCGGCGCCTATCTAAGACCCCGCGCGTTGGCTTAACCGAGGAGGCCGCCATGTCCGTCCAGATCGTCTGCGTCCACTGCGACGCCCTGAACCGCCTGCCCCCCGAGCGCGACGCCAAGGCGGGCAAGTGCGGCAAGTGCCACCAGCCCCTGTTCGACGGCCAGCCTGCCAATCTCACCGGCGCCCGCTTCAAGAAGCACGTGGCGGGCAGCAGCATCCCGGTCATCGCCGACTTCTGGGCCGACTGGTGCGGCCCCTGCCACGCCATGGCGCCCACCTTCGCCAAGGCCTGCGCCGAGCTGGAGCCCCGGGCCCGATTTGTGAAGATCGACGTCGACGCCAATCCCCAGCTCTCGGCGGAGTACGGGGTGCGCGGCATCCCGGCCCTGTTCCTGTTCCAGGGCGGCAAGATCGCCGCCAACCATGCTGGCGTGGCCGATCTCGGCCTGCTGCGCCGCTGGGTGGATCAGGCCAAGGCTGGCGCTTAGTTCTTGGTGGGGGTCCCGGGATCGCCCTCGGCGCCCTGCCGGGTCTGGATGCGGGTCAGGTAGTCGGAGATGGCGTTCACGTCCTCGGGCGAGAACTTGAACTCCGGCATCTGCGGGTGCCCCACCATGATGCCCTCGGCCAGGGCCTCCCCCAGGCTGTCGATCGGATAGCGCTTGTGCAGGTCCCGGAACAGCGGCGCGGCGGGATTGGAGCTGAGATCGGTCGTCCCCGTGGCGTGGCACTGGCCGCAGTTCTTCAGGACCAGCTCATGGCCGCGGTCGGCGGACTCGTCGGTGGCCGCGTCCTGTGCCAGGGCGTGGCCGGCCAGGCCGAGCGCGGCCGCCATCACAAGGCAGGTCAGGACGTTACGCGGCATTGAGGTCTCCAGGCCAAGGGCGCGAGTATCCCCGAACCCGGCCCCGGAGTCTTGATCCACCTCAACCCTATTGGGTCGTCGTGGCCCGGGCGCTCCACTGCACCCCGATGAAGGCGCCCTTGACCACCGGCAGCAGGACCAGGGTCGCCAGCGTCACCAGGGACAGGGTGAAGGGCAGGACGAAGGCCAGCGGCGCCTGCCAGATGAAGGGGAAGCAGAGCAGCGGGGCGACCACCAGGTGACCCACCAGGATGATGGTGAAATAGGCCGGGCCGTCGTCGGCGCGGTAGGCGGCGTTGTCGTGGCCGCAGGCCTCGCAGGTGGACTGGACCGCCAGATAGCCCCGGAACAGGCTGCCCTCGCCGCAGTTGGGGCAGCGGCGCTTCAGGCCGCGCTTGAAACCCTCGCCGGCCGACCGCTTGGCGTTCATGTCGCTTTGATCCCTCGAAGCTCGCGTCCGTCCGGGCGCAGGCGGGATATAGGGCGCCGGCAATCTACATTCAATAGAAGATTGATTGCATGAGATTGGAGCGTTCCCTGGCCCGATCTTGGGTTGATTTCAAATCGAAACGGGATTGCCAACTGCAGGAGCGACCCATACAATACCAACATGTATGGAGATCGGCATGAGCGATGACTGGCGCCCGCGGCTCGACCCGGCGGCGGGTCCGCTCTACCTGGCCATAGCCGAGGCCATCGCCGGGGATCTGGCGGCCGGACGTCTCGCGCCCGGCGCGCGGCTGCCGCCGCAGCGGGTCCTGGCCCGGAGCCTGGGGGTCGACTTCACCACCGTCAGCCGAGCCTATGCCGAGGCCGCCCGCCGCGGCCTGGTGGAGGGTCGCGTCGGCCAGGGCACCTATGTCCGCGGCCCCGGCGCGCCGGCTTCGAGCGGCGGCCCGGTCGACCTCAGCATGAACCTGCCGCCCCACTTCGAGGACCGCGAGCTGACGGGCCGGATGTGGCGCGAGATCGGCGAGCTGCAGGCCACGGGCCTGGACCTGCTGCTGCGCTACCAGGAGGCGGGCGGCGCCTTGGACGACCGGCAGGCCGGGGCCCTGTGGCTGAAGGACCGCCTGCCCGGCCTCGACCCCGAGCGCGTCACGGTCTGCCCCGGCGCCCAGAGCGCCCTGCTGGCGGTGATCGGAACCCTCGCGGCCCCCGGGGAGACGATCTGCGCCGAGGCCCTGACCTATCCCGGCCTCAAGGCTCTGGCCGCCCAGCTCCGCCTCACCGTCGTCGGCCTGGCCATGGACGCCGAGGGGGTTCTGCCGGAGGCCTTCGAAGCCGCCTGCCGGACGCATGAGGTAAAGGCGCTCTGCTGCACCCCGACCCTGCAGAACCCGACCACCGCCACCATGTCGCCGGGGCGCCGCGAAGCGCTGGTCGCCATCGCCCGCGCCTACGCCGTTCCCATTGTCGAGGACGACGCCTACGGGCTGTTGCCGGAGCAGTCCCCGCCCCCGCTGGCCGCCCTGGCGCCGGAGCTCACCTTCCACATCGCCGGCTTGGCCAAGCACGTCGCCCCGGCCCTGCGGATCGCCTACCTGGTGGCGCCCGACAGCCGCTCCGGCGCCAGGGTCCGCGCGGCGATCCGGGCCACCGCCGCCATGGCCTCGCCCCTCACCGCCGCCATCGCCACGCGCTGGATCTCCGGCGGAACCGCCCACCAGGTCCGTGACGCCATCCGCAACGAGGCCCGCGCCCGCCAGCGCCTGGCCGCCCGCCTGCTGCCGGCGGGATCCTTCGCCGCCCATCCCGACGGCTTCCACCTGTGGCTCACCCTGCCCGCCGGTTGGACCCGGGGCGAGTTCGCCCTGCAGCTGCGCGCCACCGGCATCGGGGTGGTGGTCTCCGACGCCTTCGCCACCGCGCCGAACCCGCCCGAGGCGGTGCGCATCGGTCTCGGCGGCCCGGCCCCGCGCCGACAGATCGAGCGCGCCCTGACCGCCATCGCCGATATGCTCGCGGACGCCCCGGTCATGACCTCGGCCGCCGTCTAGGCCAGCCGGGTCACCACCGCCGAGCTCTCGATGGGCAGGCCGCCGCCATAGGCGTCGAAGTTGCGGCGCTCGACCCTGTAACCCTCCCCAAGCACCGCCTCCACGAACGGCAGGGCCGGAGCATAGGCGAAGCGGCCCCCCACCTTCAGCGAGGCCAGGATGCGCCGATAGGCCCGTGCATAGTCGTAGGCCAGGTCATGGCCCGCCATGTGGTGATGCAGGAAGTGCAGGGAAAAGCCGAGATGGGAGATCACCGTCCCCCAGACTGCGCGCCCGTAGTCCTGGGTCAGCCAGTCGCCGGCCGCCGCGCCCGGCGCCTGGGCGTCACGGTCCATGCCGACAGCCTCGATCCCGGCGGCGCGCAGGTGCGCCACCAGGGCGCCGCTCGCCCCGCAGCCGACATCGAGCACGGGCGTCTCGACCCGGTCCAGGCCCAGCACGGCGAACTGCAGGCCTGGCGAGTACTCGGCCTGCACCGTGTCCCGCAGCCGCGCCCCGAAGGCCACCTTCAGGGCCAGGGCCAGCCGCGCATGATGTTCGGCGAACAGTTCGGGCAGGCCGTCGGCGATCTCGGCCTGGCTCCGCGCCTCGGCCAGCAGCTCGGCGGTGTCGGCCAGGCTCTGGGCATAGACCTGGGCGAGTTCGGCCCGCGTCTGGGCCGTGGCGTAGAGGAACTGGTTGTGGCGATGCAGCCAGCGCACCAATTGGTCGGCCAGGTCCCCGGCCGCCGCGGCCGACGCCAGCCAGGGCCCCAGCACCTCGCGATAGACCCATAGATAGGCCGGCAGGTCCGCCTCCACGGCGGTCAGTTCGGCCCCTTGGGTGGCCACGGTGTCGAGGCTGAGGCCCGTGCGAGCGATCCGCCGGCGGATTCGCCGCCAAAGGCCGATGACCAGGACTTGATTGTCGTTCATGCGCCTCGCCTCTCACCTGGCGCGGGCCGAAGCAAGCCGATCTGAACCTCGGCCGCACCCCGGCGTTCCCCTCCCCGTCAGGAAACAGGGAGCTAAGACCATGAACGGCGTAGGCATTCTCGGGGCGATCATCATCGGCATTCTGGCCGGGTGGATCGCCGAACAATTCATGGGCCGCAAGCATGGCCTGCTCACCAACATGATCGTCGGCCTGGTGGGGGCCCTGCTGGGGAGCTTCATAGCCGGCGCCATGGGCATCAGCTTCGGCGGCGTCGTCGGCAGCCTGGTGATCGCCACCCTCGGCGCGGTGCTGCTGCTCTTCCTGCTCAGCGCCGTCCGCGGCCGCTAGAGCTCTGGAGTGTGACGGGCCTCCTCCGCGCTGGAGGAGGCCCAACGCTCAGATCTTCGACAGCCGGCGCCGATTGGCGCGGACCTTGCGGCGATAGTGCGCCACCGTCCGGGCCGCCGCGCCGTGGGCCGTGAGCCCCAGCCCGCCGGTCATGGCCCGCGCCTGCAGGGCCAGGCCCGACTCGATCTTCTCGCGCACCATCAGCTCCGCCTCGGCCTGGGCCGCTGCGCCGCCGGCCGCCATCTTCAGCGTCCGCAGGCCGATGACCGAGGAGGCCTCGACTCCCAGGGCCCAGGTGTCCATCGTCAGCCGCATCCAGGGATTGCGCATGCTCAGTCCTTGCTCGAGGCGGCGTGCCGCGCCGTGCGGTCTTCAATCTCATTGAGCACGGCCGCCGCGTCGGCGGGCCGGGCCATGGCCTCGGACTCCTCGTCGCGCCGGTCGGTGATGGAGGGCGTGTCGCGGCGCAGCTCCTCCAGCAGGGCGATGATCTTGGCGCTCTTCTGCTCATTGAGCAGGGCCAGCTCCAGGGTCAGCTTCTCGCGGCGCTCCGCCAACCGTTCCTCCCGGCGCTGGGTCACCAGGATCAGCACCGCGATCAGCAGGGCCGCCAGGGTCGCCCCCAGTTCGAGGCCCACGAAGTCCGGGTCCGGCCAGCCGGCCACCAGATGGTTTCCCGCGATCCAGGCGGCCACCGAAACCACCAGGACCACCATGGCCGCGGGCCGCCCCAGCAGGTCGGTCACCCCGTCGAGGGCCCGCTGCAAGGGGCTCGCCGCCTGGTGATGGTCCTGGTGCAGTTGCGCGATGGCGTCGACCGTCTCCTCGACGTCGCGGGTCAGGGTCTCCGAGCTCATGGTCTAGGGCTGCGGCACGGGCTTCATGCCACTGGTCTGGATATGCCACTTGCGCTGCTCGGCCGTGGAGCCGGGCACGTCGTTGACCCGCTTCAAGGTGATCGGCCCCTTCAGGTTGAACGGCTCGCCGGTCTTCATCCGGCCGTAGGCGATGGCGGGCACCTCGACATAGGACGACCCAGCCGCCCCCTCCATCGGGCCCGGCGCCCCGACATTGGCGTGGTACTGGGAATACTTGTCGAAGCTGGCGGCGAACTCGGCGGCGGTCATGCCGCTGGCCTCGCCGCCCGCCGCCCAGAGCGACCAGGCCTGCGCGTACTTCTTCTCCCCGATCAGGGCGAAATAGGTCTGCACCACGTCGGCCGCGCCCTGGGCGCTCTGCGGGGTGAAGGGCGCCTCGGAGATCGGCGTGCGGTCGTCGGGCAGGCCTGCGGGCGAACCGGGCGCGGGCGCCTCCACCGGCGCGTTGGGATCCTCGGCGGGGACCGGGGCGGGCGTCGGCGCGGCCGGCACGGTTCCGGGAAACTGGGCCGGCGGGGTCGCCGGCGTGGCGGATTGCTGGTTGCACGCGGCCAGCGCGAGAGCGCAGGCGCCGGTGGCGAGTAGGAGGCGGGAAGCGGCCATGGGAGTCCTTGTGTGGTCAGCAGCGTCAACGCGCGAGGCGGCGAAGGGGTGCGTCACTTCGAGGCGTCTGGCGACAACCGGTCAAGGACGGTGGCGCGGCGCCTACAACTGAGCCAATCTGACGCCAACGATAAAAATCAGGGAGAGAAGACCATGGTCGACGCCGTCGTTCCGGCCGCGCCGGAGGCCGAGGCCCGTTCTCCCTTCGACGCCCGCTACCGGGCCTTCGCCCTGGCGGTCCTGCTGGGCGCCTACATCCTGTCCTTCCTCGACCGGCAGGTGGTCTCGATCCTGGCCGAGCCCATCAAGCGCGACCTGGGGCTGGCCGACTGGCAGCTCGGCATGCTGACGGGCCTGGCCTTCGCGATCTTCTACACCACCCTGGGCATCCCCATCGCCCGCCTGGCCGAGCGGTTCTCGCGGCCCTGGATCATCGCCGGCTCGATGGCGCTGTGGAGCCTGTTCACCCTGCTCAGCGGCCGAGCCCAGACCTTCCCGCAGATGCTGGTGGCCCGCATGGGGGTCGGGTTCGGCGAGGCCGGCTGCAACCCCTGCGCCCACTCCCTGATCGCCGACTATACGCCCAAGGAAAAGCGCGCCTCGGCGCTCGCCACCTATTCCCTGGGCATCCCCATCGGCACCCTGCTGGGCCTGGTGATGGGGGGGCTGATCGCCGACGCCTATGGCTGGCGCACCGCCTTCCTGGTGGCCGGGGCGCCGGGCCTGGTCCTGGCCCTGGTGGCCGGGGTCTTCCTGAAGGAGCCGCGCAAGTTCATGACCGGGGTCGCCGCCAGCCAGGCCCAGGCCGCCCCGCCGCTCGCCGCCGCCCTGCGGGAGCTGGCGACCAAGCCCACCTTCTGGCTGATGGCGGTGGGCGCGGGCCTGATGGCCTTCGTCGGCTACGGCCAGGGCGCCTTCAACGCCGCCTTCTTCATGCGCCTGCACGGCGACCAGCTCACCGCCCTGGCCGCCCCCTACGGCCTGAAGTCCGCCGGCTATCTCGGCCTGGCGCTCGGCCTGATCGGCGGGATCGCCGGCATGATCGGCACCGTGCTGGGGGGCTGGTTCGCCGACATCGCCGCCCGCCGCGACGTCCGCGGCTACGCCGTGGTCCCGGCCCTGGCCGCGGTGCTGGCCCTGCCCTCCTACTACTTCATCTACACCGTCGACGACCCGATGACCGCGCTCTGGCTCACCATCATCCCCAGCGTCCTGGGCTCCCTCTGGTACGGCCCGGTCTTCGCCACCGCCCAGAGCGTGGTGCCGGCCCACACCCGGGCCACCGCCGCGGCCCTGCTGCTGCTGGTGCTCAACCTCATCGGCCTGGGACTCGGGCCGCTGTTCGTGGGCGCGCTCAGCGACGGCCTGGCGACCCTGGGCGGGCTCGGCGAATCCGAGGGCCTGCGCTGGTCCCTGATCCTCACCTCGCTGTTCGGCCTGCTGGGCGCGGCCATCTTCTGGATGGCCCGCAAGACCATGGTGCGCGACCTGGTGAGCTAACCGCCGCGCCGCATTGCGCCGCCGCGGGGCCGCCCATAACCTTGATCTGCAAAGATTCGCCCGCGGGTTGATCAACGCTTAAGCGTGATCAGCTAGGATCGCTCCATGCCGATCTCTTACCTCTCGGCCGCGCAGATCTCCGCCCTGTCGGTGACCACGCTCGCGCCGCTGTCCGCCACCAAGATGGCCCAGCTCACCTCGACCCAGGTGGGCGCCATCAGCGCGACCGGCATCGAGGCCCTCGGCGCCACCCAGGTGGCGGCCCTGTCGGCGACCCAGGTCAAGGGCCTGAAGGCCACCCAGATCGCCCACTTCGCCGCCTCGGTGGTGTTCGACACCGCCCAGCTCGTGGCCATGAGCGCCTCCCAGGTGGGCGGCTTCAGCACCACCCAGCTCGCGGCCCTGGACACCCGGATCGCGGCCCTGGCCGGAACCCAGCTGGCCGGGCTGTCGGCCACCGGCCTGTCGACCCTGTCGGCCACCCAGATCAGCGCGCTGAACGCCACCCAGATCAAGGGACTCACCACCACCCAGATCAAGGGGCTCAGCACCACCGACATCGACGAGTTCGACCAGACCCAGCTCGGCGCCTTCACCGCCACCCAGCTCGGCGTCTTTTCCACCACCCACCTGGCCCAGCTGGACGCCACCGAGGTGGCCTCGCTCTCCACCACACAGGTCAAGGGGCTCAACCCGCTGCAGCTGCGGGACATCGACGCCACCACCATCGGCCGGTTCACGGCGACCCAGATCGGCGCCCTGTCGGCCACCCAGATCGGCGCGGTCACCGCCACCAACCTCGCGGGCCTCAGCGGCGGGGCCATCTCGGCCCTTTCGGCCACCCAGGTCGCCGGCCTCACCGTCACCGCCCTGGGCGCCCTGGACACCACCCAGGTCTCCTCGCTCACCACCACCCAGGTGGCGGGCCTGACCACCACCCAGGTCAAGAGCCTGGAGGCCGGCGACTTCGACAAGTTCACCTCGGGCCAGATCGCCGCCTTCAGCGCCGCCCAACTGGCCTCGCTCTCGGCGACCAATCTCGCCTCCCTGGACCAGACCGAGATCCAGAGCCTGACCACCACCCAGTCAGCCGGCTTCACCGCCACCCAGATGGGCGGCCTGTCGGCCACCGACTTCGCCGAGTTCAGCGGCGTCCAGATCGCCGCCCTCACCCCGGCCCAGCTCGGCGGCCTGTCGGTCGCCAACCTGACCTCGCTGTCGGCCACCCAGTTCGCGGCGCTCACCCCCACCCTGGTGAAGGGGCTCAGCGCCACCCAACTCGGCGGCCTGTCCGCCACCGACTTCGCCCGGTTCAGCACCACCCAGATCGTCAGCCTGACGGCGCCCCAGATCGGGTCGCTTTCGGCCACCAATGTCGCCGGCCTCGACGCCACGGTGATCCAGCAACTCAGCGCCACCCAGCTCCAGGGCCTCACCGCCTTCCAGGTGCGCAGCCTGGGCGCGGGCGACGTGCAGGAGTTCACCGCCACCCAGATCGCGGCCCTGACCCCGGCCCAGTTCGGCTCCTTCTCCGCCACCGCCCTGCCGGCCCTGTTCGACACCCAGTTCGCCGCGCTCAGCAGCGCCCAGATCGGCGCGATGTCGGCCACCGGCCTGGCGTCGCTCACCAACACCCAGCTCGGCTGGCTCTCGGCGACCCAGCTCAAGGGGGTCAGCGCCACGGCGCTCGGCGGCCTGTCGGCCACCGACTTCGGCCGCTTCAGCGAGACCCAGATCGACAGCCTGACGGGCGCCCAGCTCGGCGGCCTGTCGGCGACCAACCTCGGCTCGCTCACCCAGACCCAGGTGGTCGACCTCACCACCACCCAGGTCCAGGGCCTGACGGCGACCCAGCTCTCGGGGCTCTCGGCCACCGACATCGGCGAGTTCAACTTCGTCCAGCTGCGGGCCATGTCGGCGGGTCAGATCAACGCCTTCTCCACCGAGGCCGTGGCGTCCCTGACCTCGCTGCAGGTCTCGGCCCTCACCTCCAGCCAGATGAGCGGCCTGTCGGCCACCAACCTCTCGGCCCTGACCTCGACCCAGGTCGCCGGCCTGACCACCACCCAGGTCCAGGGCATCAGCATCAACAATGTGCGCAGCCTCGGAGCCACCGACTTCGCCGAACTGACCGCCACCCAGCTGACCTCGCTCACCGCCGGCCAGGTGGGGGCGCTCTCCACCACCAACCTGTTCGGGCTTTCCAGCACCGCGTTCGGATCCCTGGGCGCCACCCAGATCGCCGGCCTCAGCGCCAGCCAGCTGACGGCCATCGCGCCCACCCAGTTCGACGCCTTCACCACCACCCAGATCGCGGCCCTGCCCGCCGCCCAGATCGGCGCCCTGTCCACCACGGTGATCGCGGCGCTCACCACCACCCAGGTGACGGCCTTCACCCCGACCCAGATCCCACGCCTCAGCGTCACCCAGGTGCGCCAGCTCTCGGCCACCAATGTCGCGGCCATGACCCCGGCCCAGGTGAACGCCTTCACGGCGATCCAAATCCAGAATCTGCCCCCGGCCTGAATGTGCTAGACCTTGCCCATGGCCCCGAAAGAGGGCCGGCTAGGGAAGCGCTATGACCACCGACCGCATCGAGGCGATCGAATACACCGACGCCGTCTGCTCCACCGCCTGGGGCGCCGAGCCCCTGCTGCGCCGCCTGGACTGGCGCCACGGCCACCATCTCACCTGGCGCAAGGTCATGGGCGGCCTGGTGGGGAACGCCGCGGCCGGCAAGGACGACTGGGACCGGGTCGGCGCCGCGGTCCCCATGCGCGCCTACTGGAAGCGGGTCTGGGCGCTCACCGGCATGCCCTATCCCAACCCCATGCACCTGATGCTGCAGTCCACCGATCCCCTGGGCCAGGCGGTCAAGGCCGCCGAGCTGCAGGGCCAGGCGGTCGCCCACGCCGTGCTGCGCCGCTTCCGCGAGCAGATCTTCATCTTCGGCCTGGGCCCCCAGACCCCCGACGAGTTCGACGCCGCCACCCAGGGCGTCCCCGGCCTCGACCACCGCCGCTGGCGGGCCGACCAGGCCTCCGAGGCCGTCGCCGCCGCCTATCGCGCCGACTGGGAGGAGACCCGCGCCCCCAACGACCATGTGCGCAATCTCAAGCACGACAGCCCGATGAACGGCGAGCTCAAGCACTCCGAGGGTCACGACCGCTACGCCCTGCCCACCGTCATCTTCCGTGGCCCCAATGGCGACCACACCGTCGCCGGCTGGGTCGGCTATGAGGAATACGTGGCCGGCCTCGAGGCCGCCCTGCCCGGCGCTGCCGCCGATCCGCGCCCCGACCCCACCCCGGAGCAGGCCTTCGACCGCTGGCCGGTGCTGACCGCCAAGGAGCTGGCCTTCCTGTGCGGCGAGCATGCCCAGCCCCCCGCCGAGGTCGTCGCCTACGACTGGGGCGACGGCCTGGTCTATTTCGCCCCCGCCGAGGCCCGCGCCCGTGGCCTGACGGAGTCCGCGCCGGCCTAGAGCACGTCAGGCGGAAATGGATACCGGTTCCGCCGCCCGACCTGCTCTAATCTTTTGAAACTAGACCCTTCTTGCCGTTTCAGATGAGTCCATCTGAAACGGTCAGGGTCTAGCTTTCCCGTTGCGTGACGCCGCGACAGTCGCCGCCAGATGACGGCGCAACACCGGGAGCACCTCCATGTCCGACCTCGACTTCAGCGGCCAGAACGTCCTGGTGGTGGGCGGCTCCAGCGGCATCGGCAACGGCGTCGCCCACGGCTTCCGACGGCGCGGCGCCCAGGTCCACGTCTGGGGCACGCGGGCGAGCGCCAGCGACTATGACGGGGTCGAGGGCTCCGACCTCACCGGCCTGACCTATGCCTGCGTCGACGTCGCCGACCGCGCCGCCATCGCCGCCGCCGCAAGTCGGCCGGAACGCCTGGACGTCCTGGTCCTGTGCCAGGGCACGGTGGTCTACAAGCGCGGGGAGTTCGCCCCCGAAGGCTGGGACCGGGTGATGGCGGTCAATCTCGACAGCCTGATGGACTGTTCCATGGCCTTCCACGACCGGCTGGCCGCCGCCAAGGGCTCCATCATCATCGTCAGCTCGGTCTCCGGCTTCCAGTCCAACCGGGGCAACCCGGCCTACGCCGCCTCCAAGGCCGGCGCCGTCAGCCTCACCAAGACCCTGGGGGAAGCCTGGGCCCGCGACGGCATCCGGGTCAACGGCCTGGCGCCGGGCCTGGTGGCCACCAAGCTCACCGCCGTCACCACCGAGCATCCCGACCGCCTGGCCGGCGCCCTGCGCGCCATCCCCGCCGGCCGCATGGGCACGCCGGCCGACATGGCCGGCGCCGCCCTCTTCCTGGCCTCGCCGCTGGCGGCCTATGTCCACGGCCAGACCTTGATCGTCGACGGCGGCCTGTCCCTCTCATGACGGAGACTCCCATGTCCCTCAGCCGCTCGGTCCAAGGTTCCGTCGTCCTCGTCACCGGGGCGGGAAGCGGCATGGGCGCGGCCACCGCCCGGGTCTTCGCCGAGCAAGGCGCCCATGTCGCCGTCACTGACCGCGACGCCGCGGCCGCCGCCACCGTGGCGGTGTCCATCGTCGCCGAGGGCGGTTCGGCGCTCGCCTGGCCGCTGGATGTCGCCGACCCCGTCGAGATCCTGGCCGTGGTCGGCGACCTCGCCGCCCGCTTCGGCGGTCTCGACATCGTGGTCAACAATGCCGGGATCTCCGGTTTCTCGGCCATCGACGACGATGGTTACGAGGCGGTCTGGGATCGCTGCGTCACCGTCCTGCTCACCGCCCACCAGCGGGTGATCCGCGCCGCCCTGCCGCACCTTCGCAAGTCGGCGGCTCCGCGCATCGTCAACATCGCCTCCACCGAGGCCCTGGGCGCCACCGCCCGCGACAGCGCCTACGCCGCGGCCAAGGCGGGCGTCACCGGCCTCACCCGGGCGCTGGCCGTCGAACTCGGCCGCGAGGGGATCACGGTCAATTGCATCTGCCCCGGCCCCATCCTCACCGGCATGACCGACGCCATCCCCGACGAGGCCCGCCAGACCTACGCCAAGCGCCGCACCGCGCTCGGCCGCTACGGCGCGCCGGAGGAGGTCGCCCACATGACGCTCAGCCTCTGCCTGCCCGCCGCCAGCTACATCACGGGCGCGGTGATCCCCGTGGACGGCGGCCTGATGGCCCGCAACGCCTGACCCCTTGAAACCGCCCAAACGGCGCCCAAATCATCGCACCGACGAGGCGTCGGCCGCCGTCGGCGGCGCGGCCTCGTCACCTGGAAAGTGAGGACATACAACACGAAGATCGGCGATGCTCGCCAGCCACGACCACACCCCATCCCCTGTGACCCTGCGCCTGGCCCTGGACCGGATTCTGCGGCCGGCGGTGGGATTCCAGCACCCGCGCGAGGTGCTGAAGGACCCCCTGCTCTCCCCCGACGACAAGCGCGCTGTCCTCTCCTCGTGGGCCTCCGACGCCTGCGCGGTGGAGGATCAGCCCACCCTGCGCCAGATGGTCGGCAGCGAGACCCCCGTCCCCCTGGCGGACGTCCTGGCCGCCCTGGCCCGGCTCGATGGCCCCGACCCGGACCTCAAAGCTGCGTGACCAGGTCTGACGCCCGACAGACAGCGACCTCATTTTGGGCGCTTGATGGGACTAGGAAGAGGACATGCCCGTGCAACCGAACCCTGACACCGACCACCGCATCTCCGTCATGCCCGTCGAGGGCGGCTGGAGCGTGCTGTCGCCTCTGAACGATACGCCGTTGATGTTCCTGTCGGGCGCCAAGGCCGAGGCCAAGGCCAAGGCGCTGGCCGAACAGTTGGCCGCCGCCGGCAGCGACGCCCGGGTGCTGGTCCATGACCGCACCCAGGCCCTGGTGGGGACCTGGCGCTACTTCGCCGCCGAGACGCCGCTCGCCGAACTGCCGGTGCTGAGGCCTTCCCAGCCGGTTTGAGCGGCCCCGGATTTCGCCCCTCTCCGTCGGATATCCGTCGGAACCAGCCTTCGAAATCGGTGTTTCCCAGGTCTGGGTGATCCTGCCCGGCAGTTCAGGACGAGGGACATCATGGCGACCGCCGCAAAAGCTCAAACCCCCAAGAAATCCGCCGGCCGCACGCGCCGGACCAACCGCCGCGACCCGCTGGCCATCAGCCTGCTGAAGAAGGACCACCGCGAGGTGGACGCCATGTTCGACGAGTACGAGCAATTGGAGAAGGACGCCGAGAAGCTCGCCCTCTTCAACAAGATCGCCCTGGCCCTGAAGGTCCACACTCAGATCGAGGAAGAGATCTTCTACCCCGAGGAACGCGGCGACGTGGAAGACGACATGATGGACGAGGCCTATGTCGAGCACGACGGGGCCAAGAAGCTGATCGCCGAGATCGAGGCGATGAAGCCTTCCGACGACTACTACGACGCCAAGGTCAAGGTGCTGGGCGAGTACATCAAGCACCACGTCAAGGAAGAGGAACAACCGGGCGGCATCTTCGCCCAGGCCAAGAAGGGCGACGAGGACCTCGACGCCATGGGTGAGCGCATGAAGGCCCGCAAGGATGAGCTGATGGCGCAGATGGCCCCGGCCAAGGCCAACTGACCCCCTTGGCGGCGCCGCGCCAGGCTGGCGCGACCCGCCCTGTCGATGGGCGCGGCTCCCGCAAGGAGTCGCGCCGTTTGCATTCTATGTCGGACATTGTTCATATTAGATACAATCTCCGACACATTATGTATTTGATTGTCTCATTTGGGCATATGTCGCGACTTGAAAACCCATATGAGATAAATAGAACAGGCGCCGTTCGGCGTTTACGCAGCGCGTCGGGGCAGCTTCTGTGCCAGTGTTGAGTCGACCTCCGATCATTATTTGTCGTCCTGTCCGGATTCTCAGTGAATTTTAGAAACTACCTCCTGTCGGCCATGGACGACGGCGACATGGCCGCCCTCGGGCCCTCCTTGACCGAGGTCGCCCTGCTGGCCGGCCAGGTGCTGCATCCGGCGGGCGAGTTGATCGACATGGTCTATTTCCCCTCCAGCGCGGTGGTCTCGGTGGTCACCCCCACCATGGACGGCCGCAGCGTCGAGAGCGCCACCGTCGGCTTCGAGAGCCTCGCGGGCCTCTCCTCCGCCCTCAGCGGCGAGCCCAGCGCCAGCCGGGTCTTCACCCAGGTGGGCGGCGGCGCCATCCGCCTGCCCGCCGCCAAGCTCCGCGACCGGGCCCTGGAGAGCCCGCCGCTCATGCAGTTGTTGCTGCGCCACATGGACGCCGGCATCTGCCAGGCCCAGCAGGCGGTGGCCTGCAACGCCCTTCACGACGCCGGGCCGCGACTGGCGCGCTGGCTGCTGATGACCCAGGACCGGGTCGCCGGCCCCGTCATCCCCCTGACCCAGGAATATCTCGCCATCATGCTCGGGGTGCAGCGGACCACCGTGACCCTGGTGGCCAGCGCCCTCAAGCGCGCCGGCCTCATCAAGTACCGCCGCGGCGTGATCACCATCCTCGACCGCGACGGTCTCGAGCGCGAGGCCTGCGAATGCTACGGCGTCAGCAGTCAGCGGTTCGACAAGCTGCTGGCGCCGAACCACGCTCACTAGAGCGTGACAGCGGGGGCCGGTCGGGCGCCCGTCGCGCCCAGACCCTGGGCCGGGGCGTCCTGCGCCCGCACCTCGCGGCACACCAGCCGATCGTCCTGCCAGACCAGCACCTCCAGCGCGCTGCCGTGGTCGGCCAGGATGCGCAGGGCCTGGACCTGGGCGGCGGCGTCGTCGGGCAGGTCGGTGTCCTGGAAGGTCAGGCCCAGGCCCCGGGCGGCATACGGATAGAAGGTGTAGGCAGGCATGGGTCGGTCCGGGATCACGGCGACAGGGCGCCGCTGGGTCATCTAGAGCGCAACCTCAAGGTGGCGTCTGTCCGGCGCCAGACTCAACGGCCAAGTTTGGCCCACCGTTCGCCTCTTCCCCTGGCCCCTCGGGTCCGCCTACAGTCGCCGCCAAGAAGAGTGCATGGGGGGAACGTGCGTATGGCTGGGACCACGGCGGTCGGCGGCAAGCCGGTCTATTCGGACAGTTACAAGGGCGTGGTGCTGGGCCTGCTGGTCACCGCCTACACGCTCAACTTCATCGACCGGACGATCATCGCCACCATCGGCCAGGCCATCAAGGATGACCTGAAGATCACCGACACCCAGCTTGGCCTGCTGGGCGGACTCTATTTCGCCCTGCTCTACACCCTGCTGGGTATCCCGATCGCCCGCCTGGCCGAGCGCTTCAACCGCGTCTCCATCATCTCCGCCGCCATCCTGATCTGGTCGGGCTTCACCGCGCTCTGCGGGACGGCCACCAGCTTCGCCCAGCTGGCGGCCTACCGCTTCGGGGTCGGGTTCGGGGAGGCGGGCCTCTCCCCGCCCGCCCACTCCCTGATCAGCGACTATTTCGAGCCCAAGAAGCGGGCCACGGCGCTCTCGATCTACTCCTTCGGCATCCCGCTCGGAACCATGGTCGGCGCGGTGGCCGGCGGCTGGCTGGCCCAGAACTTCTCCTGGCGCATCGCCTTCATGCTGGTGGGGGCGCCGGGCATCCTCATCGCCATCATCATGAAGCTGATGATCAAGGAGCCCCCGCGTGGCCACTCTGAGCCCGACCAGGCCCCGGCCTCCCCGGAAGACGTCAGCATCGACACGGCGCCGAAGTTCTCCTTCCTTGGCGAACTCAAGGAGCTGGCCAGCGTCGCCGGCACGCTGTTCGGCAAGTGGCCGGTCCTGCACATGGTGCTGGGCGTCACCATCGCCTCCTTCGGCTCCTACGGGTCGGGTCAGTTCGTGCCCCCCTACTTCACCCGCACCTTCGGCTTGGACTACGCCCAGGTCGGCCTGATCACCGGCATCGTCGGCGGCATCTCCTCGGGCATCGGCACCCTGCTGGGGGGCTTCATCACCGACCGCCTGAGCAAGCGCTCGCCGCGCTGGTACTCGCTGACGCCGGCCATCGGCCTGACCATCGCCACCCCGATCTATATCGCCGCCTATATGCAGCCCTCCTGGCAGACCGCGGCCCTGATCCTGCTGATCCCGGGGATCTTCCACTACACCTATCTGGGCCCCACCTTCGGGGTGGTGCAGAACATGGTGCCGACGCGCCGCCGGGCCACGGCCACGGCCCTGCTGTTCTTCTTCCTCAACCTGATCGCCCTGGGCGGCGGCCCGCCCTTCACCGGCTGGATCATCGACCAGTTCGCCCAATTCAACTTCAACCACGACGGCGGCTCCGGCACGCTGGCGGCGCTCGGCGGCCTGCTGGGCGGCGAGGGCGGAGCGGTCAGCTTCGCGACCGCCTGCCCGGGCGGCAAGGCGCCGGACGGGGCGAGTCTGGCCCTGGTCGGCCAGTGCAAGGCCAGCCTGGTGGAGGCGACGCGCTCGGGCGTCATCGTCTCCATCTGCTTCTACCTCTGGGCCGCCTTCCACTACCTGCTGGGCTCCATCGGCCTCACCAAGGCGCTCTCCAGGGCCCGCACCGACCGCGGCGAGGCCGCCTAGGCTTGCATCACAGCGTCAGCCTCGTTACTTAAGAAACGTCTTAAGTAACGAGGCGCGCCATGGCCCTGACCCTCTACTACCACCCCTTCGCCTCCTACTGCTGGAAGGCGCTGATCGCCCTCTACGAGAACGACACCCCCTTCACCCCGCACGTCCTGGATCTGGGCGATCCCAAGGTCCGCGCCGAGTTCAACGCCCTGTCGCCCTTCGGCAAGATGCCCCTGCTGAAGGATGGGGAGACCCTGGTCTCCGAGGCCACCCTGGTCATCGAGCACCTGGCCTTGAACCATCCGGGCAAGATCGCCCTCATTCCCCGCGATCCGGCCGCCGCCCTGCCCGTCCGTCACCGCGACCGGGTCTTCGACCTCTATGTCCAGGAGTCGATGCAGAAGATCGTCGGCGACCGCCTGCGTCCGGAAGGCGCCAAGGACCCCTTCGGCGTCGCCCAGGCGCGGGCCACCCTGCGCACCGCCTACGCCCTGATCGAAGGCTGGGCGGCCGAGGGCCCCTGGATCACGGGCGAGGCCTTCACCCTGGCCGACTGCGCCGCGGCGCCGGCCCTGCACTATGCCGACAGGGTGGAGCCCTTCGGGGACGCGTTCCCCAATACCACCGCCTATCTGGCCCGCCTGAAAGCGCGGCCCTCCTTCGCCCGCGTGCTGGCGGAGGCCGCCCCCTACAACCACTTCTTCCCGAAGGAATAGGCCGCCCGGGGTGGCGATTTCCGGCTGGTGGCGCTAATCAGCCTGCGTAAGGAGCCACGTTCATGATCCCCCGCTACGCCCGCAAGGAAGCCGCCGACATCTGGTCGCCCCAGACCCGCTTCAAGATCATGTTCGAGATCGAGGCCCACGCCGCCGACAAGATGGCGCAGCTGGGGGTCATCCCCAAGCTGGCGGCCCAGACCATCTGGGAAAAGGGCCGCGACGCCGTCTGGGACGCTGAGCGCATCGACGAGATCGAGCGCGAGGTGAAGCACGACGTCATCGCCTTCCTGACCCACGTCACCGAGATCGTCGGCCCGGAAGCCCGCTTCCTGCACCAGGGCATGACCTCCTCCGACGTCAACGACACCGCGCTCGCCGTCCAGCTCTGCCGCGCCACCGACCTGTTGCTGGAGGACGTCGACCTGGTGCTGGCCGCCCTCAAGCGCCGCGCCTTCGAGCACCGCCTGACCCCGACGGTCGGCCGCAGCCACGCCATCCACGCCGAGCCCACCACCTTCGGCCTCAAGCTCGCCGGCCACTACGCCGAG
>JAZKBZ010000087.1:31910-41587 GCA_040388315.1 Pseudomonadota bacterium | reverse complement strand
CGCCGCCTGCGACCTGGCCGAGGGGGAGGTCTCCGAGATTGCCCCCGGCCCCTATGTCCGGGTGGTGGTGCATGACACCGGGATCGGCATGGACGAGGCCACCATGGCCCGGGTGTTCGACCCCTTCTTCACCACCAAGGAGATCGGCAAGGGCACGGGCCTTGGCCTCTCCCAGGTCTACGGCTTCGCCCGCCAGAGCGGCGGCGGGGTGGCCATCGATTCCGCCCCGGGCAAGGGCGCCTCGGTGCGGCTCTACCTGCCCCGTTCCGAGGCCATGCCGGAAGCGGCCGAGCCGGAGGTCGCCGTCACGGCGCTGGGTCCCGGCCTGCGGGTGCTGCTGGTGGAGGACGACGCCGAGGTGGGCGACCTGGTGACCGCCATGCTGGAGGACCTGGACCACCAGGTGTTCCGCGCCGACGGCGCCGTGGCCTTCGAGCGGTTCATGGCGCGCGGCGAGGCCTTCGACCTGCTGCTCACCGACCTGATCATGCCGGGGACCAAGACCGGGGTGGACCTGGCGCACGAAGCCGTGAAGGCGCGGCCCGGCCTGCCGGTGATCCTCTCCTCCGGCTATACGGGCGAGACCCTGTCCTCGGCCGACGGCGCGCCCTGGCCCTTGCTGCGCAAGCCTTACTCCGCCGACGACCTGGCCCAGGCCATCGAGGCGGTCATGGCCGATCGGCCCCGAGCCCTGGCCTCACCAGCCTGAACAACGCCCCTTGTGATGGGGCGAACACGGGTCTATATGTCTGACATTGGTTTTGCTCTAAGTGAGCATATCCAAGACGCCGAGGAGGCCGAGAGTGTTTCCCGGCGTTTTTTGAGGCGGAAGAAATGCTCATATTGAGCATAAGGAGGACGCCAGTGGCCGACGGTTTCCAGTTCGCGTTCACGCCGGAAGTGGACAAGACCACCTCGCCCCTATGGGAAAAGGTGAAGGGCCACGTCACCCCGATGGAGTGGCGGCTGCAGGCCCCGCTGATCGCCGAGATCAACAAGATCAAGCGCGAGAAGAACGCGGTGATCCTGGCCCACAACTACATGACGCCCGAGATTTTCCACGGGGTCGGCGACTATGTCGGCGACAGCCTGGGCCTGGCCAAGGAAGCCGCGAAGTCGCAGGCCAAGATCATCGTCCAGGCCGGCGTTCACTTCATGGCCGAGACCTCCAAGATCCTGTCGCCCGACAAGACCGTGCTGATCCCCGACCTGCGGGCCGGCTGCAGCCTGGCCTCCTCGATCACTGGCGCCGACGTGCGGCTGATCAAGCAGCGCTATCCGGGCCTGCCGGTGGTGACCTATGTGAATACCACCGCCGAGGTGAAGGCCGAGACCGACGTCTGCTGCACCAGCGCCAACGCCGTCCAGGTGGTGGAGCATGTGGCGCGCGAATGGGGCGTCGACCGGGTGATCCTGATCCCCGACGAGTTCCTGGCCCGCAACGTCGCGCGCCAGACCGACATCAAGATCATCGCCTGGAAGGGCCGCTGCGAGGTGCATGAGCGCTTCACCGCCGCCGACATCCTGGAGCTCAAGGCCGCCTATCCGCAGGCGCAGATCCTGGCCCATCCGGAATGCCCGACCGAGGTGCTGGAGGTCTCCGACTTCGCCGGCTCGACCGCGGCGATGAACGACTATGTCCTGACGCGGAAGCCCAAGCAGGTGGTGCTGATCACCGAGTGCTCCATGGCCGACAACGTCGCCATCGACGCGGTGGAGACTGAGTTCGTGCGGCCCTGCAACCTGTGCCCGCACATGAAGAAGATCACGCTGGAGAACATCTACGAGGCCCTGGTGGAGAACCGCTACGAGGTCACCGTCGATCCGGCGATCGCCGACCGCGCCCGCCTGGCCGTGCAACGGATGATCGACCTGCCCCCGCCCCTGGTTCCGGCCCGCTACGACCTGGTCAAGGCCCGCCACCACGTGGACGTGGAGCTGATCTGAGGTGGCCGACCGCATCCACCATGACGGCGTCCTGATCGTGGGCGCAGGCCTGGCCGGCCTGTCGGCCGCGCTCTCGGCCGCGCCGCGCAGCGTGCTGCTGCTGACGGGCGCGCCCCTGAACCAGGGCTGCTCCTCGGCCTGGGCCCAGGGCGGCATGGCCGCGGCCCTGTCAGCCGACGATGCGCCGGCCCTGCACGCCGCCGACACCATCGCCGCCGGCGCGGGGCTGGTGGATCCGGCCATGGCCCACCTGCTGGCCAAGGAGGGCCCGGCCGCCGTCCGCCACCTGGCCGACCTGGGCGCCCCCTTCGACCGCGACGCCAGTGGCGCCTTCGCCACCAGCCTGGAGGCCGCCCACTCCCGCGCCCGCGTCGCCCGGGTGAAGGGCGACCAGGCCGGCCGCGCCATTATGGAGGCCGTGGTCCAGACCGCGCTGTCCTCGCGCCATATCGAGGTCCGGGCCGGCATGCGCCTGCGCGGTGTGCTGCACGACCTGAACGGCCGCGTCCGCGGCGTGGTCGCCGAGCAAGGCGGTCGCCTGATCGAGATCACCGCGCCGGCCACCCTGTTCGCCACCGGCGGCATCGGCGGCCTCTACGCCGTCACCACCACGCCTGCCGAGTTGCAGGGCGAGGGCCTGGCCCTGGCGGCCCTGGCCGGGGCGACCATCGCCGATCCCGAGTTCGTGCAGTTCCACCCCACGGCCATCGACATCGGCCGCGATCCCGCGCCTCTGGCCACCGAGGCCCTGCGTGGCGAGGGCGCCAAGCTGATCAATTCGGCCGGCGAGCTGTTCATGGCCGCCTACCACCCCGACGCCGAGCTGGCGCCCCGGGACGTGGTGGCCCGCGCCATCCATGCCGAGCTGGCCGCCGGCCGCGGCGCCTTCCTCGACGCCCGCGCCGCCGTGGGCGCCCACTTCCCCGAGGAGTTCCCGGCCGTCTTCGCCGCCTGCCTGTCGGGGGGCATCGATCCGCGGATCCAGCCGATCCCGGTGGCGCCGGCCTGCCACTATCACATGGGCGGCATCGTCACCGACGCCAACGGACAGACCTCGCTCGAGGGCCTGTTCGCCGCCGGGGAGTGCGCCTCGACCGGCGTGCATGGCGCCAACCGCCTGGCGTCGAACTCGCTGCTGGAGGCGGCGGTCTTCGGGACCCGCGCCGGCAAGGCCGCCCGCGAACAGCGGGAGGTCGCCAGCGGCCCCCTGCGCCGCATCCTGACCCCGGAGCTGCCGCCCGAGGCCCTGGCCGCCCTGCGCATCGGCATGAGCCGCGACGCCGGGGTGGTCCGCGACGCCGCGGGCCTGACCAACCTGCTGTCCGAGATCGACCGCTTCGAGGCCGCCCACGGCCGCGCCGGCCCGCTGGTGGCCGCCCGCTTGGTCGCCCAGTGCGCCCTGGACCGCAAGGAGAGCCGGGGCGGCCACTACCGCAGCGACTTCCCCGAGCCCCTGCCGCCCAAGCGAACCTTCGTCACCCTCGCCGAGGTCGCCGCCAGCGACCCCTTGAGCTTCGCCGCCGAATGATCGAACCCCTTCCCGACCTGCTCATCGAACCCATCGTGCGCCTGGCCCTGGCCGAAGACCTCGGCAGGGCGGGCGACGTCACGGCCCAGGCCTGCATCGACGCCGACGCCACGATGAGCGTGGTCTTCGCCACCCGCCAGGCCGGGGTGGTGTCGGGCCTGGCCTGCGCGCGCCTGGCCATCCTGACCCTGGATCCCAAGGCCAGCTTCGAGGCGACCGCCGCCGACGGCCAGTCGGTCGAGGCGGGCGCGGTCCTGGCCAAGGTCACCGGCAATGCGCGGGCCATTCTCTCGGCCGAGCGCACGGCGCTGAACCTGATGGGCCGTCTCTCCGGGGTCGCCACCCTGACCCGGGCCTATGTGGACCGGGTCGACGGCACGGGCGCGCGCATCGTCGACACTCGCAAGACCACGCCGGGCCTGCGCCATCTGGAAAAGTACGCCGTGCGCTGCGGCGGCGGGGTCAACCACCGCTTCGGCCTGGATGACGCCATCCTGATCAAGGACAACCACGTCGCCGCCTGCGGCGGGGTGGCCAATGCGCTGAAGCGCGCCCGCGCCGCCGCCGGCCACCTGACCAAGATCGAGGTGGAGGTCGACAGCCTCTCCCAACTCGCCGACGCCCTGCCCCATGGCGCGGACGTCATCATGCTGGACAACTTCACGCCGGAGGATCTGAAGCGGGCCGTGGAACTGACGGCCGGGAGCGTGGTGCTGGAGGCCTCGGGCGGGGTGAACCTGCAGGCCGTGCGGGCCATCGCCGAGAGCGGCGTCCAGGTGATCAGCGTCGGCGCCCTCACCCACTCGGCCCCGGTGCTCGACATCGGCCTCGATGCGGTCTGAATTCTCGGAACAAGCGGCAGTGTGAACGCGTTTCCTTTTTAGACGAGGAAACCCAGACCATGTCCAAAGCCCCACCCATCCCGCCCGCACAGCAGCCGCGCGGCGGCGCGAAGCCCGACATCGAGGGCGAAGGCGCCGATCGCCGCGACGCCGGTCTGCAGACCGGCGACGGGGAGGCGAACCTGCGCGAGCAGGGATCGCAGGGAAACATCGCCCAGAACGTCGACACCGTGCAGCACAAATCCCGCGGCGACTGAGCGGCTTGAGTTTTTCTGGCATGACCCCGGGTCAGGGTCCGACTAGCGTCCGAACAATTGTTTGAATCATTTCAGGACGCCCCATGACCACCGCCCGCCAGATCCATCTCGTCCGCCGCCCGAACGGCAAGCCCGTCGCCGAGGACTTCGCCCTCGTGGAGGCGCCTGTCGCCGACGCCGGCGAAGGGGAGATCCAAGTCACCGCCCTGCTGATGTCGGTGGACCCCTATATGCGGCCGCGCCTGGACGCAGATCAGGCCCTGGGCGCACCGCTGCTGGGCGGTGGCATCGGTCGCGTGATCCAGTCGAAGAACCCCAAGTTCAAGGAGGGCGACCTGGTCCGCCATGGCGCTGGCTTCCGCGAGGTCTTCGTCTCCGATGGCCGCGGCGTTTCGGTTCTGCATCCCGATCCCGACCTGCCGCTGACGGTCTACATGCACGCGCTCGGCGGCACGGGCGTTACCGCCTATGGCGGCCTGCTGGAGACCGGCGCCCTGAAGGACGGCGAGCAGGTGATGATCTCGACGGCCGCCGGCGCAGTGGGCTCGGTCGCCGCCCAGATCGCCAAGATCAAGGGCTGCTACGTGGTGGGGACCACCGGCTCGGACGACAAGGCGGCCTGGCTGCGCGACGAGGTCGGGCTCGACGCGGTGATCAACTACAAGACCCAGCCCCTGGCCGAGGCGGTGAAAGCCGCCACCCCCAAGGGCATTGACGTCTATTTCGAGAATGTCGGCGGCGCACACCTGGACGCCGCCCTGCCGCGCATGAACGTGCGCGGCCGCATCCCGGTCTGCGGCATGATCTCGACCTATAACGGCGACGGCGAGGGGGTGAAGAACCTCTTCAACCTGATCTATGGCCGGGTGCGGATGGAGGGCTTCGTGGCCAGCGACTTCCCGCACCTGAACCAGGCCTTCCTGTCCGACATGACCGGCTGGCTGAAGGCCGGGAAGATCAAGTACCAAGAGACCGTCCTCGACGGCTTCGAACGCGCGCCGGAGGGTCTGATCGGCCTGTTCGAGGGCGCCAACACCGGCAAGATGCTGATCCACATCGCCGACTAGAAGCTCGGATCGCCTTCCCGCGATGGGGAGGAACGAAGCCGTTAGACCTGCTCCAGCCGGCGCACGGCCTCCTCGGCCGCGCCCTGACGGGCGGCCATCGCCCCCGACATCATGCCGCGCACCGCGGCCAGGATCTCCGGCGGCGCGGTCTCCGGGCTGCCGGCGTTGAAGGGCGGGGCCGGCGAGTATTCCAGGCCAAGCTGGATGGACTGGGCCAGGGTGTCCCCGGCCAGTTCGGCCACCATGGTGAAGGCGAAGTCCAGGCCCGCCGTCACCCCGCCGCCGGTGATGACATTGCCGTCGCGCACCACGCGGCCCTCGGTGACGATGACGCCGAAGGGCCTGAGCTGGTCCTTCCAGGCCCAGTGGCAGGTGGCGCGCTTGCCTTTCAGCAGTCCGGTGGCCGCCAGGATCAGGGAGCCGGTGCAGACGCTGGTGAGGTACGTGGCGCCGGCCGCCAGACGCTTGATGTCGGCCATGAAAGCCTCGTCCAGCATGGCCGCGGTGGTCCCGAAGCCGCCGGGAACGCAGAGCACGTCGCAGGCCTCGACCTTGGACAGGTCGGTGAGGCCCGTGAAGGTCAGGCCGTCGGCCTCGATGTCGGCGCCGCCGGCCGAGGCGACGATGATCTTCGCCCCCGGGATTCGGCTCATCACCTGGTGGGGGCCGGTGAAGTCGAGGTGGGTGACGCCCGGATAGAGGGGGAAGACGATGGTCAGGTCGGACATGGCGGCGGTTCCCTGAAAGTTGACGACGTGAGGATCGCAGCCCTAGGGTCTGGCCGAAATGACATTCTTACCTCGGATTCCGCCATGGCCCGCAGGATCGGCTTCCTGATCTTCCCCGACTTCCAGCTGCTGGACGCGGCCGGCCCCCTGGGCGCCTTCGAGATCGCCGGGCGCTACCGGCCCGAGGCCTACAGCCTGAAGGTCATGGCCGCCGAGCCGGGCCAGGTGATGAGCTCGGCGGGCGCCGGCATGGGCGCGCAGGCCCTGGACGATGACCTCGACACTCTGGTGGTCTCCGGCGGCATCGGGGCCAGCAAGGCGTCGCGCGATCCCCGCCTCAAGGCCTATATCCAGGCCGTGGCCGGCAAGGCGCGCCGCACCGCCAGCGTCTGTTCCGGGGCCTATCTGCTGGCCGAGGCGGGCCTGCTGGACGGCAAGCGGGCCACCACCCACTGGGCCCGCAGCGCCGAACTGCAGAAGCGCTATCCCAAGGTCCGGGTGGAGGCCGACCGCATCTTCGTGCGCGAGGGGCCGATCTGGACCTCGGCGGGGATCACCGCGGGCATCGACCTGTCCCTGGCCCTGATCGCCCAGGACCTGGGGGAAGAGGTGGCCCGCCAGACCGCCCAGACCCTGGTGGTCTATCACCGCCGGCCCGGCGGCCAGTCGCAGTTCTCCGCCCTCATCGAGATGGGCGGCCAGGACGGGCGGTTCTCGGGCCTGCTGGACTGGATGCGCGAGCACCTGGCCGAGCCCCTGACCGTCGACCAACTGGCCGACCGCGCGGCCATGAGCCCGCGCCACTTCGCCCGCGCCTTCGCCGCCGAGACCGGCATGACGCCCGCCAAGGCGGTGGAGCGGCTGCGTCTGGAGACGGCCCGGGAGCGGGTGGAGGCCTCCTCAGACCCCATCGACAGGGTGGCCGAAACCGTCGGCTTCGGCGATCCCGAGCGCATGCGCCGGGCCTTCCTGCGGGCCTTCGGTCAGCCGCCCCAGGCCCTGCGGCGCGCGGCGCGGGCTTAGGTCTCCTTCGCCGCCAGGGCCGCCATCTGGGCCTTCAGCAGGTCCAGGGTCTCGTTCTGCGCCTTGACCAGCTTCACCAGCTCCTCGTTGCGCAGGGCGTCGAGCTTGTCGTGCAGGTGCATGATCTCCAGCTCGGCGCGCAGATTGACCACATAGTCGTGCTCGGCGTTGGCGCGATCACGGGCGGCGGCGCGGTTCTGGCTCATCATGATCACCGGCGCCTGCAGGGCGGCGATCATCGACATCACCAGGTTGAGGAAGATGAAGGGATAGGGGTCGAAGGCCAGTTTCCGGGTGAGCGCGTTCCAGGTCACCCAGGCGATCAGGATGCCCAGGAAGCTGAAGATGAACCGCCAGGAGCCGCCCACCTCGGCGATGGTGTCGGCCAGCCGCTGCCAGAAGGTGCGGTCGTCGTTGGTGAGCTGGGGGTTGAGGCCGCTGGGGGCCTCGGTGGCGATCAGGTCGATGACGCTGCGCTGGACCGGCGTCAGTTCCTCGTAGCTGCAGCCCAGCAGAGCCTGGGCCAGTTCGGCGTTCCGCTCCAAGGCGTTCAAGGGCGCACTCCTTCGCTCACGGCCTCCGAAGGGGCGAGCTTCATCGCGCGGACACTCCCGCGACAAGCGGCAATGCGCCGTTCAGGCGTCCGGATTGCGGCGAAGCCGCCGGACGCTCAGGAGCTGGCGGCCGAGGAGCTGGTCTTCATGGCCGTTTCGGCGGGCTTGCCCGGCGCGGCCGGGGCCGGCTTGGCCTTGGGAGCGTCGGCCTTGGCCTTGGTCTCGGGCGCGGGGGGCATGCTCTCCGAGGCCTCGGAGGCCTTGACCAGCGGGCTGTCGGCGGGACCGGAGACCACCACGGCCGAGGCCAGATGGAAGTCCGGCGCCGTGGCGACCGAACCCTGGCCCGGCGTCGGAACCAGGCTGGCATAGGTCACCGGCGCCTCGTTCAGATCGCGGCCCCCGGCACGGGCGTCGGCCACATAGGTCGCCGGGGCGGCGCCGCGGCCGAAGCGGTAGAAGACGTGGGTCCCCACCTGGGCGACGCGGATCATGCGGCCGCCCCAGTTGGGGGAGACCCCGGTGGTGTGGAAGTTGGTGGCGTCGCCCACCGAGGCCATGACGGCCCCCGACAGGGCGCGGGCGGCGATCTGTTTGGCGCGGTTCCAGGCGATGGCCTCGCGGCCCCGGCGCATGGAACCGTCGCAGGCGAAGCTGAACTGGCAGCCGCGGGCCCGGGCCGCGCCCTGGAAGACCACGCCGCAGACGCTCTTGGGATAGGCCGGATGACGCACGCGGTTGAGGACGACCTGGGCCACGGCCTGCTGGCCGGTGGCGGCCTCGCCGCGGGCCTCGAAATAGACCGCCTGGGTCAGGCATTCGAGTTCGCGCGAACTCTCCAGCACGCCAGCCATGCGGAAGGGCGCGGCGGCGGGCGCCAGGGGCCCGGCGAAGGCGGCGCGCAGCACCACGGCCGAGGCCGGGTTGCGATCGCGCTTCTCGAGACGGGCGGCGAGGATCGCGGTCTGGCGGTCGCGCTCGGCGTCGCCGGCCACGGTGAAGGGGTCATGACGGCGCGCGATGCGCAGCACGCCGGGATCCATGGCGGCGGCTTCGCGTTGAAGAACGGACTCGGAGAATCCGCCGGCGGCGGCTTCGCCCAACCGGGCGGCGCGTTGATGATCGGTGGTCGCGCGGGCCATGCCGCCGACCAGGTAGGCCGCGCCGAGGCCCAGGCCGACGCCTGAACCCAGCAACACAGCGCTGGTCAACGCTCGCCAATCGGCGCGCGCCTGAGGTTTAGCTAGCAAAGGGTGGTTGTCCCGTGTGGCGAGGGCGAAGGCGCCCCCAGACATCGTTGCTGCTAGACGCCCCTGCACTTGCTGGCGGCGTTTCGCGGCGGGCCTGCTCCTTACACGTCGGAAGACAGGCCATGGCGAAGTTGCCGGTGCTTATGACGGCTAGCTTCACGATTCGCAACCCCATATTGCAGCGCAGCATAAAATGCCTGTGGATTTCTTGCCCAGCGCGCGCCTCCGGAACCTCCACAGTCGCCCGCCGTTCCTCCGGCCGAGACCCTTCAACCGGAGCCATGTCATGCGGAATATTCTGAGCCTGATCGCCGTCGCGGGCGTCGCCCTCACCCTCGCGGCCTGCGGCCACAATGTCGAACAACGCGCCGCCACCGGCGCGGCCACCGGCGCCGTCCTGGGCGGCCCCGTCGGCGCGGTCGCTGGCGCGGCGGTCGGCACGGTCGTCAGCAAGTCAGTCGACAAGTAGGATTGCCGTGGG
>JAZKBZ010000087.1:18645-31828 GCA_040388315.1 Pseudomonadota bacterium | reverse complement strand
CATCGCGCGGGGCCATAGTCCAACTGCGTCATGCCCGCGTCCGGCCCCTGGCTAGGATCGTATTTCCAAATGCGATTCCGGGGACCCCGCCGTGGGACACGTCATCTATGCCGTCCTGGCCCTGGCCGTCGTGGTTGCGATCACCGTCCTGGGCGGGCATCCTCTCTGATCATGAAACGCCGCCTGCCCCTTCTGCTCCTGGCCGGACTCACCGTCTGCGCCTCCGGAGCCCAGGCCGCGCCGGCTTGGCGCGTGCAGCAGTCCTGCGCGCTGAAGCGCTATCTCGGCGCCACCCCGGCCTTCGCCACCGCCTGGGGACGCGACGCCTCCCAGGTCTCCTATGGCGGCCGCCCCGCCGCCACGGCCTGGTGGGAGGAGCCGGCCCGGATCAACTACGTCAAGGCCATGGCCTCGGGCCGCGCCTTCGCCGACCGCGCCGCCGACCTGCTGGCCCGCCGCAACCGCATCACCCGCGAGGACGCCCTGCGCCTGATCGGCTCCGACCCCGGCCCCTGGCCGGGGGTGACCGAGGCCAAGTGCGACGCCCTGGAGCGGATGGCGTCGCGCTAGACCCTGACCGTTTCAGATGGACCCATCTGAAACGGCAAGAAGGGTCTAGATTTAAAACATGAGAGCACGTCGGGCGGCGGAACCGGCGTCCACGTCCGCCTGACGTGCTCTAAACGCGCTGCGGCGCCCGCCAGGGTCGAGCACCAATTCCGGCGCACTCGGCGTGACGGCGTCGATCGGCCGCGGCGGCCAACTGTAAAGCAATGTAAATTCGAGACCCGCACAGGGGTTTCCACGCTCAAGCTCTGCTACGACTTGGTTAAGGGTAACCCGCAACGCAAGGTCGCGCGCAGATGCCGGACACAGATGAAGTCGCCCTGGCGCGGCGCATGAAGTTCGCCAAGACCTGGAACATCAATCCGCTGGTGGCCGAGATCGTCGAGATCCTGCTGGTCTATGGCGGCTCGGCCCATCGCAACCTGGTGGCCGAGCGGATCGCCATGCGCCGAACCCAGGAGCGCATCTCCGACGGCCTCCGGCGTGAGATTTTCGAGGCCTTCGACGCCCATCGGGAGGGCGCGGCGCGGACCGGCCAGCCCAGCCTGGTCTTCCTGCCCTTCGGCGGCGGCTCTCACCGCTGGGCCCTCACGCCCGACGCCCAGAGCGTCCTGGAGCGCAGCCCCCTCAGCCTGGCCCGCCCGGCTTCTTCGCGATGACCTCGATCCCCACCTTCCTCAGGCTGGCCTTGGTCGTCGCCGCCTCGGCCTCCGGCTGCGGACTCGCCCTGGGCCTGGCCCTCTTCCATGCCTGACATCGTGAACCCGCTTCGCCGGCGCCTGCTCCTGATGTTCGCCCTGGCGGTGAACTTCGCCGCCTGGATCTTCATCCTGCGCGAGGTGCTCCTGCCGCTGGTCTCCGATTGACGCCGCGGCCGCCGGACCGGAGAGTCGCGCCATGTCCGCCAAGATCCTGACGCCCCTCGCCGCCGCGGCCCTGCTGGCCGGGTGCGCCACCCCGCCCCAGGTGGTGCGCGCCGGCGATCCCGCCTTCGCCCACGGCAAGACCCTGGCCCTCGCCCCCAGCGCCGCTGAGCCCGGGGACAGGGCGCGGCCCGACCAGGCCGCCGCCCTGGTGCTGGGCCACCTCAAGGCGCGCGACGCCCGTCTCGCCGATCCGGCCAGCGCCGACTATCTCCTGCAGGTGACCTTCGCCGCCCTGCCCAAGGGGGTGGGGGTGATGCGCAGCAAGGCCGGGGACTGGCTGGCCGATCCCAAGGCGGGCCGGCGCTGGGGCCTGCGCGGCCCGGCCTATGCGCTGAGCGTCACGGCCATCGACACCAGGTCCGGCAAGGCGGCCTTCTCGGCCACCGCCACCGAACGCGCCCATGGCGAGCCCACCGCGGCGGTGGAACGCCTGGTCACCGCGGCCCTGGCCAAGCCTTAGACCATTTCCGGCAGGTCGACGATGAAACGGGCGCCGCCGCCGGGGGCGGTCTCGTAGCGCACCTGGCCGCCGTGGCGCACCACCACCGAGCGCACGAAGGCCAGGCCCAGTCCCGCCCCCGGATCGCCCGCCTGGGGCCGGTCGAAGCGCTGGAAGGGCTCGAAGACGGCCGCGGCCTCATCGGGCGTCAGTCCGGGCCCCTGATCGGTCACCGAGACCACGATCCGCCCCGCCTCGCGGGTGAGCGCGATGGCGATCACCGCCCCCGACGGGCTGTACTTCACCGCATTCTCGAACAGGTTGGCGAAGGCCCGCGCCAGCAGGGAGCGTTCGCCGAGGGTGAAGGCGGGCTCGTCGCAGCCCGCCTGGACGAAGGTCACCTTCTTCTGCTGGGCCTGGGGCCAGAGCTCGTCGGCCATCTCGCAGACAACGTCGGCCAGATCCACCGGCTCGCGGCTGAGGGCGGCGGCCTCGGCCCGGGCGAACTGAACGAAGCCGTCGGCCAGGGCCAGGGTGCGGCGGGCGTTGGCGGCGATGCGGCCGACGAGGGTGGGCTCCAGGCCTGGAGACTGCTGCAGCAGGGCCAGGATCGAGGTCTGGGGCGAGCGCATGTCGTGGGTCAGCAGCTGCAGGGCCTGCTCGCGCTGGCGGGCGGTGGCCATCAGCTCGGTGGCGTCGGCCAGGCCGATCACCTCCCCGGCCGGCCCCTCCCCCTCGCCCCGGCGCGAGGCGGTGTGCAGCAGCAGCGTGCGGCCGTCCCGCAGGGCCAGGGGCCGGGCGTGGGGTCCGGCCAGGTCGCGGGCCTCCAGCGCCACCGGCTCCAGCCGCCGCAGCAGGTCGATGAGGCGGGCGCCCACCAAGTCCTTCCCCAGCAGGGCGTGTGCCGGGGCGTTGGCCTGGATGACGACGCCCTGCGCATCAGTCACCAGGGTGGCGTCGGGCAGGCTGGCGAGGATGTCGTCGGCGAAGCGCCGCAGGGCGTCCATCCGCGAGATGGCGCCGCTGAGCGCGCGGGCCTGGCTGGCCACCACGTCGGCGACCGGCCCGTGGGCCATGGGCCCCTGGGCCGCCGGCGCCTCCAGGCGGCCGCCGAGCCGTTCGAACTCGGCCTTCAGGAAGTCGCTGGCCATGGCCAGCCGCCGCCAGCCCCAGACCGGGAAGACCAGCAGCAGGATGGCCAGCGTCGTCACCGGCGACAGCCAGAGGTGGGACAGGCCGAACAGGCCGACGCTGAGGGCCAGGACGGCGGCGCCCAGGCCGATAGCCAGGCCGAGGTTCTGCGCGGGTTTGAGCGCCAGGAAGCCGGCCATCAGGATCCAGAGCGGCAGGATCGCCAGGACCAGGCGCCACGGACGCCCCGCCTCGCCCCGGGCCGCGCCGTTGCGCAGGGCGTCCAGGATATTGGCCTGCAGCTCCACTCCCGACATGCCGCCGCCCAGCCTGTCCATCGGGGTCTGGAAGTGGTCGGTCATGCCGAGCGCCGTGGCGCCCACCAGCACGCGGCGGCCGGTGAAGAACTCCGCGGGAACCTCGCCCCGCAGCACGCTGCCGAAGCTGACCGTCCGATAGGCGCCCGGCGGGCCGGCGAAGGGGATCAGCTCGCCAACGCAGGGGGGGCCATCCTCCGGCGGCGGCGGGATCTCCAGCCCGAGGACCACCTCGGCGAGAGGCCGCGGGGTCGGGGCGGCGCAGCGGTCCCGGCGGCGCACGACCCCGTCGGCGTCGGCGCGGATGATCACCTGCCCCAGGCCCGCGGCGGCGCGCGCCAGGGGCGCCGTGGGCGGGACGTGCTCGAAGCGCGCGCCGTTGAGCCCCGGCGCCACCAGGACCGGCAGATAGACCCGGCCCGCCTGCCCCATCGCCCGGGCCAGGTCCGGGTCGGCGGGATCAGGCTCGGTGAACAGGACGTCGTAGACCACCGCCTTCGGGCGCATGGGGGCCAGGACCCTCAGCAGCTCGGCGTGGCGGGCGCGCGGCCAGGGCCAGCGGCCGAGTTCGGCCAGGCTGCGGTCGTCGATGGCCACGATGATGAGGTCGGGATCGGCGGGCCGGCCACTGAGCAGGGCCAGGGCGTCGTAGACCGCCCCGTCGGCCCGGGCCAGCAGGCCGTTCCAGCTGGCGACCCCGGCCGCGGCGGTGGCCAGGACGGCCACCAGCAGCCACTCCAGGAGCAGTCGTCGGAAGGCCGGCGATCGCCCGGGCTCCGGCATGGGCTATCGCCCGACGTCGAGTTCTTGCAGGCCGCCGACCTTCTCGGTGATCTTGCCGCGGTTCAGCCGGGTGGCGGTCACCCGCCAGAAATAGGCGGCCGGCGGCAGGTCGGTGAGCACCACCTGCGGCGCCTCCAGTCCCGGCTGGTCCACCAGGGCCGTGCGCGCCTGCGCCTCGCCGAACAGCTGGAAGCGGTAGGTGCGCACCCCCTGGCCGGTGGCGGTCCACTTGAACAGGTACTGACGCAGCTTGCCGGATTTCTCCGGCGCGGCCTGGCCCGGCTCCAGGATGTTGAGGTCGCGCTCGAAGCCGTAGTTGGAGGCCGCCCCCTCCAGGCCCAGGGCGTCGATGGCGGTGGCGCGCACGAAATAGGTCCCGTCCGGCACGCCCTCGAAGGTGACCACGGTCTTGTCGGTCGTGGTCTCGGCGAAGGTGTCGATGAAGCCCGCGTCATGGGCCAGCTGCTGGCGGTAGGCCACGGCCTCGGGCGCCGGTTCGAGCTCGAAGGCCACCACCGCATCCTCCTGGGCCCGGCCGCCATGGGCGAGCCTGGGAGTCGGCGGCAGCGGCGTGGGCGCCCCCACGGCGTCCGGGGTGACGCTGACCCCGAAGGTCTCGGCCACGGCGACCTCGGCGCCGGCGCCGCTGACCCCCACCAGGCCCTTGAGCACCTCGGTGGTGGCCTGGCCGCTGCTGAGCGCCGCGACCCGGAACTCGGTGCCCCGCACCGCCGACACCGACAGCGGCGTGCGGATCTGGAAGCGGGAATCGGGATTGGCGCCCGGCGTGGCCGAGGTGGAAGAGCGGCCGGTGTCGAGGTCGAAGACCCGCAGCAGGCCGCCGGTCATCGGGACCTCCCGCAGCTGGCGGACCCGGGCGCTGGAATTGGAGGGCAGGGTCATGCGGCTCTCGTCGGACAGCTCGACGGTGAGGAAGCCGTTGGCCTGGGTGGTCAGCCGCATGCCCTCGACGATGGGCAGGCCCACCCGCGGGGTCACTGGCCGGCCGCCCTGCTCGATCCGCACCGCGCCGGAGAAGGCCACCAGCTCGGCGGTGATCGGAACCGTCCGCATCACCCTGTAGGGCACGACCACCGTGGCGCCGGGCCGCAGGCGGCGGGGATTGGGGATGCGGTTCAGGCGCCGCACGGTCTCGTAGTCGCCGGGGCGGGCGAAATAGCGGCGACCCAGGTCGTAGAGAGTGTCGCCCTTCTTCACCATATAGCGGGCGTCCGGGGCGGGGGGCGGTCCCTGCTGGGCTAGGGCGGCGCTGGGGACCGCGACCGCCAGGAGCAGGGCGAGCACCTTCACTGGGCGTCCTCCAGGACCGCTTGGCAGCGCTCCAGCCGGTAACCGAAGCCGTAGACCGTCACAAGCCGGAAGCCGCTGGCCGGCCGCAGGGAGAGCTTGCTGCGCAGGCGCGAGATGTGGGCGTCGAGGGTGCGGGTCTCCAGGTCCGCGCGGTGGCCCCAGACCCGCTCCAGCAGGTAGTCGCGGCTCAGCGCCCGGGACATGTTGCGGAACAGGGTGAGCGCGAGCTGGAACTCCTTGGAGGTGAGCTGCTCGGTCTTGCCGTCGCGGGTGGCGGTCTCGGTGGCCGGATCGAAGGTCCAGCCCTCATGGGTCTCGCCGCTGGTGGGGGGCGAGGTCGGATAGGCGCGCCGCAGCAGGGCGGCGACCCGGGCCAGCAGGATCGAGGGCTCGAAGGGCTTGACCAGGTAGTCGTCGGCCCCGGCGTTCAGCCCCGCCACCACGTCGCTCTCCACCGAGCGGCTGGTGACCAGCAGCACGGGCGGGGTGGCGGGCAGCAGCTCGGGCAGACGCTTGAGGATCTCGATGCCGCTCATCTCCGGCATGTTCCAGTCCATGATCAGCAGGTCGAAGGTCTGTCGGCGCAGGTCGGCCAGCAGGGCCGCGGGTTTCTCGAAGACATGGCAGCGATGGCCGGCCTGGCGCAGCATGGCGGCCAGCAGATCGTTGTGGGCCTGGTCATCGTCCAGGACGGCGATGTTCATCCTTGCGGTCCCCACGCCACTTGCGACTGCGAGCAAGCTTAGCCTTCGCCGGATCGTCCGGCCCCTGAATTCTCGTTCAGGTTACATTCCTTTACCTTTCCGCCCGGGGGCGGGTTGTGGCGGGCCACGAAGGCCGCGTAGCCCTCGACATATTCCGCCGGGATGAAGCCGGCCATCATGGCGCTCAGGTGCCCCTTGCCGGGCAGCACCAGGTTGGTGAAATCCTTCAGCTCCCGGGCCAGGCGGTGGGTGCGGGCGTTGGGGCGGTCGTACTCGCCGTTGATGGCCATGACCGGGACGTCGATCTTCGACAGGTCCAGCTTGTTGAGGGTCGCCATCATGCGGCCGGCCATGTCCTCCATCTTGCGCACCGCGCCCTCGCCGGCCACGGCCTGGACCTTGGCGCGGATCCTGTCGCCGAGGTCGTTGCCCACCTCCTCGCCCTTGGCCTGGCGGCGCGCCTTGACCAGGGCGTGGGCGGCGGCCTCGTCGGGGGCCTCGCCGGTCACGTCGGGGGGAACCTTGTCCTTCCACTCGGCGGTCTCGCTGACGCCCGAGCCCTGGAAGCAGGCGGTGATGAACCGCTCCGGCGCCCGGGCCAGCAGCTGCAGGGTGACCCCGCCGCCCATGGAGTAGCCGGCGATGTGGGCCTTGCCGATCCCCATCTGGTCCATGAACTCCAGCACGTCGTCGGCCATGTTGAAGTGGCTGTGGCGGGCGCCGCCCGACAGGCCGTGGGCGCGCATGTCGACGGCGTAGACGTGGTTGGTCTCCGCCAGCCGGGGCGCGATGCCGTTGGAGAACCAGTTGCCGATGGCGCTGCCCCGCGCGCCGTGGATCAGGATCACGGGCGCGCCGGCGCCGGCCTCCACATAGTGCAGGCGGGTCCCGTCCCTGACCGTGAAGAAGCCGTCCGGCCAGCGCGGCGGCGGTGCGGCGCTCTGCGCCGCGGTCGTAACCGACATGAAGTCCCCAGCAATGAACGCGACTGAAAAGGGTCCGGCGGCGGGAAATGAGTCCGCCAGCGCCCACTATGACGGCTCGCGGCCCCCGGCGCCAACGGCCTCGGTTGACAGGCGAGCCCGGCCCGGTCTCCTGGGGCGGTCACAGTTCCAGGAAGCTTTCCCTTGCGCCTCGCCCTGCTCGCCCTGCTGCTGCTCACCGCCGCGGCGCCCGCCCCCTACCCCACCGGCGACCTGTCGCTCGGCAAGCCCAAGGCCAGGATCGTGGTGGAGGAGTACGCGTCGCTCTCCTGCACCCACTGCGCCCACTTCAACAACGAGATCTTCCCCGCCTTCAAGGCCAAGTACGTGGACACCGGCAAGGTCCGCTACGTCCTGAAGGAGTTCATCACCGAGCCCGCCAATGTGGCCGCCGTGGGCTTCATCACCGCCCGCTGCGCCGGGGCGGCCAGGTACTTCCAGGTGGTGGACGGCCTGTTCCGCCGCCAGGCCGAAATCTACGAGACCCAGCAGCTGCGTCCGGTGCTGCTGGACGTCGCCAAGCAGGCCGGCCTCAGCGAGGCCCAGGTCACCGCCTGCGTCAACGACCCCGCCAACCGCGCGGCCCTGGAGGCCCGGGTCGACGCCGGCATCGCCCGCGGCGTGGACGGCACGCCAATGTTCTTCGTCAACGGGGTGAAGGTGGAGGCCGGCGTCATCTCCCTCACCGACCTCGACGCCGCCATCGCCGCGGCGGGGAAGAGCAAGCGGTAGCCTGCTGACACCTCCTGTCACGAGGGCGCCCTAGCCTTCCGGGGTCATGCGCCCTAAATTCGACCTCATGCCCCGTCCCCCGAAGCCCGCCCCGGAAGCCTCCGGCGTCGCCGACATGTCGGCGGTGTTCGACTATGACGAGTCCGCGGGCCCCGTGGCCTGGATTCCCCACCGCCCCGACCGGCCGCAGAAGTCGGAGGGGGGCAAGCGGTTCAAGCTGGTGAGCGAATACGAGCCGGCCGGCGACCAGCCGACGGCCATCGCCGACCTGGTGGCCGGCCTGGAGGGCAAGGAGCACGACCAGGTGCTGCTGGGCGTCACCGGCTCGGGCAAGACCTTCACCATGGCCAAGGTCATCGAGCAGACCCAGCGCCCGGCCCTGATCCTGGCGCCCAACAAGACGCTCGCCGCCCAGCTCTATTCGGAGATGAAGAGCTTCTTCCCCGACAACGCGGTGGAGTTCTTCGTCTCCTATTACGACTACTACCAGCCCGAGGCCTATGTGCCGCGGACCGACACCTATATCGAGAAGGACAGCTCGATTAACGAGCAGATCGACCGGATGCGCCACTCGGCCACCCGGGCGATCCTGGAGCGCGACGACGTCATCGTGGTGGCCAGCGTCTCCTGCATCTACGGCATCGGCTCGGTGGAGACCTATTCCACCATGACCATCCAGCTGGAGGTCGGCCAGCGGGTGGACGAGAAGAAGCTGATCGCCGACCTGGTGGCCCTGCAGTTCAAGCGCAACGACGCCAGCTTCGAGCGCGGCGCCTTCCGCCGGCGCGGCGACACCCTGGAGATCTTCCCCGCCCACTATGAGGACCGCGCCTGGCGCGTCAGCCTGTTCGGGGACGAGATCGAGGCCATCGTCGAGTTCGACCCACTGACCGGCCGCAAGACCGCCGATCTGCCCAGCATCAAGCTCTACGCCAACAGCCACCACGTGACCCCGCGCCCGACGCTCCACCAGGCGATGATCTCCATCAAGGCCGAGCTGAAGGAGCGGCTGGACTGGATGATCGCCAACGGCAAGCTGCTGGAGGCCCAGCGGCTGGAGCAGCGCACCACCTTCGACCTGGAGATGATCGGCGCCACCGGCTCCTGCGCGGGAATCGAGAACTACAGCCGCTACCTCTCGGGCCGCCGGCCCGGCGAGCCGCCGCCCACCTTCTTCGAATACATCCCCGACAACGCCCTGCTGTTCGTCGACGAGAGCCACCAGAGCGTGCCGCAGATCGGCGGCATGTACCGGGGCGACTACCGCCGCAAGTTCACCCTGGCCGAATACGGCTTCCGCCTGCCCTCCTGCCTGGACAACCGCCCCCTCAAGTTCGAGGAGTGGAACGCCATGCGGCCCGACACCATCTGCGTCTCGGCCACGCCGGCGGCCTGGGAGCTGGAGCAGTCGGGCGGGGTGTTCGCCGAGCAGGTGATCCGCCCCACCGGCCTGATCGACCCGCCGGTGGAGATCCGCCCGGTCTCCAAGGACAACCACAGCCAGGTGGACGACGTCATCGCCGAGGTGCGCGAGACCACGGCCAAGGGCTACCGCTCGCTGATCACCGTGCTCACCAAGAAGATGGCCGAGGACCTGGCCGAGTACATGCACGAGCAGGGCCTGCGGGTCCGCTACATGCACTCCGACATCGACACCATGGAGCGGATCGAGATCATCCGCGACCTGCGCCTGGGCGCCTTCGACGCCCTGATCGGCATCAACCTGCTGCGCGAGGGCCTGGACATCCCCGAGTGCGGGCTGGTGGCCATCCTCGACGCCGACAAGGAGGGCTTCCTGCGCTCCGAGACCAGCCTGATCCAGACCATCGGCCGGGCGGCGCGCAACGTCGACGGTAAGTGCATCCTCTATGCCGACCGCATCACCGGCTCCATGGAACGCGCCATGGCCGAGACCTCACGCCGCCGGGAGAAGCAGGCGGCCTACAACCTCGAGCACGGCATCACGCCCGAGAGCATCAAGTCCTCCATCAAGGACATCCTGGCCTCCCCCTACGAGAAGGACCGGGTCACCGTGCCTGTGGGCGTGGCCGAGGACTCCAAGCCCTTCATGGGCGACAACTTCAAGACCACCCTGCGCGACCTGGAAAGCCGCATGCGCCAGGCCGCCGCCGACCTGGAATTCGAGACCGCCGCGCGCCTGCGCGACGAGATCAAGCGCCTGAAGCTGATGGACCTGGAATTCGCCAACGACGCGCTGACGGCGCCGGGGGAGACGGTGGACCGCACGGTGGTGAAGAAGGTGCGCGCCGAGGCGCGGGCCGAGGCGCAGGAGAGGTTCCGGAAGGGGAAGCGGTAGGGGGGCGGAACGTCCGAACGCCTGACCGCGTGAGGCGTATTGTAGTGCGAATGCCGTAGTCGCCTACCTCAAGAAGTCACCGTGGGAACGAATGAAGAGAGAAGCGAAATTGGAAGCACGCCGTGTTCTTCCGTTCCGCCCGCAGCATCGATTTCGTCCGCACCAGTAAAGGCAACGCCCAGGACGCGGTTATGTCTGTTCACAAGCGGACCGCCGCTGTTTCCGGCAATTACGTGGGTGGACACGTTTATAACGCGCACCCCTGACTGATTTCTAAAACTCTGCACCCGTCCGTCTTTGATGCTCAAGTGCTTACCCAAAGCATGCTGCGGATAACCCGCGAGCGTGACGTCACTCCTGATCTCCAAGGCCGCCTCAAACGGCTGACGCTTCAGCTCAGAGTATGTGACGCCCTCATCATTCAGCTTGAGAACGGCTACATCGAAGTGTTCATGCTTCCAGATTGGGCTGACGCCGTATTTCTTTCTGGGATCATCAGGGTGATAGATGAATGGAGAAACTCCAACACAGTGAGCACAGGTCACCAATCCTACATCTTTTAGAAAAAAGGCGGTTCCTTGGTATATTTCGACCTCATCTTCGATCACCCACACAGATTTCCGAAGCTTCTCTAGCTGGATATCTGCAACGTGTTTGATTTTATTTTCCGATAGCTCATTAAACGCATCGCGCAGTTTCTTGTACAAACCGTCGCCATATCCCCTGATATATCCAACGTATTGTATTCTTCCCATCAAGACGCGAGGAAGACTTCGCGCGACATCCCCTGCTTTTCCACCGAGCCTTCCCTCAAATTCCTGCTGAGCAGCCGCTAGGCCATGCGTTCTCCACGCGTGCAAAGCGGCTCTCAGGTTTCTGATATATTTTCGGGGAACATTTACCGACTTGTTCACAACAAGACCGGTTACTACTTGCCGATCACCCTTTGTGAGAAGCCTCGTCTTCTTATTGTTTATTGAAAATCCATTTGCAGAGATAGCTGCACCTAATTCTTCTCCAACGTTGGATACCCTCTTCTCATCCACCCAAGAATGATAACCAAGAGCCTCGGGAAATTTTGCCCCGTTGCATGAGAAGGTTATGTCATCTGCATACCGTGTGTAAAAAGCTCCATGCTCCTTAGCCAAACTTTTTAGGTTGGCGTCTAACCGCCCACATATCATGTTTGATACTATCGGAGAAGTCGGAGCACCTTGAGGGAGGTAATTGTCGTGGCAGCAAATCTGCGCAAGCAGCGTAGAAACAGTTGAATTTAGAGAATATGGCGGCGACATAAACAACCCTCGAACCCGTCCAAAATTTATGGAGGGAAAGAATTGCTCTAAGTCAATATTTAGAACGAATCTTTGTCGACGATGCTGCGAAGCGTTGGTGTATATACTTTGCCCACGGAGAAATCCATGCGCACCCTGTCTGGGCGAGTATATGTCGTACAGAATGGCGCTCAGCCGCCGTTGGACCTGCGCCAACCCAGTGTTTGGGGCGCTAATCTGACGGGTTCCCCCGCCCTTTTTGGTTATTTCAAACGACTTATACCTGTTCAGTGGATGAATGCGATATAGGTAATATACAAGATGCTTGCCATAATCGACACCCAGCAATTGAGCCAGTTGCTCTTTAGTCTTTATCTTTTGAAGCTTTGCTAGGGCCGCTGCGTTGGCGTTCGCAGTTGCCTTGTTAGTACCCGACCCCTTCGTATTCACCCTTACTCCCCAATCCCGCCGCCATCGCGCCGCCAGTGGCATCGCAGCTCGCAGGGGAATGTGCTCACATGTAGATGGGTGGCGCTGTATCGACGCCACAGTTCAATTTCGAAACTAAGGCCGGGCACTGAATTGAGCTTAGGTTGCAATTCCGTCGGCGTGAAGCCCTACGGGTATTCGGTATGTGCGCACGAGCCACCTCCTCCCCTTACAACCCCGCCAACCAGTTGATCACCAGCGCCTGCAACGTCAGCCGCTTGTCTGACCAGCCGTGGTCGGTGGCCGCGTGGAAGGCCTGCACCTTGGTCCCACCGGCGGCCTTGATGGCGGCGATCAGGCGGTCGGTATCGGGGGCGAGGCCGTCATCCCCAACACCCGTCATCCTAGGCCTTGTGCCTCGGACCCCTCTCTCGGTGTTGCTGAGCCGCCGGGTGAAGTTCGACGTTCCCGCTACGCCCCGCGTCGCCGAGGCGCGGACAGAGGGGTCCTAGGCACAAGGCCTAGGATGACGTTGGGGGGGATGACGATGTGGCAGTTAGCTGGCCCTCACAGCCCCGCCAACCAGTTGATCACCAGCGCCTGGAGCGTCAGCCGCTTGTCCGACCAGCCGTGGTCCGTCGCCACGTGGAAATCCTGCACCCTGGTCCCGCCGGCCCCGTGGATCGCGGCGATCAGGCGCTCGGCGTCGGGGGCCAAGCCGTCGTCGCTGTGGAGGACCAGGAGGCGGGTGGTCTTCAGGCCGGGGCCGAGCTGGTCCAGGCGCCAGGCCTCGCCGCCGGCGATCAGTTCCTCGGCCATGCTCTGGCCCGTGGCGCCGGCCAGGGTCTCGCGGTTGGCGTCCATGGCCGCGGCCAGGGCGGCGGGCGCCGCCTTGCCCGACACGCCGCGCTGGCCCATGTCGGCCGCCGAGATCAGGATGGCGCCCAGCAGGGCCGGGTCCTTGGCGGCGGTCTCGGCGGTGACCCAGCCGCCCATGCTGTGGCCGGCGATGGCGATGCGCTTGGGGTCCGCCCCCAGTTTCGCGGCGTTGGCCGGGTCGCGCAGATAGGCCAGGACGAACTTGGTGTCGATCAGGGTCTGGCCGAAGCTGAAGGGCCCCGGGCTGCCCCAGGAGCCGCGATAGTTGAAGGTCACCGCGTTCCAGCCGGCGCGGCGCACGGCCTGGGCCAGGTCCAGGTTCTTCTCATTGCCCGGCAGGCCGTGGAGGATCACGAGGGTCGGGTGCGGCCCCTCCCCTTGCGCCACATAG
>JAZKBZ010000087.1:5764-18635 GCA_040388315.1 Pseudomonadota bacterium | reverse complement strand
ACGCCATTGATCGCCACCCCGCCCACGGGGACGTGGATCACCTCCATGCGGGCCCTGGCCCTGGCGTGCGGGGCGGGCTCGGAGACGACGGCGGGCGGGAGCCTGGTGGAGACCGTCTGGGCGGCGGCGGGCGCGGCGGCCAGCGCCAGGACGGCGGCGAGCAGGATCGGGCGCATGGGGCGGGCTCCTCGGGAAGCGGAGCCGCGACGATGGCGTGGGAGGACGGGAGCGTCTACCGCCGCGTGACGCGCCAGCCGGAGCCGACGCGCTCCGTGGTCCAGGCGACGCCGTCCCAGTCGGTGAAGTTGAGGATGGTGTCAGGGTGGCCCGCGCCGCCGCCCTTGGGGCTGTGGAAGAAGCGGCCGCCGATCCACTTGGCAGACCAGCAGGCGCCGTCCCAGGTGCGGTAGTCGATATGGTCGTCGGGGTGGCCCGCGCCCTTTTCCGGCTGGTGGTAGAAGGTGTCGCCCTGCCAGCTGGCGGTCCAGCGGGAGCCGTCGCAGGTGGTGTAGGGGATGGCGGCGACGGTCTCGCCAGACCGGGGCTGGGCGTGGGCCGGGGCGGCGAGCGCCAGGGATGCGAAGGCCGCCGCCGCCGCCGCCGTCAAGGTCCGTCCACCCATGGTCGTGCTCCCAAGCTGGAGCTCAACCGTATAGGTTGCGGCGGCGGGGGCAAGGGTGGGGATTTCCGCCGCCTCGAGTGGGGGATGAGCGGAGTTTTAGCGGACTACCCCTTCGCCATGTTGATCACGTGCATCTGGGTGAACTCGGCCAGGCCCTCTTCGCCCAGCTCCGTCCCCACGCCCGACAGCTTGGCGCCGCCGAAGGGGATGTTGGGGGCGAGGTCGGCGTGCTTGTTGATCCAGACCGTGCCGGTGTCCATGCGGCCGGCCAGGTCCATGGCCTTGTCCAGGTCCTTGCTCCAGATCGAGCCCCCCAGGCCGTAGTCGGAGGCGTTGGCGCGGGCGAGCGCGTCCTCGCCGTCGCGGATCTTGATCACCGGCAGCACCGGGCCGAACTGCTCCTCGTCCACCAGGCGCGTGCCGTCACTGATGTCGCGCACGATGGTGGGGCGGATGAAGTAGCCCTTGCCCTCGGCGCGCTCGCCGCCGGCGATGACCTTCCCCTGGGTTTTCGCCTCGGCGATGATGCCGAGCACCTTCTCGAACTGGGTCTTGTTCTGCAGGGGGCCCATGGTGGTGCCCTGCTCCAGGCCGTCGCCGACCACGGCGGCGTCGGCCAGCTTGGCCAGCTCGTCGCACATGGCGTCGTAGATGCTCTCGTGGACATAGGCCCGCTTGATGGCGATGCAGACCTGGCCGGAGTTCTGGAAGGCGCCGGCGAAGATCTTGCCCGCCGTCTCCTTGGGGTCATTGCCCTCCAGGACGATGGCCGCGTCATTGCCCCCCAGCTCCAGGGTGACGCGCTTGAGCGCCTCGGCGGCGCCGGCCATCACCTTCTTGCCGGTCTCGGTGGAGCCGGTGAAGGAGACCTTGCGGATGTCGGGGTGGGCGGTGATGGCGGCGCCCAGGTCGTTGGCGTCGGCGATGACGTTGAGCACGCCAGGCGGCAGGATGTCCTTCACCAGCTCGGCGATGCGCAGGGTCGAGAGCGGGGTCGTGGCGGCGGGCTTCAGCACCACGGTGTTGCCCGACAGCAGGGCGGCCGGCACCTTGAAGGCCATCAGGATCAGCGGGAAGTTCCAAGGCACGATGGCCGCCACCACCCCCAGCGGGCGGCGGCGCGAGACGACGCGGCGGGCGTCGCTGTCCTCGATCACCTTCTCGGGCAGGTCGAGGCTGGCGAAGTAGCGGAAGAAGGCCGCGGCCCCGAACACCTCGCCCATGGCGTCGGCCAGCGGCTTGCCCTGTTCCTGGGTCAGCAGGCGCGCGAGGTTCTGCAGATCCCCCTGGATGGCGTCGGCCATGGCGACGAGCGCCTTGCGGCGTTCGTCGATGGGCGTGTCGCGCCAGGCGGGGAAGGCGCGCTTGGCGGCTGCCACGGCCTGGTCGAGCTGGGCCTTGGAGGCCCGGGCGCAGACCGCCAGCTCGGTCTCGGTGGCCGGATTGATCACCGACATGGTGGAGTCGCCGTCCACCAGCTGGCCGTCGATGAGAAGCTTGAACGGGCCCATGGAGACCTCCCAGATTGTGATTGGGCCGAAAGATGCGCCGGTGACGCTAGGCCAATCAAGGGGGCCGGCGCATCTGGCGCCGCTCCTGCACATCGCTGCCAGAACGTCCCGGTTTGGAGCGAAAACCATGGTCAGTCGTGTCGCGCGTCCCCGTCCCCGTCTTGTGGCGCCCCCGGCCCAGAACGTCGTGGCCCTGAAGGCCAGTCCGCCTCAAGCCCCCGTCGTCCCGGAGGCCAAGAAGGCCCCCGAGCCCAAGCCCGAGACCCTGGCCGAGCAGATCCGCCGGCTGCAGTCGGAGGCCAAGGCCCTGGCCCGCGGCCATATCGACGCCCTGAAGGACGCCCTGCTGGAGGTCGAGCGCCTGGCCGCCGAGATCGGCGAGGGCGGCGACGTCTATCCTAACGGGGTCCGCGAACTGGCCCGCCGCTTCGCCAGCGAGACCGACACCAAGGTCCAGGCCCTGATGGCCATCGTCGCGCGGTCCTGACCGCATCCAATTCCCAGGTCCGGCGTTAGGCGTCGTGCTGGGGCTCCCCGGCGGCCGAACTGGGGATTGAACCGATGACCGACACCTATTCGCGCGTGCTGATCGCCGCCTTCGCCGCCGCGGTCATGACCGTGGTGGCCATGGCCGGGACCATGGTCGCCGCCTCCCAGCCCGTGGCCTTCGGCCAGGGCCTCAGCCAGTCCTCCCAGGGCCGCTAAACCCTTTCCAGGGTCCGTTCCAGGGCCGCGAAGAGCAGGGCCGCCTCCAGGGGCTTGGGGACGAAGTCGTCCATCCCCGCGCCGTAGTATTCCGCCACCTGGTGGGCCATGGCGTTGGCGGTCAGCGCCACGATCGGGGTGCGCGGCCGGCCCAGCCGCGTCTCCTCCGCGCGGATCGCCCGCGTCGCGGTGGGTCCGTCCATCACCGGCATCTGCACGTCCATCAGGATCACGTCCCAGGCCCCCGTGCGCCAGACCTCCACCGCCTGGGCCCCGTCGGCCACCATCACCGGCTCTATGCCCGCCTGGTGCAGCAGGGTCTGCAGCACCAGCTGGTTGATGATGTTGTCCTCCGCCGCCAGCACCCGCAGGGGCGGCAGCTCGTCCTGGGCGGCCTCCGCCGCGGCGTGGGCCTGGACCGATCCCGCCGGGGCGGGCGCCATGGGCAGGCGGGCGATGAAGGTGGTCCCCTCTCCCTCGACGCTGACGGCGCCGATCGCCCCGCCCATCAGTTCGCAGAGCTCCCGGCAGATGGCCAGGCCCAGGCCCGTACCGCCATAGCGCCGCGTGGTAGAGGCGTCGGCCTGCTCGAACTTGCGGAACAGCCGGTCGAGCTGATCGGGGGTCATGCCGACCCCGGTGTCGGAGACCTCGACGCAGAGGTCGCCGCCGTCGCGAGACAGCCGCACCCGAACCTCCCCGGAGGGGGTGAACTTCAGGGCGTTGGAGACCAGGTTGTAGATCACCTGGCGCAGTCGGGTGGAGTCGCCGAGATAGGCGCCGCGCGCCTGCGGCTCCACCACCAGGTTGAAGGACAGGCCCTTCTTGTTGGCGATGGCGGTGAAGGCCGCGTGCGCCCCGAGCGCCAGCTCCTCCAGGTCGAAGGGCGCCACCTCCAGCTCCAGCTTCCCAGCCTCGATCTTGGAGAGGTCCAGCACGTCGTTGAGGATGGCCAGCAGGGTCTCGCCCGACTGGCGCACCACGTCCAGCCGGTCGCGCTGCACCGGCGACAGCTCATCGCGGGCCATGGCCTGGGCCATGCCCAGCACCCCGTTCAGCGGCGTGCGGATCTCGTGGCTCATGGTGGCCAGGAAGGTGGACTTGGCGCGGTTGGCGGCCTCGGCCTCCTCCTTGGCCTGGACCAGGGCGGCCTCGGCCTGTTTGCGGGCGGTGATGTTCTGCAGGGCGCCCAGCAGCCGCAGGGGCTGCCCGGTCTCGTCGCGCACCAGCTTGACGGTGCAGGCGACCCAGACCTCCTTCCCGTCCTCGCGGGCGACGCGGTATTCGGGGAAGTAGGGTTCGTCCTTCTCCACCGCCCGGGCCCAGGGCTTGGCGATCAGGGCCCGGTCCTCGGGGTGGATGGTCGAACTGGTGTCGGCCGCCAGCTCCTCGAAGGTCAGGACGCGGCCGAAGATCTTGGCCATGCCCTCGTCCTGCACCAGGGTCTGGCGCTGGTAGTCCAGTTCCCAGACGTGCAGCTCGGCGATCTGGGCCGCCACCTGCAGGCGCTGCTCGGAGCGCTCGGCGGTCTCCACGGCGCGCACCAGGTCGGTGATCTCCAGCGCCGCGCAGACCACCCCGCCGATCTCGCCGGCCGCGTCGCGCCAGGGAGTCATCTCGACCCGCGCCCAGGTCACCCGGCCGTCGGGACGGGCGATTCGGACCTGCGGCGCGCGCATGGTCTCGCCGGCGATGCAGCGCTCGTGGGCGCCCCGCAGCCGCTCGAAGAGGGCCTGGTCGAACTCGCCGATGGCCCGGCCCAGGATGTCGGGCGCCTCCAGGCCGCTCTCCTGCAGGAAACGCTGGCTGACCTGGATGAGCCGCATCTCGCGGTCGGTCATCACGATGGCGGCGGGCGCGGCCTCCACCATGGCGCGGAGCAGGGCCTGGCTCTGCCGTAGGGCGGCCTCGCCCTGGAGCAGCATCTGCTGGGCGCGGGCCTGCTCGCAGGCGTCGGCGATGACCCCGGCCAGGTTTTCGAGATGGGCGACCAGGGCCGCGTCATGGGCCCGGGGCTCGGTCGCGACGATGGCGAAGACACCGATCACCTCGCCGTCGGACAGTTGCACGGGGGCGCCGGCGCAGAAGCGGTAGTGCGGCGGGCCGCTGACCAGGGGATAGTCCGCCATCTCCGGGTCGAGGAAGGTGTCCTCGACCCAGACCGTCTTCCCGGTGGCCCGGACGCGGTCGCCCAGGGGGTCGGCGGCGGGGGTTCGCCCCTCGGGGTCGTGGCTGCGCCAGACGCCCCCGTCTCGGACGATCACCAGGCTGACCCCGACCTTGCCGAACAGGGCGTTGGCCAGGTCCCGGGCGCGGGTGAACACCGGCTCGTCGCCGGTCATGCCGAACGGCGGTCCGACGGAATCCGGCGGGCTGAAGGCGGAACTGGGGAACTGGGACATGCACGAAACCTGGGGAGGACCTGTCGCCCAGCCTAGGTCGTCGGGTCGACATAGGGGGCGCGAAGCCCCTCTTGCGGCGATTCGCCTCAAGGTCAGGGTTGCGTCTCCGGGCGCGCGAAACCAAGCGTCGTCGAATGCACGCGCCGGTGGTCGGACGGGCGGACAGGCGCGGAATCCGGGTGGGAAAGCGGCTCCCAGCCCCTCTGCGTCGCGCCCTAGCCCACCAGGTCGCCGAACTCCTTGCTGCGTCGCAGCCACGCCGCCGCATAGCCGCAGATCGGCGTGATCTTCAGCCCCTTGGCGCGGACGTCGGCGCTGAGCGCGGCCATCAGGCGGCCGGCGGCGCCGGTCCCCCGCAGGGCCGGCGGACTTTCCACGTGGTCGAGATAGAGGCGATCCCCGCTCAGACGATAGTCGGCCCAGGAGGTCTGGCCCTGTTCGTCCATCTCGTAGCGGTCGCCGGTGTCGCGAAGCTCGGTCATGCTGGAAGCATAACCCGCTCGCGCGCCGGGTCGATCCCCGTTAGCGTTCGCGAAGTCGTGAGCGGGAGAGAGCGATGCGTTGGACCGTGGGGTTGGCCGCCGTGGCCATGCTGGCGCTGGGCGCCTGCAGCGAGAAGGCCGAAGAGAAGAAGGCCGAGGCCGCCCCCGCCTTTGTTCCATCCCAGACCCCGCCCAAGCGCAAGCCGGGCCTCTGGGAGCAGCGGGTCTCCACCGGCGACTTCGTGCAGGTCAGCCGCATCTGCCTTGACGAGACCACCGACGCGAAGATGAGTTTCTGGGGCGCCCAGGCGACCCGGGACATGTGCGAGAAGAACATCTTCTCCGCCCGCGTGGCCGGCGGCTACCAGTTCAGCTCGGTCTGCGACATGGGCTCGGGCGGCAAGACCACCACCAGCGGCACGGCCACGGGGGATTTCAATTCCAAGTACCTGATCCAGGCCGAAAGCTCGACGGTCGGCGCCGCCGCGCCGCAGATGAACGGCCTGCGCAAGCTGACCGTCGAGGCGGCGTGGCAGGGCGCCTGCCCCGAGGGCTTCAAGCCCGGCGACATGGCCCTGCCCGGCGGCATGAAGATCAACATGCTGGACATGGCGCCGCCGCCCGCGCCTTAGCCCTACAACCGCTCACCCCGGCGAAGGCCGGGGCCTAGATACATTCGCCGCATTCCGGATTCCGGGCTCCGGCCGTGACCTACGACCTGGGTCCCGGCCTTCGCCGGGATGTGCGGCGTTTTAAACCAGCTCCACCGCCACCGCCGTAGCCTCGCCGCCGCCGATGCAGAGGCTGGCGACGCCGCGCTTGCCGCCGCGGGCCTCCAGGGCCGAGAGCAGGGTCGCCAGGATCCGCGCCCCGCTGGCCCCGATGGGGTGGCCGAGCGCGCAGGCGCCGCCGTTGACGTTCAGCTTGGCGCGATCCAGGCCCAGCTCCTGCTCGGCGATCATGGCCACCACGGCGAAGGCCTCGTTGACCTCCCACAGGTCGACGTCGGCGACCGACCAGCCGGCCTTCTTCAGCACCTTCTGCATCGCCGGGACCGGGGCGGTGGTGAACAGGCCCGGCTCATGGGCGTGACCGGCATGGCCGGCCACCCGGGCGACGATCTTCAGGCCCAGCCGGCGGGCCACGGACTCCCGGGTCATCACCAGGGCCGCGGCCCCGTCGCTGATGGAGCTGGAATTGGCCGCCGTGATGGCCCCGTCCTTGGCGAAGGCGGGCTTCAGGGTAGGAATCTTGGCCGGGTCGGCCTTCATCGGTTGTTCGTCGGCCTCGATCAGCACCACGCCCTTGCGGCTGACCACCTCGACGGGGACGATCTCGCGGGCGAAGGCGCCGGTCTCGGTGGCGCGCCTGGCCCGCGCCAGGCTCTCAATGGCGTAGTCGTCCATGGCCTGGCGGGTGAACTGGTAGGTCTTGGCCGACTCCTCGGCGAAGGAGCCCATCAGGCGGCCGGGTTCGTAGGCGTCCTCCAGCCCGTCCAGGTACATGGAGTCCGACACCACGTCGTGACCGATGCGCGCGCCGCCGCGGTGCTTGGCCAGCAGGTAGGGGGCGTTGGACATGCTCTCCATGCCGCCGGCGATGATGATGTCGGCGGACCCGGCGGCCAGGGCGTCGTGGGCCAGCATCGCGGCCTGCATGCCCGAGCCGCACATCTTGTTGACCGTCGTGGCCTCCACCGAGAGCGGCAGGCCGCCGCCCAGGGCCGCCTGGCGGGCCGGCGCCTGGCCAAGGCCGCCGGGTAGGACGCAGCCCATGATGATCTGTTCCACGGCCTGGGGATCGACCCCGGCCCGCTCCACCGCCGCGCGGACGGCGGCGGCGCCGAGCGCGGTGGCCTTGACGGGCGAGAGGTCGCCCTGGAAGCCGCCCATGGGCGTGCGGGCGTAGGATGCGATGACGACGGGATCGGAGGCTTGGGTCATGACCCGCATATATCCCTCTCACCCCGCCATGGGGAGGGGGGAGGGCTCAGGCCCCGAAGGTCGCCTCGATGAAGCCGCCGCCCAGCACGCGGTCGGGAACCTCGGGGTCATAGAGGACGCAGGCCTGGCCCGGCGAGACGCCGTGCTCGGCCGCGTCGAACACCACGCTGACCACGCCGTCCCTCAGGGACAGATGGGCCGGCAGGGGCTCGGCGGTGGAGCGGACCCGGGCGAGGACCGGCAGGGCGGCCTGGCAGGCGGCCTCGAGGGTGGCCTGGTCGCCCAACCAGTTGGTTTCCTTCAAGGAACAGCCGGCGGTCAGCAGGGCCTCGCGCGGTCCGACGATCACCGCGCGGGCGCCGGCGTCGATCTTCACCACGAACAGGGGGTCGCCGACGGCCACGTTCAACCCCCGGCGCTGGCCGATGGTGTAGCGGGTGACCCCCTCGTGGCGGCCCAGGACCCGGCCGTCCAGGTGCACGATGTCGCCCGGCTCCGCGCCGTGCGGGCGCAGGCGGTCGATCACCGTGGTGTAGCGGCCCTCCGGCACGAAACAGATGTCCTGGCTGTCAGGCTTCTCGGCGATGGCCAGGCCGAGCTCCGCGGCGACGCGGCGCACCTCGCTCTTGGGCAGGGCGCCCAGGGGGAAGCGCAGATAGTTCAGTTGCTCGGCCGTGGTGGCGAACAGGAAGTAGCTCTGGTCGCGCGCAGGGTCCGCGGCGCGGCGCAGCTGCGCCCCGGCCGGTCCCAGCTCGCGGCGGACATAGTGCCCCGTGGCCATGGCCGCGGCGCCCAGGTCGCGAGCGGTGTCCAGCAGGTCACGGAACTTCACCGTCTGATTGCAGCGGATGCAGGGGACCGGCGTCTCCCCGCGCAGATAGGCGTCGGCGAATTCCTCGATCACCTGTTCCTTGAAGCGGCTCTCATAGTCGAGGACGTAGTGCGGGATACCGATGGCCTCGGCGGCCGAGCGGGCGTCGTGAATGTCCTGGCCGGCGCAGCAGGCGCCCTTCTTCTGAATCGCCGCCCCGTGGTCGTAGAGCTGCAGGGTCACGCCCACCACGTCGTAGCCGGCCCGGGCCAGCAGGGCGGCCGTGACGGTGGAGTCCACGCCGCCGGACATGGCGGCCACCACGCGCGCGCCGACCGGCAGCCCGACGGCGGCGCGAGCGGCTTCCACGGCGTGGTCGGCGAAGTGGGCGGGTGCGTTCATCGGTCCCTATGTAGCGGGTCGCGCTGGGTTTTGCGAGATCGCGACCTGTTCGCAAGTGTCGGCAAGGGGAGCCCAAGTCGTCGCGAAAGGGTGATATCGCGCGAGAGGCGAGTGGTGTAAGATAGGTTAATCACCACGAAGTAACCAACGTCGCAGGGTGATCAAGAGACACTTCGCTAAGTGAGTCTACCCCGCCTCTCAAATGGGGGAGCCCCGATGAAACAGTACCGGTTATATGTCCTGAACCCTGAAGAACGCGTCGCGGCAACGTGCGAGGCGCCCTTTCCGGACGACATCACGGCCTTGAAGGAGGCCACCGAGATGCGCGCCGATCAGTTCGCCGTCGAGGTCTGGATCGGCGAACGGCTGGTGGGCCGGGTGGGCGGCGAGTTCTCGCTGTAGATTCAAAACATTCGAGCACATCGAGCGGCGGAACCGCTATCCACTTCCGCCTGACCTGCTCTATCTCAGGACGTTGAGCAGCGACGAATTCTGTAGCGACAGGAAGACCTGGGCGGCCGCCTGCACGGCGACCCCGGCCTGCTGCAACGCCGTGGCCGCCTCGGCCGGATCGGCGTCGGTGATGTCCCCGATCATGCCGGCCAGGCTGTTCTGACGGTTGTTCAGGTCGTTCTTCACCGAGGTCACCCGGGTCTGGACCATGCCGTTCTTGGCGGTGTTGTTGATCAGATCCTTGCCGATGGTGTCCCAGTTGGCCAGGATTCCCTCCAGATAGATGCGCTGGTTGTCGGTCAGGATGCCCTGGAAGGGGCCATCGACCCCCTCCTGGAAGGTCTGGAAATCCTTGAAGGCCGTCATCAGGTCGGTCCCCAGCTTGTCGGCCAGCAGGCCGGTGGTGACGGTGGTGGAGTCGTCGACCTTGGCCTCGGTGATGAACTGGTCGTTGTGGAAGAAGTCGGAGATCACCGTGGCCGGGGCGGTCAGGTCGCTGAGCGCGGTGGCGGAGACCGGCAGGGTGTCGATCTGGCCGCCGGCGAAGACGTACTTGCCGCCGTAGCGAGCGTTCAGGCCGTCGACCGCGTTGCGGAAGAAGCCCTGGACGTCCTGGATCAGGGTGTCGGCCCGGCCGCTGGCCAGGGCCTGGGCGATGGTCTCGCGGGTGCTGGCGGCGGAGTTCGAAACCTGGCTGAGGGCGAAGTCCTGGGTGGTCAGCTTGTCGGTGATCAGCTTGTTCTGCTCGAGATAGCCGGAGATACGGGAGTCGATGGACTTCATCGCCGTCAGCATCTCGGCGCTGCGCGAGAAGGCCTTGAGGTCGGCCCCCTTCTTCTGGGTGGCGACCCTGTTGCCAGCCTCCATCTGCCGCTGCTGGGCGGACTGGATGTTGGCGAGGACGGCGCTGTAATTGCCTGTGGTTGAGACGCGATTCATATGATTTCGCCTGGGCTCAGATCATGTTGGTCAGGACGTCAAACAGTTCCTTGGCCGCCTGGATCATGCGGGCCGAGGCGTTGAACGCCTGTTGATAGGTGGTGAGGCGCACGAGCTCCTCGTCGAGATTGACCCCTTCCACCGACTGGCGGCGGGCGGTGGCCTCGGTGGCCACGGAGTCGGCCGACTGTTTGCGGGTGTCGGCGGCCTGGGCGCGGCGGCCGATGGAGCCGCCGAACTCAGCGGCGTAGCGCGAGACGGTCATGTTCACCGCCCCAAGCTCGCCCGCCGCGCTGAAGGCGGTGGTGACGTCCCCGGCCATGGCCAGGCTCAGGGCGCCGCGGCCGTCCCCGGGACGCAGGGACGAAGCCGGCGGGGCGATGGTCAGGTCGAGCTTGCCGAGCGCCAGCTTCATCGGATTGGCGTTGAGCCCGGCATCGACGCTGAATCGGCCGGCGCGCGGGGAGCGTTCGCCGGTCCCCAGGCCGAAGAGCTGGCTGATGGAGACCCCGCCGAGGCCGTGCTGGGTCTGGTCCTTGGTGACCGAGACCTGGATGTCCAGGGTGCTGTTGCTGCCGAAGGACATCTTGCCGTTCGAATCCAGGCTGAAGGCGCCATAGAGCCCGACGCCCGAGGCGCTGGAGTTCATGGCGTTGAGCAGGTCCTGCATGGTGCCGGCCGGCGGCACGGTGATGCTGATGTCGCGGATCGGGCGGCCATCGGCCTGGGCCAGACTGAGCGTGATGACGTCGCCGGGATTGAAGCCGTGCTGGTCGGTGACCTTCAGGCCGGTGTCGTAGTTGGTGACCCCGGTCGAGCGGATCATGTCGTTCAGACCGAAGAAGTGCGAGAAGGCCCGGCCGGCCTTCATCGACGTCCCCTCGTCGATGGCGATCCCAAGGCCCGCGCCCGCCGTCAGGCTGAGCTTGCCGTTGACGAAGTCGGCGGTGGCCGCGCCCCCGAGCGCGGCGTTGAGGTCGGCCTTGAAGTCTCCGGTGAACGCGCCGCCGGGATTCATGGTCTGGGCGTCGAAGTCGATGACCACCGTGTTCTGCACGACGCCCGTGGAGCCGACGATGGCGATGGTGCTCTGGCCGGTGAAGCCGGCGACGGCGGTGGGCAGGTCCAGGCCGGTGTCGCGGCCGGTCATGACATTGGGGGCCGGCACCGAGGAGTTGGCGTTGTGCGCGGCGTTGATCTGTTCGGTCATCCGGCTGACGAACTCGCCGAGCTGGTCGGCCAGGCCCGGCAGGGTGTCGTCGCGCAGGTCCATCAGGCCGCGCAGGTCGCCGCTGGAGATGGTGATCGGCTGCACCTGACCAACGCCGCCGGTGGGCTCGATGGCGATATAGGAGGTGGTGGTGTCGGTGCGGTTGTAGCTGAGCTTGGCGGCCGCATCCCCGGCCAGCATGAAGCCCTCCGCCGACCGAATGTTGACCCCGCCCTGGTTCCGCTGCTGAATCTGCACGTTCATCAGGTTGGCGAGCTCGTCGATGAGCTGGCTCTGGATGTTGGCCGAGCCCGAGGCGTCGGCATTGGCCAGGTTGGCGCGGCTGATGTCGGAGTTCAGGCGGTTGATCTGCTCCAGCAGGTCGTTGGCCCGGTCGATGTCGGCCTTGGCCTGGGCGTCCACCGTCTTGCCCAGTTCATTGATATGGGTGGTGATGCGGCTGGCCTCGCTCAGGAAGTCGCCGACATTGCCGATGGCCTGGCTGCGCAGCAGGCTGGAGGACGGATCATCGGCCGCCGCGGAGAAGGCGGAGTAGATGCTGTCCATGCGCGAGAAGAAGAAGTTGCTGCTGGAGGGGTCGCCGAACAGGCTCTGGGCGTTGTCCAGATAGTCCGACACCGTGCCCCAGCGCGCGGCGTCCGACGTGGCCGACAGGGTGGCCAGTTGCAGGTACTGGTCGGTGATCCGTTTGACGCCGGAGATCTCGACGCCCATCCCCATCCCGCCGACCACCAGAGGCTTCTGGTCGATGGTCTTGCGGACGTAGCCGGGGGTGTTGACGTTGGCGATGTTGTCGGAGGTCGTCCGCAGGCCGCCCTGGGCGGCTTGCAGACCCGACGCTGCTGTCTTCAGGGCGACGGTCAGGGACATCTCTTAACCCTCCGCCCGGCAAAGGCTGACGCGCGACCCGGCCAAATCTGCCGGTAGTCTGGTGAACGCTCGCGCGTAGGGCCGGAATTTCATCAGCATTTTCAATGTGGTCCCTTTGGGGTCCCGATAAGCTCGGATTCAGGGGCGCAAGAGCGGCGCCAGTTGGCCAACTCCGCCAACCGGCCCTCGGCGCGGGGGCGGCAGGGACGACCTATCGACCCCGGGCGGCCCGGCAAAAAGCGCCGCCAGCGGGGTCACGCGCTCGGCGGCGATATCTCATTTTCCCCTTCTATTTCCGTATCTTGATAGGTTTCCCCAAGAGTGGCGCGGAGGTTGCTGAGAAGGACGGGAACGAACGCGGCGCAGCAGGCGCCTCCCTCAAGATCGTCCTACCGGACAGCCGGGACCCCATGACCGCGTCGCCCATCAACGCTCCGTCCGCCCTGAACGCCGTCGCCGCCCCCGGCACGGCGCACCTCGACAACGCCTAGATTCCCTAC
>JAZKBZ010000087.1:5269-5754 GCA_040388315.1 Pseudomonadota bacterium | reverse complement strand
GCCCCCGGCGCGGCGCTCGGCCTGTTCGGCGCCGGCCTGACCGCCGCGACCCAGGGCCCCCTGGCCGGCTTCGACGCCCTGCTCGCCGCCTTCTTCGGCGGCCAGGCAAAGGCCGAACCGGGCGCCCCGGCGGCCCTGGGCGCCGCCAAGACCGACGAGGCGGCCAAGACGGACGCCGCCGCGCTGACGGACGCCAAGGATAAGGACGCCGCCGACGAGGCCGAGGCCCTCGACACCCCGGCGTTGTCCACGGACGCCCAGATCCTGGCCGCTCTGCTGGCCCAGCCCATCGCCCCGGCGTGCCGCTTATTCAGCGCAGCATCCAGTTTGCCCAGCAGCCCAGCCAGCCGGCGCTCGACCACATCCACGGCATCCTCATCGAGGTCTGCAAGGAAACCAACGGTCCCGTTCGCCAGTTGCTCGGCGATTCCGGGCTGCGCCTGCGCTCGGAGCACCCTCACGAGCGCAGCGGCGTTACGAACCTA
>JAZKBZ010000087.1:4917-5259 GCA_040388315.1 Pseudomonadota bacterium | reverse complement strand
CCGCCGCCGCCTTCGCCCCGCAGCTTCCCGATCAGGCCGCCCTGGCAGCCCAGGCCGCCCTGGCGGCCAAGGGCGCCAAGGGCGCCAAGACCGCTGACGCCGCGACGCCCCACGCCGCCGCCGAGGCGAACGCCGCCCAAACCGACATCGACCCCGGCGAGACGCCCGCCAGCGCCAAGGCAGGCGTCGCCCAGACTGCGGACCTTGCGTCCGTCGATACGCCGCGCACGGCCGCCCGTCCCGCCGCGCCGCCGCCGGCCCCGCCGCAGGCCGCCCCGGCCCCTCACCTGACCGCCGCCCCGCCCCCGGCAGCCGTCGTCGCGGCCGCGGCGACGGCCCCCG
>JAZKBZ010000087.1:3757-4907 GCA_040388315.1 Pseudomonadota bacterium | reverse complement strand
TGCGGTAGTTGAGCGGCGTCGTCGAGACCACGCGGCCCCCGAAGCCCCGGCGGCCGCCCTGACCCAGGCGGAGGTCGCCGAGGCGACCGAGGCCCCGGCGCCGCTTGGCGAACCGGCGCCGGCCCCGAACCCCGGCCGCAGCAGCCGCGCCGCCGCCCGCACAACCCGCAACGAGTCCGGCCGCGGCGAAGCCGCCGCGACCTCCGCCAACGCCCCGAACGTCGACCAGACCGCCCAGTCCGCCGCCGCCCAGGTGGAGGCCGCCGCCACCTTTGAGTCCGGCTCCGAGGGTAAGTCCGAGGACAAGGCGCCCACCGTGGAGGCCAAGGCCGCCGCCGATGACGCCGCCCAGCCCGCCGCCCCCGGTGTCGGCGACCCGGCCGCCATCGCCGCGGCCCCCGCCGCTCCGGCCGAAATTCGCGCCGGTCCGCAGACCGTCGCCCACCTGGCCGCCCAGATCGTCAAGAAGCTGGAGGGCCGCTCGACCCAGTTCGACGTCGCCCTCAACCCCGAGGGGCTCGGCCAGGTCGATGTGCGCATCGAGATCGGCGCCCAGGGCAAGCTGACCGCCTCGATGTCCTTCGAGAACGCCCACGCCGCCGCCGAACTGCGCGGTCGGGCGGGCGAACTCCAGAAGGCGCTGGAACAGGCCGGCTTCGACGTCAGCGGCGGGATCCGCTTCGACGTCGCCGCCGACCGCGGCCAGGGCCAGACCGGTCAGGGTCAGTTCGGCCAGGACTCTCAGAACAACGGCGGCGCCTGGCGCGGCCGGGCCTTCCAGGCGGCGCTCGACAGCGCCGGCGAGACGGCCGACGCGGCGCTCTCGGGCGCTCTCAACCTCCAGCGCCGGACCCAGTCCGGCGTCGACGTCCGCATTTAGGAAGCGTCAGATGGTAGATGCAGTTTCCACTGTTGGTCAGACCGCCACCCAGACCGGGACCAAACGGCTGGCCGAGAGCTTCGACACCTTCCTCAACCTGCTGACCACGCAGCTGAAGAACCAGGACCCGCTCTCGCCGCTGGACTCCAACCAGTTCACCCAGCAGCTCGTCCAGATGACCGGCGTGGAGCAGCAGCTCTACGGCAACCAGCTGATGGAGAAGCTGGTGGCCAACACCGGCAGCGGTATCTCCACCGCCGTGGCCCTGAT
>JAZKBZ010000087.1:1333-3747 GCA_040388315.1 Pseudomonadota bacterium | reverse complement strand
CGTCGGCACGGGCGAAAACGCCATCAAGGACGGCAAGGCCGAGTGGAAGGTCGATCTCAGCCGCGCCGCCGACGACGTGAAATTCGAGGTCCTCGACTCCAAGGGGCGCACGGTGTTCAGCACCACGCCCGCGGACAAGGGCGCCGGCGAGCAGACCTTCACCTGGAACGGCAAGGATTCCAGCGGCCAGCAACTGGACGACGGCGGGCCCTACACCTTGAAGGTCACGGCCAAGGACAGCGCCGGCTCCACCGTCACCACCGGCGTCTTCGTTCAGGGAATGGTCACCGGCGTCGAGCAGGTCGACGGCAAGACCCTGATCACCATCAACGGCGCCAAGCTGCCCTGGGAGAAGGTCATCTCGATCAACCAGGCCGCCGCCCCGGTCACCACCACCGACAACACCCCTACTCCGGACCCCGACGCGGCCGCCTAGGCGTCCCGCTCCCGTAACCCTTTGCGACGTACGCAGAACGAAAGAAGGCAACAACCATGAGCATCAACAGTGCCATGCTCGCCGGCGTCTCCGGCCTGGTGTCGAACTCGTCGGCCCTGGCGGCCATTTCCGACAACATCGCCAACGTCAACACCACCGCCTACAAGCGCAACCAGGTGAACTTCGCCAACGTGGTGACGGCCCAGGCGGTCAAGGGCCGCTATTCGGCCGGCGGCGTGCAGGCCGTGACCCGCCAGTTCGTGGCCCAGCAGGGCCTGATCACCAGCGCCTCCTCCCCCACCGACCTCGGCATCTCCGGCGACGGCTTCTTCATCGTCACCCAGAAGGCGGCCAACCTGACCTCTGCCGACAACCGCGCCTTCACGCGTTCCGGCTCGTTCAGCGTCGACGCCGACGGCTTCCTGGTCAATGACGCCAAGCTCTATCTGCAGGGCTGGCCGGTCCAGGACGACGGCACCATCGACGCCAACCCCTCGGACCTCACCAAGCTCGACTCGATCAACGTCAAGAACCTGGGCGCGGCCGTGCGGGCGACCAGCAACATCGTGATCAACGCCAACGTCGACAAGCGCGGCAACCCCACCTCCGTCGGCGACGCCACCTATGTGCCCGCCGTCGACACCACCAGCATGGCTGGCTACGCCGCCGGCGTCGTCGGCGCGACCATCAAGCCCGACTTCACGATCGAGATGAACGTGATCGACTCCGTGGGCGGCGCCCACAAGGTGGCGGTGTCCTTCCTGAAGTCCTCCTCGGTCACCAATCCCAACGAGTGGCACGCGGAAATCTACGCCATCCCGGCCTCGGACGTGGACACCGGCACCGGCGTCCCCGCCCCCGCCGGCAGCCCCCCCGGCCTGATCGCCTCGGGCCTGGTCAACTTCACCCAGACCGGTCAGTTCGACGAGGCCAACTCCACCCTGTTCGGCACCGACGGCGGCGCCCCGCCGGTCGGCAACAAGCCGGCCTTCTCCCTGGGGGCCTCCAGCGGCGGCGTTTTCCCCGCCTGGGCCGACGGCCTCGGCATCGGCGCGCAGGACATCAAGCTCGACTTCTCCAAGCTGGCCTCGCGGCCGGTGGAGTCCTCGGTGACCCAGGTCAATTCCGACGGCGCCAGCGTCGGCAACGTGGTGGGGGTCGAGGTCGACGAGAACGGCATGGTCTCGGCCATCTTCGACAACTCCGAGATCCGCCAGGTCGCCAAGATCGGCCTGGCCACCTTCCCGAACCCGGACGGTCTGACCCCCATTAGCGGCAACGCCTACCGGCCGACCATCCAGAGCGGCGAGTTCGTGCTGAAGCAGCCCACCACCGCCGGCGCCGGTCAAATCTCGTCCTCGACCCTGGAAGCCTCCACCGTTGACCTGTCGGCGGAGTTCACAGGACTGATCTCGACGCAGAAAGCTTACTCGGCCTCCTCGAAGATCATCACAACAGCCGATCAGATGTTGGAAGAGTTGATCAACATTAAGCGATAAGTCTTGGTGTTAATGCTCTTTAACTTGCAACGACATCTTAGACTGTACCGTTTTAGTACATGGGGGAGTCAATGATTAGGTCTTTTTTTACTACTGCGATTCACCGGCTGTTATGTCCTGCGGCGTATGGTCCCTCCGAATTGTGATGGTGGGAAAGGCGTAAAGCCATGTTGCAACAACAACAGCAGACCCGGACGAACAGCCGCGGCGAGCCCTATGTGATCGGTCCGACGGGGGTGCCCCTGACGATCGCCGATCTGCCGCCGGTGGACACCGGGCGCTGGGTCATCCGGCGCAAGGCCGAGGTGGTCGCTGCGGTGCGCGGCGGGCTGCTGACCCTCGACGAGGCGTGCGAGCGCTATTCGCTGACCAACGAGGAATTCCTCGCCTGGCAGAAGTCCATCGACCGACACGGCCTGGCGGGCCTGCGCACCACCCGCCTGCAACAGTATCGCTGACCTCAACTCCCCCCAGATTGA
>JAZKBZ010000087.1:0-1323 GCA_040388315.1 Pseudomonadota bacterium | reverse complement strand
CGGCCGCCCCGGGCAACCGGGGCGGCCGCACCCGTTTCAGGACCTGGTTCTCCGCAGGCATGACTGTCGCACGGCCCCGCTTCAACCAGGGCGTGACGGGGGTCGGACGTGTCGAAACAGGACGGAATGTGGTTCGGGTTGGCGGGCGCCCTGGTCTGGGGCGCGGCGACCCTCTTCTATGTGGTCTTCGCCCGCGGCGTGATCGAGCACGCCTTCTGGTTCTATGTGGTCAACGCCGCCCTGGTGGCCATGGCGCTCGGCCTCTTCTTCCACATCACCCTGCGCTTCCTGCGCACGCCCCGGCGCCAGCGCCGGCTGGCGGCCCTGATCTTCGCCGCCCCCGGCCTGACCGGCGCCATGCTGCTGGGCCTGAACTTCTCCAGGCTGCTGCCGCAGCTGCCGCCGGAGAGCCTGGGCCGCTACACCGCCCTGGTGCTGGTGAGCTACGCCATCATGATGGTCGAGGCCCTGGAACCCAAGACTAGGCGGGCTTCGGCCAGGGGCTGAGGTCCGAGAGCTTGCGGATCGTCACGGCGATCCGCTCTCGCTCGCCCGCCCGACGCTCCACCAGCAGGCGGGCCACCTGGGCGTCGTCGTGGAAGGCGTAGCCCTTGATGGCGTCGAGGATCGCCTTGGCCAGGTTGTCGAGGTCGATCCAGGGCGGATCGCCGACATACTCCATCACGATCTCTACCGAGAACTCTCCCCAGGTCGGGCGCGAGCCGCGCCAGGCCTTGCGGAAGAACTCGTAGATCAGCGGCTTGTAGACCTTGGCCTGGGTGGTGAGACCATCGACCACGACCTCCATCACCCCCTCGCTCTCGCGGGCGCGCACCTTGGCGTGATGGGTCCAGCCGTCGTCCATTGGGGTTTGTCATAGAGGGCTTTGTCCGGCGCCAGAACCCTTGCGCTTGCGCCCGCCGCGTTTAAACCGGCCCGGCGACTTGGCAGGAGGCTAGAACATGACCGCGACCCGCACCGAAACCGACACCTTCGGCCCCGTTGAGGTCGCCGCCGACGCCTATTGGGGCGCCCAGGCCCAGCGCAGCATCCAGAACTTCAAGATCGGCTGGGAGAAGCAGCCGCAGCCCGTCGTCCGGGCGCTCGGCGTCGTCAAGCGCGCCGCGGCCGAAGCGAACATGGAGCTGGGCCGCCTCGACCCCAAGATCGGCGCGGCCATCGTCGCCGCCGCCCAGGAAGTGATCGACGGCAAGCTCGACCACCACTTCCCGCTCTCGGTCTGGCAGACGGGGTCCGGCACCCAGTCCAACATGAACGCCAACGAGGTGATCTCGAACCGCGCCATCGAGATGCTGGGCGGGG
>JAZKBZ010000086.1:0-5487 GCA_040388315.1 Pseudomonadota bacterium | reverse complement strand
GAAGGGCGAGACCGGTCTGATCCTCGCCCGTCCCGAGTTGGGCGGCGACGTGGTGCTGGCCCGCAAGGACGTCGGGGTCGCCTATCACCTGGCCGTCACCGTGGACGACGCCCTGCAGGGGGTGACCCACGTCATCCGCGGCCATGACCTGTTCGAGGCGACCCACGTCCAGCGCCTGCTTCAGACCTTGCTGGACCTGCCCGAGCCGGCCTATCGCCATCACCGGCTGCTCACCGGCCCGGACGGCAAGCGCTACGCCAAGCGCGACCGGGCGCAGACCCTGGCCGAACTGCGGGCGGCCGGGGTGACCCCCCAGGATCTATGCAGGGAGATGGGTTTTTGACCGACACCTCCGAGCAACGCGGCAAGGCCCTGGCCATGCTGCTGATGGGCGCCTGCGTGATCGGGGTCGGGCCCGTCCTGGTGAGGCTGTCGGAGACCGGGCCGGCGGCTGCGGGATTCTGGCGGCTGGTCTTCGCCCTGCCCCTGCTGGCGGTCATGGCGCAGAAGGCCGGCGGCGGCATCGGAACCCCGCCCCGGGCCGCCATGCTGGCCGGGGTGGCCTTCGCCCTGGACCTGGGCTTCTGGCACTACGGCATCGCCTACACCTCGGTGGCTAAGGCCACGGTGCTCTCCAACCTGACCCCGGTGCTGGTGACCGCCTTCGCCTGGATCTTCCTCAAGCAGAGGCCCCGGCGGCTTTTCCTGCTGGCGGTGGCCTTCGCCGTGGCCGGCGCCTGGACCATGGCGCTCACCAAGGGCGCCGGCTCCACCGGTCGCAACCCGCCCCTGGGCGACGCCTTCTCGGCGGCGACGGCCATCTGGTACTCGATCTACTTCCTGGCGGTCTCGTCGGCGCGCCAGTCCATCTCGGCCACGCGGATCATGTTCTGGTCGACCCTGGTGGGCGCGCCCCTGCTGCTGCTGGCCGCGCTGGGTCTGGGGGAGCAGATCATTCCCACCGGTCCCGCCGGGTGGGCGGCCTGCGCGGGCCTCGGCCTGATGCACGTCGCCGGCCAGGGCTCGATCGCCTGGGCCCTGGGACGTCTGCCGGCGGCGACCGCCTCGGTAGTGGTGCTGGTCCAGCCGGTGGTGGCCGCGGTGCTCGGCTGGCTGTTGTTCAACGAGCTGCTGGGGACCTGGCCCACCGTGGGCGCGGCCGTGGCCCTCGCCGGGGTGGTCCTGGCGCAATGGGCCAGCCGGCCGAGGCCGGCGGACGCTCCGCCGGTCAGCGCATGACGCCCAGCAGGTAGAGGACGAGGATCACGGGGATCGGGATGCCGATCGCCCAGAGCAGGATGCCTTTCATCGCAGCCTCCTAATGATGGGCGTGTTGTTCGGCGTTCCGCTTGCGGGTGGCCGCGGCCTTTCTGGCCGAGGCCGAGCGTTCCGCCGCCGAGCGGCTGGCCGAGGCCTTGCCGCCCTTCTCGCCGCCCTTGTGGGCCGCCGGGTGGCCGGTGGACTTGCCGCGGCCGGAGCCGCCGGCCTGCTTGCCGCCGCCGTCGTCCTTGTTGACGGTGGCCCAGGCGCGGCGCTCGGCTTCCTTTTCCGAGACGCCTTTCTTTTCATAGCCTTCCGCGATGTGGTCGGCCTTGCGTTCCTGCTTGTCGGTGTACTTGGACTTGTCGCCCTGGGGCATGACGCGAACTCCTGCGATGAAGCCCCACCCGTTTCGCCAACGTGACGGCGGCCGGTGGAGTTCCCAGGCGGTCTAGAGGTCCCAGGCCTTCCGCGCGGCTTCGATCCGGGCGAGCTTTTCGTGGAAGGCGGTCCAGTCGTCCTCCGCGGCGATGGCCGCCCAGATGGCCTCGATCTCGTCGATCAGCAGCTCCTCCGGCTCGGTCCGGGTGAAGTAGGGATCGAGCAGGCGGCCGGGCCGCTCGGGCTCAGTCTCGGCCACCCGGCGGCGGAAGTCGGCGAAGGGCTGGCTCCCGTAGATGTCGCCCCGCGGACTGGCCATGGCCCGGCCCACGTCGCCGCAGAACCAGTCGAAGAAGAAGGGCTCCCAGCGCAGCCGTTCGCCCCCGGCGGCGAGCGCCGTGAAGGCGGCGTTGACCAGACCCGCGTCCAGCTCCCGGCCCCGACTCTTCAGGCCCAGGCGCTTCAGCATGGCCGCCGCCAGGCCCCCGCGATAGGCGTCGGCGAAGCCGTTCAGGGCGTCCACCAGGGGCTGCTGCTCGCTGACCATGGCCAGGCAGCCCCCCAGGTTCTGCAAGTTCCAGAACACGGCCTCCGGCTGGCGGCCGAAACTGTAGAGGCCTTGCTGGTCGAAATAGGCCGCCACGAAGTTGGGGTCGTTGCGGGGCAGGAACCGGTAGGGGCCGTAGTCGAAACTCTCGCCGGTGATGTTCATGTTGTCGGTGTTGAGCACCCCGTGGACGAAGCCCGCCGCCATCCAGGAGGCCGCCAGGGTCCCGGCCCGCTCCACCACCGCGCTCAGCAGGGCCTCGGCGCGGTCAGGGGCGTTGTCGAGCTCGGGGTAGTAGGTCTCGATGACATAGTCGACCAGGCGCACGATCTCCTGGGGCTGCTCCAGGAAGGCCTGCCGCTGGAAGGTTCCGAAGCGGATGTGGCTGTGGGACAGGCGGGTGAGGACGGCCGAGCGGGTGGGACTGGGCTCGTCGCCGCGCTCCAGCGCCTCGCCGGTCTCGATCAGGGAGAAGGACTTGGAGGTGGGGACGCCCAGCGCCTCCAGCATGGCGGTGGCCAGCACCTCGCGCATGCCGCCCTTGAGGGTCAGCCGCCCGTCGCCGCTGCGCGACCAGGGGGTGGTCCCGGAGCCCTTGGTCCCGAGGTCCAGCAGGCGGTCGGTCCCAACCTCGCGCATCTGGGCGAAGGTGAAGCCGCGGCCGTCGCCGAGGTCAGGGTTGTAAACCCGGAACTGGTGGCCGTGATAACGCTGGGCCAGCGGCGGATCGATATTGCCCGGCAGGGGCTGGAAGCGTCCGAAGTGGGCCACCCACTCGGCGTCGGTCAGGGTCTCCAGGCCGACGCTCGCCGCGGCCCGGTGATTGCGGAACCGCAGCAGGGTCTGGGGAAAATCGGCCGCCGCCACCGGATCGGCGAAGGCCGGGCCAAGGCTGGGGAGACGCGGATCGGGGCGGTAGGCGGACGAGACGGGCATGGGCGCCAGATGGAGGCGAAAACCGTCGGCGGCAAGGCCGGTTGTGGTACGCCAGTCTTACAAGCCATGCTACCCAACAGCCCATGGCGCGACGCATCACCCTCGATTTCCTGAAGACCGAAGCCGCCTCGGGCATGATCCTGGCCGGCGCCGCCCTGGCGGCGATCCTGCTAGCCAACTCCCCGTGGTCACAGCACTATTTCGGCTTCATCGCCCACCCCCTGACCATCCAGATCGGGGCCTTCGACGAGACCCACACCGTGATGGACTGGGTGAAGGAGGGGCTGATGGCCATCTTCTTCTTCGTGGTGGGGATGGAGATCAAATACGAGATTCTGCGCGGCGAGCTGTCCAATCCTCGCCGCCTGGCCCTGCCCGTGCTGGCGGCCATCGGCGGCATGGTGGTTCCGGCGCTCGTCTATCTGGCCTTCAACCTCGGTCCCGGCGGATCCCCCCAGGGCTGGCCCACCCCAACGGCCACCGACATCGCCTTCGCCCTGGCCGCCCTGGCCATCGCCGGCAAGTCCCTGCCGCCGTCGCTGCGGATCTTCCTGTTGACGCTGGCCATCGCCGACGACCTGGGCGCCGTGGCCCTGATCGCCATCCTGTTCACCGCCAAGCTCAACCTGCTGGCCCTGGGCGGAGCGGTCTCGACGCTCGCCCTGATGTTCCTGCTGGGGCGGGGGAAGAACGCCCCCTACTTCTTCTACGCCTGCTGCTTCGCCCTGATCTGGGCCTTCACTCTTAAGAGCGGGATCAACACCTCGCTGGCCGGGGTGGCCGCGGCCATGACCGTGCCGATCGAGTCGCGCCGGCCGGGCCAGGCCGGGGTGCTGCACTACTTCATGGACAGCCTGCACGGCTATGTCGCCTTCCTGATCCTGCCGTTGTTCGCCTTCGTGGCGGCGGGGTTCAGCCTCAATGGGCTCTCGCTGAAGGAGCTGTTCAGCCCCGTCGCCCTGGGCGTGGCCGCGGGGCTGTTCCTGGGCAAGCAGGTGGGGGTGTTCGGGGCCGCCGCCCTGGCCATGGGGCTGAAATTGGCCCGGCGGCCGACGGGGGCCAAGTGGATCGAGCTCTATGGCGTGGCCCTGCTCTGCGGGGTGGGGTTCACCATGAGCCTGTTCATCGGCGGCCTGGCCTTCAGCCCCGGCGACGCCACGGCCCAGACCGAGGTGCGGATCGGAGTGATCGCCGGGTCGGTGGCCTCGACCCTGCTGGGCATGGCGGTGCTGGGCTGGTCCCAGGCGCGGCGCAATCTAGAGCAGGGCTGAGGCCCAGGACTCGTCGTCGCGGGGGGCGGCCAGGACCGGGACGTCGCCGGCGAAGCGGGCGACGGCGGCCACCGTCTGGGGGAAGTCGGGGGCGTCGGGATCGGCGCTCTGGCTGACCACAACCCCAAGCACCGCAAGGCCCCGCGCGCGCAGCACCTCCAGGGCCGTGAGGGTGTGGCTGACCCCGCCGAGATAGGAGCCGCCCACCAGGATCGTCGGCAGGCCCAGCGCCAGCTGCAGGTCCAGGCCCGTGGCGTCCTGCGCCATCGGGCTCATGACGCCGCCGGCGCCTTCCACCAGGAGGAGGTCGGCGGTCTGGGCGGCCAGGACCGGGCGGCAGACGGCCAGCAGGTCGGCCAGGGTGAGGGTCACCCCCTCCAGGCGCGCGGCCATGGGGGGCGAGAGGGCGGCCTGGAAGCGGAGGGGCGACATGGCCTCCAGGGCCTGCGCCGACAGATCCCGACCTAGCGCCGCCAGGAGCCGACCGGGATCGGACGTGTCGGTGGCCACGGATGGAAGATAACCGGTTACGACGGGCTTCAAGGCCTCCACAGACCAACCCTTGTCGCGGGCGGCCTTCAGGATCGCGCAGGCGGCCCAGGTTTTTCCCACATCCGTATGGGATCCGGCGATGAAGACGGCCCTCATGGGACCAGACCGACGATGGCCGACACTAGACCGTCAATGTCCCGCGCGGTGTGGCCGGCGGTGAAGGCCAGGCGCAGGCGGGCGGTCCCGGCGGGCACGGTGGGCGGCCGGATGGCGACGACCAGGAAGCCTTCGGATTCAAGAGCTTGGGCGGCCGCCAGGGCCCGGTCGGCCGACCCCATCACCAGGGGCACCACGGCCGAGGTCGCCTCGGGCAGGTTCAGGGCGCGGGTGAAGCGCCGCGCATTGGCCAACGGACGGCCGACCAACGAAGTGTCGGCGGCGATCACCTCGAGGGCGGCGAGCGCGGCGGCCGCATTGGCCGGCGGCAGGCCGGTGGAATAGACGAAGGTCCGCGCCCGGGTCTTGATCAGGTCGATCACCGGGGCGCTGGCGCAGACATAGGCGCCGTAGCCGCCCAGCGCCTTGGAGAAGGTGCCCATG
>JAZKBZ010000085.1:0-4791 GCA_040388315.1 Pseudomonadota bacterium | reverse complement strand
GGTGGCCGACGGCACGGCGGACGGGGAGGGCACCGACGTCGGCACCGACGTCGGCATCGACGGCGGCGCCGCTTCCGCCGAGGAGGCGGCCGTGCACGACGTGGGGGACGGGGCACGGCCCGTCGAGACCGAGCCCGCCATCGTGGTGCCGGCGGACCCGGAGGCCGACGCGGCGGTGGACGCGGCGGGCGGCCCGGCCTTCGAGGACGCGGCCCGGGACGCCGCCGAGGCGCCCTACGTCCTCGCGCCCCTCAAGGCGCCGGGGTTCAAGGTGATGCACGTCCAGGACATGGACTACCGCTCCAGCTGCCCGACCTTCCTGGGCTGCCTGAAGGAGATTCGCGCCTGGTCGAGGGCCCATCCGAATCATGTGCCGATCCTGGTGATCATGAACCTGAAGGACGACAACCTGGCCGGCGTGCCGGGCGCGGCGACCGTCCTGCCCTTCGACGCCAAGGCCATGGACCAGATCGACGCCGACATCCGCTCAGTCTTTCCCGAGCGGGCCCTGATCACGCCAGACAAGGTGCAGGGCCGGGCGGCGACCCTGGCCGCCGCGGTCAAGGTCGGCGGCTGGCCCCGGCTGAAGGCGGCCCGCGGCAAGGTGATGTTCGCCATGGACGAAAGCGGCCCCAAGCCCGAGCTCTATCGCGGGACGCGCAATTCCCTGGAGGGCCGGGCGATGTTCATCAACACCGACGAGGGGCCGGCGGCGGCCTATGTCACCCTCAACGAGCCCGCCGAACTGGCGGGGCGCATCGAGGCCGCCCTGGCCAACGGCCTGATCGTGCGCACCCGGGCCGACGCCGACACCCTGGAGGCCCGGGCCAATGACCGGACGCGGCAGGCCCAGGCCTTCGCCTCCGGGGCCCAGTACGTCTCCACCGACTATCTGAAGCCCGATCCGCGGTTCGGGCCCTATGAGGCCCGCCTGCCCGGCGGCGGGGTCGCCCGGCTCAATCCGAAGACCGGGAAATAGGACTCAGGCCGGGCGCGGCCCGGGATAGCGCGGGGCGTCGCCGTCGATGACGCACCAGTCCGCCGCCTCGGCCACGAAGGCGTGGGAGGCGATCTTCACCCCCAGGGGCCCGTCGAGCAGACCTGCGCGCAGGCGCAGGCGGTCGGGGAGCGCCGCCGCGCGGCTGAGGATCGGCGAACCGCAGACGCGGCAGAAGACCCGGTGCTTGCCTGGCGATGATTCGAAGGCGGCCAGCAGGTCCTCGCCGGCGGTGAAACGGACGTCGGTCCTGGCCACCGGCAGGACCGCGACGAAGGCCGATCCCTGAGCCTTCCGGCACGAACCGCAATAGCAGGCCTGGATGTCGGGGAGGCTGCCGGCCACCTCGAGGCGGACGCCGCCGCAGAGGCAGGAGCCCGTCTGCATGGTCAGGCGTCCAGGGCGCGGGGACCGGCGTGGGCGACGTGGAACTGGCCGCCGACCGTCAGCACGATCCAGTCGCCGGGGCGGGCGACCGTCCAGCCGTTGGGGGTGGCGACCTGGACCAGGCCGGTCTCGTCGAGGGGGTGGCCCTCGTCGCCCAGCCAATAGAGCAGCTTGCTCCAGCTTCGGCCGTCATGGGCCGGCGGCACCCGCAGGGCGGCGCCGTGGTCGAAGGCGGGGGAGGGGGATGGCCTCATCGAAACTCTGTCACGCATGCACCAAAACGCGGAGTAGCAGGTGACTCGGTGACCAGGACCTTAACCAGCTTGGCCGTGGGGGACCCGGCGCTGCGGTGTGGGCGCGCCCGCCGAACGCCGCTTGCCTGACGTGGGCGTCACCCGCCTAGCCTCCCGCCAAGGCCTTAGGGAGGCGCGCCATGTCCAGGACCTACGAGCACATCCTCTGTGACGTCGCGGAGGGGATCATGCAGATCACCCTCAACCGCCCCGACAAGCTCAACGCCTATACCGCCACCATGGGCGCGGAGCTGGCCGAGGCCTTCGATCGGGCCGACGGGGACGACGCGGTCCGCGTGGTGCTGGTGACCGAGGCGGGGCGGGGCTTCTGCGCCGGGGCCGACATGTCGGCGGGCGCCGGCGCCTTCGACACCACCTCGGCCGAGGGCTCGGCGGCCTTCGGCGATGTTTCCAAGGCCGGGCGCTCGGGCGGGTCGGGGATGGTCGGCGCGGTCTATGAGTGCCGCAAACCCTCCATCGCCGCCTTCAACGGTTCGGCGGTGGGGGTGGGCCTGACCCTGACCCTGCCCATGGACATCCGCATCGCGGCGAACACCGCCAAGTTCGGCTTCGTCTTCGCCCGCCGGGGCCTGGTGCCCGAGGCCGGCAGCGCCTGGTTCCTGCCCCGGCTGGTGGGGATCTCCCAGGCCCTGCGCTGGTGCCTGGACGGGGCGCTGTTCTCGGCCGAGGAGGCGCTGAAGGGCGGGCTGGTGAGCGAGCTCACCACGCCGGACGACCTGTTGCCGCGCGCCCGGGCGATCGCCCGCTCCATCGCCGACAACACAGCCCCGGTGTCGGTGGCCCTGACCCGCCAGATGCTGTGGCGGCTGTCGGAGGCGGCCTCGCCCTACGACACCCTGAAGGTGGACGGTCCCCTGGCCATGGCGCTCGGCGCCGGGCCCGACGTGCGCGAGGGCGTGGCGGCCTTCCTGGAGAAGCGGCCGCCGGCCTTCACGGGCAAGGTCTCGGCCGACATGCCGGCGGCCTATCCCTGGTGGTCGCGCTAAGCGTCGCCGACATCCTGCGTCAGTTCCGGTCGCACCCTGAAAAAGGAACATCTTGCGAACATGGAACAAAATAAGTACACCTGAGTCCGGCGGCGGGGAGAGCGATCTCACCCACCGGGTTGGCGGAATCATGGGATAGGGAGTGCTTGGTATGGCGTCTCAAACGGCATTGAAGCTCGTGGCACGAGAAGACGGTGACAAGCAGCGCGCGCTGGAAGCAGCGATGGCGCAGATCGATCGGGCCTTCGGCAAGGGCTCGGTGATGAAGCTTGGCGACAAGAGCCACATGGAGATCGAGTCGATCTCCACGGGGTCCTTGGGCCTGGACATCGCGCTGGGCATCGGCGGCCTGCCCAAGGGGCGGATCGTGGAGATCTACGGGCCGGAAAGCTCGGGCAAGACGACGCTGGCCCTGCACGTGGTGGCCGAGGTCCAGAAGGCCGGCGGCACCGCGGCCTTCGTGGACGCCGAGCACGCGCTGGACCCCGCCTACGCCAACAAGCTGGGCGTGAACCTGGACGAATTGCTGGTCTCCCAGCCCGACACCGGCGAACAGGCGCTCGAGATCACCGACACCCTGGTGCGCTCCGGCGCGGTGGACATCGTGGTCATCGACTCCGTGGCGGCCCTGACGCCGCGGGCGGAAATCGAGGGCGAGATGGGCGACAGCCTGCCCGGCCTTCAGGCCCGCCTGATGAGCCAGGCCCTGCGCAAGCTGACCGCCTCGATCTCCAAGACCCACACCCTGGTGATCTTCATCAACCAGATCCGCATGAAGATCGGGGTGATGTACGGCAGCCCGGAGACCACCACCGGCGGCAACGCGCTCAAGTTCTACGCCTCGGTGCGCCTGGACATCCGCCGCACCGGCTCGGTGAAGATCCGCGACGAGATCATGGGCAACAACGTCCGCGTGAAGGTGGTGAAGAACAAGGTGGCCCCGCCGTTCCGCGAGGTCGAGTTCGACATCATGTACGGCGAGGGCATCTCCAAGCTGGGCGAGATCATCGACCTGGGGGTGAAGGCCGGGGTCATCGAGAAGTCCGGCTCCTGGTTCTCCTGGAACAGCCAGCGCATCGGCCAGGGACGCGACAATGTGCGTGAGTTCCTGAAGGCCAACCCCGATATCGCCGATGCGATCGAAAAGCAGGTCCGCGGCGCCAAGGAGACCATCCAGGAGGAACTTCTGGTCGGTCCGACGGCGGGCGAAGACGAGGAATAGGACGGGCCGGCGGGCGGGCTTGAGGCCCGCCGCCGCACCCTTTCCACCTGTTCAAGTGGACGGCCGCCTTGGCCCCCTGACATCGCCGTCGCGCCCCCGCCAACCCGCGCGGCTGGCGCGGAGGGGCTGAACCCCGCACGGTCGTTCACGAAGAGAAGGACGCTCGGACCCAGGTCCGGGCGTCCTTTTTCTTTGCGGGGGCGTCCAAGTCTCGTAAACGAACGCCGATGTCGCAGCGCAACACGCGCCCCAACTTTCAAGTTTAAGCGTCTAGAGCCATGCCGAGCCTGAACGAAATCCGCAGCGCCTTCCTGGGCTATTTCGAGAAGAATGATCACCTGATCATTCCGTCGGCTCCGCTCGTGCCGCAGAACGACCCGACCCTGCTGTTCGTCAACGCCGGGATGGTGCCGTTCAAGAACTACTTCACCGGCGCCGAGACCCCGCCCGCGCCGCGCGCGGCCTCGTCCCAGAAGTCGGTGCGCGCCGGCGGCAAGCACAATGACCTGGACAATGTCGGCTACACCGCCCGCCACCACACCTTCTTCGAGATGCTGGGGAACTTCTCCTTCGGCGACTACTTCAAGGCCGGCGCCATCGAGCACGCCTGGACCCTGCTGACCCAGGAATTCAAGATCCCGGCCGAGAAGCTGCTGGTGACGGTCTACCATACCGACACCGAGGCCGCCGACTTGTGGAAGAAGATCGCCGGCCTGCCCGACGAGAAGATCATCCGCATCACCACCAGCGACAATTTCTGGTCGATGGGCGACACCGGCCCCTGCGGCCCCTGCTCGGAGATCTTCTACGACCACGGCGCCCACATCCCCGGCGGCCCTCCCGGCAGCCCGGACGAGGACGGCGACCGGTTCGTGGAGATCTGGA
>JAZKBZ010000084.1:43369-51207 GCA_040388315.1 Pseudomonadota bacterium | reverse complement strand
CGCACCCGACTGCATAGCCCGCTTCCTCCAGGTCATCTCGTACTCGGGCGAGCCAGCGGTATCCGTCATCTGAAGCAACCTGCTCGCCAAAGACCGTTGCAGGGCGGCACTCGCGGATGAGCCCCAGGAGCACCGGCCAGAGGTGTCTTTCGTCGGCCTGGCCTTTCCGCTTCCCGGCCGTCGAGAAGGGCTGGCAGGGGCAACTTGCTGTCCAAACAGGTCGAGTTGCTGGCCAGCCGGCGAGGCGGAGGGCGTGAACCCATCCTGCAATTCCGGCGAAGAGGTTGACCCTTCGGTAGCCGGCAAGGTCTGCCGCTTGGATTTCCTGGATCGGCCGCTCATCGACAACCCCTTCCGGCACCAGGCCAGCAGCCATCAACTCCCTGATCCACTCGCACGCTCCGGGGTCGTTGTCACCGTAGTAGTCCACACGGTCACCTCCTCGTTGTGGTCAGGGTCCGCCGCCGGCCTCGGCCCAGCCAGCGGCACAGTCGTTGCCACCACGTCGCGTGTCTCATGGTCGTCACCACCTGGGGGCTGAGTGGGCCGCCTCTCAGGGTGTGGGAGGCGGCCCCACGGACTCGTAACCCCTTTCCGACAGGTCACTTCATGGGTCACCTCTCTTTCTCCAACAAGGAAGCAGGGAGGGTGCTGGTGCTGGCCCAGCCGCCGGAACCCCTCAGAGCCGGCGCTCCCGGAGCCCCTCCACGCGGGGTGGGGCACATGCCCAGCCCCCACCCCGGCGCCCCAGCCCCAACGAGGGGCGGGCTCCAACGTGTCACCCACACCCCCGGGCCCGCAACTCCTCGCGGAGCCGCCGCAGCAGGGCCCGCAGGATCTGCGAGACGCGCGACTCACTAATCCCCAGGGCCAGTCCGATCGCGGCCTGTGTCTGGTCCCGCAGCAAGTGCCGCTCCACGATCTCCCGGTTCCTGGCCCCGGCGAGCCGCTCCAACAGGGCCAGCACGTCCGCCGCCTCCAGCCGGGCGTCTTGGTCGGCCTTGGGCGAGGGGAGCGTCCACGAGCCCCCACCGAGTTGGCGGACCTCGACGGCCGGTGCCAGGCCCGCCCGGACCTCCTGCCAGTGGAGCCGGCTGTACGGCCCGTGGTTACGCATGTGGTCGCATAGCAGGTGTCGCACCCGAACCGCCAGATGCGGCAGCACTGCCCCCCGTGCCGGGTCGTAGCTGGCCGCAGCCCGCACCAGGGCGAGCAGGGCGTCCTGCTCCCAGTCCTCCCGCGACCACCACGTCGGCCGCCAGCGGCGGTAGGTCTGCATGGCCACCTTGCGGGCCAGGGCGTAATGCTCGTTGGTGAGCTGCATCGGGTTGTCCTCCGCGTTGTCCTCACAGGGGGCGCGGCCCGGTGCGCCGGCCCGTCCTTGAGCGAGACGACCCGCCGTGTCCGTGGCCAGCGGACCGGACCCGGGTCCGCCCGGCCGCGCCCCCGTGGCTCTCACGACGTCTGCTCCCCCGTCAACAGGCCGTAGTCCGCCGCCAGCGCCCGCAGGGCCGGGTGTCGCCTGAGTTTCGATAACGCCCGCTCCTCGGCCTGCTGGACCGCGGAGGCCGAGATGCCGAGCAGTTCCCCGATGTCGCCGAACGTCAGCAGGCCCGGGGCCATGCGGCGACCGCCCAGCAGTCGCCCAGCCCGGACGCGGCGGACCAGGCAGGCGGCCGTGTAGCGGGAGACGCCGAGCTGGCGAGCCACCTCGTTGATCGAGGTGCCGCGGTCCAGGAGGTGCAGCACCAGGGCGTCGCGGTCGGACAAGGGGTCGGCGGACATGGGAGACTCCTTTCGAGACGATGAACCGACTCTACCCAGGATTTTTACGGTCGCAATCCACGATTCCTTCGTGTCCCGTGGTGTCCACATTTGGCCGCTGCTGTCACCCTTGGGCGCCAGGCGGAGGCAACCGCGGCCTCCGGACGATCCACTCCAGCAATTCGTCTTTCCGCCACCGGGGCCTGACACGCTGACCGGCCGGGGCGAGGTTAACCCCTACCGGGAACCCAGGTTCCAGCACCATACGGCGGAAAGTCCGCAACTCGACGGAGAGCAGCTGGGCCGACTCCGCCGCGGTGAGGAGTGCCTGGTGAGGAAACGGGTCCAGCATCGGTCAGCGCCGTCCGTGGGCAGCGGGCGAGCAAGGGGTCAGGGCGTCGGGACGGTGGCCCTGGCGATGGCGGCGCGGGCAGCAGCCCAATGGTCGTCGTCATTGATCTCGTCGGGAACCTGGGCCCGTTCATCTACGCTGTCCCAGTCGGCGACGAGTTGCCGAAGGGTAGCGAGCAGGTCCGGGGCGGCGGCGATAAGCCGGGCGTTGGCCTGGGCTTCGTCAAGGGTCCGACCGCGGGCGCCTGCGGTCGAGACGTAGGCCAGCATGCCGATAGGGCCGCTGGCCACATCCGTCAGGGTGCCGCCGGGCTGAACGTGCCAGGGGGCGGGGGTGTACTCGTTCACCGGATGACCTCCCAAATGGCCGGGGCGAGCACCAGCGCCATCACCACCGCGGCCGCCGCCAGCGCCCCGGCGTGCCGGAGGGTGCGGCCAGCGGACCGGGCCAGGGCCGCCACGCGGGCCAGGACGGCGGGGACGCGGCGCGTGAGGGACGCCAGGGCGGGGGCAGCGGACCGGCCGCACAGGTCGCGGACCGTGGCGTCGAGGGCGGCGGTCAAGTAGCGGGAAAACATGGTCAGGTCTCCGTGGGGCGAGGTTGGGGGGGGGTCACTTCTTGGCGGCGGTAAGCATCGCGTCAGCGTAGCGGAAGCAGGCTTCCGCCGTCCGCTCCTCGGCCGTCCGCTCCTCGGCGGGAGGGAAGCGTCCCGCGAGCGCCGAGAGCGCCTGACCCGCGTACCACTCACGCATCGTCATCCCCTGGAAGTCATCCGAACTCGGGAACGCCGGCTCGTTGGCTTCCTGGGGGATGTAGACGGGACGTTTCGGCTTGCTCATGATCGTCTCCAGGGCGAAGGGCGATGGTCAGAACTTCTCCGGGGCGACGAACCCCGCCCGCAGCTGGGCGGCGTAGTGCTGCCGGGCCAGGGCCCGCGGCATGGTGACCTCGGACACCGGGTTGCCCCGCCAGGTGCGGCTAAGCGTCACCACGTCGCCCTGGACGGCGTAGGTCAGCTGCCAGCGCCAGGGGTTCGACAAGGTGAAGCGGGTCGCGGTCTGCATTGGTCGGGTCTCCGGTGCTGGTGAGGGCGGTGTGATTCCTAATGGACGACGGGACGGCCGAACGTTTGGGTGGCGTGGCTGAAGCCGACGAACCCTTGCAGGAACATTCCGTCGTGCGTCCAGTAGCCGAAGGCGAATTTGATCGGGGCCTCGCTGTCCTCGGTCCAGTTGACGGCGAAGAAGTGCGTCACGTTGACCTGGCGGTTGTCGAAGAACAGTCGCTCGTACTCCCGGTCCACGTCGGTCGCGGTCTGCATCGGTCGGCTCCTGGTTGGGGGCGGCGTTCGTTCTCTCGTCTGCATTCATATTACGGAGTGTGGCTATAGATGTCAACCCACACTTGATATTTTTCTTGATGTGTGCCTATAATACTAGCCACGGCCGATTTACGGCATCTTTTGGCGTTGCGAGAAATGTGAATGAACCTTACGATTGACCCCGTGGGCAAGAAGAAACCATCCACTGACGACCACAAGCCAGCCGGGGATAGACACCTGAACCCGGCACTAGGCATTCGCATTCCTGCGGACCTTTTGGAGCAGATGCGGGCTTCCGCGCGCCGCAACCGGCGCACGCTCACGGCGGAAGTGTGCATCGCCTTCGAGGCATACCTCGAGAAGTCCGGCCTCTGGCCCCCCTCATAAAAGTCCCGCCTCCCGCAGTCGTTCCTCCGTCCACCGGTCCCGCACCTGCTGCGCCCGCTGCTCCTGGCGGAACGCCACGGGCCGCACCGGCACCAGCAGCGCATCGACCGCGGCCCTGGTGGTCACCAGCCTGCCCCCACGTCTCCAGCACGCCAGCCTATTCGACATGGCCCAGCGGTACACGGTCGCCGGGTTCACGCGCAGCCGGTGCGCGGCCTCGGTCAGGGTGAGCAACTCGTCGCGGTCCAGGTCGAGGGGTACGTCCACGTTCGTCCTCCGGTGCGGGCGAATGCAACGGGGCCCATCGTGGATCTGACCAGGGTCAGGTGGAAGGGCCGTTGGTGCGCCCCTGGTCCCGACCGGGGTCGAGGGCCCGCCGACCCCGGTCGGTGAGGGTGTAGCCGCACCCCGAGACGTGGTCGATCAGGGTCAGACGGCGGAGGCGGGACAGGCGGCCCTTGAGCGTGCCGTTCCGGGGCACGCGCAGCCGGGAGGCGATGTGTTTGCCCTGGAGGGGTTCGGTCGAACCGGCCAGCACGCGCAGCACGGCCAGGTCGTCCTCATCGAGTGGCGGGACGGGCTCCTGAACGGTCGCCAGGCGTGGCGAACTGCGGTCAGCATCGGCCAGGCCGGGCAAGGTGAACTCGATGCCCTGGCCGCTGAACTCGTACCAGATGCGGAAGCGGACGGGCCCGAGCTGGGCCCCGAGGTGGTCGAGGAGCAGTTGCACGCCCCGGCGAATCCAGGCTGCGACGGCGTCGTACAGCGGCGACACGGGCGGACCCTCCACGGGCCGCTGGGGGCGCGGCCGGTTATCCGGGGCCCGCCAGTGTCGCAACACGGCGCATGCTGACGCAAGGTCAGCCGCACTTGCGGATTGCCTCCGCGGCCTTCCTCAAGTCGTCGAGAGCGTAGATTGCCGTGGTCTGCACCGTGGCGTGCCCCAACACGATCCGGGCCACGTCCCAGCCCCATTGCTCCACCAGCCGCGTCCCGGCGTTGTGCCGCAGCTGGTACGGCGTGAACGGGGGCACCCCCGCCCGCCGGCAAGCGGCCTGGACGGCCCGGAGGTAGCTGTCGGGGCGGTAGGCGTCTCCGGGCTTCCTGCCCCGGGCAAAGCGCACCGGACGGCCCGCCGTCAGCAGGCAGGCCGCCGCCGTCTCGCGGGGACTGAAGAGGGGCCGGTCGGCCGGCCGGCCGTGGAGGAACGGGGCCAGGACCGCCTGCGCCCGGGGTCCGAACAGCAGCACCCGCCTCCGGCCGTGGTGGGCGGTCTTGTGCTCGCCGGGCAGGTGGAACCAGACGCCGCCGGCGTCCAGGGCCAACCCGCCCCCCAGGTCCAGCCGGCCCTCCCGGATCAGGTCGCAGGGCCGGAGCCCGAGCAACTCCGACGGCCGGGCAGCCGTGAGCAGCTGCAGCTCGACCAGGGCCCGCACCGCCAGGCCCATCTCCGGCAGCGCCCGGGCGACGTCGGCCTCGGGCGCCGGCTGGACGGCCGCCCGGTCCGTGGCCTCGCCCCGGGCCAGCCCCCGGACCGTGGCCAGCCGGGCGGACGTACCGCCCGCGACCAGCTCCTCGGCCTCCAGCCAGCGGAACATGGTGCGCAGCCGGACCAGGTTGCGGTTGCAGACGCGCCGGCACCAGCCGGACGGCCGGCGTGATCGGGCCCGCTCCTCGGGCGTCAGCCAGCTTCCGGACGCCATCGCCAGGAGGACGACGCGCAGGCAGCGCGGCCCGAACTCGGCCCCAGGCAGGCCGGCGTACAGGCGCAGGAGCGGCCGGAGGGCGGCCAGGTGGTTGACGTACTCCTGACGGTCGTTGCGGTAGTGCCGCAGGGCGTGGTCGAGCCAGCGGGCGGCCAGGTCGGCCACAGTGAGGGTTAGCGAATTGTTGCGCTTTGTTGCGCTTTGTTGCGCTTTTGTTGCGCCTCCGCCCTCCAACTCGGCCAGCACGCGGGCGTAGGCGGCCCTGGCCTCCGGCGAGCCGGTCGGCCCCAGGCGGATTTCGCGAACCCTTCCCTGTTCGTGGATCCTGATGAAGTCGTAACCGGAATGGTGGGTGTGGATGGTGGGCGGCCAACGGCGGGGCCTGGGCATACGCGGTCCTCCTGACCGGGTTTCGTGGGAGCCTTCCCACGGAATCCGGCCGGCTGGCGCCGCTCTGCCGCTGGGTGGCAGGTAGCGAAAGCTCGCTCGGCCAAGGGGTTGTGTCGAGTACGCCTGGAGGGATTCGAACCCCCAACCTACGGCTCCGTAGGCACCCCTGGCGACCGCCGGCCACCGGCCGTATTCCGTGACGGCCCGCATGGTTGCGGATCTGGCCGGCTTTCGCAAGACCAGTCAGAAGGGGGCAGAGTTTCGTGGGAATCGTGGGAGGTGCGCGCGGCCACACCCCGGGGTCGCCGGGGCGTGGAGAACGGCGGGGTCAGGCGGGCGGCGACGTGCCGCTCCGCGGGGAGGGGGTCAGGACCAACGGTAGTGCAGGCCGTTGGAGGCGACGTAGTCGTCGCACTCGTCCTGCCCGCCGTCGATGATCTCGCCCTCGATCTCCAGCCGGACGTTGGCCGGGAGGTCGTTGTCGTCCACGTTGACCCAGCAGTGGCCCACGCCACTGCGGTCAATCTGCACCTGGCAGCCACATACCAGCGTCGTCTCAGTCGTCATGGTCGGGTCTCCTCGGTCTGGGGTGTCGTGCGTTCACTCAACACACTCATTGTACGCTGTGACGAACAAGTAATCAAGCCCTCTTTCTCTTTCCCCTGTGGATTTTCCCAGGTTTTTCCGCCCGAGGACGGCCCCGTCCCGAGGGGGTGCGGAAGGGTTCGAGCGCGACCGGGTCAATCAGGTAGTCCCGGCCGATCCGCTCGGCTTGCAGCTGCCCACGAGTGATGAGTTGCTGGACAGCGCGGAGGCTGACCCCGAGAATTGTGGCCGCCTGGGTCGTGGTGAGGTGGTTCATCCCCGCATTGTACGCCAGGACGAACATGGAAATCAAGGCTGGTTGGTGAGGGGCACGAACCACCAGGCCGGCGCGATGGGCGGCATCCGGCCGGCGGCATAGTCCTCGGGCCCCAGGATGTCGCGCAGCCGGGTGAGGTAGAAGACGGCGCAGGGCCCCGGCGGGCTGCCCCAGACGACCGGGGCCGGCCGGACCAGCCAGAGGGCCGCCCACGCCTCGTCTGCCGCCAGGGACTCCTCCAGGGCCCGGCCGTACTCGGGGTGGTGCGGTTCGGCGTCCAGACGCAGCTGCAGGTGAGCGCGGTAAGCGCAACCCCAGGCCCGTTGCTCCTGGATGACGGGGTCGGCCGGGAACCGCCAGGCGTCGTCGGCAGTGACCGGCGGTCCGGTGACCGGCATCAGGAGGACGACCAGCAGCACGGCGTCGGCTATCGGGGTGTCTCCAGGGGTGCTGGCGGCGGGGCCGGGCCCAGGTACTCGAACCGAACGCCGTTGGGCAGACGGTGGCCGAAGCGTTTCCGGGCCAGGGTGCGGGCCTCGCTTTTCGTATTGGCGACGACGTCGCACGTCTCCAGGGTGTCGGGCAGGGTGACGCGCCAGAGGAACTTGCCGTTGGGGGTACTCACGGGACTCTCCAGATTGACCAGGCCGGCCGAGCCCTGCAGCACCTCGCCCTTGACGTCGGCCCTGACCTCCAGGCCGCAGCGGCTCCGGGGGGTGGGGACCAGGACCAGGCCGCGACGGTCGTCCGTGGCCACGGCGGCGTCGTCGGCTCCGAACAGGGCCAGGCCAGCCCCACCCCGGCGGACCACGGCGGCCGTCCGCTGCGGGGAGCCGGGCAGAGCGGGCGAGCGGCAGCCGCACGGGGGCGGCTCGGCGTAGTCCTCGGGGAACAGCACCGTCAGGACGGCGCCCCACTGGCCCACGGTCAGGCCCAGGACGCCGTGTTCCTGGGCGCGCTCCAGGCGATGGACCAGGGTCTGGACCTGCAGGGGCGTCAGGGGGCGGCGTAGGGGTGCGGCCACGGTGGTCTCCGTCAAGGCAACAGGCCGGCGTG
>JAZKBZ010000084.1:0-43359 GCA_040388315.1 Pseudomonadota bacterium | reverse complement strand
CTCCGAGCCCGGCCACCCCGCCGCGGGGCTGCCGTTCTGTTGGTATTCCGGTGGTAATCCTACGCACAGGTCGCGGCCGCCGCAATCTCAGCGTCGCCGGCCACGGCCTCCACCGCCCCCACCGCAGTTCCCCGAGGCGCAGCCGCCCGCCCCGCAGCCGCCTCCCTGACCGCCGCCCATCATCATGACGGGACCGCCGTAGCCGAAGGCCGGGGCGAAGCTGCCCGCGCTGCCGCAACTCGCGCACCCGGCCCCAGCCTGACACCCACCCACGCCGCACTGGCCCGCGTAGCCGCAGGAACCGTCCGGGCAGCCGCCAGCCGTCGCCGTGGTCCGCCGGGCCAGGGTGGACCGGATGGCCTCGCAGGAGGCCACGGTCAGGGTGCCACAGCGGTCCAGCCCTCCTGAGCCGTCGGGCTTGCTGACGAGGCAGCGGGGGCTGTCGTCCCCCTGGAACGAGTCGGCGTAGCAGTGGACGAGGTCCGTGCAGCCCGACTCGCAGCTTGGGCACCTGAAACCGCCCACCCACACGACGAGCGGCTTGCCCTGGTCAACCGCGGCATGGTAGCCGGCCCGGTAGTCGAGGCTCGTCCGCTTCTTCCCCGTGGCGCAGGTGCATGGTAGCCCCTCGGAGCACCCGCAGTCGCACGGGCAGCCGGCCGCTTTCTTCGGCGGGTCGGTGGGGGCTTTGGCGCCCGCCAGGGCCTCCGCAGCCGCGGCGTCCGGTGCCTGGGGCGGCGGCGCACCCTGAGCCCCGGGACGCCCGGGAGAGAGGAGGTTGATGGTGAGCACCAGGGCGAGAAAGCCGACGGCGGCGAGAGAGACGTATTTCATGATGGGGTACTCCAAAAACCGCGCAAAATATACGCGGATTTATACACGGGCGAGGGTCAGACACCGAACAGGCTCAGGATCGCCAGCAGCACGTTGAGCAGCGCCTTCCAGTCCACCGGCGTTGCGGACACCTCCGCCTCCAGCCGGTCGGCGAGCTGCCGCCGGTCCAGGGCCGTCAGCCGGGGGCCGGGCGCTGCCGCCACGCCGTCCGGGATCTGCTGAGTCACCCAGTACAGCAGGTCGGCCAGGGCCTTGATCCCCTTCTGCCAGGTGCCGGTTTGCCGCAGCCAGGCGATCAGGTCCGTGACGTCGTCCACGGGCGCTGCCTGGACGGTCTCGCCGTGGGGTAGGAACGACAAGAGGCGGTCCAACTCGGGGGCCGTGGCACCCTGCCAGTACAGGCGCTGGGCCGTGGCCCGGTTGCGCTCGTCCGTCGAGATCAGCCAGCGGGACAGGCCGGTCAGGCGGTCACAATCCTTGAGCGTCTGCTGCTGGATCTCGTCGCGGGTCATGGTCACGTCGGGTCTCCTGGTGGTGATGCTCATGGGTCAGTTCGCCGGGTGCATGGCCTTGCCGCAGCAGGCGAACGAGGTGCATTCCTCGTCGCTGCACGCGCACTTCTTGACGAACAGGATCGTGCAGCCGCAGTACTCGCAGACCAGGACGTCGCCCACCTGGGGGCAGGCGTCGGGGGAGCACTTCATCTTGTCCATGTCGGTTCTCCGTTCATGTGCCGGGCTGAGAAACGCGCGGCACGACCACGCTGTCGGGAATCGCCTTGCTCCCGGTGAGCTTGTAGCACCCCTTCGGACCGTACTGGCTGATGTCGTTCCAACTGTTGTCCGTCCACACTTCCAGAGGGTTGATCGACTTCAGCACACAACCCGCCATCGAGTGCGAAAGCCAGTTGAAATCGAGCACGGGGCAGAGCCCCAGCAAGAACGCCGAGATCATGATCCGGCGGTTCTGGTCCTTGTCTTCGGTGCCGTCGTACCACTCGATCACCTTCCTGGTAGCCGCGTCGGCAGCGACAGCCGCCGTGTCGTAGGACGATTTGTAGGACGGACACAGGGCCTCGGTCGGCACGCCGTTGGAAGCGATCTGCGTAAGGGACTCTGCTCCCCATCCTCCCTGGTCCTGCCAGTGCTTGACCCGGCCGGCGACGTACCACGCCGACAGCCGCTCGGGGGTGGCGTTCATGATCGCCCGCGTGTACATGACCGCCTTGGTGCTGGAGAAGGCCCAGCAGAGGCCGAGGCCGTCCTGGTCCAGACTCTTGAGGACGTCGTAGTGCGCCTCGCGCAAATCCCAGAGGGAGGTTTGACGCGCCTGCTGCTCCTTCAAGCGGTCTGCCCACTCCGACTCCGGGATTATCCAGTCCTCCGGGGCCACCGGCGCGAAGGCGTAGTAGCCGGGAGGGTGTGTGGAGTAGTCCCGGGGGATGAGTCCGGTCGAGTACCCGGGCGGCGGCCCGGGGGCGTGAGAATGTCGCTTGGCCACGGTTCAGCCTCCGGTGTACTTGGTGATGAGGGCCTGGGTCGATGCGACGTCCGCCGGCAGCGGCCCTTCGAACCCCACCTTGCCCCCCGCGTCCGCCAGCACGATCCACGGCAAGGTCGGGTGGGGCCGGGCGAGCAGTGCCTTGGCCTCCGGGGCGGCGTTGGTGGCGTCCACATTCTGGTCCCAGATGTCCCAGGTGTGTGTCTTCCCGTCCTTCCCCGTGGGCGTCTTGCTGTCGAGAAACGTCCGCATCGGCGTTCCGAGGATCACCGCCATCTGGCCGGGAGGCAACTTGCTCCGCTCCGCCGTCTCCTCCACGATGAGCACGCGCAACCCCTGCACAGGGCTCGGGGGTACAGGCGGCACCGGCCCCGGCGGCACGGGGGGCAGCGGTCCAGGGCCCGGAGCCGGACACCCGGGCACATGCAGGAGGGCGACCGTCAGGACGGCCGTCAGGACGATCGTGCTGGCCCACTTCACGACCGGCCACGCCCCCCGTCCCGCGCCCTCCGCGGAGCGGAACGGCCAGGTGATTTGAGCCCAGGCTTCGGGCGTGAACAGCGCCATACGTTACTCCCCTCTCCAGCCGGGCAGCACAACCAGCAGCGTCACCACCACCGACAGCACCACGACGACGACCACGACGAGCAGTGTGTCCAGCAGGTGGTCGGCCTCTTCATCCCAGGTCACGGGGCGGGCCTCCCGCGGATAGCGGCAGCCAAGTTCTCCAAGAAGGCACGCTCAGGGACCAGACGACTCTTGGGCGCGACCATCGTCGCACACGCTTCCCGTTCCGCCAGGACTGCCTCGCGGATGGCCGTGATAATCAGTCCCTTGATCTGGGCCTGGCCCGCATGCCGCAGCAGGTTCGGCAGGTCCAAACCCTGCACCCATTCTTCAGCCGTCATCCGTACTCCTTGAAAGAGATCGGCGGCACCCCGCGGGAAGGGGGAGTGAGAAAAGGCCGGGGTGCCGCCGTGGCTCACCACATTCCGGCCAGGCCGCCGTTGAAGGCGTGAACGCACAGAATGATAAGGAGCACCAGGCCGATCAGTCCCAGGATCAGCAAAGCAATTTGCTGGATGGGGGGCGGCAGCTCGAACATCGCCAGCAGCAGCTTGGCGATGTAGATGACCACGGCCAGGACCAGGGCCCCCACCAGAAACACGAGCAAGGCGGTCAGCATGGTTTATCCCTTTCAGGGCGTCGGCACCGGCACCGGCACCGGGGGCGGCACCGGGTTGAGCGGGTCCACGGCGAGGCTGGTGAGCCGCGCGGAGATGGCGTCCAGTTGCCCCGTCACCTCCGCCACCTCGGCGTCGGTCATACTGTTCTTGACCTTGCCGGACAAGGTCGTGATGAGCGCGCCGATGGCGGTCGTCTCGTCGTCCAGCTTCTTGAGGCCGGCTTTCAAGTCGTCTGCGAGGGCCATGATTCTCTCCTCGATGCGGCGCAGGAGCCGGAGAACCTCCGCGGTCCCCTCGTCCTGCGCCAGGTGATGGTAAACGTCGATCCTGAGTGACTCGGGCACGGCCGGCTCCCTTCAGGTTCCCAGGTTCTCGGGGCCGGTGTCCTGTTTGGCCTTCTGCTCGGCCGCGCCGGACTCCTTGCCGGCGGCGAAGGCCGCGTCGCCGGTGGCCTTCACAAGCGCGTCCTTCATGCTGTTCGTGGCCGCGTGAATCTCTTCGACGTCCGCCTTCAAGGCGAGCACGGCCTTCGTGTTCTCGACCACCTTGGCCGTGGAAGACGCGGCGTGGTTGGCCACCTCCGCGACCTTGGCTGCCACGATCTCGGCCTTGGCTGCCACGACCTCGGCCTTCTCCGCGACCACCGCGACCTTGGCCGCGACCACGCGGGCCTTCCACTGGTCCAGCAGCTCCTTCACCACCATCGCCACGATGCCGACGATGGCCAGCAAGACGGTGTCACTGAGCCCGAAGGGATTTTCCGCGAACAGCATCAGCACCTCCCCCGCGAGATGACAGCCACCAGCCTACCCGAGCGGGGCGGCGGGGGACAACGTGCGGGGGTCACAGGGCGATCTGGACGTAGCCCACCATGCAGGACACGTTGACGGCGTCTCCCGCGTCGGTGCCGGAGCCGATGCCGTCGGAGTGCAGCCGGCAGGTGGTGTAGGGCCCATAGCCGGTCGAGACCTTCTTGTAGCCTTGCACGAGCACCGTCTGATTGTCCTGGGGCGAGGTGTAGACCACGGGGGCAATAACGAGCGTCTTCTGCCAGGGGGCTTGCGAGCTGTTCGTGTCCTGGATGACCGAGCCCTGAATACCGACACTGTCCGAAGCGAAGCGGAAGAAGACGGCACCCTTGGTCGCGGTCGGGTCGAGCTGGGCGTCCAGGAACAGGTTGGCGTACAGGAGGTAGGTGCCCGCGTAGGGGAGAGTCATGCGGGTGGTCCCGAGGCCGATCTCGGCGAACGTGGTATCGGGGATGTCGTTGGTGCTGCTCGGGTAGGAGGCTCCGTTGTGCAGGTTGACGGCGACCTGAGCCGTGCCGCTGCCTCCGGTCAGGAACAGGCCACCCGTCAGGTTGTTCACGTTGAGGGTCGTGCAGGACGGGATGATGAGCGAGCCTTCCGTGTTTCGGACGGTGATACCGGTAGCCACGGCAGCCGCTGCCGGCGGCTGGGCGTAGACGTGGCCCACCGGCGAGTGATAGGCGTGGCCGGAGCCCAGGTACTGGCGGTTGCCCTGGGCGGCCTGCTCGGCGGCCCGGCGCAGGGCGCGGGCGGAGAGCTGGCCGTGGAAGCTGACGGGGTCGGCCGAATCGTAATCCACGCTGGACCTCGCTTTCTGGTAGGCTGGGGGGTTCGCCCCCTCACCGGAGACATTCCGATGGACCCGAAGTTGCGCACCGGCCTGGCCGCGGCCGGGATCGTGCTGGCGCTGGCCCTGCTGGCCGGCGGCACGCTCTACCTGTTCTCGGGCGGGACCGGCCCGCCGGCGGGCCCCGCTGCGGTGAGCGATCCGTGGCCGGAGTGCGCCGCGGTGCGGACCTGGCTGAAGAACAGCACCGGGGAGCATCGCTTCGTCGCGGTCGTTGCCTGGACTGACCGCGGACCGGCGCCCGCTCCGCCTCCAGTCCCGGAGTCTCATCCTCACATGGAGAGGATTGAGGACACCTGGGCTCGCATTGCTCGGGCTTCCGTGAATCCTCCCCCTGCTACCTACCCGCCCGGCTGCACTTCCGTTGGTGTCCGTTACCGCTGGCGCACCCTCAAGGGCCAGGAGGGCGTCGAGGACACGCATTTCTACGTCAAGGATGGTGTCGTGCAATAGTCACTGGTACTTCACCGGGGGCGGCGGCTTGAAGAGGGCGTTGAAGTCCGCGCCTTCGTAGAGCAGGTGGTCGGGCACTTTGCCCAGGACGGCGTCGTTCCGGTCGTTGTAGAAGCCAGCCAGATAGTATTGTCCGTCGGCGGCCGGGAAGAAGTTCCACCCCTGGGCCCGGTAGTCGAAGCGGTAGGTGATCGTCCACGAAATCCGCCCCACGATGGACCGCGGCGTCCGCTCGCGCTGGGGAGGGTGACACAGCAGGGTGCCGGGTGGGTAGGCCCTGGCCCCGGGTGCGCCGTCAAACGTGGCCCCATTGACATGCCCGACACAATTATCAATTGCCGCCTCCGGCACGTCCGGCACCTGATGCCACTTGTAGGTCAACTGCTGCATGGGGATGATCTTGGCCCCGGGCTCGGGGACGTTCTGCCCGGCCAGGGTGACCTTGTCGGTAGGTGGTACTTTCTTGTCCTTCGGGTCGATGACCGTCGCCGCCTTGGCCAGATCGCCGCCGTAGTACAACTGGCTTGTCAGCGAGCCCAGCGGCAGCATCAAGGCACTGTACGTCCAGAACCGCGAGACGTACCGGCTCAGCTCGCCGCTGGCCTGCAGCTGCACCTCGGCGTCACTCCGCAGCTCGTAGTCCCTTGCGGAGTACGTCACGGCATACCGCCCGTACCCGGGGAAGTCGTTGACGGTGTCGTGGTAAGCGATCATGGGGAGCACGATGCGTTGGTTCAAGTTGTCGAGGGCGAAGTTGCCGAACACGTCCTGGGCGAACACCTGGGGGTTGTTGATCATGGCCCCGATGCCCTGCATGAGCTCCATCCGCGAGGCGAATAACCAGGGCTGTTCGGGGTGGGCCGCCGGCAAGCTGCGGTGGAGCACGCCGTTAGGATTGGGTTGCAACGGGCTGCCGACGACGAGCACGGGAGGGCCGGCCAGGTTGGTGGTGTAGCCCAGGAACCAGTCGCGGGCGGCGTAGCGTTGTGACCACTGGATGTCAAAGACGCGGATGGCCTGGGACTCGTCCTCGGTCCAGTATTCCTTGTAGCCCTCCACCTCGCGGATCCCGGGCGGCATCTCCCCCAGCTTGGCCAGGCCGTGGCCGATGTCGGACTGGTTCTGGATGTTCGAGGGCGTGATATTGATGATGGGCACGGCGGCGGTTCCTCTCAGGGGATGACGGGTGGCTTCTGGCCGGCGATGATCTCGCGCACCTTCTTCAGCTCGTCCCGGGCCTCCTTGCTGACGTCCAGCTGCTGCTCGTCAATATTCTTGCCGAGCGTGGCCTTGACGCTGGCGGCAGCCACGCGCTTCCAGGTGTCGGTGATCTCCTCGAAGCCTCCACCGGCCAGGGCCAGCTCGCCGTGGGGTTTGCCCTTGGCGTCCTTGCCCTCGCCCTCCTTGAGCGGTTTCCAGTCGGGCAGCTTCAGGCCCATCCCGAGGAGGTTGGCCAGCCTGGCGGCGCCGCGCAGCTCCAGCGTCAGCAGCTTGAGTGCCGGGACAAGGACCGCGGTCGTCACCCGGGCCCACAGCACGAACAGGTCAACGAGCGGCTTGAGGGCCGACAGCATGAAACCGATCACGCCGGCCACCAGTTTGATCCCTCCGACCAGTTCGACCAGGGCCACCTCGATGACCGGCATCAAGGCGGCCAGCAGGGCCTTGCCCAGTTCGGCCAGGGCGGCGAGCACCTCGCCCAGGGCGCCGCTGATCTGGGCGAAGACGGGGGCCAGCTGGGCCTGGAGGCCGGCGAATAGCCCGGACAGCTGCTGCCACACGCTGGCCAGGGCGTTGCCGGCGGCGTCCATCGCCTGGCCCAGCCCGCCGGCGAGGTAGGTCACCAGTCCCCCCAGGGCGTCGATGACGGTCGTAATGGCCCCGACCAGGGCCAGGAACAGGGGCTCCAGGGCCTTCAAGGCGGAGGCCAGGCCGGAGCCGATGGCCGCGGCGACGGCGGCCAGGGCGGTGCCGACCTTGGCGAAGACGGCGGCGACGACGGCGGCCAGGGGCTGCAGGGCGGCGTAGAAGCGCTGGACGAGGCCAACCCAGGCGGCGATGAAGGGTGCCAGGGCGGCCTGAACGGCTTGTAGCGCCCGGGCCACGCCACCCAGGACGGCGCCGATGGCCCCGCCCAGGGCGCCCCAGACGGTGGCCAGTACCTTGACCGGGCCGGACAGGGCCGCGACCAGGGAGGCGAAGCTGGTGGCGAAGCCTGCGGCCAGCTGGGCAACGAGCTGCAGGGCTCCGCCCAGTTCCTTGCCGATGCCCTCCACGAGTGGCTGGACGGCGGCGCTGAGGGCTGTGAAGGCGGTGCCGAGCGCTGCCAGGGCCGGCCCGAACGCGGCCTGCAGGCCGGCAAAGGCGTCGGACAGGCTGCCCAGGCCCCCCTCGGCGACGAGGGCTCCGGCGCCCAGGGAGGCCAGGGCGACGACGGCTCCGGAGATGAGCGGGATCCAGTCACCAACGGTGGCCTCCATTGTGGCCGTGGCGATGGCCAGAGCGTAGACGCTGGTGGTGAGGGACACCACGCCGGCGATGACGCGGGGCAGGAGGACGGCGACGGCCAGGGCGGCGGCGCCCGCCATCACCCAGCGGGCGATATTGTCCTGCTGCACGCCGGTCAGGTGGAGCATCCAGTTCGTCAGCTTCGTGATGGCGTCGATGGCCGCGCGAATCTGCGGGATGAACAGGGCGGCGATCTCGCGGGACAGACGCTGGAACTGGTAGGTCAGGACGGTGCCGGCGGTGCTGGCCCCGATGCCGGCGTGGACCAGGCCGTACAGCCCCAGGGCGGCCCCGGCGAAGGCGTAGGTGGCGGCCTGACCGAAGGCCAGGGCACCGGCGGCCAGATCCTTGAACGGCTTGACGGTCCGTTCGATCTCACCCCGGAAGGTGGCCGTCGCTGCGGCGGCGTTAGCGACCGCCCGGCGTGCCGTCTCGGCCGCCTCGGCATTACCGGGGTCGGCTCGTGCTGCCGCCACCGCCTTGGCCGCGTTCGCGTGGGCTGCTGCTGCAGCGGCGGCCGCAGCGGCCACGCCCATGCCGCGAAAGCCCTCGGTGGCCAGGATGGCCGCACGGACGATGGCGACGGTGGCCCCGGCGAGGTCCAAGGTGGCCACCTTGGCCCGGTTGAGGTTGGCGGCAGCGGCCGCGCCCCAGGTGGCCGTGCCCGCAGCTGCCTTCTCCGCGGCAGCCGTGGCCGCGGCCCAGGCTCCCGTCAGGGAATCCTTCAGGTTCTCTGCAGCTGCCGCGACCGTGGCGGCCATTTTCTGGGCCGTGGCCCCGGCCTGTCCCGCCAGCCGGTCCAGCCCTGCCGCCGTGGCCGTGCCCACCGCGGCAGCCCCCACGGCGGCGGCGGACAGCGTGGCGGCTGCTGCAGCCCCGGCAACCGTCAGGGCCTGGCCCAGCCCGGCCAGGACAGCCGCCAGCCCCGCCAGCACTGCTCGCAGGTCGAGCACGCCGGCCTTGCCCTGTAGGGCCCCGGCACCCACTCCGGCCAGGGCAGCCCCGGCTGTAGCTCCGGTCGTCGTGGCGGTCTGCCCCAGCCCGGCAAGGGCCGCGTGCAGGCCGGCCAGCACCTTCTCCAGGCCCAGCGCCCCGGCCGTTCCCTGGGCGGCTCCGGCGGCCACTCCCGCCCCGGCCCCGGTCCCGGCCGTGCCGATAGCGGCCAAAGCTCGGGCGGCGACCTGGCCCGCCGCGGCTGCCGTCTGTCCCAGGCCAGCGAGCACGTCCTTCAGGTCCAGGGCTCCGGCAGTACCCGCAGCCGCTCCGGCGGCGACCTGGGCGCCCGCGGCCCCCGCGGCGGGCCCGACAGCGGCCACGGCCTGCGCCGTCCCGCGGGCGGCGGTTCCCAGCCCGGCCAGGGCGGCGGCCACGGGCGTCAGCTGCTCCTTGAGCGCAGCGGCACCGGCCCCGCTGCCGGCCAGGCCCGCTGCAATCTGCTGGCCCATGCCCTCCGCTGTCCGGCCCAACCCGTCGAGGACCGTTCCCAACCGTGCCAGGGTCGCCTGTAGGCCCTGGGCCCCGGCCTCTCCCTTGGCAGCCCCGGTGCCGACGCCAGCCAGGGCCGTGCCCGCGGTGGCCCCCGCAGCTCCCGCCGTGCGGGCCACGTCGGCCAGGGTGGCCTCCAGGCCCTCGAGCACCTTCCGCAGCCCGAGGGCGGGTCCGCCGGCGGCGGCCAGGCCGGCGCCGGCCTTCTGCCCGGCCTGCTCGCCGCCCCGGCCCAGGTCGGTCGTGGCCAGGGTGGCGGCGTCGAGGGCCTCGCGCAGGTCGGCCACGGCCGTCTGCACGACGTCCGCGTTCTTGGCGACGAACTCGATCACCAGTTCCGCAAGTGTGGGTATCCGCTCACCCCTCCCGCATGCGGCGTTTCTTCTCGCTGGGCGTGAGGGCCCGCCAGGCGCGGGCGTACTCGGCAGCACCGCCGGGCCCCAGGGGCTTCCCCTCGGGCGGCGCCTGGGCCTCGTTCTCCTGGGGCTCGTCCAGCGCGATGGCGACCTCGGGAATGGTCAGGGCTCGGACCTCCCACGGGCGCAGGCGACAGCGGCCGTGCAGGAGGCGGCGGTAGACGGCGTACCAATCGACTAGCGGGGGGCCCGCTCCTGGACCCCCACCGCCCCGTTTGGGGCGCCGGCCTCCCGGGGGACACTGCCGTGGGCGTCGGACACCACCTGCTCGGCGGCGGCCAGGCCGATCTCCTCGAGGATGCCGAGGGCGTCGTCCAGGGTGGCGGTGGGGTGGTGAGCCTTGAGCAGCAGGTGCATGAGGACGGCGCCACCGCGTTCGTTCTTTAACCACTTCTGGGCCAGGGGGCAGGCCAGGGAGAACCCGCGCAGCTGGTCGCGGGTGTCCTTGGCCTCCTTGAGAATGGCCGCGACGGTGGCCGGGTCCAGCCGGTCGAGGTATTTGTCCGGCAGGTCGAACGGGTCGCCCTCCTGGGTCGCCACCCAGTCGCGGAAGGACTCGATGACGCCGACCGTGAGGCGGCCGGTTGTCCAGGTGCGGCCCAGCGCCTTGACCTCCGATTCCTTGCCCAGCTGCAGCACGATGACTCCTTAGATTCGTGGGGGAATGAACCCGGGCACGCCCGGGTAGATGACCGGCCCCAGCAGGCCGGACAGCTCGATGTCGAACGAGTAGCGGACCACGTCGTTGACCGACGTTTCCCAGTGGGTTTTCACGATCAGGCTCGGGACGGCGAACCACTGGGTCTGGTCGCTGGCGACGAAGAAGTTCATGTAGCCGAAGACGCCGGGCAGGATGCGCGGCGGGTCGAGGTAGGGCGGGTTGTTCAGGTCGAAGATCGCGTTCAGGGTGCCGCGGCCGTCGCGGCGGGTGGGCATCTTGGCCGTGATGCCCTGGTGGATAGTGGACGTCACGTCGATCGAGATGACGGACAGGTCGAAGTTGTGGCCGGTGATGCTGAGGATGGCGGGCACGCCGTTGCCGTTGGCCTGGAAGCTGGCCCCCGTCAAGTCGCCGCGCTGGTAGTTGCCCAGGAAATTGGGCCCCTGGGGGCCGTTCAGGAAGGCGGGTTGATTGGGTATCTACTCTCCGGTTAGTATTCAGACTGCCCGGACGGAGAGCACCTCGCCGTCCACGATGCCTTGCCACACGTCCGTGCCGGCCTTGGTCTTCTCGTCCTGCACCAGCTTGCCACCGCTCAAGGGCCGCCAGCGGATGAAGATCGACCCGCTGGGGTAGGTCAGGGTGCAGCGGTCGTGGAAGCGACCGCCGACCAGGGCCAGGGCGCTGACCACTCCGGCCTTGGTGCCCCGGACGGTGATGGTTACCTTCCGCCAGTCCAGCCACGGCCCCTGACTGCCGCCCTTCTCGCGCTTGACCGGCTCGCAGGCCAGCTGGGCGTACAGAGCCGGCTGCGGACTTTTCAGCCGGCCGGCCTGGGGCGGCTGCGTGAACAGCGCGGGCAGGTCGGTGTTGTCCTGTTGCCACAGGGCCAGCACGGCGGCCAGGGTGTCGTCGTCCACCGCTTCCGAGGAGAATGCTATCAGGATTCCTTATAGTCGATCATCAGGTGAACCCTGGGCGTCTCTCCCTCGTTCCTGGCCGCATGGACCGCCTCCGTGTTGACCTCGTAGGCGTAACCCACCTTCAGATTGAAACTCTTGCCGCCGCAGTCGAGCCACGCCGACTTGTTGGTCAGCAGCGGGACGTGAACCCGGGTGATCCACTCGGGCGCCTGCTGGTCCCGGTGGGGGTCGATGCCGGCCCCCGGCATCACGACGGACAGAAGCCGGTTGTACGGCATCCAGGGCAGCTGTCTGCCGAAGAACCGCACCAGCTCCTCCGTCACCTCGCCGAAACCGTGCCAGGCGAGGTCGCTGACCATCGCCGGGCGCAGCTGGCCGTCCGTCAAGCGGGTCTGCTGCGGCCAGTCCGCAAACGGGATGGCCGCGATCCAGGCCGCCACGGGCTCCCAGCCCTGGCATTCGCAGAACCACGCCACCGTGCCCTGGAACCGCCTCACTTGCTCCCCTCCGCCAGCGCCCGCAGCTGCGGCAGCATCCGGGTCAGAGTGGCCAGGAGCCACGGCCGCGGGTCCATGTTCCGGGTGCCCAGCTCGAGGAACACGCCGTACAGGGCCGCCAGGTCCACGCCGGCCGTGCCACGTCGCGCCGGCTGATCCAGCTCGAACCGGACGTGCGCCTGCAGCCAGCCCGTCCGCTTCCGGGGTGGCTCGCCGGGCCGGCTCGGGTTGGGATAGATCGTATAGGTCGATCCCTTCTTCCCGGCGACCGTGTCGCGCTTCCGGGTCATCCGCTTGCCGGCGTTGGGCACGGACAGCACCCGGAGCAGCTCGGCGTGGTAGGTGACCACGGCCCGGACCAGGCCATTCCAGCCGGCGTCGAGGACCGCCTCGACTACCCGGTCGCCATCCCAGTTGAGGCGGCCCTCGGTCACGGCACCAGCTCCAGTTCGAGGTACGGCAGCTGGTCCACCATCTCCGCCTGACGGTAGCCGCGGACCTCGTAGTACCGGCCCTGGAAAAGCACCCGGTCCTCGTTGGTGACGTCCCCCAGCTCCCGGTCCACGAAACACTGGTGACTGCCGGAGAAGCCGCGCAGGCCGCGCTCGTCCACGATCTGGCCGGCGACCAGCTGCACCCGGGCCGGGATCTGCGGGTAGAGGGTGACACCGCCGGCGGGCGGCCACACCTTGACGGCCACGCCGGAGTCGTCGTAAGCCAGGGTGGCCCGCTGCACGTCGATCCGGTCCACGAGGTCGTGGGCCAGGGCGAGGTTGCGGGTCATGAGTTTCCACGTCTGGTCGAGCTTGCCGAGGTTGGCCTCCAGCACGGTCCAGCGGGAGCCGTCGTCCTGGTCGATCACGACGTCCCGGGGCTTGGGGATGAACCCCGGGACCAGCACGGCCACGGGGAACAGACACGCCTTGTCCTCGCCGGTGTAGACGCCGCCCGAGGCCATTTGCTCCTTGCGGTTGGAGGCCCGGAAGCGGGCCCAGGAGATGGTGTCCTGGTCGTTGGCGGTGCTCGAGGGGTAGCGGCCGGGCGGCGCGCTCTGGTCCCGCTGGCGCGTGCTGCGGTGAGAAACCTCGTAGCCGACGGCGACGGGGTGGTCCCACACGAGGTAATCCTGACTCACGTCGAGGTAGACTGCCATGCTGCCAGCCTACCGCACGGGGGCGGCGGGGGACAATCTCAGCCAAAAACGCGGACCGGTGTCCACAAAAACGCAACCCGGAACGGCTCGCCGGTGACCGGCGTGAACACGACATCGGCCTGGTAGCGGGTCTGCACGACGAACAGGGAAGCGGGCAGGGTGAGGAGGAAGTTGTAGCCCCAGCGGCCGTCGTCGCCGGGAGCCTGCGCGCTGTCCTTGGTCCAGCGCGGGTCGGACTGCTGCAGGGCGTCCGTGACGCACGAGGCCACGGTGGGGGCGCCGGTGCCGCCGACGACGGCCAGGCCGGTCACGGTGTCGGTGACGGTCCAGGAGACGGAGGTCAGGCTGGCCCGGGTGATGGGGAGGCCGGTAACCCCCAGGATACGGGCGGTCAGGGTAACCCCGCTGTGAGCGGTGACAACGCCGGTGATCGGGCTGCGCATCAGGTTCCTCCCCGGGCGGACGCCTCGGCAAGGCGGCGGGCTTGCGCGTGGGCAATCCTGGTTAGCGCATCGTCTGTCAGCGTGAATGTAATGCTGGACCAGCGTTGCCTGAACTCATGGAGGAATTGGCTTGCCGCTGCCCCGTGGCAGCCTTCGTCTGATTCGCGCGGCCACGTCGTCAACTCCACCTCGCGGACCGGCTGTGCCCGGGCGATGGTGTCGCCGTGTTCCTCCCAGTCGTCGGCCGTGCAGGTGACCCGCTCCACGAAGCCACGGCGGAAGGTGAGGTGGTCGGTGTACTTCGCCCCATTGGGAATCAGTTCCAGCGCCGGACCCGACCAGAAGAAGAGATTCGGCCGCTCTCCGCACAGGGGGTGGCGAAGATGGCTGGTCGCCCAGAGCAGTTCCCACTCGCGGTGGCGGAAGGCGTCCCTATCACCCTTGTCCCGGAACATCTCGTCTGCGGTGCCGAGGCGCGCCTCAACCGTCGCCAGCTTCACCTGCACGCGGATGAACTCCGCCCGCAGCGGGTCCGTGCCCGACTCCTCCAGCCAGTCGGCGAGCACCAGGCGCGGGGTGTCGTCGTCGGGGTCGGCGAGGATGGCCGGGAGGAAGTCGGCTGCGGTGGTCATGCTCTCCATCCTACTCGCTGACGACCTGGCCCGCGACGGCCCCGGCGCAGAACACGTCGCCGGCGACGGCGTAGTAGGGCCCCGGGGTGACGGTCAGGCCGAGGGCCACCGCGTCCTCGGAGGCGGGCGGTCCGGCCGGAGCCACGGTGGGGACGGGGCGCACGACGGAGCGGGTGGGCTGGGGGGCCAGCCAGGCCAGGGCGGGCGTCTCGTCCTGCGGCCCCACGCCCGGCGTGGCCGGGGTAGCGGCGGCCGTGGCCCCCGGGTGCGCGGTGCGCTGGCCGGGGGCCGCCACCCAGCCGGGGACCAGGGTGGGCAGCAGCACGTCGTCGGGGCGCGCCCCGAGGGCGGTGGCCGCGGCGGGCGGGACGGGGGGCCGGGCGGGGGTCCGGTCGGGCGGGTGCGGGTGCGGCAGCTGGGCGGTGGCCTCCTCGGCGGTGGGCACGGTGGGGGACGGTACGGGGGCCGGCCGGGGCCGGGGTGCCAGCCGGGCGGCGGCCTGCTGGCCAATGGCGGCGAACAGGTAGTCCACGGTGACGGGGTCCAGGCTGACGCCGGCCTGCGCTCCGGAGCGCACCGGTCGGGGTCGGGGGAGCGAGCCGGCGTCCGGGGCGGCGCCCAGAAGGGCCAGTACGGCGTCGGCCGCGGCGGGGTCCAGTTCTTCCCGGCCGGACTGGCCTGTGAGCCGGGGCCGCGGGCGTGCCGGCGGCAGCGCTCCGGTGCTGGTCCGGGTCGAGGTCAGGACGTCGGCTCCGAGGGCGTCGGCCGACGTCGGGTCCAGCTCGGCACGGCCGGCGTGCCCGGGTGCCGGGGGGCGCAAGGAGGGTCTGGGCCGCGGCGTCAGGGCGTCGTGGGTGGGACAGAGGACGTCGGGCCCGGCGTCGAGCGTGTCCGGCAGGGGCGGTGAGGGGCCGGTGCGGACACCGCGTACGGGCCTGGCCGGTAGGGCCACGGGGGCCAGGGAGGCGGCCAGGACGTCGATGCCGGCCGGGTCGAGGGGCGTGACCGGCACGGGCGGGGGTGGAGCAGGCCGTGGGCGGGTGGTGCGCAGCGCGGGCGTCGGGGCCAGGGTGGCATCCCACAGTCCGGCCTGCAGCTCCTCGGCGGCGGCGTCAGGTCCGGCAGGGGCCAGGGTTGGGCGGGGCCGTGCCGCTCCGGGCGCCCCAGCGGGCAACCAGGCCAGCAGCACGTCGGCCCAGGTGTTGGCCGTGGGCAGGGGCGAGGGAGGCGGCACCGGCACGGGTCCGGGCCGGCGCACGGCGCCCGGAGCGGCCGGGACCAGCCACGCGGCCAGGTCGTCCAGGCCCGGCTCGGGGGTGCCCACGGTCCGGCCGTGGGGCAGGTCGGCGGGACGCCGGCGGGGTACGGGCGGGGCCGGTGCCGGGGTCAGGATGAGGGGCTCGCCACCGGGGCACTCGGCCAGGGGTGGGGGCGTGTCGAGCAGGCGGCGGCCGGGTCGGGGCGTGGCCGGGGTGGTGGCCCAGCCGGCGCCGTGGAAGTGCGTCAGGGCCCAGCCGATACCCTGGTCGGGGGCCGCCGTGGCGGTGGCGGGGCGCGGGCGCAGGGGACGGGGCTCGGGAGGCGCGGCCCACAGGGTCAGGGGCTCCACGCCGGCGTCGGGAGGCGGCAGCGTCCCCGGGTCGCGTACCGGCGGCGCGGGCGGCACGCGCGGGCGGCCCGGGGCCTGGTTCCACAGGTCGCGCAGGACGAAGTCGGCCAGCACCTCGCCCGGCAGGGGGTCGGTCATGCCCTCCCGTCCTCGGACGGGCCGGCTGGGGCGGGCGGGACCGGCCGGGGCCAGCAGGCTCGCCAGAGGTTCGTCGGGGACGGGTACGGCGAACGGAACGGGGGTCGGAGCCTCGCGGGGACGGGGGCGGGACGGGGGCCCGCCAGCGGTCGGGACGAGCGGACCGGCGAACGACTGGGGCGCATCCGGGACGGGCAGGGCAAACGGAGGCAGCGCCGCCGTCGGCGCCTGCCGGCGAGGCCCGAGCCGGGCGACAAAGGGAGCGAGCAGGGCGGTGACCGCCGGGGAGTCGTCGGGCACGGGCACCAGGAACGGGACCGGAGTCGGTCCCGGCGCCGGTCGGCGGGGCGGTAGCGGTGGCGTCTGTGCGGGCCCCTGCCAGGGTACGGTCAGCGTCCAGTCCCACGGCCCCGGATCACCCGTGGGCGCGGACAGGGCGGCGCTCCAGGTGGGCAGCTGCGCGTCGGCCTCCAGCAACAGCACCGGCACATGCTCACCCGTGCCCAGGAGTAGCACGGGCTGGGCGTGGCGCGGCCGGGGGCCCAGCGGCTGCCCGGTCCAGGCCAGGCCGCTGGTGACGTCCAGGGCGGCCTGGATCACGGTAGCGGTAGGGTCGGCCTGGTAGAGGGCCGGGACGGACCGGCCGAGCGCTGACGTCCGGGTGTAGGTGGGGTGGAACCAGTCGAGCTGATTCGGGTTGAACACCACGGCCGGGCCCTCCCGTTAGCCGGGCAGGATCAACCCGGCGGTGCTGACCACGACCGGCCGGTAGTCGTCGGGCCGGCCCTCTTCCATGTTCTGCAGGTAGCGATCCTGGGGTACACAGCCCGTTCCCGCCGGGCAGGCGGGCCCGCAGGTGAAACCGTTACAGAGGAAGCACCGGCCGCGCGTCTTGCCCGAGCCCGGGATGAACACCCAGGTTGCGCCGCAGTGGCAGCACTGCACGGTGTCTGACTGCGTCACCTTGTCGGAGTCATAGGGGGTGGTGACCAGGATGCCCGAGCGCTGGCCGGTGGGTGCGGTGTGTCGTTCCACGGGAGCCTCAGAGCAGGTGGCTGGGGGTAAAGGGCTCGTAGTCGCCCAGGACGCCGGACGTGCGTAGGCGGGCCTCGATCACCGGCCGCCACCAGTTCACGCACTCCCGGCAGGCGGCGTAGCAGCCGGGAGCCTCGGGGCGCACGGGATGCACCATGCCGCGGACTGCGGCCAGGTCGTCCGGGTGCAGGCGGATGGCCTGCGTGCCCTGGTCGTCGTCCCGGGCCGCCAGCCGGCAGAGGCCGCAGACCACGAACGGCAGGTTGCGCCCGGGCGGGTGGACCTGGGCCGCCACGGGGGGCAGGCCCAGGACGCGGGCGGCGCACGGGGTGCAGGCCGTGGCGGTTACCGTCCCCCCGTCCGAGCCGGGATACTGCACCATCCTCATCGGGTCGTCACGCCGCGGGGCCAGGTCGCAGAGGCAGCAGCGGCGCATCGGCCTCCCCCGTCACTCGTTGAAGTAGACGCAGGTTTCGACGTTCCCGGTGAACGAGGCATGCACCCAGTACACGCCCAGGCCGTTGGACGCCGTCGCGGGCATCTTGAGCGGCCCGCGCGGGTCGGCGATCCAGCGGTGGCTGGCGCGCTGGTTCAAGCCCAGGTGGAACACCACCTTGGCGCTGGTGTAGGTGGGCTCGATGGTGTGCGTGATGCCGCCGACGGCGGTGGCGGCCGGGTCGCCGGGATCCAGGGGCGGCGGCACGTAGGCCGTGCTCGTGCCGGCGGCGGTGAAGCGCTGCACGAAGATGGTGAGCGCGTTGTCAGCGGGGGTGGCCGAGCTGCCGAACAACATGTCGTAGAACTCGGGCCGGATGGCGGACGTCGAGCTGACGACCAGGGCCGTCTTGGTGGCCGAGGCCACCGGGTTCTGGCTTTCGATGGCGTAGCATCGCGGATTCGCTATCGGTTCTCCTCTTGGTCAGATGCCTCGGCTGCGGACCTCGAACGGTCCGTCGGCCCGCTGCCGGGCCTGTTCCAGGACGAGTAACTGCCGGTTGAGCATGTCGAGGTAATCGCTCCACTCGTACTGCTCGCCGTCCAGGGTGTAGTTGGGCTTGGGGCTCGACGTCACCTCGAGGATGCGGGCGACCACGTTGTCAATGGCCACGTCCAGGTTCTGGGCTCGGGTCAGGGCCATGATCGCCTCGTCAGTACCAGGCCCGGGTGCCGCCCCCGGCGCCACAGGCAGATAAAACCCGTGTGGGCTCTGGCCCGCCTGGGGTGTCTCAGCCCCCGTTCAGGGGCGGCAGCAGGCCGCCACGCACGATCTGCGGCCGCTGCGGCTGCGGCCGCAGCGTCTGGGCCAGCAGCAGGAACTTCAGCTTCTCCAGGACGAGCACGACGGTATCAACCGGGAGCGGCGTTGGCTCCAGCTTCGCCCCGCCTTGCTCGTCCACGGTGATGATGATCTGCTGCTCCACGGTCCGATCTCCTACCTATCAGGTGGCTAACTAGGGCAAAGTTGCTTCACACTCATCCCACGCCACGGACAGGATGTACAGGGGCGTGGTGGCGCCCACGGTGTCGATGGCGGACAGGACGCCGAACGCCAGGGCGAACTGCGGCTGCACGACGTAGGGGTGGCTGGACAGGTCCACCGTGTAGCCGATGCTCATCGTCGTCTCAGCCCCGTGGACGATGCCGCCCAGGAGTTGCCAGGTCGGCTGAGCGATCGTCTTGGCCACGTCCACGAAGCCGAGCGCCGTCCCGGTGCCGCGTGTCGCCTGCGTGCGGAAGTTGGTGGCCCCGTTGGCGACCAGGGCCGTGGCCAGTTTCGACGGGGTCACGCCGGCGAACAGGACGCTGCCGAAGGCGGAGATCGTGCCGGAGGTGGAGTAGCTGAACGATAGCCGTTTAACCACCAGGCACTTGTTGCCGGTGGTGGGTGCCGAGTTGAACAGCACCATCGGCGCCGTCGTCGTCGGCAGGTCGGAGACGGGGCTGATGGCCCCGGCGATCAAGCTGTGCCCGCCCACGAAGGACCGGCCGGAGCGGCCCATCTCGAACCCGGGCGCCTCCAGCTGGGCCATGCGGTCGTCGCCCAGGTTGGACAGCTCGCCCACAAGGCCCGAGCCGGAGCCCGTGGCCTTGAAGGCCACGGCCGTTACCTGATACTGAATCGGGTCCGCTATCGGTAGTCTCCTTCGAGGCTCAGGCCCCGGCCGCGGTTACGGGAGGATGGCCTCGCACTCGTCCCAGCTCAGGCTGAACAGGTACTTGGCCGTGGTGCCCAGGCCGGCCAGCGCGCCGAAGGTCAGGGCGAAACCGGGCGGCACGATGAACGGGTGGGCGCTGATATCGACCGTGTAGCCGAAAGCCATCGTCGTGGCGGCCCCGTGCGCGATGCCGCCCAGCAGCATCCAGGCGGTACCCGCGGGGATGGTCTGAGCGGCGGCCAGGAACGCCACGCTGGCCCCGGTGCCGCGTGTCGCCTGGATTGACCAGTTGGTGCCGTTGGCCACCATCGCGGTCGCCAGCACGCTGGGGGTCACCCCGGCGAACAGGCTGGTGCCGAAGGCGACCGCGGTGCCTGAACCGTAAGAAAAGCTGATGCGCTTGACGGCCAGGTAGCGGGGCGGGTTGGCCCCGGGGTTGGCGCCATTGAACAGGCAGGCAGTGCCGGCACCGCCGGTCGTGGGCAGGTCCACCAGGGGGACGATGGCGCTGGTGACCAGCTGCAGGCCACCGGCGAAGCTGCGGCCGGAGCGCCCCATCTCGAAGCCAGGGGCCTCGAGCTGGCAGAAGCGCTGCGACCCCAGGTTGGTCATCTCCTGATAGACGGAGTTGCCGCCGGAGCCGGTGCCCTTGAAGGTAACCGTGGTCACCTGCGGTTGAATCGGGTCTGCTATCGGGGGACTCCTCTTGGGTCGTCGGGATCGTTCAGGCGGCCACGGGCAGGGCAACCACCCGATAGTCGTGTTTGCGGATGCCGGCCAGCTCCAGGTAACGGGCCTGGGCCTCCAGGTCGCTGTGGGCGCTCACCACCAGCTCGGGGTGCTCGCCGACGGCCGGGCCGGGCTTGCCGTCGGGGGCGGTGCTGTCAAGACGGCACCGGAAGCGGGGGGCGGCCGTGCCATACCTACGGTCGGCCACGTCCTGGCTGCGGGCCTGGGCGGGCCGGGCGGCCTCCATCTTCCAGGCCTCGTAAGCGGGGTCCAGGATCACCTTCGCGGGGCCGAACGCGCCGGCCTCCTGGCGGATGCGCTCGGCGTGTTCCAGGGTCTCCAGGCGGGTCTGGAGCTGCTGCCAGAGGGCCGCGGGCACCTCCACCACGTCGGGCCTTTTCTCGTTGTCCTTCGCCATCGTGCCCTCGCTCAGGTGTCGTTCCTGACCAGGAACCGCGGCTCAGCCATCTGGCCCACGCCCCGGTAACTCACGCGCGTCCGGCTCCAGATGTCCTGCGTGAAACTCACCTCGTCGTTGCTCGCGGCGGCCAGGGTTTCGATGGCCCACACTTGCATCCAGTAAATGGCCCGCTTGAAGTCGCCGTAGTACCACTTGCTGGTGCTGCTGGTGCGGGCCTTGACATACTGGTTCGAGAGGATCTGCGGCCGGCGGGTGCCGAGCGGGTTAGCGCCGTCGGTGCGGATCGTGGTCGCCTGGGCCCGCAGGTCCACGGTCTGGACGGCCGTGGCGTGGACGATGCGCTCCGCGGTCTTCAGGAGCGCGCTGGGCACCAGCAGACCCGGGGACTGCGGGACGCCGATGGGCTCGCCGGTGTCCGGCGAGATCATGGCGTCGAACAGCAGGTCGGCCTTCTCGATGGCCCGCCACTCGTTCGCTGAGCCGTCCAGGGCGTTGCCGGTCTGGTCGTTGATGTAGGCGCCCGACGTCAAGTAGGTGTTGGTGCTCACCCCGTTGCGGTTGTAGCTGTTGTTCGAGTTACTGGCGGTGGCGACGTCGATCACTTCCTTTTCGACCACCACGCCGGCAGCCCGGCCGAAATCGCTCCCCTGCTTCAGGAGCAAGCCTGTCCGGTCGGCCACGATGCTTTCCCGGGTGAACCCCAGCTCGGCACCATGCTTGACCGTGGCCCGCGTGTCGAGCCAGTTTTCATTGAGCCCGAGCGTGGGGTACTTCTTCCCTTCGCCCACGATCTCGATCATGCTGGGGCTGATGCCGCCGACGCCGGGGATGCGCTCGCCGTTCAGGAATTCCGTCGGCACCACGGTACACAGCTGCGGGTACAGGAGGGTCGGGTCGTCGTAGCCCTCCTTGATCTTGTTGAAGAGTATTTGCCCAGTAATATTAGAAAAATCTCCAGTGGAGACGTAGCTGGCGGCCTCCACGAGCGAGGCCCGCTTGCCGCCCGAGCGGCCGAAGCTGATCTCATAGAGCAGCTCGCGGCCCCGGCCTTCCGGGTGCAAGGCGACGAACAGGTCGCGGAAGCTGAAGTGGTCGGGCTTCAGCGTGCCGTCGGCCAGGTTCTCCTGGAGCTGCTGGACGCAGCGCTCCGGCTCTTTCTTGTACTGCTCGGTCAGGGTCGCGCAGTTGATGAACGCTATCGGGTCACTCCTCGGTTAGACGAACAGCGCCCGCAGCTGCTCCCACGCCATGTAGTCCACCAGCAGCGTCTCGGGGGTGGTCGAGCCGTTCTTCAGGCAGGCAAAAAGCTGCATGTTGACGGCGCCCGTGTAAGTCAGCTGGTCCTTGATGAGACTCTGGCCCGGCCGGCCACCGGCGGCCTGCAGCTGCACGTCGTCCACCCAGTAGGTCACCTCGGCAAGGGTGGCACTGACGGGGTTGATCTCGATAGCCAAACGGTGATAGGCGGCCCCGCCGGCGGTCGTGGTGCTGGTCGTGACGGTCTGGGTCGTGCCGACCGAGCTGCACGTCTTCCAGACGGTGCCACCCGGCACCTTGTAGATGACGGCGCCCGAGAACGTGGTCTTGGGCTCGCCGGTGGTGTCCTGCATGGAGGCGGCGCCGACGGAGTTCATGAAGCCAAAGGCGACGTTGGCCTTATTGGTGTTGGCCTCGGCGAACTGGCAGAAGCACTCGGCATACAGGTTGTGGCTGGCGGTGAGGGCAAACAAGGCGTTTGTCGTGGCGACATAGACCTCGCGGTTGAGCGAGCTGTCGATGGCTGCCAGCGTGAGGATGCCGAAAGTGCTGTTGCCGGCCGTGGCGGTGGCGCTGCCGCCGGTCGTGGTGGTGAACAGGCCCCCGGAGGTGTAGTTGTTCCACTCCTCCAGGTAGCCGTGCGTCCGCCGCAGGCGGAGGGCGTCGTGGACGTCCGTCTTCTCCATCCCTATCGGGTCACCCCCTCAGCAACATGGTGGCCTGTTCCTTCGCGTCCTTGGGCTGACGGCTTTCCTGGACCGGACGGGTAAGGCTGCCCGAGGAGCGCGGGGCGCTGCCGGGGCGGGTGGCCTGTTTCTTGAGCAAGCCCAGCACCGCCAGGGCCTTGTCCTCGGGGGTGCCGGCCAGGGCCTCCAGGACGTCCTTCGACGGCTCCAGGCCGGCCAGGGCACAGAACTGCTTGGCCCGGGCCTCGGTCAAGACGGTTCCCGTGGTCTGCACGCGCCGGCCCTCCTCGGTCTTCTTCTCCTTGTCCTTCTTCTCCTTGTCGTCCTTGTCGTCGCCCTTGTCCTTCTTCTCCTTGGGCTCGTCGTCGTCGGACTCCTCCGTGTCCTTCTCTTCCCCGCCCTTGGCGGCACCCGGCTTCAGCATGCGCATGATCTTCGACGCCAGCTTGTGGTCGGCCTCGTCGCCGGAGTCCACCAGCTTGCCGATGGCGTCCACCAGGCACTGCTTCCAGTCGCCCTCGTCGGGTCCGGCGTCAGGGGGCGGCTCGGGGGCGGGCATGTCGCCCAGAGGCGTGTCGTCGGCCTCGCCCATGTCGCCCATCTCCAGGAGGCGGGCCTTGAGGGCGGGCTTGACCTTGCTCTGCTCGATCAGCTGGCGGAGTGTGCGGCCCATGCGTCGGCCCTCGAACAGGCTCTTGTTGGTGGCGGGGTCGGCGACCAAATCGACCGAGCGGACCTCGGTGATTTCCGAGACGACGAAGACGCCGTCCTGCTGCTCGCCCTTGCCTTCGGCGTTGTGACTCAAGCCGAACAGCTCGGGGCGCTTGCGGGCGGCCTCCAGGATCTTGGCGGCCGCCGGGTCGCTGGTCAGCAGGTGCAGGTCGGCGTACAGGCCGTCACTCTCGACGCGGACGTGTTCGAGCCAACCGATCCGGTCGCGGGCCGAGCGCTGCTCGTGCGGCCGGGATGGGTGGTCGAGGTACACCCCCTTGCCCTCGTAGAGCGGAGCGGCGGTGGCGACGGCGGCGGCCAGGTAGCGGCGGCCGTTGTCGCTGACCAGGCCCAGCACCTTGACGCCCTTGATCACGCCGGCGGCCACGTCCACGGCCTGGGGCCGGCCGCGGATGTCCTCGCGCAGCGAGACGACCCGGCCGGTCCCCGTGCGGGGCTGCCGGCCGGGCTTCACAACGGAGGAAGGACTCGCACCCATGATGGGATTGTGGCCGGACAGGGCGGCGGGGAACAAATCCGGTTCAGCAGCCGGGGCGCTCCGGAGGCAGGACCAGGGTCTCGCCGCCCAGCGGGTCGGGCGGCCGCCGGTCCACGAGCACCTCGCCGCACGGGCAGCGCAGGAACTGCGGCGGCGGGCCCAGGAGCAGCGCCGGGACGTTGCAGCGGGGGCAGACGATCATGAACAGGGGCGGGGGAACGACGTAGTTCATGGTTCTCTCAGGATGGGGGTGACATAGCAGAGGCAGTTGAAGGCGATGTGCGACGTACCGGCCGGCCGTTCCGCCGGGTCGGCCGGCTCCAGGGGCGGGTGCGGGCACTTCTCTAGCCCGTCCTGGCCGGGGCCGGGGTGGCGGTAGTATTCCCGGCCGTCGCGGGCCACATGCCAGGGCCGGGAGAGCGGCACCTTGGCGCTGTGCAGGGTATAGCCGATGACGAGGTCGCCCAGGCTTTCCCAGGCGTCCAGTTGCCCGGAGTGCGCCGCGTGGATCCCGAAGGTACGGGCGGCACGGCGGGCCCGCACCCGCGAGCCGTCCAGGTGCGGCCGGACCTCGAGGGCCAGCTCGCGCTGACCAAGCCCCCGAGCCTTGCCGCTGGCCAGGACGTTGGCCAGCTCCTCGGGCATTCTGCGGTCGGTGGGGGTGCCGAGGGTCTGCCAGTCGGCGGGGCGGACAAACTGGGCGAGCCAGGCGCGCACCACGGGCTCAGGGGGTGGGGGCAGTACCAGCGTGCTGATGCTGAGAACGGCAGGCGGGGCGGACGGAGGCTTCCGCACCGGGGGCCGCACGGCCAGGGCCACCGAAGCCTTGCGCAGCTCCGCCCGGCTACGGCCCGCGGGCCGGTGAATCAGGTCGAGCGCAGCCAGTCCGGCCCCCGGCTTGCCGAGCAGCGTTTCCAGATGGGCACGCATCCCGCCGGCGTCCAGTGGGGCCAGGGTGGCGGCCAGCGCCTCCGGGCTGGTCCCGGAGGCGCGGGCGACCTCGGCCAGGGCCAGGGCGGCATGCTCGTACATTTTGCCCACGCGGAACGGTTTCCGGTAGCCGGCCCCACGCAAGGCAGCCCGGGCCAGCGTTTCGGTCACGGCCTCGGCGGCAGAAGAGGCCGGTGCGCGTGGGTCGCCCAGGCCCGGCCGGGTGTAGTCGTGCAGAGTCTCGTGGACGACGACATGAACGGCGTCCGCCTCGGTCTTCGTCCAGGCGGCAGTGTCCTTGCGGGCGGCGCGGTTGTAGGCGGCCAGGTCGTCCTGGTGCAAGGTAAGCACGCCACTGCCGGAATTGGCACGGTGACCGCCGGTCGGGAGCGGGGAAACCGCCAGGCGGCCGAAGGCGGCCGGCGGCGGCATCCCGAGCAAGGAGGCCAGCCAGGCGTGCAGCGCCTCCGTTGTGTCTCCCGCGGCGAGCAGGGGCAGCCGCGGGGTCACGGCCTCGCCCACGGACACGGGCAAGGCCGAGGCCGCCGTCTGGTGCCCGTGGTAGTAGAGCGCGGCCAGCTGGTCCGTCATCTCCCGGGCAATGGCCGGCCCCACGCGCCGCAGCACGCGCACCGCTCCGTTGTGGACCGCTGCGGGGCTGGCGGCCAAAAGAGTGGCCAGCAGCTCCCGCCACAGATGGGCGATGGCCCGGTCCACGGCGAGGCTGGCGCGGTCGGCAGCGGTGCGGAACGGGGTCATAGCGCCCCCAGCAGGAGCAACTCGTCTTCCTCGCGGCGGCGGCGGTGCTGAACGTCCGGGACCGGCAGCGGGGCGGGTGGCCTGGCCGGCAGCTTGCGGGGCTTGCGACGCACCCGGAAGGGCCCACCACCTCCGCCATCGCTGCCCCCCGCGGCCGGGGGTGTTGGGGTTGGCGGCGTCGGGCCGGGAACGGTAGCCCCCCGCCACAGCAGGTCGGCCCACTGGCGCCCGGCCCACTGGCGGCCGAGGTACTGGCGTTTGGGGCCAGCGGGCACGATCGCCGCGGGCCCGGCCCACTGGCAACCGACGAACGAACGGCCCAACCACTGACGCCCGGCGTACTGCCGCATGGTCGCCTCATGGGGTCAGGGCTGGGGTGCCGTCATGGGAGAGGTGTCCACCTCGACCTTGACCCGGTAAAGCACGCGGCCGTCTTCCACGAGGGGATAGGGGAGTGTGGTTTCCCAGACAGTCGTGCCGTTTACGAGGCCGACGGCAACAATTTCTTCCGAAAAAACAGTGCCGTTTTCTGCCTCAATTCGGGCGGTTGCGACGGTTCCAGTCAGGTCGAAAATGATTCTGATGGTCGCCTCACGGGGTCAGGGTTGGGGTGCCGTCGCCGCTCGCGTTCAGGTTGCCGACGATGCGCGGCGTCCCGGGGTTCCCGGCGGCATCGTAGGTCTCCGTGGCCGTGCCTGAGTTGGAGCGCTTACCGGCGATGCCGGCCACCACCAGCCGGAGGGCCTGCTTCAGCGTCAACCCCGTCTCGATGCCGTCCGCCAGGGCCAGGAGCGCCGCGGCCACGGCGTTCCGCTCGCCGCTGGTCAGCGTCATCGCGTCCCCGGCGACGGCGAACCCCGTGGCCGTGGCCCAGGAGCCGGCGCCGTGCGCTGACGCCAGGGCCGTTTGCAAGGCGTCCAGGGTCTGAGTTGTGCCGGCGATCCCGCCCACGTTCCCCGTGACCGTGGCGATGGTGCCGGCAGTGATGTTCGTGGTGCTCGCCAGAGTCGCGGTCGTCGGAAAGGTGACCGTGCCCGCGTTCACCACGGGGTTGGTCTTGATCGTCTCGATGTCCACCTTCTGGGTGGCGGCGATGGTCGTCCCGGTCAGGGCGAGCGAGGTTGTCGGGCTCCCGACATTGGCCCAATCCAGGCCCGCCTCGCCGGTCGCGCTCACGTCCAGCGTGCGCCCGGCCGTTGTGGGGACCAGGGGTAGGGCCACCGTGGTCAGCCCGTTCCAGAGCTTCGCATTTACGTCCGGGGTGCCGGCCGTGCCCGGAGTGAGCCAGGCCGTGCCGAGCAGTTGTCGCACGTCCCCCTGGACGTACTGGCAGTCCACGAACGGGGCCAGGAGGCGTTTGTTGGTCGTCTCCGCAAAAGTGAGCGTCTTCCGGCCCGCCGACGTCAGCATGTTGTTCGGCAGATCCAACCTGTACCAGCCGCCTTCACGTTCCTTCACCCCGCCCGCCGTGTTGTCGTTGGGGTGGGCCGTGGTGATGGCCGCCAGGTCCGACAGGGTAATGGTCGTGTCGGCCGTGTTGGAACCACCGCTCCACTTGCAGACCGGGAAGTCGGCGGCCACCTTGCCGGTTACAGCCGCTCCGGTGTCGTCGGCAAAGAACACGTCCACCGAAATTGAGGTCGCGCCCGGGGGGACTACCATCCCAGCACCGCCTTTCTTCTGCGAAGCAGCAGGCCCCCAACCGGCGTGTAGTATACCGTCAGCCGCATGTGATCGACGTGGTGGGTGCCGGAACCACCGCTCCAATCCACTTCTGCCAGCACGCCGTTAATGGTCGCCCCTGTCGGGATCGTGAACCCGAACCCGGTCGCCTGGAGGTAATGGGTGATACTGCCCGCGTGCGCCAGACTGGCTACCCAGCCGAAGTTACTCGCGTTCACGTCAGCCACCGCCAGCGTCAGACCCCACAAATTACTCGTCCCACCAAAGGACGTGTAGGTATCCGTGTCGGTGGCAGGGATGGTGGCCCCGGTAGACAGGTTGCTCCCGGAGACTGTGCCCCCCTTCACGAGCGAGACGATATTCTGCGCTGCCGGATCGCCAATCGCCGTATCCGTAGCGTAAGTGTTATCCTGAGCCGTTATGTTGCCCGGGGTGCTCCAGTTGAAAAACGCACCGGAGAACGATACGTCGGTCCCCACGCTCGGACTCAACGGCCCCTGGCTGGCCATGCCGGGCCCCCTCTAGTTGATGGCGGCGATCAGGGTCGCCAGGGCGGTTTGTAGGCCTGCCGTGTCGGACGTGGTAAAGGCCCGCGCCTGAAGCCCACTGACGGCGCTGATGGTGTCCTTCAGGACATAGCCCCCGCTGGCGGGGAAATTTGCCGTAACCCAACTGGTCACTCCATCCACGGCCGCACTCATGGTGTTGAACTCGGCCACGATGTCGAGCCCGGCGTTGGCGAATTGCGTCTGGGCATAGGTGCCCAGGTTCGGCACCGCGGCGGCCGTCGTAAACGCCACCTTGGCCAACCGGCACTGTTCGAAAATCTGCGTGACGAGGTTGGCGCTGACCGGCCCCGCCAGCATGGCGGCGCGGGCGTCGGTCGCCTGCTGCTTGAGGGCGCGGGCGGCCGTTTGCACGTCCAGTAAGGCACGGTCCAGAGGCGATTGAGTTGCCGGGAAGGCCATGTGCTCCCTCCTCAATTACGCGGGCCACGACTTCGGTTGAGTATAAGTGAAACTGCTGATTATGACGGCCATGCCGACGGCCAGCTCCACGGAGTCGAGGACGAGGTCGGCGTCGGACGTGCCGGCCTGGCCGGAGAAGACGTGGGTCTCATTGTCGCCTCGCATGGCGACAAACCAGGACGCCCGCCCCGATATCAGGCAGGGAGCGGTCAGCGGGAAGAAGACCACCAATCCGTCTATCGCGGGAGGGGCGCAAGGCGCGGCGAAACGCAGCTCGGCCAGGACGACGTCCTGGGAATTGAGCCACAAGACGCCACCGTCGAGAAGGCGGGCCACGGCATCGGCGGCGGCGCTGGCGGCGGCGTCACTCAGGGTCGGCTGGCGGGGCATCCTGCGTCTCCTCCACGATCCGGGTGATGTTCCCTTCCTCGTCGCGCTCGACGGTCCGCACCACGCGGCGCGGCGCGGCTGCCGGCGCGGGCGGTGCTGCGGCGGGCTCGGGCACGTTGACCACGATCTGGGGGTGGACGTTGACCACCACGGGCTGCTGCTGCTCGGGGACCGGCACGGGCTCGGGAACCTTGCTCTCGGGCATCGTCTGTGCTTCCTCCAGGGCCCCCGAGGCCAGTAGGACGGCCTGCGACAGGTCGCCCCCGGTGCGGTCCAGGGCGGCATACACCAGGGCGGTAAACCACTCCTGGCCGTCGTCGTCCAGGCTGTCGAGCTTCTCCCACAGGGCGGCCACGGCGTCCTGGTCGAACGTGGGGGGTGCGCTCATGGTTTGCCCCCCTTCGATTTGTCTGACACATACCCGGCCCCATCACAGTCAAAACACGCTCCTCCCTCACCCTCACCCTTGTGCTCGTGCCCGGTGGCGTCCTTGGCCTCGGCGGTCGGCCGGGACGCAAGAATGAGGAGACGCCAGGCGCGGTCCAGGGCGGACTCCTCCTCGGGCGACAGATCAATTTCCTCAGCGGCTATCGTTTCCTCCTCTCGGCCAGGTAGGCGCCAAATACCGTGTTCGAGGCCGACCCGGCGGCGAGGCCGAACTCCGCCGCGAACGTCTCCCCGTGCTCCTTCCAGGCCGCCAGCCCGCCAGGCTTCAGGAGCAGCTCCTGGACCGTCTTCGCCCCCTTCAGCGCCGCCGGCAGTTTGGCGGCCGTCCCCGCCGGGATTGCCCCGTCGTACCCCAGGCGTGCCCAGGTGTAGTAGCCGTTCTTATCGTCGCTCCGTGCCGCCTCGGCCACGATCTTCGTAACCCCGAGGGCCGCCAGCGCCTTCACTTGGCCAGTGAATATTTGCGTGCCCAGTCCGCGACCGCGAGCCTTCTTGCCAATTTCAATGCTTTGGTTCTTGCAGACCAGGCTGCCCCCCTCCTTCGAGAAAATCCTCGTGGCAACCGCGTCGTGCCCCTCGTGAGACCACTCGACCAGCAGCGTACCGTTGGGACGCACCGACACGTCGGCCTCCGCGCCAGCGGGCGCACCGGCCGCCCGCGCCGCGCCTTCGGGCGTGCCGGAAGGCCCGAACAGGTCTTGCAGTTTCGCGTGGACCTTCGCCTTGTCACCGAAGACGGACACGGACACACCGGCATCCTTGTCGCCGGTAGCCGCACCTCCACCGCCTCCTGAACCCCCCGTGAACTGACCTCCCCCTGGACCGCTGCCCTTGTGCTCGTGGCCTGAGGAGTCTTTGCTCTCCTTCGTCGCCGTGGCCTTGTACTTCTCCGGGTCTTTCACCCGGTCCAGGAACCCCCCCAGCGCCGCATGAGCCGCCTTCAGCACCTTGCGGGGGTGCCGCACGGCCGCCACCCCCAGATAGGCGGCGCTGGCGATGGGCACCATGCCAGCGACGAACGACAGCCCCGGGATGCCGGCCAGTTCGGCGACCAGGACGGCGGGTTTGGCCAGGAGGGTGTCCACGGTGCTGACGATGCCGGCGATCCGCTCGGCCTGCTCGGGGCTCTTGCCGTTCTCCACCCCGTAAGCCTTCACGGCGTCGTAGCCGGCCGAGAACGTGGCGATGGACACGTTCCACACGCGGCGGACACCACGGGCCACCGGGCCGGGCAGCCGGTCGAGGTTCCGGGCGACCGTCTGCCGGACGGCGTGCTCGGCCTGGCCGGCGGCCTGGGCGCCGGCAGCCAGGCCGTGGCCCACGTCGGCCACCTCGCCCTTGACGGTGCCGAGCAGCTTGCCGGCGGCCTTGCCGGTCGTGCTGCTGCCCCCACCACCGGAGCCCCCGATGAACTGGCCGCCGCCCTTGCCCTTGCCCTTGTGGCGGACCTCCTCTTCCAGGGCCTCGCCCACGTCCTTGATGGCGCGCAGTTCGCGGCGGTGGTTGACGTAGTCCTTCAGAGCGCCCCGTGCCGTCTTCGTCTTGGCGACGATGCCCTGGAGGGCGGTGCGCGTCTCGTCCAGCTCGGCCTGGGTGATCTCACCCTTGGGGGATAGCTTGTCCAGGAGGGCCAGCATACCGCCGGCGTGACCGCCCAGTTCCTTGAGCGCGGCGACCCGCTCCCCGATCGGAGCGTCACTATCGTACTCCTGATACAGCGTCTCCAGGTCGCCATAGGCGCGGCCGAACTCGGCGTGGCCGGGGTCGGGGTCGTCCGGGTCGCTGGCAATGGCGTTGATGTTGTCGCTGATCTCCCCCACGGCCTGGTCGTACGTGGCCAGGGCGGCGCGGGCATCGGTCTTCAGAGCCTCGTGGTGCTGTTTGATCTCGGCCTGGTGAGCCTTGATCTTGTCGCGCAGGGAGGCCACCTGAGCCGAGCGCGTGGCCGGCGGCTCGTCCCCTCCACCGCCGCCGTCGCCCTTCTCGCTGCCGTGCCCCAGGGCGTCCTTAGCCTCGGTGGTCGGCCTGCGGTTGTAGGCCATGGCCACGCCGAACCCCTTTTCCGCCCGCAGCGCCTCGGCGGCCACGGACCGCAGGGCGTTGACGGTTTCCGTGTCGGGCGTCTCCCCGGCCCCGACGTTCTGCGCGTACTCCACCGCCATCTTGCCGGCCGCCTGCCGCAAGCGCTGGGCGTCGGCGTGTCGGTCCGCGTGCGTCTTCTTGTCCTCCGGTCCCGGGTAAGCCTTGTCGGGAACAAGGTGATACTCGCGCTCGAGGACGTCGGCCAGGCCCTTGATGGTGCGGAACTCCTCGCCTGCCGGCAGCGCATGAGCCAGCTTGCTCGCCTTCTTGACTGAAGCCTTTGCCGCACGGTGCGCGGCCACGGCCTGCTGACGTGCGGCTGCCTTGTCGGTCTCCCCACTGCCGCCGCTGTTTCCGCCCCCGTCGCCCTTGTCCGACCCGTGGCCCCCGGCGTCCTTAGCCTCCGACAAGCCGCGGCCGAAAGGGTGCGGGCTTCCCGGCCCCACCCCCTTCCCCACCGCCGGGCGAGCGGATCCGGTGCCGCCGCCCCAGGCTGTCCCGCCCCATCGTCGTTCCCGGTGGTTGGGGCGCCCCACCCTGGCCCTGGTCGTCGCCCTCGCCGGGCAGCCCCAACCCCGGGCCCTCCGGCCCCTGCTGCTGCTGGTACTCCTGGTTGTTGGCGCTCACCGTCTTCCAGTCCAGGCCACGCTCGGCGCAGGCCGTCTCCCGGTCCTTCACCCCCAGGCCGATCAGGATCTGATCCTCCTGCGCCTTCTCGAGCTCGTTGCGGTGGAGCACCGCCGGGGCCTCGGCCTCGATCTCGATCCGGGTGGCGATGTCCTTGGGGAGGTTGCCGCACTCCGCCGCCCACTCCAGGGCCTTCCATATACAGCGGGCGAACGCCGCCTTGTAATACTCCTGCTCGCACTGGCCGTCGCGCACCGCGGGGGCGGCGGCCGATTCGAGGTTGGAGTAATTGCCCGAACTGGTCTCCGCCATCCAGAACTCAGGGGCGCAGTGGGCGGCGGCGGCCATGCGCAGGTCGCCCTGGCCGGCAGTCAGGAAGCTCTCGGATTGGTCGGGCGGCGGGGCCACCAGCTCCTGGCCGGCCGGGATGCGCCGGATGGCCCCCGGCTGGATACGCTCGTAGTTCTCGCTCTTGCCGGTGGTGGGGTCGGTTCGCTGGAAGCTGGCCAGGCCGGCGGCCAGGTTACTGACGCCGGCGAGGGTGGCGGTCTGGTGCTGCCAGATTTCGCCGGTGGCGGCCCGGAGGGCAGCGCCCATGCTGGCGTTCCGTTGCACCTTGGCGGCGCGGTCCAGCGCGGCCCCGGTGTCGTAGACGAACGCCGGGGTGCCGCGCTTGATGTTGCTGTCGGTGTCGGGGCCCTTCAGGTGCATGACCTCGTCGGCGGGCACCAGTTCGTACATGCCCTTGTCCTGGGCGCTGTCGCCCTCGCCGCCCTTGGCGCTCGGGTCGGGCCAGAAGACCGAATACTCGAGGATGGTTTCCACGTCCTCGGTGGGCTCCATCTGGTGGCGCGAGCCGAACGACCAGCCGTCCTGCTGCAGGGCCCCGCCCTGGTCGCGGATTTGCTCCGGCTCCACGAACCGGACCAGGGTCGTGCCGTTGTCCTGCCCGAAGAAGCGCAGGAACGCCTCGCCATCACGCTGCACGCGGCGGAAGCTCTCGCGCTCGCGGCTGCCGCTCACCGTGAGGTTGCCCTGGGGGTTGATGCTCGCGTTCCAGTTGTTCTGCCGGAGGAAATGGTCGGCGATGGCCTGGGCCTCGCGGGCTAGCTGCTCCTGCTCGGGCGTGGCCTGGGCACCCTCGGCCAGGATGGGCTGGCACTTATAGGTGAAGCCCTTGCCCACGACGTTATTGGTGAGGTTCCGCAGCAGGCCCTTGCAGTAGGAGTTGGAAGCCGCGCGGAGGCGGGACTCCTGGCGGAGCCAGTCCAGTTCTTGATGGGTTCGCCACAGGGGCCAGTTGGCGCCGTGGCGGCGGTCGGAGGGCATGGAGGGCGGCGCCCAGCGCGTGCCGTCGCCGTCCACGTTGCTGCCGGGGCGGACGCGGTCGTACAGGTCGGAGCCACCGAAGCTGTCCCACATCCACCAGGCCTCGAGGAGCTGCTTCGCACGGCGGGGCTTGCCGGCGGCGACGGCCTCGGCGAGCTGGACGCGCAGGCGGTCGCGCAGGGTGCGCGGGTCGGGGGGCGGTGCGGTACCGTTGGCGGTAGCGGTTATCAGGGCTCCTTGGAGGTCAGCCGCTCAGCCGCCTTTCGCCCCGCCTCCTCCGCTCCGGCGAGCAGGTCGGCCGCGCCGTCGTGGCAGATGGCCGCACGCTCGGCGTCCGTCAGGGGCGTGGGCTGGTATCCGGGCGGCATGTCGGGGATGATGGGCTCGCGGCCGTTGTGCAGGTCGTCGAGGCGATGCTGCAGCCGCCGCACCTCGTTGATCAGGGGCCGGGCCAGGCTGCCGTGCAGCCAGCCGCTCTGATTCAACTGCTGCTCGCAGGATGCCAGTTCGTCGTCGGTCATGGTCAGGCCCTCAGTACCCTCGGTTGTGCCCCGGTCTGCTGCGCCCCGAGCAGGTGGTCGAGCATGACCACGGCCTGCTGGAGAGCATCGGGGCCGTCCACGTATTCTCCGACCGGGAAGTCGCGCAGCTGCTGGACGAGCAGCTCAGCGCCCGGGCTGCCCCGCCGGAACCGCAGCCGGCTCTGGGCCAGGAACGGCCCCAGCTTGGCCCGGATGCGCAGTTCCTTTTGCTCCACCTGATTCACCCCGTAGAGCGGCAGGGTGATGCTCCGGGCTCGCGCCTCGTGCAAGATGAGGTCGGCCAGGAACTGCTGGCCCCCGTTCGTTTCGACCGACACGGCCTGCGCTCCGGTCAGCTTGTGCAGCTGCAGCGTCTCGCGGACGAGCGCGTTGCCGTCCCACGTCTGGTTGAGCCAGGCGTCCACCCACAGGATACCGCACTCGTCCACGCCGGCCACAACGAAGGCGGCGTAGCAGCCCTTCTCGCGTTCGCCCTTGCCCTGGGCGGGGTCGAGGGACAGAGCAGAGACCACGAACCGGGTGGGCAGGCGGTCGGCCCAGATGTGGTCGGCGAAATACTCGGCCGGCCACTCCGACCCCTCGATGTTGACGAACCGGCCGTCCAGTTCCTGAGCGGCCCGCAACCCACCGTACTGCAAGGCCAGCGTGTCGTGGAAGCCCGGCGGCGCGAACGGGTTGTCCCGCGTGCGTGCGTGGAAGATGGCCGTGTCCGGCTTGGCCCGGCCGAACAGGTCATAGGTCCAGTGCCCCAGCCCCTGGGGCGTGAACGTCGCGGACAGCCAGCCCTGCTCGCCACCCTCGCGGAGCGAGGCGATACACACGTCATAGGCGCCTCGCTCCATGAGGCTGGCCTCGTCCAACCACACACCCGAGAGGTTGGGCCCACGCATGGAGTCGGGATCCTCGGCCGAGCGAAAGCGCACCGTCGCCCCGGTGGACAGCCGCACGTTCGGCCGCGGGGTCGCCTTCATGCCGGCCCAGACGCCAAAGCCCAGCTCGCGGGCTAGGGCCTCGAACGTCGGCAGGGTGGTGTCGGACAGGATGGTGTAAGTAGGACTGCCCACGAGGTAAGTGCGGCCACGCTTTGCTCGGCGGATCAGGTCATAGGCGCCGGCCCACGTCTTGCCGCTGCCCCGACCGCCCACGAAGCCGCGGTAGAGCGCGGGACAGTGGCGGAACTCACTTTGGACCCGATGCAGACGGATGGTCTGCCGGCGGGTCGGCAGGGACAGGAGCATCAACGATTACCTCGGCCACTTCCAGGGCCACCCCCACCTTGCCGCTGTGCTCGATGGCCGACAGCCGCGCGTGCATGTAGGGCGCCGCGTCCTTGGCGATGGCGGCGGCCTTGTCGGTGCGCCCGGCCTCGTGGTGCGTCCGCATGGCCAGGAGCATCACCTCCAGGGGGGTGATGCGGCCGGCGGCGGCTTCCGTGTCGGCGATGGCACGAGTCTTCTGGGCGGCCGTGCTGGGCTTGCGCCCGGAACCGTTTCGCTTGCCGCCGTGTCCCGTGGCCATGATGGCGTCTTGATTCTTTTCATGTTTTCAAGGGCACGTCCACCATACCCCGTGACGGCGGCGGGGGACAAGCAGCACGGGTGGTCACTTGCCCGCAGAGCGGGCAAGTGACAATACCTCCCCCCGGCCCCCTCCGGGGTGGAAGGGGGTGGGGGCAGGCCCGGTGCCAGTGTACCACGGCCACGGGGCGGGCGTGGTCAGGAGCGGCCGGTCAGGAGGTCAACGACGTGGCAGCCGCGAACGTGCGGCCCCCTGAGCGGTCGCCAGCCGGAGCCACCGCACTTTGTACAGGGCTGCCAACCGTGTCCCCAGCCGACGAATATCATCCCGGGTGGGTGATTTTTCTCATCCGGCAACTTGATGCAGCCGAGACATCGCTCCATCCCCCGCAGGTGCATCAGCAACGCCACGTCCGTACACCCCTCCCACTCGAGCGCGTCAGCGAGGACGGCGAGGCGGTCGGGGTCCAGGGTGCCACCGACGCGGCCGGAGCCGTGGCAGTCGCCACACTGCCCCTCACCGAAGTAGAACAATCTTCCCGTCCCCTTGCACCGCCCGCACACCTCACCCGCCTCCCGGTAGCACGTCTCGGCCAGCCGCAGGATGTCGGGGGTGAGCCAGGGGATCATGGACCCGCTACACGTCTTGCAGCGAGGAGGCCACGCTCCGTCTTTGGCATCGTCCCACTGTCCGCAGCGGCATTTCGGAGTCGAGATTACCGGCCGCCAGGGGTTGCCGATAATCTCACGGAGGAGGTTCGCCTTCACCTCTTGCGTCAACGGTCCGCGATTGGCCTCGCCGTCCGTCCACCGCCGGGCAAGTTCGGCCGGGTGCTCGATGTTGGCCCCGTCATTGGCGTACATAGCCTCGGCCAACGACAGAACGTGCCCTCGGATTTGGTAGCAGGCCACGGCGAACAGCCGCAACTTGCGGTCGCTGGGCTTGGGAAAGGATTCGTGATCTTTCCTCCGCAAGAGCCAGCCAAACATCGCCTGCGGTTCGGTCGAAGACAGCCACTCGGACTCCACCATCACGCAGTCTCCCGGGCGAGGGTCAGGTCGCGGGCCACCCGGACGCCGGGGGCCACGTCGGCGGCGGCCCCCTGTCAGACGAACAACGGCGGCGTTTCCTGGGCGAGCCGTTTGAGTCCGAGGTCTACCTGGGATTGGCGCAGGTCGCAGCCGACGAAGTTCCGCCCGTGGCGCTTGCAGACGGTTGCCGTCGTTCCACTTCCCGAGAAAGGGTCGCAGACCGTTCCTCCCGGGGGAGCGAAGGAGAGGACGAAGAACTCGGCCAGGCGCTCGGGGAAGGGGGCTTCGTTCTCGTGGGCCAACTCTGACCCCATGAGCCCACCACCAGACGGCAAATAGATGACGTTCCCGGGGTTGGCGAGGTCGGGGACGACCGATTGACTCTTCCTGTGCGTCGTGTCGCCGTCCTTATAGCCGGACAGAACGGACTTTTGCATGGTCGGCTTTTCGTTGACCCGGGTGCCGTCCAGTTGCCGGTAAGAAACCGCCCCGCCCGCTTTACAAATCGGCTTGTGCCCGAGCGCCGTGTTGTCGCTCCACGGCAACGGACCGGGGCGGCTGGTGCAGACAACAAACTCGTAACAACTCTTGAGCCAGTCCGGTCCACCGGAACCGGGGATTCCTGCACGGTGGTAAATCGGCGGGTTGCGCAGGTTGAACCCAGCCCGGTGCAACTCCGCCATCAGCAGGACCGGACCAGCCGACCAGCGGTAGGAGCGTGTCTGCCCGGCCACGACGAGGGCCACCAGTCCCTTGCACGCGGCTTGTGCGGCACTCCACCACTCCACCAGCCACTTGACCCAGGCGTCCGTCTTGCGGCTGATCCCGAGGTTCTGCCCACCCTCCAGGTAGAGGCGGGCTTCTTCGTAGGGTGGCGAGCCGAAGACGAGGTCCAGCGAGCCCTCGGGCTGGGCCCGAAGGAACTCCGTCGCATCGGTTTGAACGATGGTCTGCGTCACAGCGTTATCCCCTCCGCAGCCAGCCCGCGCTCCAGGTCCGCCAGGGACCGACAGACGATGCCCAGCCCACCCCGGGCGTTGACAGCGTCGAGGAACCGGGCCTGAGCAGGCCGCAGCCGGCCCGTGGGGGACTTCGCCTCCACCGCCAGCAGCCGGCCACCCGGCGGCAGGACGCCGAGAATGTCCGAGACACCCTTCAGGCCGGCGAACTTGCGGAAGCCGCCGCCCTTGAGCGGCGCCGGGATCTGGTTGGCCCGCCACGCCAGCACCCCACGCAGGGAGAGGTACTGCAGCAGCTGCCGGACCAGGGCCGACTCGGTGGGGGCCTTCATGTGGCCCCCCGCGTCAGTTGGTCAAACCGCGTCTTGAACGCCCACGCGGCCCGGCCTGGAGACCAGGGGATGATCCGATCAGGCAGCACGGGGTAGCCGTTCTCCTCCCGATGGTGCCAGTCGGGATGGAGAGGTGCCATCAGGTCACGGGCTTCGGTGGCCAGCAGCAGGTCATCGGCCCTGTCCACGCTCTCCGGCTGCACGAGAGGCAGGCCGAAGCGCTCGCACACGGCCCGCATGACGGTGGCCTCCATGTCGTCAAAGAGGGTCAACCACGAGGCTCGCAGTGCCTTCTTGACCGGCCGTGGCAGGTCCACCAAGTACGCCTCGGCTGCGTCGTGCAGCAGGCCCCACAGAGCGTCCGGCGGGTCGCAGTGGAGCGAGACGAAGTAACTGTGCTGCGCGACGGAGTAGAAATGGCGGACATGACCGGAGAACCGGCACTGGTTGGCCAGCGCGTGGGCTATGTCATCGAGGTGCACCTCGTCGGCGTGCGGGTCAAGCGGCCAGAACTGCCGGCCGCTGGCCACCTGAATCCAGTCACCTTTGCGTTGGGTCACGTTCATCCCTCCGGTAGTGTCCACCCGTTCTGTTCCAGCTCGCACAGACGGCGTAGCTCGCAGAGCAGCGCCACCCGCACCTATCCCTTCGGCCCGGCCGCCAGGGTCGCCAGGAGGTAGTCCCGGTGCCGGGCGGAGTCGGTCACCAGTGTCGCCCTGTTCAGGAGGAACGGGGCGGTGGGCAGGGTCGCGGTGGCCAGCCAGGCGGCGAGGCGGGCCAGGACGTGGGCGCGGCGTCGTCGTGGTCGGTGAAGCCGATCTTGATGTGTCCGATGCCCTCTGCCTGCGCGAAGTAGATCACTTTCCAGAACCTCCAGATGTTGCGAACAAAGCGAACAAAGCGAACAAAGCTATGGGGTAAGGAGTTACGTCAACACCAGGACTCGCCCTAAGTCGTTGCTGGGTAGCTTTGTTCGCTTTGTTCGCTTTGTTCGCAGGTTCCGACAAAGAACCAGCGATCCGCTGGACGTCCCGCCGTGGGCGTCTTTTCTGGGCGGGCAACGCCCGAATCGAGCAGGCTGACGAGGGCCCGCTTGATCTGCTGGGCGGTCTTGTGGCGTCCGAAAAGCGCGCTCACTTCCCTGATCGAAAGCCCCTTCTCACCAGCCTGTTTCATCGCAACCAGGATCGTGTCGGCGTCGGCGCTGCCCGTGCCCTCTCCGAACACCCAGGCGCAGGACCGTTCGCAGTAGGCCCAGAGGGCAAGCGCTGCCTTCAGGTGCTCCTCCTGGACGGTAGTCTGTCCGTCGAGGACGGCGTAGGTCATCGACAGCCGCAACACCTGAGCCTCGGAGCGGTTGGTTACCAGCCCCAGCGCCCCCGCACGTTCGGCTGTGAGACGTGGGTACTCGTCGCGCCAGAGGCGGGCCGCGACGGCATCGCGGGTCATCTTGCCGACCGTGGATGCCCAAACAAGCCGCTGCCTCAACCGCTGGATCAGATCGGACAGGTCGAGCTGCAGGCCGCCATCGGGAAGCAGCTTGGACCGGCGGGCGGCGATCCAGAGGAAGCGGTTGGCCAGGCCGTTCGCCATGTCCGTCTCGGACAGCGCCCGGGCCAGTTCCTCCCTGGTGATGTGGCCAAGGATGGAGATGTGGGCGTTGGTCGCCCGGAGCGGGTTTGCCCTGGTGAGGGTGCGCAGGTGTCCGGTATCCCAGCCCTGGCGCATCACAGCGGAGAGGATGTTCCCCTCCCGGCTGGCCATGCGGAGGACGGAGGCGAACTCTTCCTCGAGGGCCAGGAGTCGCTTGTCGGAAACGCCGTCGTCCAGGATGGCGTCGGCATCGTCCTTGGACCGGCCCCGGCGCTGGTCGCGGACGGCGCTGATAAGACCCTCTCCCGAGGACAACCCGCCCATGAGCCGGTCGGCCGTCCAGGGGGCGTCGGCCCCCTCAAAGAGCCGGCGCACCCAGGCCCAGCTTGTGCCCTTGCGGCTCTTGGCGGTCCGGCCAACCAGGCAAGCGTACAGGTTGGTGAAGTGCCGGGACGCGCCGACGTAGCAGTGAGGGTTTCTCCCCACCGCGTTGCCGAAGGCCACCAGGAACTGCAGCAGCACGGCCACGGGGTCAGCCTCCGTCTCGGGGTCGATGCGGCGAACGATGTCACCCGCCAGCCCGTGGAAGGCGTCGGCATGAGGCGGCGCGGGCCAGGGCGTCGGCTCGATGATGAGGGCGGGCTGGTCGGAGGGCTGGTCAGCCGGGGCGGAAGAGTCGTGGTGACCGTTCTGGTTGGAGCGTATTTTCTCCCTGAGTTTCCTGGCTCTTTCTTCGTTCGTCGGCTTCGCCATGTCCATCGGCTCCGTCTGCGGCGCCCTCCAGGAGCGTCAGGAGTATTTCTTCAATGGCGCCCCGGACCGCTGGTCGGGCCAGGAGGGCCAGGATTTCCTTCGTCGCGGCGGGCAGTTCCGGGGCGGGGCGACGTCCGGCGAGTAGGTCTCGCGCCTCCTCCATCAGCCCCGGCCAGCGCGGGTCGGCTGGCCGGTCGGGCACGAAGGCGGGCGCGGCGTCCGGGTCGGGCCAGCCGGTCACCGGGGGGCAGGGCCCGGCCAGGATGTCCGGGGGCGGCGTCCAGGCACGGGCCAGGCCGGCGAGGATCGCCTGCACCTCGGGGCGGCGGTCAGTCACTTCGTCGCGGGCGCCGGCTCCCGGTGCTGCGGCGCCCGGTGCGGCTTTGGGCTGAGGGCCTCCCGGAGTCGCTCGTACTCCGCGACAGTCAGATCCGCCAGGGTCGTGTCGGCCGACAGGCCGAGCCACTGGACGGCCCCCTCAACGGTCTTGTCCTTGGCGTCCAGCAGGCGGCGCAGTTCATCTTGCCTCGGCTGGTCGATGCACTCTGCGTCCTGGTCTTCCCCCGGTTGGCGCTGGGGTGCGGGGGCGGCCCGTTTCGCGGTGGTGCGTGCCGGCAGGGCGCAGTCAGGCAGTTGCGGGGGCTTTTTGATTTGCCGCTTCTGGGGGTCGTAATCGACCCACTGCGAAGGGATGCGGTAGAGGTATCTCCCGATTCCCCACTGGACCGCGGCCCGCTTGAGCGCATCACTGAACGCGGCCTTCATACGGTCGCCGCCGTCGGGCTGCTCCGAGGGGCCGCCGACGTCCTCCTTGGGCACCCACTCGCTGCCCAGGCGCAGGGAGAGCCGGCAGACGACCGAGCCCTCGGGCAGCTCGCGGAAGGCAGCCTGCCAGTTGGCGGGCCCCATCACGTCGTCGAGGCGGTCCTGCACCACACGGGCATCGACATAGTGGAGGGCCAGGCAGCGGTTGCCGCTGATGACGCCCGGCTTGAACTTGACCTCAGTCGCCTCGAAGGGAGCAGCCAGCGACTTCAGCAGCTGGTCAACGTCGGGATGGCCCTGGGAGGCCGGCGGTGCTTCGGCGGTCATGTGTACTCCTATTGTATGCAACCATTGCACATAAATGATCGTATGCAACCGTTGCACAATTGGCAAGGTGAGTTGGTCAGATTTTCCCGCCCCTGAGTAGGTTCAGTAGCACGACGGCCGGGCCGGACGGACGGCTCTCGCCGGCCTCCCAGGCAGCCACCTGGCGGCGCGTGACCCCGACCCGTTCCGCGAAGGCGGTTTGGGTCAGGTCCAGCTTGTCGCGCAGGCCGGCAATCCGCTTCGGGGTCCAGTACGTCGAGGCGGGTTTCTTTTTCTTGCTCATGACGCTCATGGTAACCCCTTGTGCAGTTATCACACAACGGTCTCCGCCACCGCCGGCAGCAGCCCTACACTCCCGAGACAAACGCGGTGTTTGCACGCCCGCCCGCTGCGGAACACCGCATCCGGGCACGAGCAGCCGTGGTCCGACACAGTGTAGCTGGCTCCCGGCCGCTTGCCCCCGGGCAGGGCCAGCAGCGTCCACGTCCCCGGCGCCCCGGTCGTCACCGTGTACAGCACGCCGCCCAGCTCCAGGTACAGGGTCGCCACGGCTCACCCCTTCTTGTTGGCGGGCATCACCCCGAACACATCCAGATACAGGCTCTGCCACGCCCAGCGGTCGCCGTGGTTCCGCACACCGAACGCCGGGCACAGCCGCTGCCAGGTGCGGTAGGACGACCGGCGCCCGCAGCAGATGAGGCAGGAGCGCATTCGGCGGCGGTTCTCCGTCACCGCTCATCCCTCCCGGTTCAGCCGGCGGAACAGGTACGTCTCCAGCCGCTCCAGGCGGCGGTAGACGGGGTGCCTGGGGTGCCCGTTGGCGAACATCATCAGCCCCTGTACCAGAGCGATCATCCGATACGTCCAGGTGTCCACGGTTCACCGTCCTTTCCGTCGTGACCGGCGGGCAGCCGCCTTCGCCTTCGGCGTTGCCGCTCGCCGGCCCAGCTCGCGTTCGTAGAACCGCAGCAGACCCGTCACCGTGAACACGCGGTCATCCGCCTTGGCGGCAATGGCCGCGGCCGCCAGGTCCAGCTCCCCCCGCTCGGCCGCCTGCAGGAGCGGCAGCTGCACGTCGAGCCCGCCGCCCGTCTTCAGCAGCATCTGCACGGCACCGACGCAGTGCCAGGGCTGGCCCTGCCAGGTGTGCGGCCCATCGCACTCGGGGCGCGGGTCGCTCTTGTGACAGGTGTGGCTGAACGTGCCGCCCTTGATCGACTCCATGTAGGCGGGCAGGCTCCCCGCGATCCCTTCGTGGAACGGGCTCGTCTTGAGGAACGGGCAGTCGTTGCAAGGCCGCTGCCGGTCCCAGGCCACGTCGTTGACGGTCAGCAGTTCCACGGTTCACCCTCCCTTCCCGGCCCGGCGCTCTTGCCGGGCCTCGGCGTAGCACTCGTCCCACATCGGCCGCAGGCCCCGGCTGTCGCACTCGTCCCGGGCCACCAGGCAGTAGTCCCACTGGTGGGTCACTTCCCAGCCCCTGGCGCGGAGGTAACAGCGGAACGACTCCAGGCAGCGCTCGCGAAGGCGCAGGTCGTCACAGTACCGCAGGGTCTCGCGGTAGGCGGTGGCGCTCATGAGGTCACTCCCCTCCCGCTTGGTCGAGCGCGGCCAGGTCCGCCGGCCGCGGGTCCGTGGCCGGTCCCCGGCGGAACGCCACGCTGGCGTCCGCCAGCAGCGCCTCCAGGTGGGCGGTCCCGTCCTCGGTGTCGCGCAGCCGGCCAGCCAGCGGCCGGGCCTTCTCCCGGCAGCGCCACCACAACCCCTTGTGCTCCAGCAGCTCGAGGCGAAGGCTGCGCCGGTTCGGGTCACGCCGGCCGCACTCCTCCTCGCAGGCGACAAAGTAGGGCATCAGCCGGGTCTTGCCGAGCCCGCTGGCCAGGCAGTAGCCCGTCAGCAGCCGCACGCAGGCGGCCTCCAGCTCGTGCAGGGTGCAGGCCCGCAGTCGGGCGCGGAATTGGTCGCGGTCCATCTAGGTCTCCTTGTTGCGGGCGATCAGGTCTCGTTCAGCGTCGAGGAACGCGCGGATGAACCGAGCGGCTACCTGGGGCACGATGGCGTTTCCGGCCCCACGGAGGAGTCCGACGCGCCCGGGGAACGCTTCCGGCGGCGCGAGCGGATAGCCGCCATCGCCCGGAGTCCACACGCCACCCACTCCAGCGGATAGCCTTGAAGCCAGAGACTGAAAGCCGGCGAAAGAACCCCTCGGGATGCGTCGGACCTTTCCGTCTCGGCAGTGGACGATGTCGAAGGCATCCCAAAAACCTGATCGTGCAGCGTCTGCCCCGTGTGGTGCTGTGACCCCTCCTGCCGACCGCTTGTCTCGTTCCGCCCCAGATTCGCCGTCGGTGTCGCCCACCCCGCCAGGGACGCATCCGCCGGCAGCGCTCCGCCCGTCTGGTTCGGCCCCCCGTTCGTCCCGTCCGTTGCTCGCGGGGTGTTCCACCCCGCGAGCAGTTCCACCGTCTGCCGGCTGCTGTCCGTGTTCCCCGCCGCGTTGTACTCCTCCGTCCCCGGTGAGCCGGCCATCGGGGTTGGCCAGCCGGCCAGAAGGGCAACCGTTGACAGCCTCGCTCCGCCCTCCAGATTCGGGGCATCCAACACCTCGCTGGCGCGAGGCGTAGTCCACCCAGAACAACCGCTGCCGGATGTGAGGCGCCCCCGCGCTGCAAGCCGGCAAATCGGCGCACCCGACTGCATAGCCCGCTTCCTCCAGGTCATCTCGTACTCGGGCG
>JAZKBZ010000083.1:0-6822 GCA_040388315.1 Pseudomonadota bacterium | reverse complement strand
CGGCCCCGACTATCCGGTGATCATCCGCATCAGCCAGTGGAAGCAGCAGGACTACACCGTCCGCCTGGCCCACGATCCCAAGTCGATGGAGGCCTGGCTGGGCGCGCTGGTGGACGCCGGCGCCGACATCCTGCACTGCTCCCAGCGCCGGATCTGGGAGCCGGAGTTCGAGGGCTCGGACCTCAACTTCGCCGGCTGGGCCAAGAAGCTGACCGGGGTTCCCACCATCAGCGTCGGCTCGGTGGGCCTGTCGGGCGAGTTCATCGCGGCCTATGGCGGCGAGGCCTCGCAGCCGGCCTCCCTGGACGAGCTGGAGCGCCGCATGGAGCGGGGCGACTTCGACCTAGTGGCCGTCGGCCGCGCCCTGCTGCAGGACCCCGAATGGGTGCTGAAGATCAAGGAAGGCCGCAACGACGAGCTGAAGAGCTTCGAGCGGTCGGCCATGGGGGTGCTTTACTAGACGTCTTCTCCCTCCCCTTCATGGGGAGGGTGGGCGGCGCAAAGCGACGGACGGGTGGGGCGTGCGGCCAGTATTGCCCACCCCGATCGCTTCGCGATCTGCCCCTCCCCATGACGGGGAGGGAGGACTAGAATTCTCCTTCGAGGCCGGAGGGGATGAGGATGTTCGAAGGCGGCTGCGCCTGTGGGGCGGTCCGGTACGCGCTGCAGAGCGCGCCGATGTTCGTCAATTGCTGCCACTGCCGCGACTGCCAGCGGCAGGTCGGCTCGGCCTTCGTGATCAACGGGCTGATCGAGACCGACCGCATCGAGGTCAGGTCCGGCGAGATCGCGGCGACTCGCATGCCCACCGACAGCGGCCGGCCGCACGATGTCCATCGCTGCGCCGCCTGCGGCACGACCCTCTGGTCCGACTATGGCGGCCGCCCGAAGCTGCGGTTCGTGCGGATCGCGACCCTGGACGACCCGGCGGCCTTCGCACCCGACGCCCACATCTTCACCCGCTCGAAGCTGCCCTGGGTGAACCTTCAGGGCCAGCCGGCCTTCGAGGTCTTCTACGAGATGGCCACCCAGTGGCCCGCCGAGAGCCTTGCGCGTCGGCGGGCGATCCTGGGGGACGTCTGAGGCTTCAACTGGCTGAGTCGTGCGCCCTTCTTCCGCAAGGGGAGAAGGAACCCCGTTTCGGTTCGTACTTACGCCAGGGCGGTCTCGGCGATCTGCTTGGCGGTGGGATAGTCGGCCTTGCCGTTGCTGGCCCGGAGGATCTCGGTGGTGGCGACGATCCGCTTGGGGGTCTTGTAGCCGGCCAGGGCCTGGCGGACGTGGGCGCGCAGGGCGTCCTCCTCCAGGCTTGCGCCCTCCGACAGGCGGATCACGCCGGTGACCGACTGGCCCCACTTCTCGTCGGGCAGGCCGATGACCAGGGCGTCCTCGACGGAGGGGTGGGTCTTCAGCGCCTCTTCCACCTCCTCCGGGAAGACCTTCTCGCCGGCGGTGTTGATGCAGGCGCTGCCGCGGCCGAGCAGGGTGAGCGTGCCGTCGGCCTCGACGATGCACCAGTCGCCGGGGATCGAATAACGCACCCCATCGATGACCCGGAAGGTGCGGGCCGACTTCTCATCGTCCTTGTAGTAGCCGAGCGGATTGGGCGGGCCGATGGCGACGATGCCGGCGACGCCGGAGCCCGGCTCGACAGGCTGGTCGTTCTCATCGAACACCTTGCAGCGGCCGCCCAGCATGAACTTGGCTGTCGGCGCCTGACCGCCCTTCATCATCACCGAGGCGCCCATGCCCAGGGCTTCTGAAGACGAGAAGGCGTCGTTGAGCATGGCGCCGGGCATGTGCTCCAGCAGGCCCTGCTTGACCTCCAGGCTCCACATCACCCCGGACGAAACCACGACGGCGACGCTGGAGAGATCATAGGCGCCGGGACTGGCGTTCAGGGTGTTGAGCAGCGGCTTGGCGAAGCTGTCGCCCACCAGGACCAGGGACTGGGGCTTGTGCTTGTCTATGACCCGCAGCAGTTCCTCCGGGTCGAAGGTCTGGCCCTCCAGGGTGATCACGCAGCCGCCGGACATCATGGCGCCCATGGCGGTGAGCAGGCCGGTGCCGTGCATCAGCGGTGGGGCGGGCAGGATACGGCCGCCGGGGCCGGCGGCCCGGGTGGCGGCGGCGAGCTCTTCCAGGGTCTCCGGCACCGGGCCCATCATGCGGGCGGGCGCGAGCGTGATCTCGCGCAGGTCGTGGTGGGTCCACATCACGCCCTTGGGCATGCCGGTGGTGCCGCCGGTGTAGATGAAGAACTGGTCGTCGCCGGAGCGCTGGATATCCAGCGGTCCGCCATTGCCCTCGGCGGCCAGCGCGTCGAAGGACTCGGCGAAGGGGGCGATGTCGCCGCCTTCGCTCACCTCGATCCAGGTCTTCACGCTCGGCAGACGGGGGCGGATCTCGGCGACAGCGTCGCGGAATTCCGACGAATAGACTACGGTCTGGGCGTCGGAATTGTCGAAGATGTACCAGACCTCCTGGGGCGTGTAGCGGTAGTTGACGTTGACGTGGGTCAGGCGCGCCTTCCACCCGGCGGCGACGGCCAGCAGGTATTCCGGCCGGTTGCGCATGTAGAGGGCGATCTTGTCTCCGGGCTTGGCGCCGCGGGCGATCATGGCCCGGGCCATGCTGTTGGTGATCTGGTTGGCCTCGCCCCAGTTGATCACCCGATCGCCGTGGATGAAGGCCGGCGCCTCAGGGGGCACAGCCCCGCCGACCGCGTCCAGGATGTCCCCGAAATTCCAGCCCATCGTCTCTCTCCCTTGTCGCTCCGACGCTCGTGGCGCCGGATGTCGAAACGCAATTCGCGGTCGCCGCCTCAGGCGTTGAAGTTCAGCTTCAGGCCCGGCCGCGGCCAGCGGGCCTTGAAGAGCTTGCCGGTGGCCGAGCAGGTGACCCAGGCGTCGCGCATGTCGGCGCCGCCGAAGCAGATATTGGTGACGATCAGATCGGGGAAGGCGAAGTGCTCGAAGCTGCCGTCCGGGTCGATGGCGGTGATGCCGCCATTGATGATGGTGGCCACGCAGACCTTGCCGGAGGCCTCCACCGCCAGGCTGTCGAACAGCTGGTAGCCCGGCATGTTGGCGATCACCCGGCCGGGCGCGAAGCCGGCGGGCGGGGCCAGCGCGCCCGGCTCGGCGATGTCGAAGCCCCACAGGCGGCCGAGATTGGTGTCGGCCACATAGACCACCTTCTCGTCGGGGGAGAGGCCCACCCCGTTGGGGGAGATCAGGTGGTCGCGCTGGCGGCTGATGTGGCTGCCGTCGGTCTTGGCGTAGTAGAGCGCCCCGAACTTGCGGCCCTCCGGGGTGGAGCAGCCGTGGTCGGTGAACCAGAAGCCGCCGGACTTGTCGAAGACGATGTCGTTGGGCCCGATCAGCCGCTTGCCGTCGCAGGCGTCGTAGAGGGTGGTGAGCTTGCCGGTGGCCAGATCGAACCGCTGGATCATGCCGCCGGTGTGGCTGGCCGGCGTGGGCCCCGGAATGGTCATGCCGGCATTGTCCAGCCACTCGAAGGCGCCGCCGTTGTTGGTGATGTAGATGGCGCCGTCGGGGCCGACGGCCGCGCCATTGGGGCCGCCGCCGGTGTCCACGACTGTCGTCTTGGTCCCGTCCGGGGTGACGCGGGTCAGGCGCTGGCCCTTAATCTCGGTGAGGATCACCGAGCCGTCATTCATGGCGATCGGGCCTTCCGGGAATTCGAATCCCTCGGCGACCAGCTGCATGTCCATGAGTTCTCTCCCCGTTATTTTCTGACACTAATGTCGGCGTTGCCGCGACGGGAGGCCAGCCCCTAACGAAAGTTCGGGCGGAGAGATCAGCGGCGTTCCAGCACCCGGATCGTGAAGGGATATTCGTCGTCCCCGCCGGCGGGATAGGCCTGGCTGCGGACTTCCTTCCACTGGCTCTCGTCGAAGCCCTTGAGGACCACGTCGCCCTCCACCTCCGCATGGACCTCGGTGAGGTAGATGCGCCGCGCGCGCGGCAGGACCAGTTCGAACAGGGAGGCGCCGCCGATGACGCAGAACTCGTCCTGGCCGTCCTCCTCGGCCTGCTCGCGGGCGATGGAGAGCGCCTCGCTCAGCTCCTCGCAGACCAGGGCGCCCTTGGGCTCGAAGGAGCCGTCGCGGGAGAGCACGATATTGGTGCGGCCGGGCAGGGGGGCCTTGGGCAGGCTCTCCCAGGTCTTGCGGCCCATGATCACCGGCTTGCCCATGGTCACGGCGCGGAAATTGGCCAGGTCGGACTTCAGCCGCCAGGGCAGGTGGCCGACGCGTCCGATGACGCCGTTGGAGGCGCGCGCGATAGGGCCGGCGGTGAGGATGGGGGTCATGGGGTCTTCATAACCCGACTCTCCACCGCTCGTCCCGGCGAAGGCCGGGATCCAGATCGTAAGTCACGACCTGAGCCAGGAATCCGGGATGCGGCGAATGCATCTGGGTCCCGGCCTTCGCCGGGATGAGCGGATTTAAACCGCGATCGGCGCGGCGATCTTCTCGTGGGCCCGGTAGCCGCGCAGCTTGAAGTCCTCGTAGTCGTAGGAAAACAGGTCGGCCTTGTCGGCGATCTCGAGGCGCGGCAGGGGCAGGGGATCGCGGGCGAGCTGCTCGCGGGCCTGGTCCAGGTGGTTCAGATAGAGGTGGGCGTCGCCAAGGGTGTGGACGAACTCGCCGGGCTCCAGGCCCACGACCTTGGCCATCATCATGGTCAGCAGGGCGTAGCTGGCGATGTTGTAGGGCACGCCGAGGAAGACGTCGGCCGAGCGCTGGTAGAGCTGGCACGACAGCTTGCCGTCGGCGACGAAGAACTGGAACAGGCAGTGGCAGGGCGGCAGGGCCATGTCCTCGATCTCGGCCGGGTTCCAGGCCGAGACGATGTGGCGGCGGCTGTCGGGATTGGTCTTCAGGCTCTCCACCACCGCGGCGATCTGGTCGATCACCCGGCCGTCAGGGGCGGTCCAGGAGCGCCACTGCTTGCCGTAGACCGGGCCGAGTTCGCCATCCTCGGCGGCCCATTCGTCCCAGATGCTGACGCCACGCTCCTGCAGCCAGCGCACATTGGTGTCGCCGCGCAGGAACCACAGCAGCTCCACGAAGATCGACTTCCTGTGCAGCTTCTTGGTGGTGAGCAGGGGGAAGCCCTGGGCGAGATCGAACCGCATCTGGCGGCCGAAGACGCCGAGCGTGCCGGTGCCGGTGCGGTCGCCGCGCTGGACGCCGTTTTCCAGGATGTCGGCCAGCAGGTCGAGATACTGCCGTTCCGGATGCTCCGGGGCGGTGAGGGCTTGCGGCAGACGTTGGGCGGTCAGGGCGTTCATCGGGTCTTGCCGGTGAGGAAATGCGCTGGTGATTCGGCCCCGATTCGCAGGCTTCGGGAATGCGCGTTTCCGTCATCCCGGGTTGCGGTCGCCCCAAGAACGTAGAAAACTGTGAGCACATTCTGTTCTGGGGGACTGATGATGATCCTGGTCCTGCTCATGGCCGCCGCGCTCAGCGGCTCTGATCAACCGCCCGCGGCGACCGTCGCCGCCGAGACCCTGCCGGTCGCCGCGCCTCTGAAGAAGAACGAGCAGCGGATCAAGATGGTCTGCCGCGAGGACGCCCCTACCGGCACCCGTCTAACCAAGCGCACCTGCCTGTCCCTTGAGGACTGGAAGCGCCGCGCCGAGGAAGACCAGGAGGCCATGCGCCAGATGGCCATGAAGTCGGCCTTCTCGGACGTCCGCGGCCGCTAGATCCTGACCGTTTCAGATGGACTCATCTGAAACGGCAAGAAGGGTCTAGATTCATGACATGAGAGCCCGTCGGGCGGCGGAACCGGTATCCACTTCCGCCTGACGCGCTCTACCGCCAAACGCGAAGCTCGCCTTGCAGCGTATCTGAGGTTGCTTCGCCCCAGGCGCCGTGGAACCTTGATTAGAGTTCCAGTCTGGGGGTTTCATGATTCTCGTCTTGCTTATGGCCGCCGCGCTCAGCGCCGCGGACGACCAATCGCCTGCGCCGGTTCCCGCGCCCTCGGCGGTGGCCGAGCGTACGCCCGTCTCCGCGCCGCTGAAGCCGGGAGAGAAGCGGATCAAGATGGTCTGCCGCGAGGAGACCACCACCGGCACCCGCTTCACCAAGCGGGTCTGCTACGACAAGGCCGAGCTGGAGGCGCGCCAGGAGCGGGAGCGGGAGCAGTTCATCGAGAGCCAGAACTCCCAGCAGATGAACCACTAGAGCATTTTCCGATAAGTGTGAAACGGTTGTCGGCTCGAAAAATGCTCTAACTTCTTGAATTAGAGCCCTTTTTATCCGATCTGATTGAAGCAATCAGATCGGAAAGGGCTCTAGCCGGGCGCTCAGCCGGCGAACCCGCCCTCGTCGAGGAACTCCTGCTCCTCGGGGGTCGTCGCGCGTCCGAGACAGGCGTTCCGGTGCGGGAAACGGCCGAACCGGACGATGATGTCGCGGTGCAGGACGGCGAACTTCAGAGTCTCGGGATCGCCGAGCGCGGTGCAGAGGCGCACGCTCTCGTCCTGGTCGGCCAGGTCCTCCGAATGCTCGAAGGGCAGGTACATGAAGGGCCGTAGCGGGGGCTCGATCTCCAGGTCCTGGCCGGTGGCCACCGCGTGGCGGGCGATCTGCCGGGCCTTGCCGTCGGTGGCGAAGGCGTGGCCGGTGTTGCGCCATAGGTTGCGTGGGAACTGGTCGAGCAGGATCAGCAGGGCCAGGCAGCCGTCGGCGCTGTCCATCCAGGCGTCGTACTCGCCACGGGCGGCGGCGAAATGGACGGGCTCGAACTTCAGGCGGATGGCGGCGTCGAAACGGTCGTCCTT
>JAZKBZ010000082.1:24638-25917 GCA_040388315.1 Pseudomonadota bacterium | reverse complement strand
GAGCGCTGGTTCGCGCAGGCTCATCCGTGGCGCGAGCACCCCTGCGTCACGGCCCTGGCGCCGCTCGCCGCCGAGCTCGGCGTGGTCCTGCCCATCTCCATCTTCGAGCGCGAGGGGCCGCACTACTTCAACAGTCTGGTGATGGTCGACGCCGACGGGTCGCTGATGGGGGTCTATCGCAAGAGCCACATCCCCGACGGGCCGGGCTATCAGGAGAAGTACTATTTCCGCCCCGGGGACACCGGCTTCAAGGTCTGGGACACCCGTTTCGGCCGCGTCGGCACGGGCATCTGCTGGGACCAGTGGTACCCCGAGGCGGCCCGCGCCATGACCCTGATGGGCGCCGAGATCCTGCTCTATCCCACCGCCATCGGCAGCGAGCCGCACGACGACACCCTGGACACCGCCGCGCCCTGGCGGCGCGCCATGCAGGGCCACGCGGTCTCCAACGTCATCCCGGTGGTGGGGGCCAACCGCATCGGCTTCGAGCCGTGGGAGAACTACCCGAACGGCGGCCAGGCCTTCTACGGCTCGTCCTTCATCGCCGACCATCGCGGCGACCTGGTGGCGGCGCTCGGCCGGCAGGAGGAGGGGGTGCTCTCCGCCAGCTTCGACCTGGACTTCCTGGCCGCCCACCGCGCCGCCTGGGGTTTCTTCCGCGACCGCCGCACCGATCTCTACGGGTCGCTGGTGGACCCGCGGCCGGTCTGACGGCCACCTGTCGGCCAATGTCGGTCACTTCGTTGGCCGGCAAATCCTTGCGGGAAAAGGGCTGGCGGCCCGTCGGCGGACAACCCCGAATCCTCCATCCGCGACGGCCAACATGTTGTCAGGCGGGGCAGCTCATCGCCGGCGCCCTGGCCAGTTCCTTGCGCGCCGCGGCCAGGTCCTTCTGGAACGCCGGGTCCCCGTGCAGCCGCGCCACCATGGCCGAGGCCAGGGTCCGGCCGGCCTCGATGTCGCTCTGGAAGTGGACCCCGCAGATGACCCGGCTATCCCCCACCGCCTTGCCCGCCGCCATCAGTCCGTCGGCCTTGGCCGGCTCCAGCTCGGCCAGGATCAGCCCCCAGGACCACCCCACCATGGCATGGCCCGAGGGGTAGGAGGCGTTGGTCTTCATCCAGGCCTCGCGGGGCACGCAGATCTGCTGGCTGTCGCCGATCATCGGCCGCAGCCGGCCATAGTGGTCCTTGGCCGGCGTGCCGATGGTGCGGACGTCCAGCTCCACCCGGTGCAGCAGGCGGTAGAGGGTCGGCGTCGGCTGGGGCCCGATCGCCTT
>JAZKBZ010000082.1:0-24499 GCA_040388315.1 Pseudomonadota bacterium | reverse complement strand
TAACCTTTCAGGGCCCCGCCGCCCCAGATGTCGTTGTCGGCGATGGCCTGGGTCCAGCGGGCCGAGCCGGCCATGGACCGGGTCTCGTTGTACTGGGCCCGGTCGGCCTGGCCGCGCAGGCTGGCCTCCGCCGGCGGCGGGCCCAGCAGGGCCGCCCCGTCGAGGGCCGCAGGGCTCAGATAGCCGGAGAGCTTGGTGGGGATGGGGCCGGCGGCCGAGCTCAGCGAGACGTCTTCCGGCGCCTTGCCGGAGAGCTGCGGGAGCATGGCGCAGGCGGCCAGCGACAGGGCGGCGGCCGCGACCGCCAGGGGGCGAAGTCCTTGGATCATAGGCCTTCTCTAGAGCGGTTCCCCCGTGGGGGGAACCGCTCCTCAGAGGGTCCTTAGGCGCGCAGGACGGTCAGGCCGTTCTTGATCACCGTGGCGCCGCGCTCCTTCACGCGGGCCTCGAAGGAGATGTTCTTGCCGTCCTTCCAGAGGTCCACCGTGATGGTGTCGCCCGGGATCACCGGGGCCGAGAAGCGGGCCTGGTGGCTGAGGATCTGGTCGGGGTCGAAGCCGGTGATGGCCTGCAGCACGGCGCGGCAGGTGATGCCGTAGGTGCACAGCCCGTGCAGGATCGGCCGCTGGAAGCCGGCGCGCTTGGCCACGTCCGGATCGGAGTGCAGCGGGTTGCGGTCGCCGTTCAGGCGGTAGAGCAGGGCCTGGTCCTCGCGGGTGGTGAAGTCCACCGACAGGTCGGCCTTGCGGGTCGGGACCACGTGGGGTTCCGGGGCGCCTTCCGAGGGGCCGCCGAAGCCGCCGTCCCCACGGGCGAAGGTGGAGCCGGTCAGGGTGGCGACCTTCTCGCCCTTGTCGTCGCGCCAGATGGTCTCGTTGATGATGACCGCCCCCTTGCCCTCGCCCTTGTCATAGGCGCCGACGGTGCGGCCCTCGGCGGTGAAGGTTCCGGTGGCGGGCAGGGGCTTGTGGAGCTCGACCTTCTGCTCGCCGTGGACGACCATCAGGAAGTTGATCTGGCTGGGGCGGTGGCCGGCCGGCATGGCCGGGGCGGGGCCGCCGGCGGCGCGCGACAGGGCGGCCAGCACGGTGGCGGCGGTGGGGATGACCTTCAGGTTCTTCTCGTAGACGAAGGCCAGCTCGTCCTCGTTCATGGGGTCCTGCCCCATGCCGACGCCGAGCGCGTAGAGCATCACGTCCTTGTCGCGATAAGTGAATTCGCGGGCCGGGGACTTCTGGTCAAGAATATCGGGATAAAAGATCGCCATTGAAAATATTTCCTCCGCTATGCGGTCCGTTTCGTATCCGCAGATTGAAGCGGTTCGGCCTGCCCTAAGCAAGCGGCGAGCGAGCGCATTTGCCGCCCCCCGTCCGATCGGGTAGAAGCGCGGACCCTGCGAAGACGGGGCATTTGAAAACCCGCTCGCACCTTTCTTTCGCGCCCAGGACATCGAAGGCATTTCATGGCGACCGACACCCAGCCCGGCACGGGCGGCCAGATCACCGGCAACGTTCTGTTCTATTCCAAGCCGGAACCGCTGACCCCCGACCTCCACAAGACCCTCGGCGTCAAGCGCATCGACGGCCCCTTCGGCTTCGCCAAGGCCGGCCACGCGATCCCGCTCACCGTCACCGAATTCCCCCTGGCCGCCGTCTCGGGCCCGATCATCTTCGTCGGCGACGACAAGATGCCGCTGGCCGTCATGGGCCTGAACGCCGGGGACAACATGTTCGTCCAGGACAACGGCATGTTCGAGTCCGGCGTCTACATCCCGGCCTATATCCGCCGCTATCCCTTCGTCTTCGCCAATGACGACAAGGCCCAGCAGATGGTGCTCTGCATCGACCGCGCCGCCGAGTTCATCGTCGAGGGCGGCGACATGGCCTTCTTCGATGAGAAGGGCGAGCCGACCGAATACACCAAGAGCTGCATCCAGTTCTGCAACGACTACGAGGTCGAGCGTCAGCGCACCCAGGGCTTCATCCAGATCCTGAAGGACAACGACCTCTTCGAGTTGAAGACCGCCAACCACACCCCGATAAACGCCGACGGTAGCGCCGGTGAGCCCCAGAAGATCGCCGAGTACTTCGGCGTTTCGGAGGACAAGCTCAACGCCCTGTCGCCCGCCAAGCTGGCGGAGCTGCGCGACAACGGCGCGCTCGGCCAGATCTACGCCCATCTGGTGTCCCTGGTGGGCTGGGACCGGCTGATCGCCCTGGCGATGTTCCGCGCCTCGCAGGTTCCTCAGGCGGCCAACGCCTGATCTGAGACCATTTGGACGGCGACGCGGCGGGCTCGAAAGGGCCCGCCGTTTTCTTTGAGGGCTTCTTGGTTTGTCGCGTGACGGCCGCCTGAACCGGTTCCCACTTCAGGCTGTCACGCTCCGTCAGCGGGCGAAGACGCTGCGGGTCAGGCAGGAGAAGACCAGGCGCCCGGCCTCGTCCAGCAGGTCGTGCTGGGCGATGATGATGCCCTTGCCGTCGCCCACGGGATCCTTGCCCATCACCGTCATCCGGCCGCGCAGGGTCTCGCCGGCGGGCGGATTGCGCGCCCAGCGCAGGGCGTCGACGCCCAGGCGCTTGGTCTGCGGCCAGTTGATCACCGAGGCGGCGTCCAGCCGGGTCCAGATGGCGAAAACCATGGCGTCGGGCGCGCCGCGCTCGGCCGGCCAGCCGGGGGCGAAGGCGGCGATGAAGGCTTCCAGGGCGCGGGCGTCCACACGCACCTCGCCGAGATAGACCACCTGACCGATCTCGATCTCGTCGAAGGGGGCGGGCACGTAACTCTCCTGCGGCTCTGGCCGAACTGATTCGTCGATGATGGAGCGCGCCGATGACAAGTCGAGCGCTTTGCGGATCGGCCTCCGCACGCCATATAGCGGCCCTGGGCGCAGTTTGGGACAACGGCATGACGCGTTTGATGGCGAGAGTTCTGGCCGCCCTGGCGATGGCGGCGGCTTTCGCCCCTCCGGCCCTGGCCGCGCCGGTCCAGACAGGACACATCGAGGCCGAGCTGGCGCCCCGCGATCAGGGGATCACGCCCGGCGGGACCACCTATGTCGCCCTGCGCCAGAAGATCCAGAAGGGCTGGCACACCTACTGGCGCAATTCCGGGGATTCCGGCGAGGCGACCCAGATCAACTGGACCCTGCCGGCCGGCTGGACCGCCGGCGACATTGTCTGGGCCAGGCCCACCCGCCAGCCCACCGGCCCGCTGATGAACTACGGCTATCAGGGCGAGGTGCTGCTGCCGGTCGCCATCACCGCGCCGAAGTCCGCCAGACCCGGCGACACCATCACCCTGAAAGCGGCCGCGGCCTTCCTAGTCTGCGAGGAGATCTGCGTCCCGGAGGACGCGGTCCTCACCCTGGACCTGCCGGTGGTGGCCGCCGCGCCGTTACCCGACCCGCGGTGGGGGGCGGCCATCGCAAAGGCCCTGGACGAGGCGCCCAAGCCCGCCGGCCTGACGGCGACCTTCGCCCGGACCGGCGAGGGCCTGACCCTCTCCGTCACCGGCGCGCCCCTGAAGGGCGCGGACCTGACCGACGCCTATTTCTATCCCTTCAAGTCCACAGTCATCGACCACGCCAAGCCCCAGGCCATCGAGCGCGGCTCCGAGGGCCTGACCCTGACCCTGACCCCCGGCTACGACTTCACCCAGGGGACGGCGCCCAAGGCCATGGACGGGGTGCTGAGCCTGGGCGGTCAGGCCTATGAGCTGACCGCCGCCGAGGGGCCGCCTCCAGCGGGCAGCTCAGGGCTGGGCGCGCCGCCGGCCAGGGTCAGCGCGGTCGCTCCCGGCGCGGGCCTCGGCCTGGCGCTCGCCTTCGTCTACGCCCTGCTGGGGGGGCTGGTGCTCAACCTGATGCCCTGCGTCTTCCCGATCCTGGCCATGAAGGCCACCTCGCTGGCCGGTCACGGCCACGAGCGGGCGGCGGCCCGCGCCCAGGGTCTGGCCTTCCTGGCCGGCGTGCTCGCCACCTTCCTGAGCCTGGCGGGCGTGCTGATCGCCATCCGGGCCGGCGGCTCGGCGGTGGGCTGGGGCTTCCAGCTGCAGTCGCCGGTGGTGGTGGCGGGCCTGGCCCTGCTGATGCTGGCCGTGGCCCTGAACCTCTCGGGCCTGTTCGAGGTCGGGACATCCCTGCAGGGGGTCGGCACGGGCCTGGCCTCCCGGCGCGGCCTGGCCGGCGCCTTCTTCACTGGGGCGTTGGCCGTCGTCGTGGCCGCCCCCTGCACGGCGCCCTTCATGGGTCCTGCCCTGGGATGGGCCCTGACCCAGAGCGAGCCGGTGGCCCTGGCGGTCTTCCTGGGCCTGGGCCTGGGCTTCGCCGCCCCCTTCACCCTGGCGGCCTTCGCGCCGGCCCTGCTGGCCAGGCTGCCCAAGCCCGGTCCCTGGATGGAGACCTTCAAGAAGCTGATGGCCTTCCCGATGTACGGGGCCGCCGCCTGGCTGGTCTGGGTCCTGACAGTCCAGGCCGGGGAGATGGGCCTGGCCCGCATCCTGGCCGCCGCCGTCGTCCTGGCCCTGGCCGCCTGGATCCTGGGGCTGGCGCAGCGTCGGCAGGCGCAGGGCGGCAAGCCCCTGGCCCTGGCGGGCGTCGGGGCGGTGCTGGCCATCGGCGCCTTCGTCCTGGTCCTGGTCCCGGCCTATGGGACGCCGGCGGCGGCCAGCGCAGACGCCGCGCCCGAGCCGGGGACCATCCCGGCCGGAGTCTACAGCCCAGAGGCGGTGGCCGCGGCGCGCGCGGCCGGCAAGCCGGTCTTCGTCAACTTCACCGCCGCCTGGTGCGTCACCTGCCAGGTGAACGAGAAGGTCGCCTTCGGCACGGCGCAGGCCGCCGAGGCCTTCGCCCGCACCGGGGCGGTCTATCTGAAGGCCGACTGGACACGGAAGGACGCGGTGATCGCCGCCGAGCTGGCCCGCCACGGTCGCGCCGGGGTGCCGCTCTATCTCGTCTATGGCGTGACGGACCCCGAGCCGAAGATCCTGCCCCAGTTCCTCACCCCGGCAATGGTGGCCAAGGCGTTGGACAAGGCGAAGGCCAGCTAGACCGGCGCGCTCGGCGGGGCGGTGATGACCTCGACATTGTCGTTCAGCAGATAGGCCATGTCGCGCAGGGCCAGGTCGCGGTCCTTGGGCGTGGCGGCGGCGGTGACGGCGTCGAGTTTCAGCGGCAGGTCCTGGGAGATGCCGCGCAGGATGCACTTCAGGTCGCCGTCCGTGCCGCGCTGGGCCAGCAGCAGGTGACCCTGCATGTCCAGGGCGGCCAGTTCGCCGATCTGGCTCTTGAACGCCTCCGGCAGGGGCTTGCCCGCGCGGACCCCATCGACCTGCGCCTTCAAGGCGCCGGCGCGCTTGACGATGTCGGCGAAGAGCGGTTCCAGGGCTACCGCCGAGGGCGGCGTGCTGAGACCCGCGCCCGGCGAGACCGGGCCGGTGGCGGCGAGCCAGAGAATGGCGAGGGAAGCGGCGGCGTCGCAGGACATGACGATCCTCGTTGCGCGAACTAAGACAGGGGACTGTGCGCTCCACCTAGCCGCAACATGGTAAACGCGATCCTACCGCGCGACTTGAAGGCCAGCTTGATGACGACCCGTGACGCCGCCTGGACCAACCTGAGGAACGCCGCCGTCGCCGCCCGCGACCCGATCGCCGGCCTATTCGCCATCGAGCCCGAGCGGATGGAGAAGATGGTGGTGGAGGCCGCCGGCCTGAGGATCGACCTCTCCAAGCAGCCCTGGTCCCTGGGGGATCTCGACACCGCCCTGACCCTGGCGCGGGCCTGCGACGTGGAGGCCGCCCGCAGCCGCCTATGGGCCGGGGAGCTGGTCAACGCCTCCGAGGGCCGGGCCGCCCTGCACATGGCCCTGCGCGCGCCCGACGGGGCCGACTTCAAGGCCGGCGGCGCGCCGGTCTCCCGCGAGGTGGATGCCACCCGCAACGCCATGCGCGCCTTCGCGCGGGCGGTCCGCTCCGGCGCGCGCACGGGCGCCGGAGGCAAGCCCTTCAAGGCCATCGTCCATATCGGCATCGGGGGCTCGGACCTCGGGCCCCGCCTGGTCTGGGAGGCCCTGCGGCCATTGAATCCCGACATCGAGCTACGTTTCGCGGCCAATGTCGATCCGTCGGAGACGGCCCTGGCCCTGGCCGGCCTCGATCCCGCCGAGACCCTGGTGGTGGTGGTCTCCAAGTCCTTCACCACCCAGGAGACCCTGGCCAATGCTCAGGTGGTCCGCGCCTGGCTGCGGGCGGCGCTCGGCCCGGCGGGCGACGCCCATCTGGTGGCGGTGTCGGCCGCGCCGCAGGCAGCCCAGGCCTTCGGCGTTCCGGCCGACCAGGTCTTCGCCTTCTGGGACTGGGTCGGCGGGCGCTATTCGATCTGGTCGGCGGTCGGGCTCTCCTGCGCCATCGCGCTCGGCCCCGACATCTTCGACCGCCTGCTGGCGGGGGGCGCGGCCATGGACGAGCATTTCCAGCGCACGCCGTTGATGCTCAACGCCCCGGTGCTGCTGGCGCTCGCCCACGTCTTCAACCGCGACGGCCTGGACCGGCCGATCCGGGCGGTGATTCCCTATGCGGCGCGCCTGCGCCTGTTCCCCAGCTTCCTGCAGCAGCTGGAGATGGAGTCCAACGGCAAGCAGGTGGATCAGCAGGGCCGCCCCGTCACCCACGCCACAGCCGCCTCGGTATTCGGCGACGCCGGCACCAACGGCCAGCACGCCTTCTTCCAAATGCTGCACCAGGGCCCCGACGTGATCCCGGTGGACTTCGTGGCGGTGGCCAGGAGCTCGGAGGGCGAGCCCACCAACCACACCCTGCTTCTGGCCAATGTCATCGCCCAGGCCGAGGCCCTGATGGTGGGCCGCGGCGAGGCCGATGTGCGCGAGGAGCTCGCCGCCCAGGGCCTGTCGCCCGCCGAGATGGACATTCTCGCCCCCCAACGCACCTTCCCCGGCGACCGCCCCTCCAGCTTCATCCTGATGCAGGCCCTGACGCCGGAGGCCCTGGGCGCCCTGATCGCCCTGCATGAGCACAAGGTCTTCGTCGAGGGCGTGCTCTGGGGGATCAACAGCTTCGACCAGTGGGGGGTGGAGCTGGGCAAGACGCTCGCCACCCGCATCCTCGTCGAACTGGAAGGCGGCGCGCCCGGCGTCCATGATCCCTCCACCGCCGATCTCGTCGCGCGGCTCAAACTCTAGATACTTGAAGGAACTCCCATGCGCGACCTGACCGGCAAGACCGCCTTCATCACCGGCGGGGCCAGCGGCCTGGGCCTGGCCATGGCGCACGCCTTCGGCGAGGCGGGCATGAACGTCATGCTGGCCGACATCGAGGAGGCGCCCCTGGCGGCGGCCGTGAAGGCGCTGGAGGAGCGCCAGATCCGCGCCAGCGGCGTGCTCTGCGACGTGGCCATCCGCAAGGCGGTGGAGGCCGCGGCGGCCAAGACCATCGAGACCTTCGGCAAGGTGCACGTGGTCTGCAACAACGCCGGCGTCGGAGCCGGCGGCCCCATCGACCAGGTGCGCCATTCCGACTGGGACTGGATCCTGGCGGTGAACCTGATGGGGGTGGTCTACGGCATGGAGACCTTCCTGCCGCTGATCCGCGCGCACGGCGAGGGCGGGACCTTTGTCAACACCGCCTCCATGGCCGGGATGATCTCCCCGCCCGGCATGGAGCCCTACAGCGCCACCAAGTTCGCGGTGGTGGCCATGTCGGAGGGCTGGGCCGGCCAGCTGGCGCCGGAGAATATCAATGTGTCCGTGCTCTGCCCCGGCTTCGTGAAGACCCAGATCAACAAGTCGGGCCGCACCCGCCAGGCTCAGTTCGGCGGCCCCGTGGAGAGTCCGGTGACCGCGGATTCCCTGGTGGATAACGGCATCGATCCCGAACGCGTCGGCCGCAGGGTCCTTGAGGCGGTGAAGGCGGGCGAGCGCTACATCTTCACCCACCCCGACATGCGCCCCTTCGTGGAGGCGCGGTTCGCGGGTCTGATGGCGGCCTTCGACGTCGCCGCCGCCAGCCCGGCGCTCAAGGGGATGGACTACCAGACCCCCGACCTCAGCGGGATGGCGACGCCGTCCTAGCCCCGTATCGGTACGGAGCCGAACCCATGGCGTTCTGGATTGCGAGTCTCGCCGGACTAGTGGTCGCCTACCTGCTCGGCGCCACGCCCACGGGCTACCTGGCTGGGAGGTGGCTCAAGGGGATCGATCTGCGGGAGCAGGGCTCCGGGTCGACCGGCGCCGCCAACGTCCTGCGAAACCTGGGGCCGGGAGCCTTCGTGGCCGTGCTGGTGGCTGACGTGGCGAAGGGGGCTGCGGCGATCCTCTTCGCCCTCTGGTTCTATCCCTGGCTCCAGGCCTTGCCGGGGCTCACGCCTCCGGCGGCGTCCGGTAGCCTCACCCCCTGGGCCGTCTGCCTGGCCGGCCTCGCCGCCCTGGTCGGCCACAGCCGTTCGATCTGGTTGGGGTTCAAGGGCGGCAAGTCGGTCGCGGCGGGGCTCGGCCTGCTGCTGGCCCTGGCCTGGCCGGTGGGCCTGGGCGGCCTGGCGGTGTTCGGGGTGGCGGTGGCGATCAGCCGGATGATTTCGCTGGGCTCGATCCTGGCGGCGATGACCGCGATCATCCTGATCTGCGCCCTGGACCAGCCCTTGCCCTATCGGCTGCTGGTGATCGCCGGCGGCGTCTATGTGATCGTGCGCCACCGCGCCAATATCGGGCGGTTGATGGCCGGAACGGAGCCCCGTGTTGGGCGGAGCTCCGCGAGCTAGGCTCAGCCCCGCATCCCTTCCGCCCGCTCAGCCTTCGTCGCGGATGTGGTCGTGGCCGCCCTGGCGGCCCGGACGCCAGTAGCCCTCGGCGCTGATCTGGTCCTTGGCGAAGCCGCGGGCCAGCAGGCCCTGGCGTTGAGCCCGCACCGTGCCGGTCTCGCCGATGACATAGGCGTGGCCGCGGCCGGGGCGCGGCGCGAAGAGGGCCAGGCGGTCGATCAGGCGCGGACTGCCGGGGACGGCGGGGCCGCCCCGCACCAGCCATTCCAGTTCGACGTGGCAGACGGCGTTCAGGGTCTGCTGATCGGCCTTTTCGGCCACCTCGATGAGGGCGACGGCCTTGGCCCGCGCCGGCAGGCTCTCGATCATGACGAAGATCCCCGGCAGGCAGGTCTCGTCGCCGACGAAGACATGCCAATCGGCGGCCGGGTTGATCATGGTGTGGCCGCGCGGGCCGCGGGCCTCCAGCCGGTCGCCGGCCTTGGCGGCCAGCGCCCAGCGCTCCGCTGGTCCGCCATGGCCGTGCAGGACGAAGTCGATGTCGAGGCGGCCGGCGGCCTTGTTCACGGAGCGGATCGTGTAGTGGCGGCGCCCAGGCTGGCCGTCGTCCCCCATCATCATCAGCACCAGGTCCTGGCCGGGCCGGTGGTCGAACCCCGTCAGGTCCTCGGCGGCGAAGGTGATGCGGCGCATGTGTGGGGTCAGGTCGCGGGCCTCGACCACCGTGAGGGGCCAGAGCGGCATCGGCGGCCGAAGGGGGCGCGTGGCGGTGAAGGTATCGGTCATGGGGAGGCTCGTCGTTGCTATCGAGATATATCGAAACACAGACGATATATCTTTGCAAGCAGCTCTCATCTGGCGAGGGGACTCGCCATCCCACACGGGCCGCGCTATAGGCCCGCCCGCAATGATCGCCACCGCGCTCCACCACGGCCACCACCATTCGACCCGCCACGGCGGGCTCGGCCGGGGGCGTTTGGCCTAAATTCCCCGGCGCCGAGCCCCCCGCAGACGCGGATGGGGCTTGAGCGAGATCGCCAGGCGCCATCCGTCGAACCCCACCTTTCAGGGATACCGACGATGGAATTCTCCGCCCCTTTGCCGCAACGCCTGCGCCCGCGCCTTGCCGCGCGCGCCGCCATCGCTTAAGCGCGCGCCATGACGAATGACCCGACACGTCCGGAAGCCCGCGCGCCGCGCGGCTTCAACGACCGCCGCGCGCGGGACCTCACCGCCGAGCGCCAGATCCTGACCCGGGTTTCCGAGGTCTATGAACGCTACGGTTTCGAGGCCTTCGACACCGGGGCCCTGGAATATGCCGACGCGCTCGGCAAGTTCCTGCCGGACGCCGACCGTCCCAACGAGGGGGTCTTCGCCCTGCAGGACGACGACGAGCAGTGGATGGCCCTGCGCTATGACCTGACCGCGCCGCTCGCCCGGTTCGTGGCCCAGAATTGGGAGACCCTGCCCAAGCCCTTCCGCCGCTACGCCTTCGGCACGGTCTGGCGCAACGAGAAGCCCGGCCCTGGTCGCTTCCGGGAATTCACCCAGTGCGACGCCGACACGGTGGGTTCGGCCCGACCCGAGGCCGACGCCGAGATCATCGCCATGGCCGCCGACGGCCTGATGGCCGCGGGCCTCCCGGCCGGCGCCTATGTCATCAAGATCAACAACCGCAAGCTCCTGAACGGCCTGCTGGCCACGGCCGGCGTCACCACCGAGGGCCAGAAGCTGGCGGTGCTGCGGGCCGTCGACAAGCTCGACCGCCTGGGGACCGAGGGCGTGCGCCTGCTGCTGGGGGAGGGCCGCAAGGACGAGTCCGGCGCCTTCACCAAGGGGGCGGGGCTGGCGACGGCCGCCGCCGAGGCGGTGCTGGCCTTCACCGCCGCCGGCGCCGAGGACCGCAGCGAGACTCTGGACCGCATCGCCAATGTCATCGGCGGCTCGCCGGAGGGCGACGCGGGCCTGGAGGAGCTGTCGCGGATCGACAAGGCCCTGATCGGCATGGGGGTCGCCCCCGACCGGGCGATGTTCGACCCCTCCATCGTGCGCGGCCTGGAATACTACACCGGCCCGGTCTTCGAGGCCGAACTGCTGCTGGACACCAAGGACGAGAAGGGCGAGCCCGTGCGGTTCGGCTCCGTCGGCGGCGGCGGGCGCTATGACGACCTGGTGGCGCGGTTTACCGGCGAGCAGGTCCCCGCCACCGGCTTCTCCTTCGGCGTCTCGCGCCTGGCCTCGGCCCTGCGGGCGGCGGGGCGGGACCTGGGCGGACAGGCGCGCGGGCCCGTCGTGGTCATCGCCTTCAACACCGAGGACATGCCGGCCTATTACGGCGTGGTGGGAGAGCTGCGCGCCGCCGGCATCGCCGCCGAGGTCTATCTGGGCAGCTCGGGCATGCGCCCGCAGATGAAGTACGCCGACCGCCGGATGGCGCCGGCCGCCATCATGCTGGGGGGCGACGAGATCGCCGCCGGCACGGTGACGGTGAAGGACCTGGATCTGGGCCGCGAACTCTCCGCCGGAGTCACCGACAACGCCGAGTGGCGCGAGCAGCGGCCCGGCCAGCAGACCATTCCGCGCGCCGAGCTGATTCCGGCCCTGCGCCGCATCCTGGACGCCCAGCCGTGAGGGCCGAACCGCGGGTTCCCGCAGACGCCCTGGCCGCCATCCGCGCGCCGCTGAGCCAGGGCGCCCAGGGGATCGAGGCCCCCATCCTGCAGCCGCTCGGCCTATTGCTGGAACTGGCCGGCGAGGCCATGCGCGCCCGGCTGTTCGTGGTCCAGGCCGAGGGGGGCGAGGAGTCCTGCCTGCGGCCCGACTTCACCGTTCCGGTGACCCGCCAGCACCTGGACGCAGGGGGCGCCTCGGGGCGCTACTACTATGAGGGCAAGGCCTTCCGGGCCTCTCCCGACCACCCCGACCGCCCCGAGGAGTTCGTGCAGATCGGCCTGGAGCGGTTCGACGCGGCCGGGACCCCGATCCTGGAGGCCGACGCCGAGATCGCCGCGCTCGCTTGGCGCTCGGCCCTGGCCGGCGGCCGCGACGACCTGCTCCTCTGGCTGGGGGACATCGCCCTGTTCTCGGCCTTCGTCGACAGCCTGGACCTGGCGCCATCCCTGGCCGCCCGCCTGAAGCGCGCGGCCTCGCGGCCCCGTCTGCTGCAGGCCGAGCTGGCCCGCGCCGGCGGCGAACCCAAGGCGGTGGAAAGCGGCGCCCTGGCCGATCTGCTGGCCAGCCGCTCGCCCGACCAGGCCGCGATCCTGCTGGAGGAGGTCTGGGCCCTGGCCGGGATCGAGCCCGTGGGGGGCCGCGGTCCCGCCGAGATCGCCCAGCGCCTGATCCGCCGGGCCGAGGCGGCCACCGCCCCGGCGCTCACCCTGAGACAGGCCGACAGCCTGCGCCGCTTCCTGGCGGTGGCTGACACTCCCGCCACCGCCTTGGCGGCCCTGCGCGACATCGCCGGACCCAAGGCCAGCGCCTTCGCCGCGGCCCTGGCCGAATGGGAGCGGCGGCTGACCCTGCTGGTCCAGGCCGGCGCGCCGGCCGGCGGACTGATGCTGGCCACCGCGCTCGGCCACGCCTTCGAATATTATGACGGCCTGACCTTCGAGGTCCGGTCCACCGCCCTGGGCGCCGACCGGCCGGTGGCCGTCGGCGGACGCTATGACGGCCTGCCCGCCCGCCTGGGCGGACCGGCGGGCGCGCGGGCCGTGGGCTGCATGGTCCGGCCCTGGCGCGCCTTCAAGGGAGGCGAGGCATGAGCGGTCCGCTGATCATCGCGGTTCCCTCCAAGGGCCGCCTGAAGGAGCAGGTCGAGGCCTGGCTGGCCGACTGCGGGCTGAAGCTCTCGGTGAGCGGCGGGGCCCGGGGCTACATGGCCGAGATCAAGGGCCTGGCAGGCGCCCAGGTGCGCCTGCTGTCGGCCGGCGATATCGCCGAGGCCCTGGATGCGGGCGAGGTCCACCTGGGGATCACCGGCGAGGACCTGCTGCGCGAACGCGGCGGCGACCTGGACAGCCGCGCCCTGCTGCTGCGGGCCCTGGGCTTCGGCCGCGCCGACCTGGTGGTGGCCGTGCCCAAGAGCTGGCTCGACGTCGACACCATGGCCGACCTGGAGGAGGTAGCCCACGACGTCCTGGCCCACAGCGGCCGGCGCATGCGGGTGGCCACCAAGTACCTGGTCCAGACGCGCGGCTTCTTCGCCCGGCACGGGGTGGCAGACTATCGGATCACCGAATCCGGCGGCGCCACCGAGGGGGCTCCGGCCGCCGGCGTCGCGGAGCTGATCGTCGACATCACCACCACCGGCGCCACCCTGCTGGCCAACGGGCTGAAGATCCTCGCCGACGGGGTGATCCTGAAGAGCCAGGCCCAGCTCGCCGCCTCCCTGCGCGCCGCCTGGTCCGATGATCAGCTGGCGGTGGCCGAACACCTGCTGCGGGTCATCGAGGCCCGGGCCACGGCCCATGACAGCGCCACCCTGGTCTGGCCGGCCGGAGACAAGGAAGACGCCCTGATCGATGAGCTGGTGGCCGCCGGCGCCTCGCGGCGTCCCCACGGCCTGTTGGTCCCCGTCGACCGCATCGCGGCGATCTCGACCCTGCTCACCGCGCGCGGCCGAGGCCCGGTCACCGCCTCCCGGCCCGACTTCGTGTTCGAGACAAGTTGTGTTCCGTTCGAGACTCTCGCCCAGCGCGTTAAGAATTGACGAGTGAGTCAAAAACAACGCTCTCTGGCGGTTGAATCCACAGGATCGCGAAAATCTGATCGAAATTAAGCGCGCCGGCGGATTTCGACGCATTGACTCGGGCGAGAAATTGCCGTTTTCTCAGTCCTGCGAGAGACATGGCGACACTAGTTCGACAGTCTCCGGCGTTTCGGGGAGGAAACGCCCGCTCAATAAGAGCTACGGCTCAAAATAAGGCCCGCTGCGATTATCCCCCGCAGCGGGCCAAATTTTTGCCCGGCACAAATTTTGACATTCGAGTCAAAAATAGTGGAGCCCGATCACCCGGGCCCCACCCTCCAGATCCTCACCAGATGCGGACGCGGTTTTCCGGGGCCACGTACATCTTGTCGCCCGACTTCACGCCGAAGGCCTTGTAGAAGGCGTCCACGTTCCGCACCGGGATGTCGGCGCGGTACTGCTCGGGGGAGTGCGGGTCGGAGACCAGCCGCTGGCGGGTGCGGTCCTCGCGAGACTTGGAGCGCCAGACCTGGGCCCAGCCCAGGAACACCCGCTGGTCGCCGGTCAGGCCGTCGATCACCGGCGCCGGCTTGCCCTTCAGCGAGGCGTGATAGGCATCCAGCGCCAGCAGCACCCCGCCCAGGTCGGCGATGTTCTCGCCCATGGTCAGTTCGGGATTGATGTGGGCGCCCGGCAGGACCTCCACCGCGGCGTATTGCGCGCCGTACTTCTTGGCCTGGGCGTCGAACTTGGCGGCGTCCTCGGAGGTCCACCAGTCGGTGAGCCGGCCGTCGCCGTCGGACTTGCGGCCCTGGTCGTCGAAGCCGTGGGTGATCTCGTGGCCGATCACCCCGCCGATGCCGCCGTAGTTGATGGCCGGGTCGCCGTCGGGGTCGAAGAAGGGCGGCTGCAGGATGGCGGCGGGGAAGACGATGCCGTTCTTGGTGGGGGAGTAGTAGGCGTTGATGGTGGGGGGCGTCATGCCCCATTCCTTCTTGTCGACCTTCTCACCCAGGCGGTTGACGGTGCGGTTCCACTCAAAGGCGGTGGCCCGCGCGACATTGCCGTAGAGGTCACCGTCCTTGATGGTCAGGGCCGAATAGTCCCGCCAGGTTTCCGGATAGGCGATCATCACGCTGAACTTGGCGAGCTTCTCCAGGGCCTTGGCCTTGGTGGGGCCGCTCATCCAGGTGAGCTTCTCGATCCGGCCCTTCATGGCGCCTTTGATGTCGGCCACCAGGGCGTCCATCTTGGCCTTGCTCTCCGGCGGGAAGTAGGCCTCGACATAGAGCTTGCCCAGGGCCTCGCCGATCTGGCTGTCCACCAGGGTCACGCCGCGTTTCCAGCGGTCGGCCTGCACGGGCTGGCCCGAGAGGGTCTTGTTGCGGAACTCGTAATTGGCCTGGTCGAAGTCCTTGGAGAGATAGGGCGCGGCCTGGTCGGCGAGGTGGAAGGCCTGCCAGGCCTTCAGGGTGTCCAGCGGGGTCTTGGCGTAGAGGGCCGCGATCTTCGGGAAGGCGGTGTTCTCGGCCACCACGACCTTCTGCGCGCCCGACAGGCCGGCGCCGGCCATGAAGGCGGTCCAGTCGAAGCCGGGGGCGTAGGCCGCCAGGTCCTTCACCGCGAAGGGATTGTAGGTCTTGTCGTCGTCGCGGCGCTCGGCCCGGGTCCAGGAGACCTTGGCGATCTCGGTCTCCAGCTCGACGATGGCCTTGGCGTTGGCCGCCGGGTCGGCCCAGCCCGACAGGGTCAGCAACTTGGCGACATAGGCCTCGTAGGCGGCCTTCTGCGGGGCGAACTTGGGGTCGAGATAGTAGTCGCGGTCGGGCAGGCCGAGGCCGCCCTGGATCAGGGTGACCACATAGTGCTCGGGGTCCTTGGCGTCGTCGCCGGGATAGGCGCCGAAGACCGAGCCGCCGAACATCATCTGCGACCTGCCCATCAGGCGGGCGACGTCGCTCAGGTTCTGGGACTTGGAAATCTCGGCCAGGTCGGCGGCCATGGGCTTGGCGCCCAGGGCGTTGACGGCGGCCTCGTCCATGAAGCTGCGGTAGAGGGCGCCGATCCTAGCCTCGTCGCCGGCTGCGGCTGGGTTGGCCGAGGCCTTTTCCAGCACCGCCCGCATGCGGTTGACCGAGAGCTCGTTGAGCTTGTCGAAGGAGCCGTAACGCGAGCGGTCGGCGGGGATCTCCATCTGCTTCAGATAGGTCCCGTTGGCGTACATGTAGAGGTCGTCGCGGGGGCTGACGCTGAGATCGCGGCCGGCGCTGTCGAAGCCCCAGGGGCCCATGCGCGGCGCCTTGGCCAGGTCCGTGGCGTCTGCGGCCAGGGCGGGAACGGCGCCGAGCGCCAGGGCGGACGCCGCGCAGGCGGCGAGCCAGAAGGTCTTCATGGGGTGTTCAAAGCCTCGGAAAGGGTTTGGGCGCGACCATGACTCGGTCGCGCCCTCCGTGGCTCGTTACATTTTGGTTACGTTCAGGCGCTGACGCCAAGCTTGGCCAGGGCCAACGCCTTGAGGGCCTTGTAGTCCAGCTTGCCGTTGGGCGCCCGGCCAACGGGCGCCAGGACCAGCTCGCGCGGCGCCTTGTAGTCGGCCAGGTGGCTCTTCACGTGGGCGGCCAGCTCGGCCAGGGTCGGCTCGGCCTTGCCGATCACCTCCACCACCGCGCAGATCCGCTCGCCGAAGCGCGGGTCGGGCACCCCCACCACCGCGGCGTCACGGACGCCTGGGAAGCGCTTGAGGGCCTCTTCCACTTCCTCGGGGAAGACCTTCTCGCCGCCGGTGTTGATCACCTGGGAGCCGCGGCCCAGCAGGGTGATGGAGCCGTCGGCCTCCACCGTCGCCCAGTCGCCGGGCACGCTCCAGCGCTTGCCCTCGAAGGTGCGGAACGTCTTGGCCGACTTTTCCGGATCCTTGTAGTAGCCGCTCGGCGTGAAGCCGCCGACCGCCACCAGGCCGCGGACGCCGGAGCCGGGCAGGACGCGCTCGCCCTCCTCGGTGAAGACCGCCGCATTGGGGCCGGTGGTGAACTTGGCGGTGCCGGCCGCCGCGCCGCCGCCGGAGACCGACGAGGCCAGGCCCAGAGCCTCCGACGAGCCGAGGCTGTCCATCAGCATGATGTGGGGCAGGTGCTTGAGCAGGCCCTGCTTGTTCTCCGCCCCCCACATGGCGCCCGAGGAGATGATGCGCTTCAGGCTGGGCATGGGCCACTTGCCGGGGTTGGCCTCCAGGGTCTCCAACATCGGGGCGGCGAAGGCCGGTCCCACGATGATCAGGCCCGAGACGCCCAGGCGCTGGACTTCGTCGAACAGCTCGGCGGGGTTGAACCGGCGCGAGGGCAGGGTGGCCACGGCGCCGCCGGACACCAGCTGGCCAAAGCCGATGAACTGGCCGGTGGCGTGCATCAGGGGCGCGACCGGGATGGTGATGGGCTGGTCGCCGGAGGCCTCGACGGCCTTGGCGCGCTCGCCGGCCTCGGCCACCCGCTCCATGGGCGGCAGGCCCAGCAGCAGGTTGGCGCCCCCGCCCAGACCCTTGAACAGGTCTTCCTGGCGCCACATCACGCCCTTAGGCATGCCGGTGGTGCCGCCGGTGTACATCAGCAGCAGGTCGTCGGCCGACCGGCCCCAGGGGGCCTCGACGCGGTCGGCGCCCTTGGCGACGATGTCGTCATAGCTGACCGCCCAGTCGGGGATCTCGCAGCCCGGCTCGGGAACCGCGACCCAGGTCTTCACCTTGGGCAGTCGGCCGCGCACCTTGTCGGCCATCTCGGCGAAAGAGGCGTGGAAGACCACGGCCTCGGCGTCGGCGTTGTCGAACAGGTAGGTCAGCTCGTCGCCGCCGTACCGGTAGTTGGTGTTGAAGGGGACGAAGCCGCCCTTGAAGGCCGCGAAATAGGTCTCGATGTATTCCGGCGCATTATAGAGATAGGCGGCCACCTTCGACTGCTGGGTCAGCCCGGCGTCGATGAAGTGCTGGGCGAGCGCATTGGCGCGCCGGTCGAAGTCGCGCCAGCTGATGACGCGGCTACCATGAATAAGGGCGGGGCGGTTGGGGATGGCCGAGGCCACCGACTCCCACAGGTTGGCGTAATTCCAAACCTCCACGGGCAATCCTCCATACTTAAAATATGGAGCGCATAAACGTTCGGTCGGCGCTGCTGTCAACGCCGACCGAACGGTCGTTTTAGTGGTTCATATGGTCCATGGGCATGGCGCCCATGGGCGCGGCGCCGCCGCCCGGTCCGGCGCCCACGGCGAACTCGATCTTCAGCCGCGCGCCGCTGGAAAAGACCAGGGTGGCGGGGACCGTGTCGCCGGCCTTCTGCGTCTTGGCCAGGCCGATCAGCATGATGTGGTAGCCGGCTGGGGCGAAGGTGATGGCCTTGCCGGGCGGCAGCAGGACGCTGTCGAGGCGCTGCATCCTCATGACCCCGCCGTCCATGGAGGTCTTGTGCATCTCGACGATCCGGGCCGCCGGGCTCTCGACGGCCGTCAGGGTGTCGGGGGCGACCCCCCGGTTGGTCAGGGTCATGTAGCCCGCGCCATTGGTTCCGGCGGCCGCGGGCCGGCTCCAGGGCTGGTCGACCTCCAGACCGCCGAGGCGGTAGGTGGCGGCCTGGGCCGGGGCGGAGATCAGGACGGCGGCGCTCAGGCCGAGGATCAGGTTTCGCATGGGGTCCACTCTATATCAGGTTCAGGGCTGTTCGACCGGCGTGACACGGAGCGCCGGGGCTGGATGGGAGAGACCGCCGGGCGGCTCGCCCGGGTCGGGGATCTGGGTCCATTGGGACTCCTGGGTCCCGCAGGTCTGGACGGTGGGGAAATAGAGAACGCCCCCAGCCGCGGGCAGCTTCACCAGGATGGCGAAGGTGTCGAACTGGTCAGCCGGCAGGTCGCCGCGCCAGGTGAAGGCCGTGGGGCGGTCGCCCACCTTCTCGATGTTCAGCGTCCAGCCCGGCTTGGGTTGGGGCCGGGCGCTGGCCAGGCCTTGCGGCAGCTCGAGGCGCAGAGCCGTGGTGGCCGCCTCGCCGCAGCCGTGGCCGACCCGGAAGCTCACCGTCTGGTAGGCGCCGGCCGGCGCCTGGCGGGGCTCGGCGCCGACATGGGCCGGGGCCGGGGACGCCGCCAGGCAGACCCCGGCGGCGATGGCGGCGGATCTCAATAGCGCCATGTCAGGCCTCCGAAGACGGACCGGCCCTCGCCGGGGAAGAAGACCGCCTGCGAGACGAGGCGGGCGTCGGTGATGGCGCTGAAGTTGGAGACGTAGCGGGTGTCGAACAGGTTGCGCGCGTCGAGGAAGAGGCTGAGGCCGTTTCCCAGCTTCCATCCCGCGCCGAGGTTGGCCACGGCGTAGGACGGGGATTTCAGGCTGTTCTGATAGTCGACGACGGTGTCCTTGATCGACCATTCCACCGAGGGCGCCACGAACCAGCCGGAGGCATGCTCGTAGCGAAGCTCGGCCCGATAGAGGTGCTCGGGCACGACGGGCAGGCGGTGGTCGCCGTACTGGACGTCGCCCTCGAACCTGAAGTCCGACCAGGCGTAGGTCTGGCGTAGCCGCAGACCCTGGGCGAGGGTCCAGTCGAGGCCCGCCTCCAGGCCCTGGTGGATCGTCTTGTCGGCGTTGAAGGTCGAGGCGGGAATCCCCTGGGCGGGGTTGACGGTGTAGTTGAGCAGCTCGTGTTCCAGCCGGGCGCGGTAGACGGCGACATCCCAGATGAGCGCTCCCCGGCGTCCGCGGGTTCCGAGCTCGCCGGTCCAGGCCTCCTGCGGCCGCAGGGGCGTGAAGCCGCCGACGGTGGGCGCCAGCGCGCTGAAGTTGGGCGGCTCCACCGAGCGGGTCAGGTTGGCGTAGACCTGGGCGCCGCCCTCATCCTGCCAGAGCAGGCCGACCCGCGGGGCGAACCCGTCGAAGTCCTTGCCGGCAGCCAGGTTGAAGGTGGCGGCCGCACCCGGCAGCTTGAAGCCCTGATAGTCCCGCTCAGCCCGGCCATAGGAGCCGCCGGCCACCACGGCTGTGTGGTCGGTCACGAAGACCCGGCCCTCGGCGAAGACGTCCAGGGCCCTGGCGTTCTGGCGGCTCTTGGCGGTCTGGGCGCCGTGGGAGCCCCGGACATTGACCCACTGGTTGGCGTCCAGGTCGCCTGAGCGGAATGAGACGCCGTAGAAGGCGTCGGCGCGGCGGCCGGCCAGCTCGCCCTCCCAGTCGAAGCGGCCGAAGGCGCCCCAGTTGCGGCTCTCCTGGTCGATCACCTGGAAGATGGGGTGATCCAGGTCCTTCCAGGTCGCATAGATCCCGCCTTCGAACACCGTCGACGGCGTCAGCCGCCAGTGGGTCTGCAGGGCGCCGCGCACCGAGCCCATGTCACGCTGGTAGTTCATGATCCTGTTGCCGGGGTTGGCGGCCTGGGGACTGGACAGGGCCTGGGCCAGGGTGACCGCGCCCGGGATCTCCTGGTGGACATAACCGCCGTGGATCAGCAGGCGGACCTCCTGCTCCTCGCCGAAGCGGCGACCGACGCTCAGGCTGGCATGCTGTTCCTGGCCGGCGCTCTGCGTTCGCCAACCCTCGGTCTGCTGGGCGGTGACCGCGGCGAAGGCGTCCCAGTCGCCCCAGACCCGGGCGATCTCGGCGTGGCCGCGCAGGGTCCCGTACGATCCGCCCTTCACACGGAGCAGGTTTCCCGCCCCGGCGTCGCGGCCCGTCGGGGTCACGAGGTTGATGGCTCCCCCCAGCAGGGCGCCGCCGAAGCGCAGGGCGTTGCCGCCCTTGTAGACCTCGGTGTAGCGGGCGATCGACGGATCGATCAGCTGGAAGTCGCCAAAGCCGTCGGCCTCGTTGAAGGGCACGCCGTCCTGGGCCAGCAGGGTTCCGCGGTTGTGGGTCGAGTTGCCGATCCCCGAGCCGCGGATCGAGAGCCGGGTGTCGCCGCCCCACTTCTTCTGGGCGTAGACCCCGGGCACGTCCCGCAGCAGGTCGGCGACGCCCGGGGCGTAACGGTTGGCGTAGGATTCGGCCGAGATCACCGCCACGGCGCCAGGGGTCTCGGAGAGGCGGGCGCGGGCGTTGGCGACGACGGGCGGGTCCTCGGGATTGCGGGCGGCGGTGACGATGACGCTGTCGACGATGGTGGGCTGCTCCTCGGCCAGGGCGAAGGTCGGGGCGGCCAGGGCGCTGGCGGCGAGCAGGACGACGCGCAGCGAGGCGCGCGAGAACTTGGGCATGTGAGAAATCCAGACTCAAAGACGTCAGGACGCGCGCGGACGCAGGCCGGCGCGTGGTGAGGTGTCAGAGAGTCTGGGTTGGAGGGCCCTGGCCGAATGGACGGGGCGGCGCGCGGGCGCCGCGCAGGACGACCTCAACGGTCGCCACTTGAACGATGTGTTCGGCCACATAGGCGATCGGGGCGACCGACAACTCTGGTGTCGTCGTCACCGCCAGGGTCGCGCCGAGGCAATCGTGGCAGGGCAAGCCGGCGAAGCCCTTCTGGGCCTTGCCGTCGTGATCCAGCACCACGGTCTTGGCGCCCTGCGGCGTGCAGAGCTCGACGCGGACGGCGCCCATCGACTCCGCGGCGAGGGCCGCGGCTGGGACGAGCGCCTGGATCAGGAGGGCGGCGACCGCGAACAGGACCGCCAGGGGCGAACGCCCCCGCGACCTGCCTCGATGCGCCCCGATTTGCATGGCGGCGGTCATAGGGCCTCGAATACGGGTTCCGCAAGACCCCTTGCCCCGGGCATAGTGAACTCGCCCACAAGGAGAGCGCATGGAAGGCCACGTTTCGCCCGGCGAGTACAAAGACGTCATTCTCTTTCTCGCCACGGCTGGCGTGATCGTGCCGCTTTTTCGTCGTTGGCGGATCAGCCCCATCCTCGGCTTTCTCGGCGCCGGCGTGGTGCTTGGCCCCTATGGCCTGGGCGCCCTGAGCGGCAGCCTGCCCTGGGTCGGCTACTTCACCATCGACAATCCTGATGAGGTCGCCCAGCTCGCCGAGTTCGGTGTGGTGTTCCTGCTGTTCATGATCGGCCTGGAGCTCTCCTGGGAGCGACTCCGGCTGATGCGCCGGTTCGTCTTCGGCATGGGCGCCCTGCAGGTGGGTCTCTGCATCGCCGCCATCGCCGCGGTCGCCATCTTCTTCGGCGTCGATCCGACTGCCGCCATCGCCATCGGCGCGGCCCTGGCGCTCTCCTCCACCGCGGTGGTCATGCCGATCCTGACCGAGCAGAAGCGCCAGCACTCCACCGCCGGACGCGCCACCTTCTCGGTGCTGCTGTTCCAGGACCTGGCCGTGGCTCCCATCCTGATCACCCTGGCCATCCTCGGCCGCGGGGGCGGGGACCAGGCCTTCTCGCCCAAGCTGCTGCTGGCCTTCGCGCCCGCCGTGCTCGGCATACTGGGCCTGGTTGTGTTCGGCCGGCTGCTGCTGCGGCCCATGCTGAAGTCTGTGGCCCGCGCCAAGAGCGAAGAGCTGTTCATGGCCGCCTGCCTGCTGGTGGTGATCGGGGCGGGGCTGGTGAGCGCCCTGACCGGCCTCTCCATGGCGCTCGGCGCCTTCATCGCCGGCCTGCTGCTTGCCGAAACCGAGTACCGCCATGAGGTCGAGGTCACCATCGAACCCTTCAAGGGCCTGCTGCTGGGTCTGTTCTTCCTTTCCGTCGGCATCGGGCTGGATCTCTCCATCCTGGCGGCCAAGCCCCTGCTGGTGCTGGGGATGGCGGTGGGCCTGATCGCGCTGAACGCCTCGGTGGTCTATGGCCTTGCGCGGCTGTTCGGGCTGAAGTCGCCGCCGGCGATCGAGGCCGGCCTCCTGCTGGCCGGCGGCGGCGAGTTCGCCTTCGTCATCCTGTCGGCGGCCATGGGGGACGGGATCGTCGACCGTGCGATCGGCCAGACGGTGCTGGTCTCCTCCACCCTGTCGATGATGTGCATTCCGCTGCTGGCGGCCCTGGGCCTCAAGCTCGGAGGCCGCAAGGTGTCCGGGGAGGGCCTGGCGGCGGAGCCGATCGCCCCGGCCGGCGGCGAGAAGCCCCGCGTCCTGGTGGTCGGCTACGGCCGGGTCGGGCGGCTGGTGGGCGACATGCTCAGCCGCCACGACATTCCCTGGGTCGCCGCCGAGCGGGATCCGCGCCTGGTGGAGGCCGCCCGCCGGGCGGGCGAATCAATCTTCTTCGGCGACGCCTCGCGCCCGGAGTTCCTCAAGCGCTGCGGCCTGGAGACCGCGCCGTCCCTGGTGGTGACCATGGATGCGCCGGACGGGGTGGAGACCATTGTGGCCACCGCGCGCCAGATGCGTCCCGACCTCACCATCGTGGCCCGCGCCCGCGACGCCCGCCAGGCCCAGAGACTCTACGAACTGGGCGCCACCGACGCCGTGCCGGAGACCGTGGAGGCCTCCCTGCAGCTCTCCGAGGCCGTGCTGGTGGAGATCGGCGTGCCCATGGGGCTGATCATCGCCTCCATCCACGAGCGCCGCGATGAGTTCCGCAAGTCCCTCAACCGGCCCGAGGCCCTGGGCGGCCGCGTGCGCCGTTATCGGCGCAATGCCGAGGCGTGAGTCCGCCGCCCGCCCGCGCCGATATTCCACGGTTGGGCGAACATGTTGTTCATCTTGAACAAAGTGCGTCACAGTGCGGTCTTAAAGAGACACAGCCGCCCCATCTTCGCCTGGAGATGGCCTCGCAAAAATTGTCGGGAACCAAATTTGGGAGCCGACGTTCTCGGGGTTCGGTGCGACAGGGGCGCGCTAGTGAAAAAGGGGTGAGGGATGTCGCGCGAGCGGTTCGGAAGGATCGAAACAGAGGTTGTTTCGCCGTCCGTACGGGCCTGCGACGTTCCGGCTAGTTTACAAGATCACTGTGGAACTCGGCGATGGATGGGGGGCGCCCTGGGCGACCGTTCGATTCGGCGTGGCCAAGTTCAACATCAAGATTCGACACTCCGGCGTCCGCCAGGCGCGCTGAAAGTGGCTCGAAGGAGGACACTGTCTTCCGTCCCGAAGTTGATCGCTGAGGGGTTTATTGTGTAGCGTCCTGGCGTCTAGTTCGCGGGTCGGGCAGATTGGCGGTTGGTGTGGCTTCGGCGACACTTTCGCCGCGCTTCGGCCTTGTTATAAAGGTGCTGGGTCATATGGCCGCAGCAGAGGGCAATGAGAGGGCTCTGATATGAAATTCAAACTCCTAGCGGGAGCCGCCCTGGCTGCGGTGTTCGCCGCGTCCGGTGCTTCCGCGCAAGAAGGCTGGTACGGCGCCGTCGACCTTGGCTACCACTGGCCGGAAGGCATCGAAGCCGACTCGTCCAACAACGCGGCCAACGCCAAGCCCTATTCCTGGACTTTCGATCAGGAAAAGGATTGGGCCGGTTTCGCTCGTCTCGGCTACCAGCTGAACGACAACTGGCGCGTTGAACTCGAAGGCGGCTACCGTCCGGGCGACATCAAGTCGATCCGCGGCGGCACGGGCAACGCGATCCTGGGTCTCTGCACCCCGGGCGTGCTGCGCACCGTCGGCGCTCCGACCTGCGGCGCCCCGACCGGCGAGATCGAGTCGTGGACCGTCATGGGCAACGTGCTCTATGACTTCGCCCCCGGCGCGACCATCAACCCCTTCATCGGCGCCGGCGTGGGTATCAACCACGTCAAGCTGACCACCGTTGGCCAATTCTCCAGCGTGACGGGCACGATCACCGCTCCCACGGGCACGAACCCCGCCATCCAGAACCTGACCATCGACGACGACGATACGGCGCTCGCCTATCAACTCATCGCCGGTCTGGCCTGGCAGGCGACCGACAGGCTGAACGTCGACCTGACCTATCGTTGGCTCGGCGGCTCGGACCTCGACTTCGCGTCGACCGGTTCGAACGCGCTGCAACCCGGCGTCTTCAGCGGCGAATACCGCGACCAATCGGTGACCCTCGGCCTGCGTTACTCCTTCGCTTCGCCGCCGCCGCCCCCGCCGCCCCCGCCGCCCCCGCCCCCGCCGCCTCCCCCGCCCCCGCCTCCTCCGCCCCCGCCGGCGTATGAGGCCAAGCAATT
>JAZKBZ010000081.1:0-22341 GCA_040388315.1 Pseudomonadota bacterium | reverse complement strand
GATCGGGGTCAACGACATCCTCTCCAAGCCGATCGATCCCCAGGAGCTGTCGGCCCGGTCCAAGACCCAGATCCGCCGCAAGCGCTACACGGACTATTTGCGCGACAACCTCGACCACTCCCTGGAGCTGGCGGTCACCGACCAGCTCACCGGCCTGCACAACCGCCGCTACATGGTGGGACAGCTGGACGCCCTGGTGAAGCGCGCTAGCCTCGGGGGCGACCCGGTCGCGGCCCTGCTGATCGACATCGACCACTTCAAGAAGATCAACGACGGCTACGGCCACGACGTCGGCGACGAGGTGCTGCGCGAGTTCGCCGTGCGCCTGGCGTCGAACGTGCGCGCCATCGACCTGCCGTGCCGCTACGGCGGCGAGGAGTTCGTGGTGGTCATGCCCGACACCAAGATCGAGGACGCCGAGCGCATCGCCGAACGCATCCGGCTGCACGTGGCCGGTTCGCCCTTCCGGGTGATGGGCGGCGCCGAGCTGTTGACCGTCACCATCTCCATTGGGGTGGCCGCGACCCTGGGGGCTGGCGACAAGCCCGAAGCTCTGCTCAAGCGCGCCGACGAGGCCGTCTACGAGGCCAAGGCCTCGGGCCGCAACAAGGTCATCGCCCGGGCGGCTTAATTCTAGGTGTCATCCCGGTTTCCGCGGCACGCGGAAGGCCGGGATCCAGAAGCACCGATCCATCCTGCATGCCCCGCGTCCATGGGCCCCGGACAAGCACTGCGTGCTTTCCGGGATGACACAAGTGGGCGGCGTCGCCAAATATCTGATCTGAAACGAAAAACGCCCGGTCTCGCGACCGGGCGTTTTCGAATCTCGCTTGGGTCGGCAGACCTACTTGATCTTGCCTTCCTTGAACTCGACGTGCTTGCGCACGACGGGATCGTACTTCTTCATGACCAGCTTGTCGGTCTTGGTGCGGGCGTTCTTCTTCGTCACGTAGAAGAAGCCGGTGTCGGCCGACGAGTTCAGGCGGATCTTAATTGAGGCGGGCTTCGCCATGGTCGGTCCTCGCGCGGCCGGCTGCGCAGTCGCGCCGGCTGGGTTCTAAAGAGCCGCGGACAATACGAATCCCGAACCCAAAGTCAATCCGCTCCAGGGGAAAGCCTAGAGATGGGTGATCTGCGACCCCTTGCGGACGAAGCGCATGTAGGGGATCGGCCGTTCGGGGACCTCCAGGCGGTGGGCCACCTCGCGCACCACGAAGCGGGTGACGCTGGGCAGGTCCAGCGCCAGGGCCTCGTCCAGGTCCACCCAGGCGATCTCGTCCAGTTCCCCGCAGTCGGCCTGACGCTCCAGGCTGATCAACCGATCGGCCTCGGCCATGAAGAACCTGGCGTCGAAGCGCTTGCCCACCATGGGCGGGGTGACCGCGCGGGCCACGTACTGCATGGCCTCCAGGTCCGGCGCCGCGCCCTGCTGCAGGAACTCCCGCCAGGGCCCCGCCCCGGGGCGCTCCGGCGCCGGCTTGGCCAGCAGCAGGCCGGCCTCCTCGAAGGTCTCGCGGATGGCGGTCAGGGCCAGGGCCCGGGCCCTCCGCTCCGGGGTGCCGTGCATCAGCTTGAGGGCCACGTCCGGCCTGAGATCCGTGGCGTAGGGGGCGTTGAAGTCCGAGCGGTCGATGCGTCCGCCCGGGAACACCCACTTATCGGGCATGAAGTCGTGGCCCTTGGCCCGGCGGCCCATCAGCAGGCGCGGCTTCTTGGCGTCGCGGCGCACGATGATCAGGGTGGCGGCGTCGCGGGGACGCACGGCGCGCTGGCCCGGCTTGCGCGGCGGTCCGCCGGCGCCGCCGCGGCCGCCCAGCGGGTTCTCGGATTCGTTTTGGCTCTCTGACATCAAACAATTGTATGACCGCCGCCGCCGGCCTGGGAAGCCTGCCCCGGCGTCAAGCTCGCATTTGCCGCGGCCCTGTCGCCCCCTGGCTAGTGGCGCTTGCCCTTGCGGACGCCTTTGGGCGGTCCGCCCCGCCGCTTGGCGTCCTGGGAGCCCGGCGCCCGGCGGATCGCCCCGAGGCGGGGGCGCGGGGCGTTGGGGTCGCGCGGCTGGGGCTCGCTCAGCATCTCGAACAGCAGGCCGCCAGTGATTGGGGTGGCCTCCACCAGCTTGACCTCCACCGTCATGCCCAGCGGCCAGCGCGCCCCGGTGCGCTCGCCCACCAGGGCGTGCATGCGGTCGTCGTGGATGAAGAACTCGTCGCCGAGCTTGGAGACCGGCGCCAGGCCGTCGGCCCCGGTGTCCGCCAGCCGCACGAACAGGCCAAACCGGGTGACGCCGGTGATCCGGCCGTGGAACGAGGCCCCCACCTTGTCGGCCAGGAAGGCGGCCACATAGCGGTCGGTGGCGTCGCGTTCGGCCGCCATGGCCCGGCGCTCGGCGAAGGTGATGACCTCGGCGGTGTCCTTCATCTGGCTGATGTCGCGGTCGGTAAGGCCGTCGTCGCCGAGCCCCAGCGAGCGGATCAGACCGCGGTGCACCACGAGGTCGGCATAGCGCCGGATCGGCGAGGTGAAGTGGGCGTAGCGCTGCAGGTTCAGGCCGAAGTGGCCGATGTTCTCGGTGGAGTAGATGGCCTGCATCTGGCTGCGCAGCACCACCTCGTTGATGATGTCGGCGTGGGGGCTCTCGCGGGTCTCCCCCAGCAGCTTGTTGAAGCGGTCGGTGCGCGGGGCCTCGCCCTTGCTCCAGGGGATGTCCAGGGTGGCCAGGAACTCGGCCAGGGACCCGATCTTGTCCTGGCTGGGGGTGTCGTGGATCCGGTAGATCAGCGGGGTCTTCTTGGCCTCGAGGGTCTCGGCGGCGCAGACATTGGCCTGCACCATCATCTCCTCGATCAGCTTGTGGGCCTCCAGGGCCGCGCGCGGGGTGATCGAGGTGATCTCGCCCTCGGTGTTGATGATGATCCGCCGCTCGGCGCTTTCGATGGCCAGGGGCGAGCGGGCGAGCCTGCCCTGCAACATGCAGTGATAGGCGGCCCACAGGGGCTCCAGGATGGGCTTGAGCAGCGGCTGGGTCACATCGTCCGGCTGGCCGTCTATGGCCGCCTGGGCCTGCTCGTAGGAGAGCTTGGCGGCCGAACGCATCAGGCCGCGCACGAAGCGATGGCCCTTCTTGTGTCCGGAGCGGTCGAAGACCATGCGGACGGCCAGGCAGGCGCGGTTCTCGCCCTCGCGCAGGGAGCACAGCCCCGCCGACAGCCGCTCCGGCAGCATCGGCTCCACCCGGTCGGGGAAGTAGACGCTGTTGGACTTCTCGCGGGCGGCGATGTCGAGGGCCGAACCCGGCCGCACATAGGCCGCGACGTCGGCGATGGCGACCCAGACGATCCAGCCCCCTTTGTTGCCGACGTCGGTGTCGGGCTCGGCATAGACCGCGTCGTCGTGGTCCCGCGCATCCGGCGGGTCGATGGTCACCAGCGGCACCTGCCGCAGGTCCTCGCGGCCGCTCAGGGTCGGCGGCTTGGCGGCCTCGGCTTCGGCCTCGGCCTCCTTGGAGAAGCCGGTGGGGATGCCGTGGGAGTGGATGGCGATCAGCGAGGCGGCGCGGGGCTGGTCCTCGCGGCCCACCACCTCCAGCAGCTTGCCCCGCTTGGGACCGTAGCGCTCGTGGGCGACGCCCACCTGGGCCAGGACCAGGTCGCCGTCCCGCAGTTTCTGGGCCTCGGGATCGGTGAGGATCAGGCTTTCCTTGGACTTGCGGTCCACCGGCTCGACCCGGACCTCGCGGTTGGACTTGCGGATCACGCCGAGAATCTTGTGGGCGCTGGCCCCCAGCCGTTTGATCAGCCGGGCCTCGGTCTCGCCGGTCTCCAGCAGTTCGAAGCGCACCAGCAGGCGGTCGCCCAGGCCCGGCGCGCCGCCGAGCGGATCGCTGCGGCTCGGCGCCAGGCGCACGGTCGGGGTGTCCTCGCCCTTGGTCAGCCGGACCAGCAGCTCGCCGTCTGTGTCCTTCTCCACGACGTCGACCACGCCGACCGGGGGCAGGGCGCCGGCCTCGGCCAGGCCCTTGCGTCCGCGCTTGCCCAGGGCGCCGGAGGCCTCGAGCTCGCGCAGCATCTCGCGGAGCGCCTTGCGGTCGGCGCCCTTCAGTCCGAACACCTTGGCGATGTCGGCCTTGTCGGTCTCACCCGCCTCGCGGATGTATTTCAGCAGGGTCTCGCGGTCGGGCAGGCCCTGGGCGGGCTTGGGTTTGAACCGGGAGGCTTTGGGGGCGCGGAGTTTGGCCATGCCGCCTTGTAACGCGCATCGGCGAAACTCGCCTCCCCAATCCTGGGGTCAGCCCGGAAGGCGCTCGAAGGCCGGAATCCCCTCGGGCACATGGTGGAAGGCCTGCTTGTCCACCGTGAAGATCGCCATGTCGGGCTTGAACAGGCTGGGATCGTCCAGGGAGCCGACCTTGAGAATCACCGCCGGGAACCCCGGCGAGCGGGTGACGACATGGGTGCCGCACTCCGGGCAGAATTCCCGGGTCACGGCCCGTTCGAGATCGCTCCGGGTGAACTGCTTGGGCGTCCCCTTGGTGTAGGCGAAGCCGGCGATCGGCATGGCGATGAAGACGTTGGGGGAGCCGCCGGTGATGTACTGGCATTCCCGGCAGTGGCACTGGGCCTTCATCATCGGCTCGCCTTCGGCGACGTAGCGCAGGCCGTGGCAGTAGCATCCGCCTTCGAGTTTCATGGTGTCCTCCCCGTTTCTTCGGGGCGACTCTAGGCGTGCGTATCGGCCTGTAAAGCCAAGGCTCAGTCTTCGTCGCGGAAATGGCCCAGCCGGGTCAGGCCCTCGATCGTCGTCGCCCCCTCGTGCTTGGTGACGGTCCGCACCGTGCCTGCCGTCGTGGCGGCGATCTCGGCCGCCAGGGGCTCGGAGTGGGTCACCAGCCAGACCTGGGACCGTTCGGACGCCTGGCCTACCAGCCGCGCCAGCGGCGTCATCAGGGCCGGGTGCAGGCTGGACTCCGGCTCGTTGAGGGCCACGAAGGCCGGCAGGCGGTAGGCCATCAGGGCGCCGGCCAGGGCCAGGAACTTCAAGGTGCCGTCCGAGAGCTCGGCCGCCTCGAACACCCGCCGGGGAAAGTCCGGAAAGCTCATACCGAAGCTCGCCATCCGGTCCGGCTCCGGAACGATCAGCCGCGCGCCGGGGAAGGCGCTGTCGATGAGAGCGTCCAGATCGACGGTGTCCTGCCGGATATGGGCCAGGGTGGCGAACACGGCGGCCAGATTGGAGCCGTCGGAGGCCAGGGTCGGACTGGCGACGGCGACGCAGGGGCGACGCAGGGGCGAGGCCGCGTCGGTGCGCAGGTCGTGGTAGAACCGCCACTCCAGCAGGGTCCGGCGAACAAGGTCCAGGCCGGGATACTTGCCGGGGTCCTCCAGCCTGGCCAGCACCGTCTCCGAGGCCAGCAGGTCGATGTCCACCTCCTGCGGACGGCCCTCCTCGTCGCGGGCCATCACCGAGGCCCCCTTGCGGTCCAGCAGCCGCACGGGCCGTGACCCACTCAGATAGGAGAGCTGTTCGGTCTTCACCTGCGGCTCGGTGGGGAAGGCCGGCGAGGTTGGGAAGGGAAAGCCCACCTCCACCTCGTAGCGGTAGCCGACCTCGCGGCGGCCGGGCACGGACAGGGTCACGGCGAAGCTCATCCGCGCGGGCTGGTTCTTCTGCCGCGTCCCGGCCCAGAAGGCCGCCGCCATGCCCTCCCGGGCCAACTCCGCGCCAAGCGTGTTGGAGGCCGCGGCCCGCAGCAGCTCCAGAGCCCGGTACAGGTTGGACTTGCCGACGCCATTGGCGCCGACGAAGACCTCCAGGTTGGAGACCGGATAGGCGATCTGGCGCAGAGACCGGTAGCCCGAAGCGGAGAAGTCGCTAACGGGCAGCGCCATCGGTCCCTAGGCCTTCGCGACTTTCTTCGCCGCCGGCTTCTTGGCGGCCGCGGGTTTCTTGGCCGCGGCCTTGGGCTTGGCCGCGGCCTTCGCCTTGGGCGCCGCCTTGGCCTTCTTCGCCGGCTTCTTGCCGCCTCCCTTTTCGACCCGCTCGGCGATCAGCTTCACCGCCTCTTCCAGGGTCAGGTCCTGCGGGTCGGAGCCCTTGGGCACATTGGCGTTGGTGGAGCCGTGCTTGATGTAGGGACCGTAGCGGCCCGCCAGCACCTTCACCGGCTGGCCGTCCGCGGGGTGCGCGCCCAGGTCCTTGAGCGCCGCGGATTCGCCGCGACCGCCGCGGCCGCCGGCGCGCTTCTCCGCCAGCAGGGTGACGGCGCGATTGAGGCCCACCTCGAACACCTCGTCGGCCGAGGGCAGGTTGGCGTAGGTGCCGTTGTGCAGGACGAAGGGTCCGAACCGGCCGATGCCGGCGGTGATCATGATCCCGTCTTCCGGGTGGGCGCCGACCTCGCGGGGAAGGCGCAGCAGGCGCAGCCCCTTCTCCAGGTCCATGGCCGCCGCCGACCAGCCCTTGGGCAGGCTGGAGCGCTTGGGCTTCTCGCCGTCGCCGAGCTGGACATAGGGGCCGAAGCGGCCGGACTTCAGGAACACCGTCTCGCCGGTCTCGGGATCGACCCCCAGCTCGCGGTCGCCGCTCTCGGTCTCGGCATCGTCCGCCGACTGGGCGATGGGCCGGGTGTAGCGGCATTCCGGATAGTTGGAGCAGCCGATGAAGGCCCCGAACTTGCCGGTCTTCAGGGACAGTTGCCCGGCCCCGCAGGTGGGGCAGGCGCGCGGATCGGAGCCGTCCTCCTTCTGCGGGAAGATGTGGGGGCCTAGCGCCTCGTTCAGCGCGTCCAGCACATGGGTGACGCGCAGTTCGGCGATCTCGCCCACGGCGGCGTGGAAGTCCTGCCAGAACTCCCGCAGCAGGGCCTTCCAGTTCAGCTCGCCGGCCGAGACCAGGTCGAGCTTCTCCTCCAGGGCCGCGGTGAAATCGTACTGGACGTAGCGGTTGAAGAACTGCTCCAGGAAGGCGGTGACCAGCCGTCCCTTGTCCTCGGGAATGAACCGGTTCTTGTCCATGCGGACGTATTCGCGGTCGCGCAGCACGGTGAGCACCGAGGCGTAGGTCGAGGGCCGGCCGATGCCGAGCTCCTCCATCTTCTTCACCAGGCTGGCTTCCGAATAGCGCGGCGGCGGCTCGGTGAAGTGCTGGTCGGCGCGGGCCTTGATGACCTTGGCGTCGGCGCCTTCCTTGACCATCGGCAGGCGGCCGCTCTCCTCGTCGCCCTCATCGTCGCGGCCTTCCTCATAGACGGCGAGGTAGCCGTCGAAGAGCACCACCTGGCCGGTGGCGCGCAGGCCGGTCTTCCCGTCGGCGCTCTCCAGCTCGATGGTGGTCCGCTCGATGCGGGCGGCCTCCATCTGCGAGGCGATCATCCGCTTCCAGATCAGCTCGTAGAGGCGGCCGAGGTCGCTCTCCAGCCGCAGGGAGCCGGGGTTGCGGGCCAGGCTGGTGGGGCGGATGGCTTCGTGCGCCTCCTGGGCGTTCTTGGCCTTGGTCTTGTAGATCCGGGCGCTCTCGGGGACGTATTCCTTGCCGTAGAGCCCGCCGATCACGACGCGCGCCTCGTCCAGGGCCTCGGGCGCCGACTGCACGCCGTCGGTCCGCATATAGGTGATGAGACCCACGGTCTCACCGCCGATGTCGATGCCCTCGTACAGCTTCTGGGCGGCCTGCATGGTGCGCTGGGTGGAGAAGCCGAGCTTGCGGGCGGCCTCCTGCTGCAGGGTCGAGGTGGTGAAGGGCGGGGCAGGGGACCTGCGCGCCGGCTTCTTCTCCACCGAGGCGATCTTCAGCACCGCGCCGTCCACGGCGGCCTTGGCGGCCATGGCCGTGGCCTCGTCGCCCAGGTCGAACTTGGTGAGCCGCTTGCCGTCATGCTTGACCATGCGGGCCAGGAAGGGGTCGCTCCCGGCGGTGACGTCGGCCTCGACGGTCCAGTATTCCTGGTTCTTGAAGCGCTCGATCTCGATCTCGCGGTCGACGACCAGCCGCAGGGACACCGACTGCACCCGGCCGGCGGACCGCGAGCCCGGCAGCTTGCGCCAGAGCACCGGCGAGAGGGTGAAGCCCACCAGATAGTCCAGGGCGCGGCGGGCGAGGTAGGCCTCCACCAGCTCCATGTCGATGTCACGGGGATGCTTCATCGCCTCGGTGACGGCGGTCTTGGTGATGGCGTTGAACACCACCCGCTGCACGACGGCGCCCTTGATGGCCTTCTTCTTCTGGAGCACCTCCAGGACGTGCCAGGAAATCGCCTCGCCCTCGCGGTCGGGGTCGGTCGCCAGGATGATCTTGTCGGCGGACTTGGCGAAGTCGGCGATCTCCGACAGCCGCTTGGCGGACTTGGCGTCCACGTCCCACAGCATCAGGAAATCCTCGTCGGGCTTCACCGAGCCATCCTTGGCCGGCAAGTCGCGGACGTGGCCGTACGAGGCCAGGACCTTATAGTCCGACCCCAGGTACTTGTTGATGGTTTTGGCCTTGGCCGGGCTCTCGACGACGACGAGGTTCATGCGATTTTAAGGGCGGTCCAGGGGCGAAGCGCCCGAAATTCAAGGGCCCGGAAGGTGGGGTGTGCGCCTAGCCCATGTCAACGGGCCCTGTTCATCTTCAAGCTCTACAATTGCCGGTTGACGTACAACCTTTCCGCGCGTGTCGCGCTGGAATCGGGTAGTGTCCTCTTCCAGACATATGGAACAGTGGAACCCCAAGGGCTCGCCCCAGGCGACCGCGGCCTTCATCGAGGAGGTCTTGAACCAGTTGGCGGAATTGGCCGCCACCCGGGGCTACCGCTCCTTGGCCACCACCCTGATGATGGCCGCCCTCGACGCCGCCCGCGCCGCCGCCGGGCCGCCCGATCCCCCACACTAGCCCCGTGACACCATGCCGCCGGACAGGAGCTCCGCGCGGCCGGCCAGGGCCAGCTCCATCAGGGCCGCCAGCACCAGAGGCGCCGGCGCCTTGGCGGCGCGCACGATCTCGTCGCGCGACACCGGGGTGGGGGAGAGCAGGTCGGCCACCTGTTCGCGCAGGGCGTCGGGGACCTCCGCCGGTTCGCCCGCATAGCGCTCGGGGCCCGGCTCGCGGAACCCGCCGAACCCCTCCAGGGCCCGTAGCACGTCCTCGGCCCCCTCGCAGATCGCCGCCCCCTGACGGATCAGGTCGTTGGTCCCCTTGGCCCGCGGGTCCAGGGGCGAGCCCGGCACGGCCAGGACCTCGCGGCCCTGCTCGGCGGCCAGGCGGGCGGTGATCAGCGAGCCGGAGCGGACCTCGGCCTCCACCACCACGACGGCGCGCGACAGCCCGGAGATGATCCGGTTGCGGCGTGGGAAGTCCTTGGCCTGGGCGGTCTGGCGCGGCCGGCTCTCGGAAACCACGCAGCCGGCCTCGACGATGCGGGCGTGCAGGTCACGGTGCTCGGGTGGATAGATGTCGGCGATCCCGCCGCCGAGGACGGCGATGGTCCCGGTGGGCAGCGCGCCCTCGTGGGCCGCCCCGTCCACCCCGCGCGCCATGCCCGAGACGATGATCTGCCCGGCCGCGCCCAGGTCGGCGGCGAGCCCGCGCGCGAACCTCTGTCCCGCCGCCGAGGCCACCCGCGCGCCCACCACCGCCACGCAGGAGCCCTGCAGCAGGTTGAGATTCCCCCAGGCCCAGAGGATCGGCGGGGGCGGGTCCAGGGCCGCCAGGGGCTGGGGAAAGTCGGCCTCGCAGGCGCAGATCAGCCGGGCCCCCAGGGCGGCGCCCTCGACCAACTCCTGCTCCACCGCGTCGAGGGTGGGGACGCCCAGGGGCGAGACCCGCCCCCCGCGCCGGGCGAGGTCGGGGAGGGCGGCGAGCGCCAGGGAGGCCTCGCCATAGCGGGCGATGAGCTGGTCGAAGGTGACCGGCCCGACATTCTCGGTCCGCGCCAGCCGCAGCCAGTCGCGGCGCGCGGCCTCGGTGAGGATGCGGCTCAAGCGGCGTCCTTCGTCTTGGCCCCGATCTTCGGCTCTTCGCCCTTGAGCAGGCGGCGGATGTTCTCGTCGTGGCGGATGAAGACCAGCAGCGCCATGAACAGGGCGAGCCAGGCGATGGGCATTGGGCGGTCGAAGACGAAGACGTAGATCGGCGCGAGCGCCACGGCCACCAGGGCCGCCAGGGAGGAGAGGCGCAGCAGCAGGGCCACCGCGATCCAGGTGGCCCCCGCCGCCAGGCCCACCGGCCAGGCCGCCGCCAGCATGACGCCGAAGAAGGTCGAGACCCCCTTGCCGCCCTTGAACTTCAGCCAGACCGGGAACAGGTGCCCCAGGAAGGCGCTGGCCGCGGCGATGGAAGTCAGGATCGCCTGGGCGTCCTTGGTGTTCTCCCGCGTCGCCAGCCAGGCGATCAGCACAGCCACCGCCCCCTTGCCGCCGTCGCCGAGCAGGGTGATCAGCGCCAGGTCCTTGCGGCCGGTGCGCAGGACGTTGGTGGCTCCGATATTCCCCGACCCGATGTCGCGCACGTCGCCGGCGCCGCCCATACGGGTGACGATCACCCCGAAGGGAATGGACCCCAGCAGATAACCCCCGATGACGGCGGCGGCGATCAGCGCGGGACTGAGTGACTCGAACATGGCGGTTCCCCCTTGAGAGGAGTCCTACCCGCCTCCGGCGGTTTCGTCATCCAGCGCGGCGCGGACGGCGGCGGCCAGGGCGGCGACATCCACCGGCCCGGTGGTGTCGACCTCGATCACCCGGCCCAGGCCGACGGGGCCATCATACTCGGCCAGCAGGTCGGCGGGCAGGTCGCGCAGGGTGTGGATGGGGTGACGATCTCCGATCATGGATCGGGCCGAATAGCGCCGGCTCGCCTCCTGCGGCGGGCAGTGGCAATAGACCTCCACCAGCGCGCCGCCCAGGCCCGTCAGCATGCGGCGCTCATAGGCGCTCCTGGGGCGGAAATTGGCCTCCAGCACGACGGCGGGCGACAGGGCCGCCAGGGTCCAGATCAGTTCCATGGCGGCGCTGCCCAGGGCCTTGGTCCAGACCTCCGGCTCGTCCCTCTGGCCCAGCACGTCGGCCAGCCGTTCCTTGATCACGTCCTTGGAAAGGAGGGGCAGGGCAAGAGCCTCGGCGAGGGGGACGGCCAGGGTCGACTTCCCTGCACCGGGCGCGCCGGAGACCATCACCACCTGGCGCAACGCTCAGACCTCGCCCGCCAGGGCCGCGGTCAGGGCCGCGAGCCGCGCTTCGTTCCGGCGATAGAAGGTCCACTGCTTGATGCGCTTGGGGGTCACCAGGCCCGCCTGGGTGAGGACCCGCATGTGCTCCGAGAGGGTCGGCTGGCTGACCCCCAGCTTCTCGGCGATCAGCACGCCGCAGACCCCATCCTCCACCAGGTCGCCGTCCACCTGCTCGCGAAAGTGGGCGCGAGGGTCCTTCAGCCAGGCGAGGATTTGCAGCCGGCGGTCGTTGCCCAGGGCCTTGAAGGCGAGTGCGTTCGTCATATTGCCAATTGGCTAATTCACAAATAGCGTTGGGAAACCTAGGCTGGAGCGGGACAATGGACAAGATCGAGCACCGCTACGACATCGCCAAGGACGTGCTGTTCGAGAGCTTGCAGGCCTTCGACGTCGGCGAGGTCGCCGCCGCCCAAACCCCCTGGTGGAATCGCACCCTCTGCGCCGTCAACGACAGCGTCGTGCGCCTGGCGGTGATTGAGGGCGAATTCCACTGGCACAAACACGACGAGGAGGACGAGTTCTTCTATGTCGTGGAGGGCCGCCTCGGCCTCGACATCGAAGGCGGCGAAAGCGTCGAACTGACGTCTGCCCAGGCCTATGTCGTTCCGCGCGGCGTCGTGCACCGGACCCGCGCCCAGGGGCGCACGGTCATCCTGATGGTGGAGAGGGCCAGCGTTATTCCGACCGGCGACTAGACCCGGTAGACGACCCGCCCGTCCACCAGCGTCATGCGGATCTCGCCCTGCAACCTGCGCCCGTCGAAGGGGGAGTTCTTGGACTTCGAGCGCAGCTTGTCGGCGTCGATGACGATGGGGGCGGCGAGGTCGCAGAGCACTAGGTCGGCCGGCGCGCCCTTGGCGAGCGTCCCGGCGTTCAGCCCCAGCAGTTGGGCCGGCTTGCTGGTCACCGCCCGCATCAGGTCGATCAGCGGGATGCGCCCTTCGTGGTGGAAGGCCAGCAGGGCCGGCAGCAGGGTCTGCAGGCCGATGGCGCCCGGTGTGGCCTCGTCATAGGGCAGGCGCTTGTCCTCGGCGGGCGCCGGCGCGTGGGCCGAGACCACGATGTCGATCAGGCCGCTGGCCAGGGCCTCGATCACCGCTTGGCGGTCGTCCTCGCTCCGCACCGGCGGGTCGAACTTCATGAAGGTGCGGTAGTCGCCGATGTCGATCTCGTTGAACGACAGGTGGTTGATGGAGGTCGTGGCCGTGACTGGCAGGCCCTTGGCCTTGCCCCGCGCCAGGCTCTCCAGGGCGCAGGCTGTGGTCACCTGGTCCACCAGGAAGTTCGCCCCGGTCATCTCCACCAGGGCCAGGTCCCGCTCCAGCATGATCTTCTCGGCGAAGGTAGGGGTGCTGGGCAGGCCCATGCGCCCGGCGAACTCGCCCTCCGTCGCCGCCGCCCCGTGGCTCAGCCAGGGATCGGCCGGCCGGTGGGCCACCAGAACGCCGAAGCTCTTGGCGTAGGCCAGCACCCTGCGCATCACCTTGGAATCGACGATCGGCCGGTCGGCGTCGGTGACATAGACGCAGCCGGCCTCGGCCATCAGGCCGATCTCCGCCATCCGCTCGCCCCGCGCGCCCTTGGTGGCGGCGCCGGCCGGATAGACGTGGACCAGCTCGATATCCCGCGTTCGGCGCAGGATGAAGTCGACCACCGAGGCCTCGTCGATGACCGGATCGGTGTCGGGTTGCAGCACGATGGAGGTGACCCCGCCGGCGGCCGCGGCCAGGCCCGCCGACTTGAGCGTCTCCTTGGTCTCCGAGCCGGGCTCGCCGGTCTTGACGCGCAGGTCCACCAGGCCCGGCGCCAGCATGGCCCCACGGGCGTCGATGATTTCGATATCGGCCGACAGGGCGCCCAGGTCGCCGCCATGGCTGACGTCGGCGATCCTGCCGTCGCGCACCAGCAGGGCGCCGGGGCCGTCCCAACCGCTGGCGGGGTCGACGATGCGGGCGTTGAGGAAGGCTGTGGGACGCGCGCTCATAGTTCCGGCCGTCCGATCCATTTCTCCGTCACCGGCGCCTTGTAGGCAGCCAGGGCGTCCAGCATCTCGCCGCTCTCCGACTTGAAGACCAGCATGTCGCGGTGGGGCGCCTTCAGGAACGCCTCGCCCACCGCGTGGTCCACGAAGGCCCGCAGGTGGTCGAAATAGCCCAGCACGTTCAGGAAACCCGCCGGCTTGGCGTGAAAGCCCAGCTGGCCCCAGGTCCAGATCTCGAAGATCTCCTCCAGGGTGCCGGCGCCGCCGGGCAGGGCGATGAAGCCGTCGGCCATCTCGGCCATCCGCGCCTTGCGCTCGTGCATGGAGGGGACGACCTCCAGCCGGGTCAGGCCCTCGTGGGCGATCTCCTTGTCCATCAGAGCCTCGGGCATCACCCCGAACACCTCGCCGCCGGCCGAGAGCGCCGCATCGGCCACCGCCCCCATCAAACCCACCTTGGCGCCGCCATAGACCAGGGTCAGGCCCCGTCCGGCGACGGCGCTCCCCATGGCCCTGGCCGCGGCCGTATAGGCCGGGTCGCCGCCGGGGCTCGCGCCGCAGAACACGCCCACCGAGCGCATCAGACGTTGTCCAGCCGGGCGGCCAGGGAGGCCAGGACCGCCATCCGGGCGGCCACCCCCATCTCCACCTGGTCCTGGATCAGGCTGACCGACAGGTCGTCAGCCACGTCGGAGTCGATCTCGACGCCACGGTTCATCGGGCCCGGGTGCATGACCCGCACGCCGGGGGCCGCGCAGGCCAGCTTCTCGCGATCCAGGCCGTAGAAGCGGAAATACTCGCGCTGGGAGGGGGCCATCACCCCGTCCATGCGCTCCAGCTGCAGGCGCAGCATCATGACCACGTCGCAGCCCGCGATGCCCTCGCGCATGTTGTGGAAGACCTCGGCCTTCCAGCGGTCGACGGCCGCCGGCATCAGGGTCGGCGGGCCCACCAGCCGCACCTCGGCGCCCAGCATCTGCAGCAGGCTGACATTGGAGCGCGCCACCCGGGAGTGCAGGACGTCGCCGCAGATGGCGACCCGCAGGCCCGCGATCCGCCCGAAGGCGCGGCGCATGGAGAGCGCGTCCAGCAGGGCTTGGGTCGGGTGTTCGTGCTGGCCGTCCCCGGCGTTGATCACCGAGCAGGTGACCTTCTGGGAGAGCAGGGAGGCCGCGCCCGAGGAGCCGTGCCGCACCACCAGCAGGTCCGGCTGCATGGCGTTCAAGGTCACGGCGGTGTCGATCAGGGTCTCGCCCTTGGAGATCGACGAAGAGCGCGGGCTCATATTGACCACGTCGGCCCCCAGCCGCTTGCCGGCCAGCTCGAAGGAGCTCTGGGTTCGCGTCGAATTCTCGAAGAAGAGATTCATCAGCGTCCGGCCCTTGAGCAGGTCGAGCTTCTTGGAGGTTTGGCGATTGAGCGACACGAAGCCGTCGGCGAGGTCGAGGAGGTTGGCCACCTCCACCTCGTTCAGATCGAGCACCGATAGGAAGTGTCGCCGCGGGAACGGGAAGGTTCTTCCGAGAACCTCGTTCAGACCAGGGGGCAGGGATGTCATTAAAGGGGGGTGGTAACCGAGGCCGCGGTTGACCACAAGGGCGACCCGAAAGCGCGCACAGGTATCAGCAGCGGCGACCCCCGTTCGTCACCCTAGGCGGCGCCGCGGGTCCGGGCGGGGAAGGCGGAGATCGCCAGGAGACCCCAGGCGATCGCGAGTTCGACGATGAGCTTGGTGGTCTGGGCCACCACCAGCGCCTGATTGGCCACCCGCGCCGCGGCGTCGGGGTGCAGGATTTCGCCCACGCTGCCCAGTCCGCACATGTCCCAGGTGGCGAGGGCGAAGAAGAAGGCGCTGGCGATCCGCCAGTGCGCGCCACCGGCGTGGGCGAACGCCTCACCGGTCTGGGCGGCGCGACCGAACGTGATGGCTATCAGGAGCAGGATCAGCACGCCGACCCCGGCGAACATCGCGGTGTAGGGGCCCGGCAGGGTGGGGATCGTCCAAAGTCCGATCCAGACCAGGGCGCCCAGCGCGAACCATCGCCGGAAGGTCCGTGACCGCTCGCCGACTGCGTGAAGCGCCGCCCAGGTCACGCAGAAGGCGCCGAGATGGAAGGAGAGCATCCAAACGATGGTCTTGCTCGCACCCCAAATCAGCGCCAGGTCCAGCCCCGCCTTATCGGCGCTCGAATGACCATGGGCCAGGAAACGGTGATAGCCGGGCAGCACCAGCCAGTTGCCAAGGGCGGCGTAGGCCAGAAGGATCAGGCCGGCGGCCAGCCAGACGGACTTGGGCCGGGCGCGGCCTCCAGCGACGGCGAGGGTCATGAGCGTGTTTCCTCCTTGGATTCAGCAACGCGCGCCAAGGCCAGACCATCCTCGACCTTGCCGAGGATACGGACCGCCAGGCGGCGCTCGTCGGGAGACAGCGGGGCCGTCAATTCGGCCATGCGTTTGAAGATGTCGGGAACCACGACGTCGATCAGCGCCTCGCCCTTGCGGGTCAGGGCGATAGACTTGCGGCGGCGGTCTGTCCCCTCTGCCGTATAGGTCACGAGGCCGTCCCGCATCAGCCCGTCGATCAGCCCGGTGACCGTTGCGCGGGTCACGCCCACGCGATCGGCGATCTCTGATGGCGCCATGGACGGCCGCTGGACGTCCAGGGCGATCAGCGCCGCGTATCGGCTGGGCGAGAGGCCGTGAGCGCTGAAGGCCTCGCCGAACGCGCCAAGCATGCGTTTGGCGACGCGCAGGAAGTCCTGGGCGGCCGCCAGCGCCTCGGGGTCGATGTGGCCCAGCGCCTCGCGCCGGCGGCTGAGGACCTCCAAGGCTGGCGTATCGCGAAGAGTGAGATCGGGGGCCACCGGCTGCGCCTCAGAAGTAGTTAGCTTCCCAATAGTATGGTGCCAGATCATCTTGTCAACGCGGAGCTTGATGGCAAGGCACCGCCGCAATGGCCGAACGTGAGGGGCGAGATCAGGCCTCCGACCACCGCGCGCCTGCCGCGCCACGGGTGGATCGCGGCCGCATGTGGCCCTAGCTTGGGCGAATGGTTGAACTGGATATACGCCCCGAGCGCGCCGACGATGTGGCTGCGGTGCGCAGCTTGGTCACGGCGGCGTTTGGCGCCGATGATGACACGGCCGACTTCGTCCAGGCCGTGCGTGAGCGCGCCGAGATATGCCTGGGTGAGGTCGCGGTGGCGAGTGGGACGATTGTCGGACACGCCCAATGGTGCGCCGCGCCCCTGATCGTCGACGGGCGCGCGGTGAAGGGCGCCTACCTGGCCTGCCTCTCCACGGCGCCCGCCTTTCAGAAGCGCGGCATCGGATCACGCTTGGTGCGGGGCGGTCTCGAACGCCTCAGGCAGACGGGATTTCAGGGGGCGAGTCTCCTGGGCGATCCGGCCTATTATGGGCGCTTCGGCTTTTCATCCGACTTGGCTGCGCGCATCGAGGCGCCCCATCGTTCCCGCGGACGCGGGTTTCAGGCGATCGAGCTCGTCACCGGAGCGCTGGACGGAAACGTCGTGCGCGGCGACTTCCCCGCTGTGATCGCGCCGCCTCCTGTATTTCAAGGCCCGCCGAGAGAGGGATCCTAGGCGCGAGGCCTAGGATGACGGATGTGGGGAGAGGCGCGTGATCAGGCCTCCAGCCCCCGCAACCGCTCCAGCGCCCCCTGCAGGATCCAGCCGGCCGCCATCTTGTCCACCACCTCCGCGCGGCGGGCGCGGTTGATATCGGCCTCGTCGATCAGGAAGCGGTTGATGGCCATGGAGCTCATCCGCTCGTCCCAGAAGGCGATCACCAGCTCGGGGCGCAGGCGCAGCAGGTTGCGGGCGAAGGCGCGGCTGGACTGGGCGCGCGGCCCCTCGGTCCCATCCATGTTCACCGGCAGGCCGATGACGATCCCGGCGACCTCGCGGCCGTCCATCAGCTTGAACAGGGCCTTCGCATCATCGGTGAACTTGGTCTTGCGGATCAGCTCCAGGGGACTGGCCACCATCCGGGTCGGGTCCGACACCGCCACCCCGATGGTCTTCTCCCCCAGGTCGAGCCCCACCAGGGCGCCGTAGCGGGGCAGCAGGGCGGGGAGTTCGGTGAGATCGACGACGGCCATGGTGGGGCTACATAACGGGTGGGGAAGGGCGCGGCGACCGGGAGTTTCGTGACGGATCGCTTGTCAAAGGCGGGGCCGCACGGCTAACCCCTGGCTCGAAACATCAGGAGGCCCTCATGGCCATCGACGCGGCGACCGTCAGCAAGGTCGCCAGACTTGCCCGCATCGCCGAGCCGCCGGAACGGTTGGAGCCGCTCGCCCGCGAGCTCAGCGGTATCCTGGCCTGGATCGAGCAGCTGTCCGAGGTGGACACCGAGGGCGTGGAGCCCATGACGTCGGCCGTGGCCGTGGCCGCCCCCATGCGCGAAGACGTGGTCACCGAGGGCGGCGACGTCACCAAGATCCTCGCCAACGCCCCCAAGACAAAGGACGGCTTCTTCGTCGTGCCCAAGGTGGTCGAGTAAACCCATGTCCCAACTGACCTCGCTCACCCTCAAGGCGGCGCTTTCGGGCCTCGCCGACAAGTCCTTCTCCTCGGAGGAGCTGACCCAGGCCCATGTCGACGCAGTCGCCGCGGCCAAGCCCCTCAACGCCTTCGTCCTGGAGACCCCGGAAAAGGCCCTCGAGATGGCCCGCCGCGCCGACGCCCGCCGGGCCAGGGGCGAGGCGGGGGCCCTGGAAGGCGCGCCGCTGGGCATCAAGGACCTGTTCTGCACGGAGGGCGTCCGCTCGACGGCCTGTTCCAACATCCTGGGCAATTTCGTGCCCACCTATGAATCCACCGTCACCGCCAATCTATGGCGCGACGGGGCGGTGATGCTGGGCAAGCTCAACATGGATGAGTTCGCCATGGGCTCCTCCAACGAATCCAGCGCCTTCGGGCCGGTGGTTAATCCTTGGCGGGCCGAGGGTCAGAACGCCAAGCTGACGCCGGGCGGCTCGTCGGGGGGCTCGGCCACCGCGGTGGCCGCCGACCTCTGCCTGGGCGCCACGGCCACCGACACCGGCGGCTCGATCCGCCAGCCGGCGGCCTTCACCGGCACCGTCGGCATCAAGCCGACCTACGGCCGCTGCTCGCGCTGGGGGGTGGTGGCCTTCGCCTCATCCCTCGACCAGGCCGGCCCCATCGCCAAGACGGTGGAGGATGCGGCCATCCTGCTGAAGTCGATGTCCGGCCACGACGCCAAGGACTCCACCAGCCTGGACATCGAGGTCCCCGATTTCCCGAGTTTCGTGGGCAAGTCGGTGAAGGGCCTGCGGATCGGCATCCCGAAGGAATACCGGGTCGACGGCATGCCCGCCGAGATCGACAAACTCTGGGAAAAGGGCATCGCCTGGCTGAAGGACGCCGGCTGCGAGATCGTCGAGGTCAGCCTGCCGCACACCAAGTACGCCCTGCCGGCCTATTACATCGTGGCCCCGGCCGAGGCCTCCTCCAACCTCGCCCGCTATGACGGCATGCGCTACGGCCTGCGCGTCGAGGGCGCCAACCTCACCGAGACCTATGAGAACACGCGGGCCGCCGGGTTCGGGACCGAGGTCAAGCGCCGCATCCTGATCGGCACCTACGTGCTTTCGGCCGGCTATTACGACGCCTATTACGTCAAGGCGCTCAAGGTCCGCCGCCGCATCGCCGACGACTTCGACCAGGCCTTCCAGAAGGTTGACGCCCTGCTGACCCCCACGGCCCCCTCGGCCGCCTTCGGGCTCGGCGAGAACGCCGACGATCCGGTGGCCATGTACCTGAACGACATCTTCACGGTGACGGTGAACCTGGCAGGCCTGCCCGGCATGAGCATCCCCGCCGGCGTCGACCACAAGGGCCTGCCCCTCGGCCTGCAGCTGATCGGCAAGGCCCTGGACGAGGGGACCCTGTTCTCCCTCGGCGGCGCCCTTGAAAAGGCAGCGGATTTCCGCGCCAAACCCGCCCGCTGGTGGTGACAATGAAAAGGCCCCCGCCGTTGCCGGCGGGGGCCTTCTGTATTCGACTTCCAGGCAACCCTACTTCGACAGCTTGTCCAGGTCGGCCTGGACGGCGACCAGCATGTCGTCGGTCAGGGCGCCTTGCGACATCGGCTGGACCTGCTTCAGGCTCATCGACTTGAATTGCTCGTAGGCCTCATGGCTGGTCAGACCGGGGATGTCCTTGTCGAGGACGGCCTTGGCCGCCGGATTGGACGCCAGGGTTTCGATCGGGGTCGTTTCGACCGAGAGCGGCCCCGAGGCGGCGGGCGCCTGGGCCAGGGCCGGGGCGGCGGCCATCAGGCCGAACGAGAGCGACAGGCCAACGAGGCCGGCGGCGAGTGACGTCTTCATGGTGTTTCCCTTCCCCGAGGGGGTGTTTTTGCGCCGCCAGCAAAGCTGCAAAATCGCCGGCCGCGCAAGGTGCTTTCGTTGGCGCGCGGCCCGGTTTAGGAAAGCGGCATGACTGATACCTCCAAGCAGATCGAGGGCCGCACCGGCCCGTGGGAAATGGTTCTGGGGCTAGAGATCCACGCCCAGGTGGCCTCGAAGGCCAAGCTGTTCTCCGGCGCGGCCGTGGGCTTCGGCGCGGGCCCCAATGAGCAGGTCAGCTTGGTGGACGTCGCCATGCCTGGCATGCTGCCGGTGATCAACAGGCGCTGCGTGGAGCAGGCGGTGAAGACCGGCCTGGGCTTGAAGGCCCAGATCAATCTGAAGAGCCTGTTCGACCGCAAGAACTACTTCTACCCCGACCTGCCGCAGGGCTATCAGATCAGCCAGTTCAAGGACCCGATCGTCGGCGAGGGCGAGGTTATCGTCGAGCGCGACGACGGCTCCAGCTTCACCGTGCGCATCGAGCGGCTGCACCTGGAGCAGGACGCGGGCAAGAGCCTGCACGACCAGGACCCGAACGCGACCTATATGGACTTCAACCGCGCCGGCACCGCGCTGATGGAGATCGTCTCGCGCCCTGACATGCGCTGCGCCGAGGAGGCGGCGGCCTATGTGAAGAAGCTGCGCACGATCCTGGTCTATCTGGGCACCTGCGACGGCGACATGGAGAAGGGCAACCTGCGCGCCGACGTCAACGTCTCGGTTTGCCGCCCCGGCGCCTACGAGAAGTTCCGCGAGACGGGCGACTTCAGCCACCTGGGGACGCGCTGCGAGATCAAGAACGTCAACTCCTACCGCTTCATTCAGCAGGCCATCGAGTACGAGGCCCGCCGCCAAATCGAGATTCTGGAGGACGGTGGCAAGATCGATCAGGAGACGCGCCTATTCGATTCCGTGAAGGGCGAGACGCGCTCCATGCGCTCTAAGGAAGAGGCCAACGACTATCGCTACTTCCCCGATCCCGACCTCTTGCCCCTCGTGCTGGATCCGGCCTGGGTAAAGGCGATCGAGCAAAGCCTGCCGGAGCTGCCGGACGCCAAGAAGGCGCGGTTGCAGTCGCAGTACGGTCTGTCGGCCTATGACGCCGGCGTCCTGATCACCGAGCAGGCCCGCGCCGACTTCTTCGAGGAAGCCGCCAAGGGCCGCGACGCCAAGCTGACCTCCAACTGGGTGACCAACGAACTGGCCGCCCGGCTCACGGCCGCCGGCCAGGACATCGGCGACAGCCCGCTGAAGCCCGCCGACATCGCCGAACTGGTGGCCCTGATCGAGGAGGGCGTCATCTCCTCCAAGATCGCCAAGGATGTCTTCGACCGCATGTGGGCCGGGGAGGGCGGTGCGCGGGCCATCGTCGAGAAGCAGGGACTGCAACAGGTCTCCGACACCGGGGCCCTGGAGGCCATGATCGACAAGCTGATCGCCGCCAATCCGGGTCAGGCGGCCGCGGTGAAGGACAAGCCCCAGGCCATCGGCTGGTTCGTCGGTCAGCTGATGAAGGAGACCGGCGGCAAGGCCAACCCGGGCACGGTGAACCAGCTCCTGAAGGCGAAGCTCGGCATCGGCTGACACCGCTGTGGCGCACCCACGAAACGGGCCCCGGAGTGCGAGCCCCGGGGCCTTTCGGGTCAGGCCTGAACCTCAGTTGTTGCTGATGATCTCGAAGATGATCCCGGTGGCGATGGCCGCCAGGACATAGTCGTTGCCGGTCCGATACCAGGCATAGCCGCGCGGCGGCTGGCGCAGGCGGTAGCGCCCGTAGTCATAGACCGGATAGCCCCGGTAGTAGGCCGGCAAGGCCGCGCCGCGCCGCCACTGTGTGTAGCCGGGACGATAGTAGGGGTTGCCGTAATAGGCGGCCGGCGGCGGGCCGTAGTTCCAGCGGCTTCCAGCGTAGTAGCCATTATAGCGGCCGCGATCCCAGTCGCGGCGGTCCTGATGGTGGTCCCGCCGGTCGTCGCGGCGATCCCACCGATCACGATGATAAGACTGCGCCTGGGCGGCGGTGGCCGTGGCGGCCATGGGGCCGGCGACGGCCGCGATGGCGGCCAGGCTCAAGATCAGACGCTTCATACCCACGTCTCCTTCACCACGCCCTGACGGGCGGACATCCCTCGTGCGTCACGGTGGCGCCGGCAGGCTGAACCGCGCCTGAACGCCAAGCGGGAAGGGAACGGGGAGGTCGGAGACCGGCTCCGCGGGCGGCCCGCCTCGATCGGCGAGGGGGCCGTTCCGCGGCGCCATGCCGGCGTCAGGGGAAGGTGACGATCCGGAGGACCTCGCCGGTGGAGGTGCTGGCCAGGATGTATTCGTTGCCGACCCGGTACCAGGCGTAGCCGCGCTTGCGAGCCAGGCGGTTGTCGGTGACCATGTAGCCGCGGAAGTAGGGCGGCAGCAGCAGGCCGGGGCGCCAGACGCTGCGGCCGGGCTCGTACTGCTCGAAATAACCCATGTTGTTCTGACCGGCCGCGGGCGGCGCATAGTAGCTGGCGCCGGCCGGAGGCGGCGGGCCGTAGGCTTGGCGGTTGTCCTGATAGCCGCCGCTCCGCCGCTCCTCGTACGAATAGTAGTGGTCCTGGCGCGCGCCATAGTCGTAGCAATCGCAACGTTCGTCGCGCCTCTGGCTGGAATAGCCCGCGTGGGGATCCCAGGACTGCGCCTGGGCGCCGGTAGCGGACAGGGCGAAACCGCCACAAATCGCCGCCAGGGCGGTCATGCTCAGGATGGTGCGCTTCACTCAAATCTCTCC
>JAZKBZ010000080.1:0-39742 GCA_040388315.1 Pseudomonadota bacterium | reverse complement strand
GATCCGATCCGCACCGTGCGCTCGGCGGGCTATTCCTTGGACATGGACGCCTAAACCCGGAGGGGCGTAGCGGGCTTCCTCAGACGCTCGTCGCCTCGGCGTGCAGTTCCATCAGATGTTCCACCTCGGCCCGCGACCCCAGCATCACCGAGATGCGCTGGTGCAGGGAGGTGACCTCGGCGTCCAGGATGTGACCCTGGCCGTCGAAGGCCGCGCCCCCGGCCTGCTCCACCAGCATGGACATGGGGTTGGCCTCGTACATCAGCCGCAGCTTGCCGGCCCGGTCGGGCTCGCGGGCGTCCCACGGATAGAGGAACACCCCGCCGCGCACCATGATCCGGTGGACGTCGGCCACCATCGAGGCGATCCAGCGCATGTTGAAGTTCTTGCCCCGCGGCCCTTCTTCGCCCGCCAGGCAGGCTTCGACATAGCCGCGCACGGGCGGGGCCCAGTGGCGCAGGTTCGAGGCGTTGATGGCGTATTCCTTGGTCTCGTGCGGGATGGTGATCGCGTGCGCCGTGGGGACCCACTCGTCGTTCAGCGGGTCCAGGGTGAAGGCGCGGACCCCGTTCCCCAGGCTCAGGACCAGGGTGGTCTGGGGCCCGTAGACCACATAACCGGCGGCGACCTGATTGCGACCGCTTTGCATGAAGTCGGCGGTGGCCGCCGGTCTCGGGCTGTCCGCCCGCGGAGCCGGCAGGATGGAGAAGATGGTCCCGATCGAGACGTTCACGTCGATATTGCTCGATCCGTCCAGGGGGTCGAACAGCAGCAGGTAGCCCCCCTCCGGACCGACCTCGCGCACCGGGTAGATGTCGTCCATCTCCTCCGAGGCCATAGCCACCAGTCCGGGGGCCTCGGCGCACCTCTGCAACAGGATTTCGTTGGAGATGACGTCCAGCTTCTTCTGGACCTCGCCCTGGACGTTCTGGCTCTCCAGGGCGCCCAGGATCTCGCCGGCCGCGCCGCGGCGCACCAGGGCGCTGATCTGGCCGCAGGCCTCGACCACCGAGCCGATCAAGGCGGTCAGGCGCGGATCGACCGCGTCGCTGGCGAGAAAATCATCAAGCTTGATCAAGATCGATCATCCTTCGAGTTCGCCCTGGCCGGGCTTAAGGCCCGTAAGACCACAAGGGCGGGAGGGACGACAACCCCATCCTCGCCCGCGGCGCTTATGCCAGGGGCGCGATCTAGGCGCGCGGTGGCGCGAGCTTGGGCCAGGCTGGCGGCTTGACCGCCCGGGCCTGACGGGCGAAAGCGCGGACCATGAACATCCTCCTCGTCGGTTCGGGCGGGCGCGAACACGCCCTGGCCTGGAAGATCGCGGCCTCGCCGCTCCTGGGGCGTCTGGTGATCGCGCCCGGCAATCCGGGCATGACGGCCCTGGGGGAGCTCCGGGCCATCAAGGCCACCGACGTTCCGGCCCTGGTGGCGCTGGCAAAGGAGATCGCCGCCGACCTGGTGGTGATCGGGCCCGAGACCGCCGTCGAGGCGGGCCTGGCCGACGCCTTGGCCGAGGTTTCCATCCCCTGCTTCGGCCCGACAGCTTTCGCCGGGCAGCTGGAAAGCTCGAAAGCCTTCACCAAGGCTTTCTGCGACCGGCACGATCTCCCGACCTCGGCCTATGGGGTGTTCGAGGACGCGGCCAAGGCCAAGGCGGCGCTCGACCGCTTCAAGCCGCCCTACGTGATCAAGGCCGACGGGCTGGCGGCGGGCAAGGGCGTGGTGATCGCCGAAGACCGCGCGACGGCCGAGGCGGCCATCGATGACACCCTTGGCGGCCGCTTCGGGACCGCCGGCGCGCGGGTGGTGATCGAGGAGTTCCTGGTGGGCGAAATCGGCTCGCTGTTCGCGCTCTGCGACGGCAAGACCCCGATGCTGTTCGGCGGCGTCCAGGATCACAAGCGGGCCTACGATAATGAGCAAGGCCCCAACACCGGCGGTATGGGCACCTATTCCCCCGCCCCGGTCTTCACCCCGACCCTTATGGAACAGACGCGCGAACGCCTGGCCGAGCGGGCCTTCGCCGGCATCGCGGCCGAGGGCGCGCCCTATCGCGGCGTGCTGTTCGTCGAGCTGATGGCGACGGCCGAGGGGCCGAAGCTGGTGGAGTTCAACGTCCGGTTCGGCGACCCGGAATGCCAGGTGCTGATGCTGCGGCTGGAAAGCGACCTGGTCCCCTACCTTCTGGCCTGCGCCACCGGGACCCTGGACCGGGCGCCGCCTCCGGTCTGGCGCGACGAGGCCGCCATCTGCGTGGTGATCGCCGCCGAGGGCTATCCCGACGCGCCGAAGACCGGGGCCGTGATCACCGGCGCCGAGCAGGACTTCGGCGAGGACGTCATCGTCTTCCACGCCGGCACCAGCCGCGACCCCGACGGAACCCTGCGGGCCAGCGGTGGCCGGGTGCTCAATGTCTGCGCCCGCGCGCCCACCCTGCAGGCGGCCCGCGACAAGGCCTATGCGGCGGTGGCGAAGATCGGCCTGCCCGGCGGTTTCCACCGCAACGACATCGGCTGGCGGGTGCTCGGAACGCCCGCCTAGGTTTTCGAAGTTCCGGTATGAACTTCGCCTCTTGCCTTGCCCTGGGGGCAGGGGGATCGGTATGGTGTTTTCAAACACGCGTAAGAGAACAAGGGGAACGCTCATGGCCGAAGCAGACGAGCAGGCTCGCGAGCAGCTCAACACCGGCACCAAGGAGGTGGCCGAGAGTCACAAGTTCGACGAGGCCGCCCTGGCCGCCTGGATGCAGGCCAATGTCGAGGGCTATGCCGGTCCGCTGGAGGTGCGCCAGTTCAAGGGCGGCCAGTCCAACCCCACCTACCAGCTCGTCACCCCCAACAAGAAATACGTCCTGCGCCGCAAGCCGCCGGGCAAGCTGCTGCCCTCGGCCCACGCGGTGGACCGCGAGTACAAGGTGATCACCGCCCTGCACACCACCGGCTTCCCGGTGGCCAAGTCCTGGGGCCTCTGCACCGACGACGGCGTCATTGGCACCATGTTCTACGTGATGGACATGGTGGAGGGCCGCATCCTCTGGGACCAGAGCCTGCCGCAGTATGAGCCGGCCGAGCGCCACGCCATCTACATGGCCAAGCTGAAGACCCTGGCCGACCTGCACAACACCGACTACGAGGCCATCGGCCTGGGGGACTACGGCCGGCCCGGCAACTATATGGGCCGGCAGGTCGACCGCTGGACCAAGCAATACAAGGCCAGCGAGACCGAGCACATCGAGGAGATGGAGCGGTTGATCGCCTGGCTGCCCCAGAGCCTGCCCGAGCAGGAGCGCACCACCATCGTCCATGGCGACTACCGCCTGGACAACATGGTGCTGCACGCCACCGAGCCGCGGGTGGTCGCCGTGCTGGACTGGGAGCTTTCGACCCTGGGCGAGCCCCTGGCCGACTTCACCTATCTGCTGATGAACTGGGTCAATGGCGGCATCGCGGCCATCCCGGACCTCAAGGCCCACGGCATCCCGACCCTCGACGAGTACGTGGCGGAGTATTGCCGGCTGACCAACCGCGAGGCCCTGCACGACCTCAACTGGTTCTTCTCCTACAACATGTTCCGGCTGGCCGGAATCTGCCAGGGCATCGTCGGCCGCGCCCGCGACGGCACGGCCAACAGCCCGCAGGCCGCCGCTATGGCCCTGCGGGTCCCGCAACTGGCCAAGGCCAGCTGGACCTACGCCCAGAAGGCCGGGGCTAAGGTCTAAGCGCCCGATCGAGCAGCGCTTCGAGGGCGGCCTCGTCCTCGAACACCGCCGCGACCGGCCAGGCGGTGATCCTGGCGCGCCACTCGGCCGGCAGGCGGGCCCAGTCCTTCTCGGTGGTCACGAGCCCCGCGCCGAAGGTCGCCGCCCGGTCGGTCAGACTCCGCAGGGTCTTGGGGTCATAGGCCATGTGGTCGGGGAAGGGCGCGAAGTCCTTCAGGTCGCATCCGGCCGCCTGCAGGGACCGCTCCACCTTCCAAGGCTTGCCGACGCCGGCGAACCCCACCTGAGGGCCTGACGGCGGCAGCACGGTGGGCGCCAGGCGGGCGATCAGCACCGGCTTGCCCGGGAACATCGCCACCAGGTCGGGATCGGGAGCCTCCACGTCGGACGGCAGCATCAGGATCACCGCATCGGCCCGGGCCAGGCCCACGGCCAGGGGCTCGCGCAGGGGGCCCGCGGGAAAGACCGCGCCGTCCCCCAGGGGCCACTCGTTGTTACGGGTCTCGCCGTCCACCACCACCAGGGACAGGCTCTTCTTCACCGACGGGTTCTGGTGGCCATCGTCCATCACCAGGGCCTGGGCGCCGGCCCAGGCGGCGGCCAACGCCCCCTTGGCCCGGTCGCGGGCGATCCAGATCGGCGCGTCGGCCGCCAGCATAAGGGGCTCGTCTCCCACCTCGGCGGCGCTGTGCCTGGCCGGGTCCACCTGAATCGGACCCTCCAGGGAGCCGCCATAGCCCCGCGACAGGCCCTGGGCCTCGATATGGCGGGCTCGCAGGCGTTTCAGCAGCTCGCGCACCACCGGGGTCTTGCCCGTGCCGCCGGCGGTCAGGTTGCCGACGCAGATCACCGGTACGCCGGGATCGAGGGGAACGGTCCGCGCGATCCGCCGCGCCGTCACCGCCGCCCAGATCCAGGAGGCGGGCTTGAGCAGGGTGCGGGCCACCGGCGCCGGGGCGCCGTCGCGGACATACCACCAGCGGGGCGTGGGCAGCTTCATGCGGGCAGCAGGGGTTCGAGCAGGGTCATGGCCCGGTCCAGGGCGCCTTCCTGGCCCTCGGCATAGGCCAGGGCCGCCTCGCCCATGCGCCGGCCGATCTGGGGATAGTCCTCTAGGCCCCTCAGGTGACGCGCCAGAGTGGTTGCGTCCGGCGCCTCGATGGCCGCGGCCAGGGCGAACAGGTCGGCATAGAGGGCCGTGGCGTTGAAGGCGTGGGGTCCGGTGAGGATCGGCCGCGCCAGCCGCGCGGGCTCCAGGGGATTGTGCCCGCCGATCCCGGGCAGGAAGGCGCCGCCCATCACCACCAGGTCGGCCAGGCTGTAGAGCAGGCCCATCTCCCCCAGGGTGTCGGCGACATAGGCGGTGGTTTGCGCCGTGAGCGGCTCGCCTGCCGCGCGTCGGGCCACCTGGAAGCCGGCGGCCCGCAGCAGGGCGGCCACGGCCTCGCCCCGGGCGGGATGGCGCGGGGCGATCACAAGCAGGCTGTCGGCCAGGGCCGCCTCACGGACGGCGGCGATGACGATCTCGTCCTCGCCCGGATGGGTGTTGGCGGCGAGCACGGTGCGTCGGCCGCCCGCCGCGGACTTCAACCGCGCCAGCTCGGCGGCGTCGCAGGGCAGGGGATCGCCCACGGTTTTCAGGTTCAGCAGCGGCCCGATGCGGGCCCCCAGGGCCTTGAGCCGCGCGGCTGTCTCCGCCTCCTGCGGAAGGATCAGGTCGAAGGCGCCCAGCAGGGCGGTGGCCGCGCCGCGCACGCGAGCCCAGCCGTCGGCGCTGGCCTGGGTCATCCGCGCCGAGACCAGGGCGAGCTTCACCCCGCGCTCACGGGCGCCGAGGATCAGGTTGGGCCAGAGCTCGCTCTCCACCAGGATTCCGAGATCGGGCTTCCAATGGTCAAGAAACCGCGCCACGGCGCCGGGAGCATCCACCGGCGCGTACTGGTGGATCACCCCGGCCGGCAGGCGTTGGGCCAGGAGCTCGGCCGAGGTGCGGGTGCCGGAGGTCACCAGCAGGGTCAAATCCGGCCGGGCGGCCAGGGCGCCCACCAGGGGCAGCAGCGACATGCTCTCGCCGACGCTTACCCCGTGCAGCCAGACCAGAGGGCCATCGGGGCGCGGAAGGGCTGAGCGGCCCAGGCGCTCCTCGAGCCGGGCCGCGTCCTCCTTGCCCGCCGCCACCCGCCGCCGCAGCAGGGGCCGGGCGAAGGGTTCCAGGAGGCCTAGGGCTGCGGCGTAGAGGGCAAGGGAGAGAGGGCGTCTCACACGGCTTCCGCGGGCGAGAGGCGGCAGACCTCCGCCCCGCCCATCTCCACCTGCAGGGTGCAGTGGCCGATGTTGAACCGCTTGGCCAGGCCCTCGCAGGCCGAATGCAGGAAGGTGTCGCAGTCTGGATTGGTCGGCCGGGTCAGGTGGGCGGTCATGGCCGTCTCGGTCGTGCTCATGGCCCAGACGTGCAGGTCGTGGACCTCGGTGACGCCGGGCAGGGCGGTGAGCCAGGAACGCACCTCGCCCACGTCGATTCCCTTGGGCGCGGCGTCCAGGGCCAGGTTCACCGAGTCCTTCAACAGGCCCCAGGTCCCCAGCACGATCACCACGGCGATGCCCAGGCTGAGCGCCGGGTCGATCCAGCCCAGGCCGGTCAGGGCCATGACGCCCGCACCCACCACCACCGCCAGGCTGACGGCGGCGTCGCTGGCCATGTGCAGGAAGGCGCCGCGGACGTTCAGGTCGTCGTGGCCGCGCATGAACATCAGGGCCGTGGCCGTGTTGATGACCACCCCGATGGCGGCCACGATCATCACGGGCAGGGTGGCGACGTCGGCAGGTTCGGCGAAGCGGCGCACAGCCTCCGCGCCGATGACCCCGACCGCCACCAGCAGCAGGACGGCGTTGGCCAGAGAGGCCAGGATGGTGGCCTTGCGCAGGCCATAGGTGCGGCGCGCACTGGGCGCTCGGCGCGCCAGGATGGTGGCGCCCCAGGCCAGCAGCAGGCTGAGAACGTCGGAGAGATTGTGGCCGGCGTCGGCCAGCAGGGCCAGGGACCCGGACCACAGGCCGGCCCCCACCTCCGCCAGGACGAAGCCGAAGTTCAGCGCCACCCCGATGGCGAAGGCGCGGCCGAAGTCCTTCGGCGCGTGGCTGTGGCCGTGATCATGAGCATGGCCGTGGGCGCCATGATCACCGTTTTCGAGCGCATCCCCGATCCGTTCGTGGGCGCCATGATCATGGTGATGATCGTGGTCGTGGTGGGAGTGATCGTGGTGATCGTGGGCCATGCCCCTATGTCTCACCGAGCGGGCGGCGGATCAATCCGCCGCCACCCGGGACTCCGCCTGTCGCGTGGCCGCCGACAGTCTCGAGGCCCAGTCCGCCGTCAGGGCCTCGATAGCCGCGTCGTCAGCGTCGGGGGGAACGTAGTAGGGGCCTTCCCAGATCGCCGAGCCCTTGCCGAAGGGGGCGGCCAGCATGGCGGTGTCCCAGCTTCCCAGCCGCTTGGCCGGCGAGGCCGCCAGCCCCACCAGCAGCACCGGGGCGCCGGTTCGCTTGGCGATCTGCAGGGCGCCGGGCGCCATCACCTCGTTGGGCCCGCGCGGGCCGTCCGGCGTGACGATCAGCACCCCGCCGCCCTTCACCCAGGCCATGGCCTCGCGGAACGCGGCCACCACGGCCCGGGCCTTGGCGGAGTCACCCTTCTTGGCCGAGGAGGCGCGGATGGAGGGGAAGCCGTTATGGGCCATGGCCTGGGCGAAGAACTCGCCGTCCGCCGAGGGGGAGACCAGGCAGCGGCCTTGCTTCGCCTGCGCCAGGATCGGAGCGACGGTCAGGGCCACCGGGATCCGGCCGTGCCAGAGCAGGGCGATGACCCCGGGCTCGGCGCGCAGCACCGCCTCGGCCGCCTTGAGGTTCTCGTGCCGCCAGCGGACGCTGTGGCGGATCAGGCTCATGTATCCGGCCAGGACCCAGCCGAGGAGCGCCTGGACGGCGGGTCTGCGGATGAACTTCTTCACGCCGCGGTCTCGGCCTCGAGGTCCTGGCTTCGGGCCAGACGCGCGTAGAGACCGCGCTTCTTGATCAGGGAGGCATGGTCGCCGGTCTCCACCACCCGCCCCTTGTCGATGACATAGATGCGGTCGGCGCCGCGCACGGTGGACAGGCGATGGGCGATGAGGATGGTGGTCCGGCCGGCCATCAGGCGGGCCAGCGCCGCCTGAACCTGGGCCTCGCTTTCGGTGTCCAGCGCGCTGGTGGCCTCGTCCAGCAGCAGGATGGGGGCGTCCTTCAGGAAGGCGCGGGCGATGGCGATCCTCTGCCTCTGGCCTCCCGACAGCCTCGCTCCGGCCTCGCCCACCAGGGTGTCGTAGCCACGGGGCAGGGCGCCGATGAATTCGTGGGCGGCGGCGGCGCGGGCCGCGACCTCGATCTCGTCCTGGCTGGCTTGCGGACGGGCATAGGCGATATTGGCCCGGATCGTGTCGTCGAACAGGAAGGGCTCCTGGGTCACCAAGGCGATCTGGGCGCGCAGGGACGACAGGGTCACGTCGCGGATGTCGGTCCCGTCGATGGTCACCCGGCCGCCGGTCGCGTCGTAGAAGCGGGGAATCAGGTTGAGGATGGTGGTCTTGCCGCCGCCGGAAGGACCCACCAGGGCGACGGTCTCGCCGCGGTGCACCTCCAGGGTGACCTCCTGCAGGGTCGGCGGACCGTCGGCGTAAGAGAAGCCGACGCCCTCGAAGCGGATGGTGGCGGCGCCCCGCGCCAGGGCGCCGGCGCCGGCCTGCTCGCGCACCTCCGGCTCGACGTCGAGGGCGGCGAACAGCCGTCTGGCGGCGCTCAGGCCCTCGGCCATCACCGTCTGCAGGTTGGAGAGCTGGCGCAGGGACTGGGAGGCGAGTCCCAAGGCCAGGATGAAGGCCATGAAGGCGCCGACGTTCATGGCCCCCGACTGGGAGCGCCAGCCGGCATAGGCGATGACCGCCGCGGTGATCAGGGTCATGACCAGTTCGGTGGCCGGCGCCGCGCGGGCGCGGGCGTTGGCGCCCTTCACCAGGTGCTTCTGGCGGCGCTGCACCACCTCGGCGACCCGGGCCTCCTCATAGGCCTCGCGGTTCTCGATCTTCACCACCCGCACCCCGTCCAGGCTCTCCATGATCGCCGTCGACAGCGCCGAGGTCTCGGCCATGGCCCCCTTGGCGGCCTTGGAGGTGCGCTTGGAGAACCGGCGCATGATGAAGCCGGTGATGGGGGCCGCCGCCACCAGGGTGAGCGACAGCAGCAGGTCGTTGGAAACCATCACCGTCACCGCCCCGATCACGGTCAGGGCGTGTTGGGTGTAGTTGATCACGCCGGACGTCGCCGCCTCGCGGATCAGGCTGGCGTCGTAGAGCACCGAGGAGACATAGGCCCCGGAGTGCTGGGTGCGCAGATGGGCGAGGTCGGCGCGCACCAGCTTTCCGAACAGCTGCACCTGGACGTCGCCCACCACGGCGTTGCCGATCTGGTTGACCAGAGAGGCCTGGATGACCTGGGCCAGCGCCCGGCCGATGGCCAGGGCGCCGATGGTCAGCGGCACCATCACCAGGGCGCCGGGCTTATGGTTGACCAGCAGGTCGTTGATGGCCGGCTCGAAGATCTGCACCAGCTTGGCCGAGAGGAAGGCCACGGCGACGGCCGCCACCATGGCGGCCGTCCAGGCCCTCCACCGGGGCCGCATATAGACCCGGGCGATCCGGGCGATCAGGGCGCGGGCGGACAGCTCGGGCTCGTGGGTGGGCGCGGTCATCGTCCATGGCGTCGGCTGTCGGGACCGGGAAGTCAAGCTTGGCCCGATGCGCTAAGATGCGGCGCCGGCAGGATGAGGAGCGGGCGAGATGAAGATCTACGGGGTGCGGGTCTGGGTCGACGACATGGCCGCCGCCAAGCGTTTCTATGGTGAGACCCTGGGTCTCAAGGCCAAGTGGGAGATGGGTGTCGCGATCGGCTACGACCTGGGGACCGACCTGATCGTCGAGCTGGATGAGGGCGGCCATGAGGAGGACACCCTGGTGGGACGGTTCGTCGGGGTCTCGATCCAGGTCGATGACATCGAGGCGAGCTATGAGGCGCTCAAGGCCAAGGGCGTGCCGTTCCTGGGGCCGCCGGAGAAGATGGTCTGGGGCGGGACCCTGGCCCATTTCAAGGATCCGGCCGGCAACACCTTGACCCTGATGCAATAGCTGCGACCCGCCGCCCGCTTCCGTTCGGGCCCGCCACGTCCTAGTTAGGGGGCAATCTTCTGGAGCGCCCCTTGGCCGAATTCGATCTGAAATCCCCCGGCGGGCGGCTTTCCACCACGCTGAACTACCTGTGGAACGACCACGCCTATCTGCGGCTGGCCTTTTCCAACGCCCACTGGGTCAGCGACGAGCTGGTGCGCACCAACCAGCCCTGGCCCTTCCAGCTGGCGGAATGGAAGCGCCGTGGGATCAAGACCATCATCAACCTGCGCGGCGGGTTCGACGCCAGTTTCCACGCCCTGGAGAAGGACGCCTGCGAGCGGCTGGGCCTGAAGATGGTGGACTTCACCATCACCAGCCGCGAAGTGCCCAGCCGCGCCCGTGTCCACGGGGCCAAGGAACTGTTCGAGACCATCGAATACCCCGCCCTCATGCACTGCAAGTCGGGGGCGGACCGGGCCGGAATCATGAGCGTCTTCTACATGCACTTCCGGCAGGGCAAGCCGATCGCCGAGGCCCTGGAGCAACTGTCGCTCAAGTACCTGCACGTCAAGCACGGCAAGACCGGGGTGCTGGATTACACCTTCGAGCGCTACCTGGCCGAGGGCGAGCCCAAGGGGCAGACCTTCCTGGAATGGGTCGACAGCCCCGCCTACGATGAGGCCGCAATAAAGGCCGATTTCCGCAGCGAGATGTGGGGCCGGCTGCTCACCGAGGGCCTGCTCAGACGGGAATAGGCCCATGCCGACACGCCGCGTCCTGCTTGGAGGCCTGCTGGCCGCTCCGGCCTGGCGCGCGCGGGCGGCGGTCTCCGGCCAGGCCCTGGCCCGGGCGGCCCGCGCCCAGGTAGGCGTCACCACCGGCTATGATCCCAGCTATGCGCGCCTGGCCTATCCCGGCGGCGATGTCGGCAGGGCCACCGGCGTCTGCGCCGACGTGGTGATCCGCGCGGCCCGCGACGCCTGGGGGCTCGACCTGCAGAGGTTGGTGCATGAGGACATGGTCCGCGCCTTCTCCGCCTATCCCTCCCGGCGCGCCTGGGGCCTGACCCGCCCGGACGCCAATATCGACCATCGACGGGTGCTCAACCTGGAAACCTACTGGGCGCGGTCCGGGGCGCAGCTCTGGCGGGCCCCCGCGCCGGCGCCGGGCGGGGTCTCCCCCCAATCCCTGGCGGTGGGTGACATCCTGACCTGGCGGGTCGCCGGGACCCTGCCCCATGTCGGCGTGGTCACCGCCGCCGGCGACGGCCCGCGGGTGACTCACAATATCGGCGCTGGCGCGCGGGAGGAGAGCCTGGCGATGTTCGCGGCCCACACGGCGGTCGGTCACTATCGCTGGCGGCCAGCGGGCGAGGCCTAATGCTCGTGGTCGTCCTTGTCGGGGTCGAGCAGCTTGTGGGCGTGGATGATGAAGTAGCGCATCAGGGCGTTGTCCACCGTCGACTGGGCCTTGGTGCGCCAGGCGGCGACCGCCTCGGCATGGCTGGCGTAGGCGCCCACCAGGTCGACCTTGGAGAGGTCGCGGAAGGTGTTGTGCTCGAGGTCTTCAAGTTCGCCGCCGATGACGAGGTGCAGGAGCTGCTTGTCGGGCATGGCTGAGGTTTTCCGAAGTGAATCAATTCCTCAAGGCGATATGCCCGACACGGTTAAGGATCAATGGCGCCAGACGCGGCGCGGCGCAGACAAGGCTGGGCTGGGCGGGATTGGCCTGGTTGTAGGCGAAGGGTTTGCCCAGGTGGTCTCCGCAATAGGCGCCGGCCTCGCGGGCGATCAGGTCGGCGGCGGCCAGGTCCCAATCGCTCTTGGCCACCAGGGCCACGGCGGCGTCGAAGGCGCCGGCGGCCACCAGGCACATGCGGTAGGCCGTGGAATTGCGCGCCTCGATCCGCATGGCCGGCCAGGGCTGTGGCCAGGAGGGATGCTCGAACATCCTCTGGTCGCCCACCATGCCGCAGCCCTCGACGAGATCGCGATCGCTGGCGCGGATACCGGTGTCGTTCATCCAAGCGCCCTGGCCGGCGATGGCGGTGTAGGTCTCCCCCACATCGGGGGCGAAGACCACGCCTGCGATGGGCAGGCCATCCTCCACCACGGCGATGGAGACCGCCCACCAAGGCCGGTCGCGGATGAAGGCTCGGGTGCCGTCGATGGAGTCGACTACGAACAGGCGGCGCGTGGACAGGCGGTCGGAATTGTCGGCGGTCTCTTCCGACAGCCAGCCATAATCGGGCCGCGCGCTCCGCAGGCGTTGCGTCAGCAGGGCGTCGGTGGCGAGATCGGCATTGGTGACCTGCGACTTGTCGGCCTTGTAGTCGACCGTCAGGCCCTGCCGGCGCAGGTCGGTGGCCAGCAGCCCGGCCTCCCGCGCCGCGGCGACGATCAGGTCGAGATCGGCGCACGCATCGGTCATTTCCCGGCGATGGCCAGACCGTCCACCAGAATCGAGGGTGCGTTGGCCGAACCCCGGAACTCCAGGTCCGAGCCGGGAATCAAGCGGGCGTAGATGTCGATCAGGTTGCCGGCCACGGTGATCTCGGTCACCGGATAGGCCAGCTCGCCGCCTTCGAACCAGAAGCCGGCGCAACCCACCGACCAGTCTCCGGTGTTGGCGTTCAGCGAGGGGCCGAACATCGAGGTGATCAGCACGCCCTTGCCAGCCTGCGCCATCAGGGCGGCCTGGTCCTTATCCCCGGGAAGCAGGGTCAGGTTGGTGGTGCTGACCCCGGGCGGGCCCGCCAAGCCGCGGGAGGCGTGACCGGTGGTCTCCAGGCCCAGCTGGCGAGCCGAGGAGGAGTTCATCAGCCAGGTGGTGAGCACCCCGTCGTCGATCAGGTTCCAGGCGCGGTTGGCCACGCCCTCATCATCGAAGGGGGAGGACCCCAGGCCGCGCACCTTGTGCGGGTCGTCGGTGACCGTGATCCCCTTGGCGAAGATCTGCTGGCCCAGCCTGTCCTTCAGGAAGGAGTTGCCGCGGGCGATGGAGGGCCCGGAGATGGCGCCGATCAGCGGACCGATCAGGGACATGGCCAGGCGGTTCTCGAAGATCACCGGGGCGGTGGTGGAGTCGATCTTGCGGGCCCCCAGGCGGGCGGCGGCGCGGCGGCCGGCCTCGGCGCCGATGCTCTCGGGGGTGGGCAGGTCGGACTGCCAACGGGTGGAGCGGCCGTCATAGCCTCCCTCCATCTCGTCGCCCTCGCTGGCGATCACCGAGACCCCGATGGAATAGCTCGAGGCGCGGTGCACGCCGGAGAAGCCGCCGGAGGTCACCAGCCGCCACTGGCCCGAGGAGGTGGAGGCCGAGCCGCCGTCGGAATTGGTGACGCGCGGCATGGCGCGGCCGGCCTCCTCGGCGGCGCGGGCGCGGTCCTCCAGCTGTTCGGGCGTCGGCTCGGCGCCGTCGTAGAGATCGAGGTCGGGGAAAGGGCCCCGGGCCAGGCGCTTGGGGTCGGCTAGGCCGGAATAGGGATCCTCGGGCGCCAGCCGGGCCATGGCCACGGCGCGTTCCACCAGCTTGGCCCGGGCGTCGGCCGAGATATCGGAGCCCGACACGGTGGCCTGCTGCTTGCCGATGAAGACCCGCAGGCCGAGGTCGCGAGACTCCTCTCGCTCCACCTCTTCCAGCTTGCCCAGGCGGACATTGATCCCAAGGGCGGCGCGCTCGGCGCCCACGGCTTCGGCGCTATCGGCGCCGGCCTTCAGGGCGGCGGCGACGACATCGGCTAACAGGCTCTCTTCCATGCGGTGGATATGGCCGGGCGAAGGCTCGGGGGCAAGCCCGCCGCCCTCTCGTGCGCGTGACGGGCGGCGAAACCGCCTCCACTTTCGCCTGTCACGCTCAGGCGATGGCGTAGAACAGCAGGGCCACGCCGATGAAGACATAGGCCAGCCAGGTCATCAGGACGCCGATCACGCGCGGGAACGAGGTGCCGCCGCTGTTGGAGAGGCCCACGGCGTGCAGGCCGCGGCCGACGAACATCACCAGGCCCGCCAGGTGGATGGCCAGGGTCGGGGCGTTGACCACCGCCAGGACCGCGATCCCGGCCATGGCGGCGGGGATGTATTCGGTGGCGTTGCCGAAGGCGCGGATGGCTTGGGCCAGTTCCGGGATGCCCTCGTCGCCGAGCGCCACCTTGTGCTTCTGGCGCTGGCGCACCACCAACAGGGACAGGACCAGCAGCAGGAACATGTGCAGGCCGACCCACAGAGCCGCGGCGTTGCCCGATGTCGATGTCACGGCGTCCATGGTGTCAGTCCCCCTATTGCGCCCCCCCGGGCTGGCGCGCAGTTGGGGTCGGAAATCGGCAAAGGGCAAGCCTTTGCGGCTCTAGGTCACAGGCTCGCCGCCGCCCGGCAGGCCCAGCCGGGCCCACTTCTCGGTCACGAGTTTCACCGTGGCCTCGTCCATGCCGAGCTTCTCCCCCCACTCTCGGTGGGTCTCCGGCGGCCATTTGTTGGTGGCGTCCAGGCCCACCTTCGACCCCAGCCCGCTCTCGGGCGAGGCGAAGTCCAGATAGTCGATGGGGGTGTTCTCGATCAGGGTGATGTCACGGGCCGGATCCATGCGGGTCGACAGCGCCCACATGACGTCCTTCCAGTCGCGGGCGTCGATGTCGTCGTCCACGACGATCACCCACTTGGTGTACATGAACTGCCGCAGATAGCTCCAGACGCCCATCATCACCCGCTTGGCGTGGCCGGGATAGGCCTTCTTCATGGAGACCACGGCGATGCGGTAGGAGCAGCCCTCCGGCGGCAGCCAGAAATCGACGATCTCCGGGAACTGCTGGCGCAGCAGGGGGATGAAGACCTCGTTCAGCGCCTCCCCCAGCACGCTGGGCTCGTCCGGCGGCCGGCCGGTGAAGGTTGTGAGGTAGATGGGGTTCTTCCGCATGGTGATGGCGCTCACCTGGAAGACCGGGAACTGTTCGACGGAGTTGTAGTATCCGGTGTGGTCGCCGTAGGGGCCCTCGTCGGCATATTCGTCCAGCAGGACGTGGCCCTCGATGACGATCTCGGCCTCGGCCGGCACCAATAGGGGCACGGTCTTGGCGGCCACCAGCTCCACCTTGGCGCCGCGCATCAGACCGGCGAACTGGTACTCCGACAATGTGTCGGGCACCGGGGTCACGGCGGCCAGGATGGTTCCGGGGTCGGCGCCGATCACCACGCAGGCGGGCAGGGGCTCGCGCTTGCCGGCGCTCTTCCAGCGCCGGTGATGCTGGGCGCCGCCGCGGTGGGCCAACCAGCGCATGATGGTGCGGTCCTTGGACAGCACCTGCATCCGGTAGATGCCGAGATTGTAGTCGTCCTCCCGGTCCTCGGACGGACCCTTGGTCACCACCAGGGGCCAGGTGATCAGGGGGGCGGGCTCGCCGGGCCAGCAGGTCTGGATGGGCAGCTTGGAAAGGTCGATCTGGTCGCCGGTCCAGACGATCTCCTGCACCGGCGCCTTCTTCACCGTCGCCGGGCGCATGGCCATGATGGTCTTGGCGAGCGGCAGCATGTCCCAAGCGTCCTTCAGGCCGCGGGGCGGTTCGGGCGCGCGCAGGAAGGCCAGCAGTTCGCCCACCTCCCGCAGGTCGGCGGCGGTGGTCCGCTCGCGGCCCTCCAAGGTGACCCCCATGGCCACGCGCTTGACGGTGCCGAACAGGTTGACCAGGCAGGGCATGCCCGAGGGTTCGCCGTCGGCGCGGGTGACGTTCTCGAACAGCACCGCCGGACCGCCGGTGGCCAGCAGCCGGCGCTGGATCTCGGTCATCTCAAGGACCGAGGACACCGGCTCCTTGACGCGCACGAGTTCGCCCGCGGCCTCCAGCTTGGCGATGAAATCCCGCAGGGACCGATAGGCCATGTGCTCTCCAGAACAGTTGGCCGGAAGCTAGGGCCGGCCCCCGCGTCTGTCACGCTTTGCGGTGCGGAGCGGGAGGGCTAAAATCAAACCCATGAAACGCCTCGACCTCGACGACCTGCCGCCCAAGCTCGCCCAGCTGCTCACCGGCCTGGCGGAGGGGGAGGAGCTGCTGCTGGTCCAGGACGGCATGGTGGCCGGCCACCTGACCGGCGGCGCGCCTGTCCCGGCGACCACCGGCGAGCCTGAGCCCCCGCCGGACGAACAGGCCTCGGAGATCTTCGAGCAGTTCCGCGCGATGATGGAAGATGAGTTCTAGGCGCGGGCCGCGTCGAAGTCCTTGACCCACTTCTTCGGGGCGATCTCCCGCCAGCGGCGGTCCAGGAAATTGCGGAACGAGCCGGGATGCAGGCTGTCGATCCGGGCCAGGACGGCGGGATAGTCCTTGTAGTGGGCGGTGATGTGGAAGGTGGCCGGCTCGGCCTCCATCAGCATCTCGCGCTCATCGAAGCTGATCCCGGTGAGCACCATGCTCTGGTCGTCGCGACGCAGGCGGGTGAAGAACTTGCCGTTCACCTTGAAGGCTGGCGAGCCGTAGGACATGCCCTCCTCGACGCCTGGAAACGACAGGACGATCTCGCGCATCTCTTCAGGGGTCATGGGGTTCCTCCGTCTCTGGCGTGAAGGCTCACCCCAGGCGCCTCCGCGGTCAATCGCGTCGAGGGCCTATTTGGTGGGCGAGCCGAGCTGGCGGCCTTCCGCCGAGGCGTCGATCAGGATGGTCAAGCGCTTGGCCCGAGTCGGCTCGGTCTTGGCGCTGGTGACCCGATGGACCGCCACCTTGCGGTACCAGGCCGGGAAGGCCTGGAAGCCGGCCCAGGCCTTGGCGTTGGCCTGGAACTGGGCCAGTTCGGCGTCGGTGAAAACCTCGGCGGCCTTCTCGTAGGAGTACTGTCGGGTCCTTGCCTTGCCGGCCTGATACGCCGCGCGCCCGGCTGGCGCGATCAGGCCCAGGGCGTCCAGTTCGACATAGCGCTTCAGATTGACCTGGCTCCAGATCCCGCTGGCTTTGCGCGGCGTGAAGCGGATGCGATAGGCCTCCTCGTCGATGCGATGGCGCACCCCGTCGATCCAGCCATAGGCCAGCGCCTGGTCCACTGACTGCGGCCAGGTCATGGAGGGCTTACCCGATCCCACCTTCCAGAAGCCGACCGCGAGTTCGGTCTCGCTGGCGTGGTGCTCGGCCAGCCACCTGCGGAAGTCGGCCGGGGTTTCGAAGAACTTCGGGTCCATCAGTAGCCCAGGGCCACGCCGTCCTTGCGCATCTCCGTGGCCGCGGCGTAGCGGCCGGGCCAGCGCTCGATGGCCTGGTAGCCGCCATAGCCCCCGGGCTCGGGCGCCATGACCCAGCCGATCTTGGCGAGCGCCTGGCGGGTCGCCTCCGGCACGCCGGTCTCCAGGTTCAGCACGCCTGTCCCCTGCTGGGCCTCGCCGGTGGGTTCGGTGGAGCCGCCGTGATGCCAGCGGGGCGCGTCGCCGGCCTCCTGGATCGCCAGACCGTGGTCGACCATGTTGGAGATGATCTGGGCCTGGCCCTGGGGCTGCATGTCGCCGCCCATGACGCCGAAGGCCAGCCAGGGTGCGTCCCCCTTGGTGGCGAAGCCCGGGATGATGGTCTGGAAGGGTCGCTTGCCCGGCGCGTAGAGGTTGGGGTGGCCGTCGGTCAGGGCGAAGAGCTCCCCGCGATCCTGGAACATGAAACCCAGGCCATCGGGCATGAGCCCCGAGCCCATGCCGCGATAGTTGGACTGGATGATCGAGACCATCATGCCGCTGGCGTCGGCGGTGGTGAAATAGGTGGTGTCGCCGTGGCTGGGCGCCTGGCCGGGATTGACCGGGGTCAGGATGCGGTTGGGCGAGATCAGCTTGGCGCGTTCGCGGGCGTAGGCCTTGGAGATCAGCCACTCGGTGGGGATCTTGGCGAAGTCCGGGTCGGCATAGAAGCGGGCGCGGTCCTCGAAGGCCAGACGCTTGGCCTCGACGCTGTGGTGGATGGCGGCGGCCGACTGGAAGCCCATCGCCTTGAGGTCGAATTCCTCCATGATGTTCAGCGCCTGCAGGGTGGCCAGGCCCTGGCTGTTGGGGGACAGGCCCCAGACATCGACGCCGCGGTAGCCCACCTTGTGCGGCGGGTCCCAGCGGGAATGGTGCGCGGCGAGGTCGGCGCGAGTCATCCAGCCGCCGATGCGCTGGAAGTAGCGCTCGATCGTGGTGGCGATCTCGCCGTCATAGAAGCCGTCGCGGCCCCCGGCGGCGATCAGGCCGTAGGTGCGGGCCAGCGCCGGGTTGCGGAACACCTCGCCCTCCACCGGGGTCCTGCCGTTCGGCGCCCAGACCGACTTGAAGTTGGCCGTCTCCTCGATCCCGGCGGTGGGCTTGGTGAAGTTGGTGAGCGATCGGTCCAGGTAGTAGGCGACGTTCTGGGTGACTGGGGCCCCCTCCTGGCAGTGGGCGATGGCCGGGGCGAAGAGCTCTTTCCACGCGAGCTTCCCGTAGCGCTGGTGCAGGGTCCACCAGGCGTCCACGGCGCCCGGGACGCTGACCGAGACCGCGCCATAGGAGGGTATCAGGCCCTTCTTCGAACGGCTCCGCACCGTCTCCAGGGATAGGGCCCTGGGGCTGCGGCCCGAGCCGTTGAGGCCCATGACCTGCTTGGTCTTCGGGTCCCACAGCATGACGAAGCAGTCGCCGCCGACCCCGCAGGAGATCGGCTCGACGAAGCCCAGGACCGCGTTAGCCGCGATGGCGGCGTCCACCGCCGAGCCCCCGGCCTTCAGGGTGTCGATGGCGGCCATCGTGGCCAGGGGATGGGCGGTGGCCGCCGCGCCGTGGATCCCCCAGGCGGCGCTGCGGCTGGCGAAGGTGGCGCCGTCCACCCGGTCGCCGCCATGGACGTCGGGGCGGTTGCGGTTGGGATTGTCGGAGCGGGCGTCGGCCAGGGCGCGGGTGGCGAGCGCGGCGGCGGGCAGGGCGGCGAGGAAGGTGCGGCGGCGCATGCGGACTCCGGGTCTGGGGGCTTGGTCCCGATCCTAACCCCAGGCTCAGGCCCGCGTCAGGTCTTCATCGGCCACGTCGCTCAGCACCATGGCGTAGGGCACGCTCTGGCCGTCACGCTGCGCATAGCCGGAGACGATCTTGTGGTCGGGGTCGACCAGGCCCAGGTCCACGTCCTCGTGCGGGAAGATCACGATGCGGCGGGTGTCGATGCAGACCACCAGCTCGAAGCCCTCCAGGGCCCGCTGCGACATGGCCTTGATCCGCCGGTAATAGGGCTGGCGCTTCCAGGCCAGCGGGCTGGCCGAATCGACGACGATGTTTAGCCGGCGGCCGTCCTTCTCGGTGTACATCAGGAACCGCGCCCTGTCGGGCCGCCAGGCGTCGTCCAGCTTCTCTGAGTCCAACCACAGGCACAGGAAGCCCACGCAGGGCTGCGGCCGGTCGGCATAGATCGAACAGCCCGCGCCGCGCGCGAACTTCGCGCACCAATCCCCGGCCGCCTTGTCCAGGGGCGCGATGGCCAGCAGCTTGCAGCACATTCCGCACGCGCCGCAGCTCTTCATCGTCTGGTCCCACCGGTTGGTCGGTCCAGGGAATACGACGCTTCCGTGACGTTATCTTATCGGCCCGGCGCAGTCCCGGAGAGCTTCAGAGACAGGAAGTCCAGCGCATCATCGATTGGGATAAAGAAGTTGATGCCGCGCGGCGCCTTCTCCTGGCCGATGCCCGAGACGGTGACCCCCACCACTTCGCCCTTGGCGTTCAGCAGTGGTCCGCCGCTGTTGCCAGGATTCACCACCACGTCGCTCTGGATGTAGCGATAGCCCTCCAGTATGCGATTTCCGGAGACCACGCCCTGGGTCAGGCTGCCCTGCAGGCGCTTGTCCAAGGGGGTGCCGATGGCGAAGACCGTGTCGCCGGGCTGGACCTGGCCGCGGCGCAGGGGCAAGGGCTGGCGACCACGCGGCTCGGTCTTCACCAGGGCGATGTCGCGGCCCAGGTCGGTCCGCAAGACCTCCCCCACGGTTTCGATCCCGTCCGACCACTTGACCTTCAGATATTTCGAGGCGCCCACCACGTGGCGGTTGGTCAGCAGGTGTCCGTCGCGGGACACCAGGAAACCGCTGCCCATGCCGTCGCCGGTGAACAGGGCCACCACGGACCCCGAAACCTCCGCCAACGGACGGGGTGACGCCGAGGCCTGCGGCAGGACGATGGGCGGGTTCTGCATCGGGGTTCTGGGCGCCGACACGGAGGGGCCGTCGCTCAGCACGGCGGCGCGAAAGGCGTCGGTGGCCGCCAGGGCCCGGACATTCTCGGCGAACACCTTGGTGAGCATTCCCAGGACGATTTCGGTCTGGGGGTCCTTGATGTCCACCCGGGTCTCGGTCGGAATCTTGGCCAGGATGCGGGACTCGACGGGCGAATAGATCTGCCACTCCACGGCCATCTGGGCAGAGCCCACGGCGGCCGCGTCCTTGAGTTCGAGCTTTCGGTCCCGGGCTGTGAAGCCGGCGCAGGCCATGAGGGAGATGTCGGTAACCAGGGCCCCGACCTGGAGTTCGGCCCCGTCATCCCCCTCCTTGAAGAGATTGTTGGGATCCCCCGCAACCTCAAAGCCAAGCGCGGTGAGCTCGTCCCGGAAAGCTCGATCGAGCAGCGGATCCTTGGCGTAGGAGTCGCGCTCTGAGTCCCAGGTGGCCAGATTGTCCTCGGGGCACTTCCGGCCCCACATGATCAGGGCCCAGGGCTGCCCCTGCTTCATGCTGTCGCCGACCCGGGCTAGGGAGACGCTTCGAGGCTTCGAGCCGGGACTTAGGGGTTTCGCGACAACCTCCGGCGGACGAGGTTCCGAAAAGACGGAAAGCGCCTGCGCCCGCGCCGTTGGCGTCCATAACATCATCATCGCGGCAAGCGCCGCCAAGCCCTTCCACATCGCCGTAGCCCCCGCTCCTTAGCCTCTGGACTTCAACCTTAGGTCGCCTAATCCTCGGTAAACACCGCCAGCTCGTTCCCGCTGGGGTCGCGGAAGTGGAACCTCCGGCCGCCGGGGAAGCTGAAGATCGGCTTGACGATCTCGCCGCCGGCGGCGGTCACCTTGGCCAGCATGGCCTCCAGGTCCTTGGCGAAGAGCACCACCAGGGGCGCGGCCGGGACCTGTTCCGGGTCGGCCTGGAAGCCGCCGTCCAGTCCGCTGTCGCCGAAGGCCGCATAGGTCGGGCCGTAGTCGGTGAAGCGCCAGCCGAAGGCCTGGCTGTAGAAGCTCTTGGTGGCCGCCAGGTCGCCGCCGGGCAGTTCCACATAGTCGATCTTGCCGTCTTCGCGCATTTCGGTCTCCGCTCTCAGTTCCGTGTTTGTTCTTTTCTAGAAGCTCAAGCGGAGAGAGTCCAGACGCAGGTTTTCTTCACCTCCTGGTCCTCCAGTTCGCGGGTGGTGGCCACCTGGTATTCCGCCAGCTTGGTGAGGCCCGAGCGGGGGAAGTAGGAGCGGCCCGGGTCGCCGATCAGGACGGTGGTCCCGCGCGCCCGGGCGGCGGTCAGCCAGGCCATGACCGCGTCGGCCATGGGCTTCTCGTAGCAGATGTCGCCCGCCAGGATGACGTCGGCGGGCGGCGCGGCCTGGTCCAGCAGGTTCTCGTCAGTGAAGTCCACCGCCATCCCGTTGGCCTCGGCGTTGAGCGACAGGGCCGCGCCGCAGAAGCCGTCGATATCGGCAGCCAGGACGTGGCCGGCCCCTGCCCGCATGGCGGCGATGCCGACGATGCCGGAACCCGAGGCGAAGTCGATGACCCGTTGGCCGGCGACGATGTCGGGGTTGTCCAGGATGTAGCGCGCCAGGGCTTGGCCGCCGGCCCAGGCGAAGGCCCAGAATGGCGGCGGCAGGCCGATCTCGGCCAGGGCCTCCTCTGTCATCTTCCAGATGGGGGTGATCTCGTCGGCGAGATACAGCTCGAGCTCCGGCGTGTGGGGCGGGGTCTGCAGCCGGGTGTTTTCGAGGATGAAGGCGCGTCGGCCTTCGAAGCTGGGGTCGATCATCCCCGGCTTAGAGCCTTTCTGTCTGAAAACAGAAAGCCTCCAAGTCTCTGAGTTCGAGCGTGACGGACGCCTGAACCGGCGGCCACTTCAGGCTGTCGCGCTCGCGCTGGCGGGCTTCCCCGCCGCCATAGCCATGACCTTCAGATAGCCGCCGGGCTCCACCAGCATGCCCTTGGTCACCCCCTTGCGGTCCAGCATCTTGTGGGCGTGGGGCAGGTTGTAGCAGGGCACATGCATGAACATGTGGTGCTCGCAGTGGTAGTTCACATAGTAGGGCGCGATCATCATCCGCTCCACCAGGCTGGCCATGGTGGTGCGGGCGTGGCGCATCGGGTCGGGCTCGTCCTTGGCGATGCAGGCGTGCTCGGCGATGTTGCGCATGCGGGTGATGAGCTGGAACCAGGTGAACTGGGGCAGGACCCACAGCACCGGCCAGGCCCACCAGGCGCCGAAGGGTGCGCCGATGGCGGTGATGATCACCCCGCCCAGCAGCCAGCGGCGCTTGCGGCGGATCTCCTCGATCAGGATCGGCGCCAGGGGCTGGCCGGGCTTGCGCGCCTTCAGCCGGGCCGCGAGGTCGCCGAACCGCAGCTTGAACGCCGTCTGGCCGGTCAGGTCGCGCACCACCTTGCGGCGCAGGGACAGGGCGGTGATGGGGAAGGGCGCCGACAGGCCCAGGTCGGGGTCCTCCGCCTGCTGGGCGAACCGATGGTGCCCCAGGTGATAGGTGCGATAGCGGACCAGCCCGCCGCCGGTCAGGTGCTCGCCGGCGAAGTCGTTGACCTTCAGGCTCGTGTGCAGGGCCCCGTGGGCGGCGTCGTGCATCAGGATGGCCAGGCCCAGCTGGCGGCCGCCGATGATGATCCAGGCCAGCGGCAGGGTCAGGGGCCAGATCACCGCCATGGCCCCGGCGGCGAAGATCACCAGCCAGGCGTGGGCGATCAGGGCCAGGCCTTTCCAGGACGAGCGCGCGGCGAGCGGCGCCCACTCCTCGGGGGTGAACAGGGTCTTGGGATCGACGCGGGCCGCGGCTGCCATAAACGCATTATCGCACGAAAGACCTGCGAAAACAGCATGACGCAGCGTCAGCGTGGCGCCGCTAGATCGAGGCGGCGGGTCCCGCCCACTTGCCGGCGGCCAGCGCGATCACCAGCAGCAGGCCGGCCAGGCTGTTGGACTTGAACAGCGCCAGGGCGGCGGTCCCGTCGGTGACGTCGAGCCGGGCGGCCTGACGCGACAGGTGCGCCCCGAACAGGGCCGCAGGCGGCAGGAAGAGGGGGCCAAGCCCGCCCACCCAGGCCGCGGTCAGCGCGAGGACGAAGGCCGCCACATAGAAGCCGAGCACCGCGGTCGGGGCGGCCGAACCCAGCCGCAGGGCCGAGGACTTCACCCCGGCGAGCGCATCGTCCTCCAGGTCCTGGACCGCGTAGATGGTGTCGTAGCCGAGGGTCCAGAAGACGCCCGAGGCGTAGAGCAGGACGGCGGGCCACTCGACCCGGCCCGTCGCCGCCGCATAGCCCAGCAGCGCGCCCCAGTTGAAGGTCAGGCCCAGCCAGGCCTGAGGCCACCAGGTGATCCGCTTCATGAAGGGATAGGCGGCCACGAGGGCCAGGGAGGCCACGCCCAGGGCGATGGCGACCCACCCCATGGTCAGCAGGATGGCCAGTGAGACCAGGGCGCAGGCTGTCAGGAAAGCCCAGGCCTGCTTGACGCTGATCTGGCCAGACGGGATCGGCCGGCCGGCGGTGCGCGCCACCTTGGCGTCGAAGTCGCGGTCGACGATGTCGTTATAGGCGCAGCCGGCCGCTCGCATCAGGGCCGCGCCGACGAAGACCTTCAGCATCAGCAGGGGATCGGGCCACCGCCCGTCCATGGCGGCGGCGAGCGCGATCCCCTGCCAGCCGGGCAGCATCAGCAGCCAGATTCCGGTGGGCCGGTCGAAGCGTCCGAGCTTCAGCCAGGGGCGCAGGGCCGCCGGCGCATAGCGGTCGACCCAGTTGGTGGGGGTGGCGTCGGGGAGGTGTGAGGCGGCGGTCATCCTGGGCCCTGCATACCAGACCGTGGCTTTCGCGCCGCAGTCACAATTTGGCGTAACGCTGTCGCTTGACGGGCGAATCGGCGCCGCCTAGCTTCCGGCCTCCACACGCGACCGGAAAGGAGGGTCAGCAAAGATGAAAGTCATCGCACCGACCGCCCTCTTCCGACGCGCCGCCGGGTCCTCCTGTTGACCTGAGAGATCTCCCCGGCCCGCGCAGCAACTGCGCCCGCCCTGAGGAATCTCTCCCGTGTCCGCCGACCCGCGCTGGGCTCTCCAGCCGCTCCCATTCTCCATGACGTCGTTGATGCGCGCGCCGCGTCCCACGCCGTCATCCGACTCCGACGGCTCAAATGACCGAAGCTTATGAAGACGACGACGCCGACCGTCCCCGAACCCTGACCAACACCCAGGTGATCGGGTTCATGATGCGCCACTGGATGGGCGAGCCCCGGCGGTTCGCGCTGATCGCCCTGCTGATGCTGGCCTCGACGGCCTGCGACCTGTCGATCCCCTGGGCGACGCGGGGCCTGATCGACGCGGTGGCGACTCCCACCTCGCCGACGCGGACGGCCTGGATCGCCTGGGCCAGCCTGTCGGGGCTGTACCTGACCTTCTACTGTCTGCGCAGCTACATGTTCCGCATGTCCAACGGCTACTATTCGCGGATCATGGCGCGGATGGTGACCCAGGCCTTCGCCCGGGTGCAGGCCTTCTCCGCCGACTGGCACGCTTCCAACTTCGCCGGCGCCACGGTGCGCCGGGTGAGCCGGGCCATGTGGGGCTATGACAGCGCCTCCGACGCCCTGCTGTGGATGCTGACCCCGACCCTGATCGTGCTGTCGGGCCTGGCTATCTCCATCGGCCTGAAGTGGCCGGCGGCGGGGATCTTCGTGGCGGTGCTGGTGGTCGCCTTCGCCATCTTCAACATCGTGGTCTCCACCCACTACATCCGGCCGGCCAACCTGGCCTCGACGGCGCTGGACTCCCAGATCGGCGCCAACCTGGCCGACGCCATCGGCGGCAACCCGGTGGTGAAGGGCTTCGGGGCCGAGGCGCGGGAGGAGAAGCGGTTCTCCGACCACATCGCCATCTGGCGTAAGGCCCAGAACAAGACCTGGGACCGGTTCAACACCGTGGGCTGGGGGCAGAACCTGTTCCTGGTGATCCTGCAGGCGGGCCTGACGGGGCAACTGGTCCATGCCTGGAGCCGCGGCGAGGCGACGCCGGGCGACGTGGCCTTCGGCATCACCTCCTTCATCGTCATGGCTGGCTACATGCGGAATTTCAGCGAGATCACCCGCATGCTGCAGAAGGGCCTCGACGACATGGTGGACGTGGCGACCTACATGCGCACCGAGCCGCAGTTGGCCGACCGAGCCGAGGCCAAGCCCTTCCGCGGCGACCTCGGCGAGGTGGTCTTCGACCGCGTCACCTTCGGCTACCAGAACGCCGCCCGGCCGCTCTACCAGGACTTCACCCTGGTGGTGGCGCCGGGGGAACGCGTGGCCCTGGTGGGGCCGACGGGGGCTGGCAAGTCCACCTTCGTCAAGCTGCTGCAACGGCTCTACGACGTGCAGTCGGGCCGCATCCTGATCGACGGCCAGGATATCGCCCGGGTGACGCAAGGCTCCCTGCGGCGCGCCATCGCCGTGGTGCCCCAGGACCCCGCCCTGTTCCACCGCACCATCGGCGAGAACATCAGCTATGCGCGGCCCGAGGCCACCCAGGACGAGATCATCCTGGCCGCCAGGCGCGCCCGCGCCCATGACTTCATCGCCGGCCTGCCACGGGGTTACGACACCCTGGTGGGCGAGCGGGGCGTGAAGCTGTCCGGCGGGGAGCGCCAGCGGGTGGCCATCGCGCGCGCCTTCCTCGCCGACGCGCCGATCCTGGTGCTGGACGAGGCCACCTCGTCCTTGGACGTGGAGACCGAGCGCCAGGTCCAGGCGGCGATGGAGGAACTAATGGTGGGGCGCACCACCATCGTCATCGCCCACCGCCTGTCCACCATCCGCGGCGCCGACCGCATCCTGGTGTTCGAGGGCGGCCAGCTGGTGGAGGAGGGCCGCCACGCGGACCTGGTGGCGAGGGGCGGGGCCTATGCCCGCCTGCATGCTGTGACGGAGGCCGGCGCGTGACCGAGCACTACGAAGAGGCCGACGAGTCCGCCAACCGGGTCCTGAGCAACCGCCAGGTCCTGGCCTTTGTCGGCCGCTACTGGCTGCGCCGGCCCTGGCTGCTGACCGGCACCCTCGTGACGACGCTCGCCGCCATCGGCTTCGACCTGGCCATGCCCTGGGCCTCGGGGCGGCTGGTGGACGCGGTGGCGGCCGGGCCGTCGTCGAAAGAGCTGGCCTGGGTCGCCTGGGCCCTGTTCGTCGGCGTCTATCTAGCCGGCTCGCTGGTCCGCAACCTGTCCAACCGCTTCTGGATTCCGCTGGCGGCCAAGAACATGCGGGAGATGACCGACGAGGGCTTCGCCAAGGTGCAGTCCTTCTCCGCCGACTGGCACGGAGACAACTTCTCGGGCGCCACGGTGCGCAAGCTCAGCCGCGCCATGTGGGGCTACGACGTGATCTCCGACGCGGTGGTCCTGTGGCTGGGCCCGGCGCTGGCGGTGCTGGTGGGGCTGTCGATCATGATGATCCTGCGCTGGCCGGTGGTGGGCCTGTTCTCGCTGGCGACGGTGCTCCTCTACATCGCCTCCAACATCTTCCTGACCACCAGGTTCGCCCGGCCGCTGAACCTGAAGTCGGTGGGCCTGGACAGCCGGATCGGCGGGGCGCTGGCGGACTCCATCGCGTCGAACGCCACGGTGCGGGGCTTCGGCGCTGAGGCCCGGGAGGCCGAGCGCATCGCCGGCATCACCGAGCTCTGGCAGTTCCACATCAAGCGGACCTGGACCCGGTTCACCGACATCTGGCTGGTGCAGAACACCCTGCTTGTGGTGCTGCAGGCGGGGCTCACCGGCCTGCTGCTGCAGCTGTGGGGTCGCGGCGAGGCGACCGCGGGCGACGTGGCCTTCGGGGTCACCTCCTTCATGTTGATGAGCGGCTATCTGCGGAACATCGGCGACAATATCCGCATGCTGCAGAAGGGCATGGACGACGTCGAGGACGTAGCCCGCTACCTGACCCTCGGCGCCCAGGTGGCCGACATTCCGGACGCGCCGCCCTTCGCCGGCGAGCTGGGGGAGGTGGTCTTCGATCACGCCACCTTCGCCTACAAGTCGGCCCAGCAGCCGCTCTATCGCGACTTCTCCCTGACCATCGCGCCGGGCGAGCGGATCGCCCTGGTGGGGCCCACGGGCTCGGGCAAGTCGACCTTCGTCAAGCTGATCCAGCGGCTCTACGACCTGGACGAGGGACGCATCCTGATCGACGGCCAGGACGTCTCGAAGGTGACCCAGGGATCCCTGCGCCGCGCCATCGCCGTGGTGCCCCAGGACCCGGCCTTGTTCCACCGGACCATCGGCGAGAACATCAGCTACGCCCGTCCCGAGGCCACCCGCGACGAGATCGAGCTGGCGGCGCGCCGCGCCCGCGCCCACGACTTCATCACGCGCCTGCCAAAGGGCTACGACACCCTGGTGGGGGAGCGGGGCGTGAAGCTGTCGGGCGGCGAGCGGCAGCGGGTGGCCATCGCGAGGGCGTTCCTGGCCGACGCGCCGATCCTGGTGCTGGACGAGGCCACCTCTTCGCTGGACGTCGAGACCGAGCGGGAGGTGCAGGCGGCCATGGAGGAGCTGATGGTGGGCCGCACCACCATCGTCATCGCCCACCGCCTCTCCACCATCCGCGGCGCCGACCGCATCCTGGTCTTCGAGAACGGCCAGGTGATCGAGGAGGGCCGCCACGCCGACCTGGTGGACAAGGGCGGGGCCTATGCGCGGCTACACGCGGTGACCATGGGGGTGGCTTAGAACTCTCTCCTGATCGTCATGGCCGGGCTTGTCCCGGCCACCCATGATCTCCGAGTTTCAGCAAGCTGACGCGGCTTCGGCCCGGGCGACCTGCGGCGAGACGGAGATCATGGGTCCTCGGGACAAGCCCGAGGATGACGAACTTTATTGTTTCAGGGTCGCGGACAACGAAGCCGCCAGGTCGCCCTTGGGTTCGACGCGGACGGAGGAGAGGCCAAGCCAGCCGGCCATGAGCTGAAGTTCTTGCGCCAAGGCGTCAGGCGTCTGCGCGTCCGCCCAGGGCTCAGCGTGCGCCGACTGCACCACCAGCACCCCGGCCTTGCGGTCGGCCTTCAGGTCCACGCGGGCGGTGATGGCCTCGCCCTGCAGGAAGGGCAGGACGTAGTAGCCGTGCACCCGCTTGTGGGCGGGCGTGTAGATCTCCAGCCGGACCTTGACCCCGAACACCCGCTCGGTGCGCTCGCGGAACCAGATCAGGTTGTCGAAGGGCGAGAGCAGGGCGGTGGCGGTGATCTTGCGCGGCCTGCGCGCCGCGGGGTGCATCCAGGCCGGCTGGTCCCAGCCCTTGACTGTGATGGGGACCAGGTCGCCGGCCTCCGCCAGCTCGGCGATGCGGGCCTTGGTGTCGGCCACCGGCATGCGGAAATAGTCGCGCAGATCACGCTCGGTGGCCACGCCCTGGGCGCGGGCGGCGATGCGCAGGAGCTGGCGCTGGGCCTCGTCGCGGGTCGGGGTGGGCGCCTCGCGCACCGACCGGGGATGGACGTCGGCCGGCAGGCCATAGACCCGCTCGAAGGTGGTGCGCCGGGTGGCGGTGGTGATTTCCCCGGCCCAGAACAGGCACTCCATGGCCCGCTTGCCCTCGCTCCAGCCCCACCAGCCGCCGCGCCCTTTCTCGCCGATCTCCAGCTCGCCCGCCGAGATGGCGCCGCGGGCGTGGATCTCGGCCAGCGCCTTGTCGATGAAGGGGCGGTTCTCGCGCAGAAAGCGGGCGACCCCCTTCCAGATCCCGACGCCGTCGCGCGCGTCCTCCATCCGCCAGCGCATCAGGGGCTGCAGGGCGTGGGGCGCCAGGGAGGCCTCGTGCATCCAGTATTCGAACAGCGCCGGCTTCTTGCCCCAGGCGATCTCCTCCAGCAGTGGGCGGGGATAGGCGCCGAGACGCGAGAACAGCGGCAGATAGTGGGTGCGGCTGACCACGTTGACCGAGTCGATCTGCAGGAGGCCCAGCCGGTCGATGGTCCTGATCAGGTGGCGCTTGCCGGGATCGGCGGGCCGCCGGTCGGCGAAGCCCTGCGCGGCCAGCGCGATGCGCCGGGCCTCCTTGGCGGTGAGGGTTTCGGTCACAGGCCGAGACCCTCGACGATCAGCCGCGCGGACTGCTCGGGCGTGTTGCTGCCGGTGTCGATCACCAGCTCGGAGGGGATGGGGGGATAGTCCCAGACGCCCCGGGCGCGCAGGTCGCGCAGCATCTCCAGGTCGCGCAGCTTGCCGAACTCACCCCGCGACTCGGCATCGATGCGACGTTCCTGTTCGGCGATGGGGGCGGTGAGCTCGACGAACCGCACCCGCCCGCCGTGCAGCTCCACCGCCGCCCGCGTCTGCGCCGGGAAGGTCTCGGGGACCGAGTGCTCGGGCGCGAAGGTGAAGACCAGCGACCGGTCGATCTTCGCGGCGTCCTCGAACACCGACAGCCACATCTGCTCGCGCAGCCGGATGAAGGGCTCGGTTCCGAACTCGAACACCGCGTAGACGGCGTCCACCACCAGGTGATTGTGGAACAAGGCGAAGCCGGTGCGGGCGACCAGGGCGCGGGCCACCGTCAGTTTCCCGACCGCGGCCGGGCCGTGCAGGAAGACCAGCTCCATCGGCCCCTAGCGCTCCAGGCGTCCGTCGGTGAGAGCCTCGATCTCGAAGGGGAAGACGATGTCGGGATCGGGGTTCTTGACCTGCTTGGCGATGTCCTTCGGCGCGATGGCGTTCACGATATGGCGCATGACATTGAGACGTCCGGCGTCCTTGTCGTCGTTGCGGACGCAGACCCAGGGGCTGCGCGGGGCGTGGGTGCGCTTGAGCATTTCGTCGCGGGCGCCGGTATAGGCGTCCCAACGGCTCTGGGCGGCCTCGTCCAGGGGGCTCGACTTCAGCACCTTCAGGGGATCGGTGTGGCGTTCCTCCAGGCGCTTGGCCTGCTCCTTCTTGGAGACGTCGAGCCACAGCTTGACGATGTTCACGCCGCTCTCCACCAGCATGGCCTCGAAGGCGGAGACGTCGCGCAGGAAGCTCTCGTGCTCCTCCGGGGTGCAGAAGCCCATCACCGGCTCGACCCCGCCGCGGTTGTACCAGGAGCGGTTGAAGATCACGAGTTCGCCGGCCGCCGGCAGGTGGGGCACGTAGCGCTGGAAATACCACTGGCTGCGCTCGCGGTCCGAGGGCTTGGACAGGGCGACCACGCGGGTGGCGCGCACCGACAGGTGTTCGGTCAGGCGCTTGATCGTCCCGTCCTTCCCCGCCGCGTCGCGGCCCTCGAAGATGATCAGCACCTTGGCGCCGCTCTCCATCGCCTTCTGCTGGAAGCGCACCAGGGCGAGCTGGGCCTGTTCGAGACTGTTGAGGTCGTTGTCGGATTTGGACATGGACTGAACCTAGTCCGCGGAGCGGGCGGTAGGCTAGAAGCTTGCTCCCATGATCCGCCTCTTCGTCCCCCACGATCTCGCCGCCACCGCCGCCCTGCCGCTGGACGACGGGCAGAGCCGCTATCTCGCCGCGGTGATGCGCCAGGTCGTCGGCGACGAGCTGTTGGTGTTCAACGGGCGGGACGGGGAGTGGCGGGCGACGGTCATCGAGACCGGGAAGCGCCGGGTGATCCTGCGGGCCGACCGGCTGGAGCGGACCCAGGAGACCGGGCCGGACCTCGATCTGCTGATCGCCGTGGTCAAGCGCGGGCGGCTGGAGACCATCGTCGAGAAGGCCTGCGAACTGGGCGCGCGTCGGGTTCGGCCCGTGCTGACCGAGCGGACCAATGCCGACCGGGTGCGGGTGGAGCGGCTGCAGGCCATCGCTGTCGAGGCCGCCGAGCAGACCGGCCGGCTGGACGTGCCGGAGATCCTCGAACCGGTGAAGCTGGACAGGCTGCTGAAGGCCTGGGGCGGCCGGTCCCTGCTGTTCTGCGACGAGGCCGGGGACGCCAAGCCGGTGCTCGAGGCCCTGGCGGGGGCCGATTCCGGGCCCTGGGGCATCCTGATCGGGCCGGAGGGGGGCTTTTCGCCGGCCGAGCGCGAACGCCTGCGGGGCCTGGATTTCACGGTCCCGGCGACGCTTGGCCCGCGGATCCTGCGGGCCGACACCGCGGCCATCAGCGCCATGACCCTCTGGCAGGCCGCCCTGGGGGACTGGCGGGCCCCTTGAGCTTTCGAGAATTGCGCCCACCTGTTTGAACGGCGTAAAGATCGCCGCCGTTTGGGAGCGAACGCGCCGTCGGCGTGTTGGTGATGGGTTGGGGAGAAACATATGGCCGACGTCCTGGGCGACGACCGACCCCTCACGTTCGAGGATCTGGTCCACTGGTTCGAGGAGGGCGAAAAGCCCGCCGACCAATGGCGCGTGGGCGCCGAGCACGAGAAGTTCGTCTTCCGCCTGGGGTCGCACGCCCCGGTTCCCTATGAGGGTCCCGACGGCATCAAGGCCCTGCTGAACGGCCTGACCCGCTTCGGCTGGAAGGCGGTCGAGGAGGGCGGGTACGTCATCGCCCTGGAACGCGGCAAGGCCAATGTGAGCCTGGAGCCCGGCGGCCAGTTCGAACTCTCCGGCGCGCCGCTGGAGACCATGCACGACATCTGCGAGGAGACCGGGGCCCACCTGCAGGAGGTCAAGGTCGTGGCCGACGAGCTGGGCCTGGGCTTCCTGGGCCTCGGCCACACGCCCATCTGGCGCCGGGACGAGATCCCGGTCATGCCCAAGGGCCGCTACAAGATCATGCGGGAATACATGCCCAAGGTCGGCAAGCTCGGCCTGGACATGATGTTCCGCACCTGCACGGTGCAGGCCAATCTCGACTTCGGCTCCGAGGCCGACATGATCGCCAAGTTCCGGGTGAGCCTGGCCCTGCAGCCGATCGTGACGGCCCTGTTCGCCAACTCGCCCTTCGTGGAGGGAAAGCCGTCCGGCTGGCTGTCCAGCCGCGCGCGAATCTGGACCGACACCGATCCAGACCGCACCGGCATGCTCGGCTTCGTCTTCGAGGACGGGTTCACCTACGAGACCTACGCGCGCTACGCCATGAACGTGCCGATGTACTTCGCCAAGCGCGACGGCAAGTACATCGACCTGGCGGGCAAATCCTTCGTCAAGTTCATGGCCGGCGAGCTGCCGGAGATGCCGGGCCAGCGACCGACCATCAAGGACTGGGCCGACCACACCACCACCCTGTTCCCGGAAGTGCGCCTGAAGCAGTATCTGGAGATGCGCGGCGCCGACGCCGGACCCTGGAGCCGCCTCTGCGCCCTGCCGGCCCTATGGACGGGCATCTTCTACGACCAGGCAGCCCTGGCCGCGGCCTGGGACCTCTGCAAGGACTGGTCGGTGGACGATCACGAGCGCCTGCGCGCCGACGTCGCCCGCATCGGCCTGAAGGCGCAGGTGAACGGCCGCAGCGTGCAGGACGTCGCCCGCGACATGGTGGCGATCGCCCGGTCGGGCCTGAAGGCCCGCAACCGCCTGAGCGGCGGCATGATCGACGAAACCGGCTACCTCACTGAGCTTGAGGAGATCGCCGACAGCGGGATCACGCCGGCCGAACGCCTGCTGGAACTCTACAACGGCCCCTGGGCCGGGGACGCCAGCAAGGTCTTCGAGGCGTTCGCTTACTGATCAGCTTCCCCCCACGCAGGTAGGGGAGCGGGGTCAAACCCCCTCGGGCCGCGACGCTTCATTCGTATTGGCGGGCCAGTGGGGTTTCTGGCTGACGCCGGAGCCGGAGTCGGTGTGCAGCACGGCCTCGTCGATGGCCTTGCGGTCGGTGTGGTGATGGGCCGGGTCGACGGCGTCGTCGGCCACCTCATAGATCTCGAACCGGTCGGGATAGAAGGCCAGGCGGCCACGGATCTGGTCCATGGCCGGATAGGGCTCCTCATAGGTCCAGACGCCGTTCTCGGCGAAGACGCCGTCCATCAGCACGGTGAAATAGGCCGCCTCGCCCTTGTAGGGGCAGTGGGTCGAGCGGTCGGTGCGCGTGAGGAATTCCATCGAGACGTCCTGCCGCGGGAAGTAGACGGCCGGCTTGTAGGCCGCCTCCTTCAAGACCAGGGCGTCGGCCGAATCGGCGATGACGTGACCTTGGAACTTCACCCGCCAGCGGCTGGCGCCGGGGGTGATGGTGATGGGGTGGTCGGGACCGGGGATTTTCATGGGACGCGCCTCCTAGGCCTAGCTAACGCCTGAGATGGGGGTGTGGCTCCCAGGTGACCAGGGGAGGGGTGGCCGCTTGCTTGTGCTGGCGACTTCCCCGTGATCTTCTCGCGCCAAACAAGCCCGGCGGGGGTGAAACGACCCCGTTAGATGCCGGCCTCCCAAGGATCGGAAGACCGTCTTCATGATAAACCTCGTCGTCATGCTGGGGATTCTCGTCACGCTCGTGACCGGGATTCCCGTGCTGTTGCAGCTTCTGAAAAACCACCCGCGCGGGCTGATCATCCTGTTCTTCGCCGAGATGTGGGAGCGCTTCTCCTACTACGGCATGCGCGCCATCCTGATCTTCTACCTGACCCAGCACCTGCTGTTCGACCAGGCCACGGCCTCGGCCCAGTACGGCTCCTATACCGCCCTAGTGTACCTGCTGCCCCTGTTGGGCGGCATCCTGGCCGACCGCTATCTGGGCACCCGCAAGGCCGTGGCCTTCGGCGCCCTGCTGCTGGTGGCCGGGCACTCGATGATGGCCTACGAGGGCAGGCCCGCCACCCAGAACCTGGTCTATGCGGGCCAGAGCTACGAGGTGGCCTCCCAGGGCCGCGTCGACGCCCGCAAGGTCCAGCTGATCATCGCCGGCAAGCCCTATGAGTTCGGCCCGGCCGAGGGCGGAGGCCTGGAGATCAAGGGCCTGGGCGATGGCGGCCCACTGCCGTCCGTCCTGCCCAAGGACAGCTTCAAGATGGAGACCACCCAGGACAAGACCGGGGTGAACGCCTTCTACCTGGCCGTCTCCCTGATCATCATGGGGGTGGGCTTCTTGAAGCCCAACATCTCCACCATCGTCGGACAGCTCTATCCGCAGGGCGATCCCCGGCGGGATTCCGGCTTCACCCTCTACTATTACGGCATCAATCTCGGCGCCTTCTGGGCCTCGATCCTCTGCGGCCTGCTGGGCCAGACGGTGGGCTGGTGGGCGGGCTTCGGCCTGGCCGGGATCGGCATGGCCGCCGGCTTCGTGGTCTTCGTCCTGGGCAAGAAGCACCTGATGGGCCATGGCGAGCCGCCGAACCCCGAACTGCTGGCCAAACCCCTCGTGGGCCCCATCAATCGCGAGTGGCTGATCTATATCGCCGCCGTCCTGGGCGTCGGCCTGGTCTGGCTGCTGGTGCCGCACAACGACATCGTCGGCACGGCCCTGATCGGCTCGACCGTGGTCTCCCTGGCGGTGATCCTGGCTGTGATCGTCTTCGCCTGCAAAACCTGGATCGAGCGGCAGCGGATGATGCTGGCGGTGATCCTGATCTTCGGGGCGGTGGTGTTCTTCACCCTGTTCGAGCAGGCCGGCACCTCGCTGAACCTGTTCGCGTCGACCAATGTCGACATGACCATCACCCAGCAGGCGGTGACCTTCCTGGGGATTCCGGTGGGCACGCCCGACCAGATCCGCGCCATCGGTCTCGACCCCTCCAGCGTCTTCTTCGTCGACGCCACCATCGGAGCGGCCCAGACTCAGTCGTTCAACGCCGGCTTCATCCTCATCTTCGCGCCGATCTTCGCGGCGATGTGGGCCTATCTCGCCACCCACAACCTCGACCTCAACCCGACCATGAAATTCGGCCTGGGCCTGCTCCAGGTGGGCCTGGGCTTCCTGGTGGTGGTCTGGGGCGCGGGGCTGGCCGACGCCACCTTCCGGGTGCCGCTGATGCTGCTGGGGGTGCTCTACCTGCTGCACACCACCGGCGAACTCTTCCTGTCGCCCGTGGGCCTGTCGGAGATCACCAAGCTCTCCCTGCCCTCGGTGGTGAGCTTCATGATGGCGGTCTGGTTCCTGTCCTCCTCCATCGCCCAGTTCGTCGGCGGCAAGATCGCCGGCCTGATGGGCTCGGAGAGCATCGGCGGCCAGGTGCTGGACCCGCAGGCGGCGCTGGCCACCTCCATCGACGGCTTCAGCAAGCTCGGCTGGGCCGGGATCGGCTGCGGGGTGTTCTTCATCCTCATCAGCTTCCTGGTCCGCGGCTGGGCCCACGGCGTGGAAGCCCCGGCGCACCCGGACGTGTAGGCGACAAGCTTCCTCCCCCGCCTCGCGGGGGAGGAAAGCTCCGGCGCTAGCCGAAGCTCTTGCGCACCCGGACGTAGAACATCCGGCCGACCTGGATGTCGCGGTCGTCGACGAAGTCCAGGGGGCTGGTGTTGCGAGGGCCGGCATAGACTTGGCGGGTGTGGCGGAAGCCCCGCTCGGTCAGGTTCTGGATCTCCACCCGCACCAGCAGGTCCGCCCGGGGCTTCCACTCCCCGAACAGGGTGACATAGGTCTTCAGCTTGTCGGTGGAGATCTCGTCGAAGCGATAATAGGTCTGCCGCCAGGCGCCGTAGGCGTCGACACCCCAGGTGGCCCGCCAGCGCGGCAGGTCCTGGGTGAAGTGGCCCTCCCATTCCAGCGGCCGCAGGCCCGAGATCTCGCGCTTGGCGCCGGTGGTGGGGTCGGTCACCTCTGAGCGGCGCCAGGTGGCGTCGCCGCGCAGCTCGCCCCCGGGGATCAGGCGATCCAGGGGCAGGGTGAGGGTGGCCTGAAGCTCGTCCTTGGTCCCATCGCCGATGTTGCTCGGCGCGTCGAAGGGGCCCGAGGGGCCGTAGATCGGGGCGCGGTCCACCGCGTCGCTGAGGGCGAAGTGGCGCACGGTCAGCACCGCGGCGCCCTTCTTCCAGAACCGCTGCTCGAAGGCGGCCTCGGTCACCCAGGCCTGTTCCGGCGCCAGGTCCGGGTTGCCGGCGGTGAGCACCCCGGTCCCGAGGGATGAGGTGGCCACGAAGTCGTCGAAGTTGAGCTGACCCACCACGCGTTCGAAGCGCACCCGAACCTGGGTGTTGGCGCTGGGCGCCCAGGTCGCGGCGATCCGGGGCTTGGTGTAATAGAGGGTCTTCTCCAGGGAGACGTCGCCGTCGGAGGAGATGGCCGAGCCCTCCTCGCGGACGCTGCCCTCGAGGGTCAAGGCCGGGATCGGGCGCCAGACGGTCTTCAGGAAGACCTCGCCGCGCTTTTCCTCCACCGTCACATTGGCCGCCGGCAGGGCGATGGGGACGCCGTTCTCGGCGTAGGCGGTCTGGCTCTCCAGCTTGTTGAGCGCCGCCTCGGCCCCGGCCTCCCAGGACAGGGTCTCAGACTGGCGGAACTTCAGCACCCCGCGCCCGATGGTCTCGCTGATGTCCTTGCCCAGGGAGAAGGCCGCGGTGTCGGGCGGGGAGCGGAACCCGGCCTGGTAACTGTAGTCCTCGGTCTGACGCAGCCCCAGCAGTTCCAGGCTGGTGCGGGGGCCGAGCTCGCGCTTGTAGTTGGCGCCCAGCTCGACCTGGAAGCGGTCCTGCCGTTCGCCCGAGGCGCGCAGGACCGGCGCCTGGAAGCGGCCCCAGTTCAGCTCGTTGCTGCGATAATGGTCGTCCAGGAACCGGCCGTTGATCCGCAGCTTGCCGCCGAGCGCCTTGGCCTCGTAGGCGCCGGACCCGATCCACTGGTGAACGTCGCCGTGGGAATCGATGTCCGACCGCTCGAGCACCGCGCCGGTGGGGCTGATGCGCAGGTGCGGGCCCGCGCCCCAGCCGCCATCGATCCCCTCGCCGTAGCGCAGGCTGCCTTCCCAGGCGCCGGGGCCGGCGGGGCCGGATCCCTCGACGCGGACCCCGAACTTGTAGCGGCCGTCCCAGGCCAGGTTCTGGCCCACCTGGACCAGGCCCTGCAGGCCGCCCCCCTTGGCCTTGATCACATTGGCCAGGATCGACTTGCCCTGCATGTCGACGCCCGGCGCCCCGCCGCGGATCAGCTCGATGTGGTCCACCTGGCCGGCCGGGATGCGGCGCAGGATGTCCTCCAGATTGTCGGTCTTCGAGGTCGGGCGGCCCCCGTCGATCAGCACGTTGCCGGCCGCGCCCTCGAAGCCGCGGACGCTGTCGTCGCCAGTGTCGATGCTGAAGCCGGGAAGGCGGCTGACCATGTCATAGGCGGTGACCGGCCGCTGCTCGACGAAATAGGCGGCGGGATAGCTGATCACGCCCTGGGTTTCGGTGATGGCGGCGGTCGAGGCCGCGGCGGCCGGCGCGGCGGCCGACAGCGCGGCCAGCAGGCTCAAGGCGGGTATCATGTTACGGCTCCCCAATGTGCGCACAGGTGGCCTGCGCCCAGGGAGCCGCGCCAATTAAATGCCCGTAAGGTGGATTAATTCGCCGAAAGGTTGGCGATGGGCGTCGGCGAACTACACCTGTAATTCAAAAGAACTACAGGTGTAAATCCTTCTGTCAACCGGCGTTATCTCAGACCGACGTGCCGCCCACCGTCAGCCCCGTGATCTTGAGCGAGGGCTGGCCGACGCCCACCGGGACACTCTGGCCCGACTTGCCGCAGACCCCGACGCCGGGGTCGAAGTCGAAGTCATTGCCGATCATGGTCACCCGGGTCAGGGCCGAGGGGCCGTCGCCGATCAGAGTCGCGCCCTTGACCGGGGCGGTGATCTTGCCGTCCTCGATCAGGTAGGCCTCGGTGCACTGGAAGACGAACTTGCCGTTGGTGATGTCCACCTGGCCGCCGCCGAAATTGGCGCAGTAGAGTCCGCGCTTGGTGGCCTCGATCATCTCCGCGCGCGGGGTGGTCCCGTTGTCCATGGCGGTGTTGGTCATCCGCGGCATGGGCATGTGGGCGTAGGACTGCCGCCGGCCGTTGCCGCCGGCCTTCATGCCCATCAGCCGGGCGCTCATGCGGTCGTGCATGTAGCCCACCAGGACGCCATCCTCGATCAGGACGGTGCGCTCGGTGGGGGTGCCCTCGTCGTCGACGGTGAGGGAGCCGCGGCGGCCGGGCAGGGAGCCGTCGTCGAAGACGGTGACGCCCTTGGCGGCCACCCGCTCGCCGATGCGGCCGGCGAAGGCCGAGGTGCCCTTGCGGTTGAAGTCGCCCTCCAGGCCGTGGCCGACGGCCTCGTGCAACAGGATGCCGTTCCAGCCGGCGCCCAGGACCACGTCCATCTCGCCGGCGGGGCAGGGGACGGCCTCCAGGTTCACCAGGGCCTGGCGCAGCGCCTCCTCGGCCTGTTCCTGCCAGTTGGCGGCCCCGATCCAGGCCTCGAAGCCGGCGCGGCCGCCGGCGCCGGTGAACCCGTTCTCGCGGCGGCCGTCCTTCTCGACGGTGATCTGCACATTGATGCGTGACAGGGGCCGCACGTCGCGGATCAGCCGGCCGTCGGCCCGCAGGATCTCCACCGTGCGGCGTTCGCCCGAGAGGGAGGCCATGACCTGGACCACGCGAGGGTCACGGTCGCGGCACCAGGCGTCGATCTCCTGCAACAGGGCGACCTTCTCCGAGAAGACCGGAGAGGCGGTGGGATCGTCCTCGCCATAGAGCTTGGTGTTGGTGGCCCGCGGGGCCTCGTCGGCCCCGCCGGAATAGCCGCGCTTGGCGAGCGAGGCCGAGGCCGCCGCACGCCGGATCGAGGCCTCGGAAATCTCGCTGGAGTGGGAATAGCCGGCGGTCTCGCCCGCCACCACCCGCAGGCCGAAGCCCTCCGACGAATCATAGGCCGCCGATTTCAGCCGCCCGTCGTCGAACAGGAACGATTCGCTTTCCGAACGCTCGACGAACAGCTCCCCGTCGTCGGCCCCCTGGAGGGCGTCGCCCAGGATCTCGCGGGCCCGTTCGGGCGAGACGCCGGCGGAATCCAGGATCGAGGGGGCGGGGGAGTGAGCATTCATGAGCGCGGCGCCTTGTCTGAGCTGGCCTCAGAGATAGGGGCTCGCGGCCCGATCGTCACCCCAAACCGCTTGCCGACAGGCTCTTGGCGCCCTTCGCGGGAGCTTCCGCCGTTCGCATAACCGAGGTCTGCGCGCGGTGCGTCACATCGTCCGAAGGTCGCAGGCCAGGACGCAGATCAAGCCTGCGCCCCCGGGGCCGTCATTCAAGCCGACGACGGCCGTCAAACCCGGCCTTGATTCGCCTCAATCTTCCTTGGCAAGGCCTCGGCGAGCGCGTATGCACCCCGCTGAAGGGCCGGGCCTCGTCAGTTGCGGGGCGCGATCTTCTATGACGGCGGCGGGGGCGATCGCTTCAGGCGAGACGCGGCCGGCCAAGCAGACCGAGGGGACATGAAGTCGAGGTTTCAGGGTATGCGAGCGCTGGCGGCAGGCGCCGCCGCGGGCGCAATGACAGCGTTTTGGGGCCTCACGGCCCTGGCGGCTGAGGATCGCGTGGGTCAGCCCACGCCGGGGGCGATCGACCTGCAGCCCGGGGTGACCCCGCTGCGCGACGACGCCATCTTCTTCCACAACATGATCCTGCTGCCGATCATCACGGTGATCTGCCTGTTCGTGCTGGCGCTGCTGGTGTGGATCGTGATCCGCTACAACAAGCGGTCCAATCCGGTCCCGGCCAAGTGGAGCCACAACACGCCGATCGAGGTGATCTGGACGGTGGTCCCGGTCCTGATCCTGATGTTTATCTCGATCTTCTCGTTCAAGCTGCTG
>JAZKBZ010000079.1:0-21090 GCA_040388315.1 Pseudomonadota bacterium | reverse complement strand
GATCGAAAGCTACCGGGTCGAGGTGGCGTGAGGCCCTGGGCGCTCCCGCTTCTGGGGGCGCTGGCGGCCTGCACGCCGGCCGAGCCCCCGCCGCGGCCGCCGCTCACACTGGACTGCGCCCTGGGATTCGAGGCGCTCAGCGCCCGGATCGCCGCCGAGACCCGGCCCGCGGTCAAGGAGCGCGGCGAGCCGTTCCGCTACTTCAACGCCGAGGGCGGCCAGACCTCCTACATGGTCACCGAGCCCGGCGCGCCGGGCCACCCCGCCATCCTCAAGCAGGAGGTGACGCCCGCCGGAATCCGGAACTCCGGCTGCGCCTACGGCGACGAGAAGGGCTATGCCGAGCTGGTCGCCTATCTGGAGGCCTTGGCGAAGGCGCGCGCGAAATGAGCCTGCCCCGCCTGGAAATCCCGCTCAAATCGGCCTAGGAACCCCGCCCATGAAAGCCGCCGTCATCGTCTTCCCCGGGTCCAACTGCGACCGGGACTGCAAGGTCGCCATCGAGCGCTCCACCGGCGCCAGCGTCGACATGGTCTGGCACGGCGATACCGCCCTGCCCCACGGGATCGACCTGATCGTCCTGCCGGGTGGATTTTCCTACGGCGACTACCTGCGCTGCGGGGCGATGGCCGCGCTCTCGCCGATCATGAACGACGTCAAGCTGGCGGCCGAGCGCGGCGTGGCCACCGTCGGGATCTGCAACGGCTTCCAGATTCTGTGCGAGGCCGGCATGCTGCCCGGCGCCCTTCTGCGCAACGAGGCGCTGAAATACGTCTGCAAGCCGGTGGCGCTGGAGGTCACCAACGCCCAGACCCGCTTCACCGCCGGCTATGCCGGGCGCCGCGAAGTGACCATGACGGTGGGCAATGGCGAGGGGAACTTCTTCGCCGATCCCGAGACCCTGGCCCGCATCGAGGGCGAGGGGCAGGTGGTGTTCCGCTACAAGGACAATCCCAACGGCTCGGCCCACGCCATCGCCGGCGTGGTCAATGCGCGCGGCAACGTCCTCGGCCTGATGCCTCACCCTGACCGCGCCTTCGAGGCCGAGCTGGGATCGGCCGACGGAGCGATCCTGTTCCAGAGCGCCCTGGCTAGCGCCTAGCGAACAACGGCAGGGTGTCGACCGAGGTCGCCCCTTCGATCTCCAGCAGCTTCAGCTTGGTGGTCCCGCCGCCGGGAGCCGAGAAGCCCCCCAGCTTGCCGTCGGCGCCCTGGACGCGGTGGCAGGGCATGATGATCGGGAACGGGTTCTTGCCCATGGCCTCGCCGACCGCGCGCGCGGCGGTGGGATCGCCCAGCCGCCGGGCCACCTCGCCATAGGTCAGGGTCTGGCCCGGAGGGATCGAGCGGCCGATGGCGTAGACCCGGCGCTGGAAGTCGCTGAGGCCCTCCATGTCCAGGACGATGTCGGCCAGGTCGTCCTTGGCCCCGGCCAACAGACCCTGGATGCGGGCGATGGCGGCGGCGATCTCGGGGGTCGGTTCGCGCGCCGCGATGCCGGGGAACTGCTGCTCGAAACGGGCCCGCGCCCGCTCGTCGGAGCTGTCGGGCAGGCGCACCGCGACGATGCCGGCGGGGCCCCAGGCCACGCCGCAGCGGCCGATGGGCGTGTCGAAGAGGGTGAAGCCGAGCTCTGACATGCCGGCAGTCTACCTCAATCCGAGAGTCGGGCTGGCGGGAATCGGACCCGGGCAGCCGGCTTGACTTGAGGGCGCAGGCGCGTAGCCTCAGCGGAAATTACAAGCGTAAGTCCCATGAACATTACCGAAGCCGAAAGTCAGATCATGGAGGCCCTGTGGCGGAAGACCCCGCTCACCGCCGACGAGATCGTGGCCGATGTCCGCGCCCGCCAGCCCTGGGCCGAGGCGACGGTGAAGACCCTGGTCAACCGCCTGCTGAAGAAGAGGGCCATCCGGTCCGAGCGGGTCGAGGGCCGTCACCAGTACGTCGCCCTGATCGAGCGGGCCAACTACGTCCAGGACGAGAGCCAGGGCCTGCTGGACCGGCTGTTCGAGGGCCAGCTCGCCCCGCTCGTCGCCCACTTCGCCCAGAACCGGAAGCTGAAACCCGAGGAGATCGCTCGCCTCAAGAAGCTGATCGCGGAGCTCGACGACGATGACTGACCTGCTGGCTGACCTCCTGCGGGCCAACCTGGCCGCCAGCCTGGCGATCGCCCTGGTCTTCGCCCTGCGCCTGCCGGCCCGGCGGCTGTTCGGGGCCGAGATGGCCTATCGCCTGTGGCTGATCGCGCCCCTGACCTTCGTCGCCAGCCTGGTCCCGGCGGCCGAGGCGCCCAACGGGACGCCCGGCCCTTCCCTGCCCCTGCCCATCCCCCTGACCCAGCCGGGCGGCCTGTCCCTGGCGGTGGAGGTCTGGGCGGCGGGCGCCCTGGCCCTGCTGGCCTTGATGGCCCTTGGCCAGTGGCGGTTCCTGCGACGGGCCAAGGCCGGCGCGGCCGGGCCGGCGGTGGTGGGGGTGATCGCCCCGCGCATCGTCACCCCGGCCGACCACCACGAACGCTTCACCGCCGAGGAGCGCGCCCTGGTCCGGGCCCACGAGCGGGCGCACATCGATCGCGGCGATCCGAAGGTCAACGCCTGGGTCGCCCTGGCCCAGGCGATCAACTGGTTCAATCCCCTCGTCCACCTGGCCGCCTATCACGTTCGCCTGGACCAGGAGCTGGCCTGCGACGCCACGGTGATGGCCAGGCGGCCCAGCGATCGGCGGCGCTACGCCCAGACCATGCTGAAGACCCAGCTCGCCGCCGACCCCCTGCCCTTCGGCTGCTACTGGCCGGCCCCCTCGCGCCATCCCCTGGAGGCGCGGATCGACATGCTGAAACAGGCGCGGCCGTCCCAGAGCCGCACCCTGGCGGGCTTCTGGATCGTCATGGTCCTGGCCGGCGTGGCGGGCTTCGGCGCCTGGGCCGCCCAGCCGCCGGCGCCGCCCCACGTCCGTTGGCTGGACTTGCCGCACCAGGCGGCCCTGCGCCGAGAGCCCGCCACCGTGGTGGTGATCTCCCTGTCCTCCGATCAGGTCAAAGCTTTGACCCTGGCGGCCCGCTAACCCGCGACTCCTCGATCGTCGTCACCGTCAGAGCCTTGTCGGCGGCGATCTCCGCGGCCGAGAACGGCAGGCGCACCCAGCCCTTGCGGGCGTGCAGCAGGGTCTGGTCGGCAGAGTGCGGCGAGGCCGGATCGGTGGACTGGGAGTAGGTGAGGATGGCGTCGGCCACCGGCCCCTTGGCGTCGAAGGTCACCACCTGGATGTAGCTGGAGCCGTGGAAGGGGACGAGGCCCGCCCCGACCCAGGCCGACTGCTGGGCGTTGAGCACCCCGTCGCCCCCCTCGCCGCCGTGGATCGGGATCTTCAGGTCGCCGCGCACGGCGTACTGCACCTCGCCCCAGGGCGCGTCGAGGGGCACGTTCTTGGCGGCCAGCAGTTCGACGGCGTCGGCGAGCGCCGTCTTGATCTTGGCGCTGGCGGCGGCGTTCAGGCCGCTCGGGGTGTGGACCGGATCGGTGGGATCGAAGGGCGTCGCCCACAGGCCGGCAATGCGCTCGGCCTTGCGCCAGAACTCCACGAACAGGTGGGCGCCGCGGCTGTCGATGTTCATCCGCCGGTCCCACTGGGCGAGCACTGTGCAGGCGTCGACCAGACTGACATCCTTGCCGGCCGTGCTGGTTCCGCTCGGCGCCTCGGCGCACAGCTTGAGCAGGTCGGGGATGGCCAGGTCGGCCGCCAAGTTGCGGTTGCGGTAGAGCATGACCTCGACGGCGGCGGGGTCGATGCTCTTGCCCGGCAGGCCGTCGGTCCCGGCCAGGCGCGCCTCGATCTCCATCAGGCCTGAGCGGGTGCGGAGGTTCTGGGCCACGGCGGTCGGCCCGACGATGGGAGCGAAGGCGGCCATCAGCGCGCGGGCGTTGGCCAGCCAGTAGCTGTCATTGCTGTTGGCCACGTAGTCGGTGCGGAGCTGGGCGGGCATGTCCTGTCCCGGCATCAGGCCCGGGGACGGCGTCCCGGCGGCGACCTCCCAGTTGCAGGCCGAGCGCGCGCCATCCAGCACATAGATCCGCGCCGTGGCGGCCAGCGGTCCCAGGCCGGAGGGCGGGGCGCAGGTCTTGGCCAGATCGGCCGAGACGTTGGGGGTCGCGGTGATGTCGGCGTAGAGGACCTCGCCCTTGCGGTCGCTGGCGATGGTGTTCACCCAGGGGATGCCGAGGGTCTTGCTGATCCCGGCCTTGATCTCCTCGACGGAGCGGGCGCGGGCGATGTCGAGCCAGGTGTCGCCAGAGCGGACATTGTTCTTGTTGGCGTCGCGCAGAGCGTAGGCGCTCTTGGCGTTCCAGGTCATGCCCAACTGAGGCATGACCACCAGCGGGCCATAGATCGAGGTGTAGACCGTCCGCGTCTGAGGCGGCCCACCGGCCACCTCCACGGTCACCGCCTTGGTTCCCATGGTCAGGCGCTTGCCGTCGACGAAGTAGGCGGTGGAATCGGCAGGATCGAGGCTAAGCTCGAAGATCGTGAAGTGGCGGTCCGTGGAGACCGTGTGGGTCCAGGCCACGTCCCTGTTGAAGCCGATGGACATGCCCGGCGCGCCCCCGATGGTCACCCCCATGACGTCCAGCTTGCCCGGGATGGTCAGGTGGACCTGGTAGAAGCGGTTGGTGGTCTCCCAGGGGAAGTGCGGATTGCCCAGCAGGACCCCGGACCGGTTGGCGGTGACGTCTCGCCCGAAGGCCCAGCCGTTGCTGCCCAGGCCGAACTGCGCCGGGTCGACGGGCAGGCCGGGGCCGTCCAGCGCCGCCTGCGCCTTGATGGCCGGCGGGGCCGCGGCGTTGGCTTGGCGCAGCCACGCCCCGCCGCTGGCCTGAATCATCCGCTCCTCGTTGAGGCGCAGCATGTCGTCGAGATTTATCGGCCGCAGCCAAGCGCCGTCGCGGCAGGCGGCCGGCAAGCGGACCTTGGGAGTGTCGCGCAGGAACCGATTGTAGCCGGCGACATAGCCGAGGACGAGGTTGCGGTAGTCGGCCGACAGCTTGCCGAAATTGATCTTCAGGGCCGCCACGTCGAGATTGGCGCGGAAGAAAAAGTCGCTCTCCAGGTTCTTCGTCTCGGAAAAGGCGATGGTGGTGACGCCGTCGGGACCGAAATACTTCGAGCGTTCGCCATTGACGGTGACGACCTTGTCGGCCAGCAGGCACAGGTTGTCCTGGGCGAAGGCGTAGGCCTGGCCATAACCGATCCCGCCATAGTCGGCAGCGCTCACGTGGGGGACGCCGTATTGGGTGCGGGCGATCTTCGCCTTGAAGGCGGGGGCCGCTTGGGCGCCGCCCGCGGCCAGACAGACCAGGCAAGCGCCCGCCAACGCCGAAAGCTTATCCCACATCACGCGTCCCTCCCGGGGCGCGTTCGCCGCGCCGCATCGGATTCAGATGACGGCGGTTACCAAGGGTCAGTCAACGGCGCGGAGCCTAGAGCACGTTAGGCGGAAGTGGATACCGGTTCCGCCTGACGTGCTCTAATCTTTTGAACCTAGACCCTTCTTGCCGTTTCAGACGGGTCCGTCTGAAACGGTCAGGGTCTAGCCAGCGCGACGTCGCTGGGTGGCGGCATGGGCCTGGCTGCGCGCGGCGACGGCGGCGGGAGCGCCGGTGTCGAAGCGGCTGATCAGCCGGCTCAGTTCGCCGGCTTCCGAGCGCAGGCTGCTGGCGGCCGCGGTGGTCTCCTCCACCATGGCGGCGTTCTGCTGGGTCACCTGATCCATCTGGTTCACCGCGGTGTTGACCTGGGCCAGGCCCACCGACTGCTCCTGGGCGGTGGCGGCGATCTCGCTGACCATGCTGTCGATCTCGGCGACGCGGTCGACGATCCGCTGCAGGGCCTCACCGGTCTGGCCCACCAGCTGCACGCCCGACCCCACCTGATGGCTGGAGGCCGAGATCAGGGTCTTGATCTCCTTGGCCGCCTCGGCCGAGCGCTGGGCGAGGGCGCGCACTTCAGAGGCCACCACGGCGAAGCCGCGGCCGGCTTCACCGGCGCGAGCCGCCTCGACCCCGGCGTTGAGGGCCAGCAGGTTGGTCTGGAAGGCGATCTCGTCGATGACCCCGATGATCTGACTGATCTGGGTGGAGGACTGCTCGATCTGCGCCATGGCGGCGACGGCCTGTTGGACGACCTCGCCGCTGGTCTGGGCGTCGCCGCGGGCGGCGAGCACCACCTCCGAGGCCGCCCTCGCGCCCGAGGCGGTCTGGCGCACGGTGGCGGTGATCTCGTCCAGGGCGGCCGCGGTCTCCTCCAGGCTCGCGGCCTGATGCTCTGTGCGACGCGAGAGGTCATCGGCCGCCGAGGAAATCTCCTCGGCGCCACCGCGCACGGCCGAGGTTGAGGTGGAGATGGCGGTCATGGCCTCCCGCAGCCCGGAGATGGCCTTGTTGAAGTCGTCCTTGATAGCCTGGAAGCGAGACTCCACCGAGCCCGCCATGTTCGCGGTGAGATCGCCGCCCGCGAGCCGGCGCAGGCCGTCGGCCAGGGCCTCCACCATCCGGTTCTGCTGTTCCTCGCTTTCGCGGCGCTCCTTCTCGGCCTCGACCCGCTTGGTTTCGAGGGCCTCGAGATAGACGGAGATGGCGATGTCCATGTCCAGGAAAGTCGCCTTGGTGAGGGCGCCCACCTCGGCGGCCACCGTCTTGACGTCCGGCCCGCGCGCGCCGAAGCCGCCCTTCGGCCAGCGCGCCTCCAGAACCTTGGTCAGGAGGGTTTCGAGCACTAGGGCGTAGCCGCCGATGTACCAGCTGGGCTCCAACCCGATGCGGGCATGGACTTCCCCCACCTTGGTGACCGCCTTGGCGTAAGCGTCGTCGAACTGCCCGCTGGAGATCATATCCCAGTGACCGAGCTGCCGATTCTGGGCCGCGGCCATGTGGGCGTCGCTGGAGAAGAAAGCGCGGGTCTCCGGCGTCGCCCGCACCTGGTCATAGAAGCCGTCCAGGGCAGCGGGCAGGGCCTTCATGACGACCGGCTTCAGGCTGGCAACGTGCGCCTGGGCCTTCTGGTCCAGCTTCATGAAGCGGAGGCGATCGTCGATGGTTCGCGACATGGCGGAAATACACCCAGACTGAGTAATCCGGCGAAGCTGTGCTGCGAGGGTTAAGGCCGCCTTAAGGACGCGGGGCCGCGACAATCGGCGCGACAATTGGCGCGACGATCGGCGCCAGGTGGCGCCAAGTGGCGGGGACAACCCTGGCGTGGCGATGCAGGTGGCGGGATCGCCTCGGCCGAGGAGGGCGCGCCGACGTCGCGGCGCGCAGGGAATCGCCCGCCCCTATCGCGTGCGCGCCCGAGTCCGGCTAGAAGGCGCGCCATGAGCGCCCAGCCTGTGAAGACCCTGGCCGAGATGGCCGCCGAATACGGCCTGAAGCCCGAGGAATACGACCTCATCGTCAAACGCCTGAACCGTGAGCCCAACCCGGTGGAGCTTGGCGTGTTCTCGGTGATGTGGAGCGAGCACTGCTCCTACAAGTCCAGCCGCAAGCACCTGGGGAAGTTCCCCACCACCGGTCCCCGCGTGATCTGCGGTCCCGGCGAGAACGCCGGGGTGGTGGACATCGGTGACGGCCAGGCCTGCATCTTCAAGATGGAGAGCCACAACCACCCCTCCTATATCGAGCCCTACCAAGGGGCGGCGACCGGCGTCGGCGGCATCATGCGCGACGTCTTCACCATGGGCGCCCGGCCCATCGCCCTGCTCAACGCCCTGCGGTTCGGCGATCCCAGCCATCCCAAGACCAAGCGCCTAGTGGCCGGCGTGGTCAGTGGCATCGGCGGCTACGGCAACTGCGTGGGCGTCCCCACCGTGGCCGGCGAGACCAATTTCCACCGCGGCTATGACGGCAACATCCTGGTCAACGCCATGTGCGTGGGCCTGGCCGACGCCGACAAGATCTTCTACTCGGCCGCGCCGGCCGCCGGCCTGCCCGTGGTCTATTTCGGCTCCAAGACCGGCCGCGACGGCATCCATGGCGCCACCATGGCCAGCCAGGAGTTCGATGACGCCTCCGACGAGAAGCGCCCCACGGTCCAGGTCGGCGACCCCTTCGCCGAGAAGCTGCTGATCGAGGCGACTCTGGAGCTGATGGCCTCGGGCGCCGTGGCCGCCATCCAGGACATGGGCGCCGCGGGCCTCACCTCCTCCTCCGTGGAGATGGCCGGCAAGGGCCAGGTGGGCATAGAGCTGGACCTGGACATGGTGCCCCAGCGCGAAGAGGGCATGAGCGCCTACGAGATGATGCTGTCGGAAAGCCAGGAGCGCATGCTGGCGGTCCTGAAGCCCGGCCGCGAGCACGACGGGCACGCGATCTTCGAGAAGTGGGGCCTGGACGCCGCCGTCATCGGCTGGACCACCGACACCGGCCACATTGTCCTCAAACACAAGGGGGAGATCGTCTGCGACATCCCCTTGGCGCCGCTGGCCGAGGACGCGCCGCTCTATGACCGTCCCTGGGTGCAGCCGCCGCTGCACGCCCGTCTGGACCCGGCCGACATCCCTGAGCCCGCCGACTACGGCAAGGCCGTCCTGAAGCTGATGAGCGCCCCGGACATGGCGTCGAAGCGCTGGCTCTGGGAGCAGTACGACCGCCACGTCATGGCCGACACCCTGGAGGACTCCTCCACGGGCGCCGACGCCGGGATCGTCCGCGTGCACGGGACGAAAAAGGCGCTCGCCATGACCTCCGACTGCACGCCGCGCTATGTGCAGAACGACCCCTACGAAGGTGGCAAGCAGGCGGTGGCCGAGGCCTGGCGCAACCTGACCTGCGTGGGCGCAGATCCCATCGCCATCACCGACAACCTGAACTTCGGCAACCCCGAGCGCCCGGAGATTATGGGCCAGATCGTCCGCGCCATCGAGGGCATGGCCGAGGCCTGCCGGGCGCTGGACTTCCCCGTCGTGAGCGGGAACGTCTCGCTCTACAACGAGACCAATGGCGCGGCCATTCCGCCGACCCCGACCGTGGGCGCGGTGGGCCTCCTGGCCGACTCCGCCAAGCGCGCCGACTTCTCCGGCATGAAGGCCGGCGACAGCCTGGTGCTGCTGGGGGAGACCGTCGGCGAGCTGGGCGCCAGCATGTACCTGCGCGAGATCCTGGGCCGCGAGGACGGCGCCCCGCCGCCGGTGAACCTGGCCATGGAACGCAGGATCGGCGACTTCGTGCGCGCGGAGATCGAGGCGCGCCGGGTGACCGTCGTCCACGACCTCTCCGATGGCGGCCTTGTGGCCGCCGCCGCCGAGATGGCCCTGGCCTCGAATGTCGGGATCACCCTGGAGCTGGGGTCCAAGCTGCCCGACCACGCCCTGCTGTTCGGCGAGGACCAGGGCCGCTACCTGATCGCGACGGCCGATCCCCTGCCCCTGCTGAAGGCCGCCCACGCGGCGGGCGTCGTCGGCGAGGTGGTGGGCCACGCCGACGGCCAGGCCCTGGCCACGGCGGGCATCTTCAGCATCGCGCTCTCCGATCTGCGGGCGAGCCACGAGGGTTGGATGCCGGCCTATATGGGATAACCAACGCCCTCCCCTTCGTGGGGAGCGGTGGGCCGGCTTGCCGGCCGGGGTGAGGAGTCCTGGCAGGTTTCCCCACCCGTCTGACGCTTCGCGTCACCCACCCTCCCCATAAACGGGAGGGAGAGGGCAAATCGTCCCCTCAGGTTGTCCGGATCACCGCCTTTCGCAGAACGGCGGTCGAGGTCAGGTTCGCGCTCCCTCAAACGGAGCCTTACCCATGAAGAAATACATGATCGAACGGGACATCCCCGGCGTCGACCAGATGACCGCCACCGAGCTGAAGGGCGCGGCGGCGACCTCCAATGCGGCGCTGGCCAAGCTGTCGCCGCGGGTCCAGTGGCAGGAGTCCTTTGTCGCCAAGGACAAGACCTTCTGTGTCTACTTGGCCGAGGACGAGGCGGCGGTTCAGGAGCACGCGCGCCTGAGCGGCTTCCCGGCCAACAAGATCACCGAACTGGCCGGGACCATCGACCCGACCACGGCGGGTTAGGTAGGTTGGGGATCCTGCAGATGAAGGAGCGCCCAGTGCTGGACGTGACCGTGGTGCTGCTCGACGACGGGCTGTCCTCGACGGCGATCATGCCGGTGGAGATCTTCCATTCCGCCGGCACGCTCTGGAACGACCTCCACGACCAGGAGCCCCAACCCGCCTTCCGGGTGCGGACCGTCTCGCTCACCGGCGATGCGGTCCGCAGCCCCTATGGCCTGTCCATCACGCCGGAAGCGGCGCTGCAGGATATCGAGCGGACCGACATCATCATCGTGCCGACCTCCGGCCTGGACCTGGACCTGAAGCTTGTCGAGAACAGCGCCCTGCTGCCCTGGCTGAAGCGGCACTATGCCCAGGGCGCCTACGTGGCGGGTGTCTGCATGGGCGCGGCCTATCTGGCCGAGGCGGGCCTGCTGGACGGGCGGATCGCCACCACCCACTGGGCGGTCTCCGAGCGGCTGTGCGCGCGATATCCCAAGGTGCGCTGGCGGCAGGACCTGTTCGTCACCGAGGACTCGCGCCTGCTGTGCAGCGGCGGCGTCTACGCCTCCATGGATGTCAGCCTCTATCTGGTGGAGAAGCTCTGCGGCCATGAGGTGGCGCTGAAATGCGCCAAGGCCCTGCTGTTGCCCATGCCCCGCATCCACCAGTCGGGCTATGCGGTGCTGCCGGTCTCCCAGCCGCACGACGACGCGCGCATCCGCCAGGTCGAGGCCTTCCTGCAAACCAATCTCAGCCGCGACGTCTCCACCCAGGACCTGGCCGACCAGGCGGGCCTGGGCGCGCGGACCTTCGTGCGGCACTTCAAGGCCGCCACTGGACGGCTGCCGGCGGCCTACCTCCAGGCCCTGCGGATCGAGGCGGCCAAGAACATGCTGGAGCGCGACGCCAAGCCGATCCAGTCCATCAGCTCAGAGGTCGGCTACGACGACGTGGCCTTCTTCCGCAGCCTGTTCAAGCGGATCACCGGCATGACGCCCACCGACTATCGCGCCCACTTCGCGCCCCTGGGCGTGCGGGGCCAGCCGATCATCGCGGCGCCTTGAGGCCTATTCGGCGGTGACGCGCTCCAGCATCCGCAGCACGGCGGCGGCGAAGGCCTCCATATTGGCCTTGCGGTCGTCCGACGCCGTCTCGATGGTCATGGCCATCTCCACGGGCCCGGAAATGGCGATGCAGGTGTGGCCGGCGGCGTCGCCGTAGGGATTGCCGGTAGGCCCCGCCGCCCCGGTCTCCGACACGCCCCAGGTGGCGCCGAAGCGCTCGCGGACCGTGCGGGCCAGCAGCATGGCGTAGGGCTCGCTGGCCGAGCGCATGCCGGCGACAGCCTCCCGCGGCAGCTCCAGCAGCACCATGCGGGCCTTGCCGGTGTAGATCACCCCGCCTCCCAGATAGTAGGCCGAGGCGCCGCCGACGCTGAGCAGGGCCGCCGACACCAGGCCGCCTGATGAACTCTCGGCCACGGCCACCGTCTCCTTGCGGGCCTTGAGCTGGGCGCCGATGGTCTCGGCCAGGTCGTAGAGCGCTTGCATCGGCGGGTTCCTCTTCCTCGTTCCCATCGTCATCGCCCGTCCGCGCCGCCGGGGCAACGGCGCGATCGCCCTGACGCGGCGTCAGGATTTTCTTGGCTTGGCGCGGCCTCGGGCTAATGATGCCGGCAATTAGAACAGCTGAGATTTTCGGAGGAATTATTCATGGACGCCCAATCCCAATGGACCGGGCTCGACGCCGGTCGGCTGGAACGCATCACCGACCATATCGAGCGCAACTATATCGGCCCGCAGAAGATCGCCGGCTGCCAGATCTCCGTCTCCCGGCACGGCCACTCGGCCTATCAGAAGTCCTTCGGCTCCATGGACCTGGAGCGCGGCAAGCCGATGATGGATGACGCCATCTTCCGCATCTATTCCATGACCAAGCCGATCACCTCGATCGCCCTGATGACCCTGTACGAAAAGGGCTATTTCCAGCTCAACGACCCGGTCAGCCGCTTCGTCCCATCCTGGAAGAAGCATCGCGTCTGGGTCTCCGGCGAGGGCGAGGACATGGTCACCGAGGCGCCCAAGCGCCCGGTCTCCTTCAAGGACGTGCTCTCCCACTCCGGCGGCTTCACCTATGGCGGCGGCCTGCCCGGCGTCGGCGACCAGCACCCGGTGGACAAGATCTATCGCGGCCTGAAGGTGCGCAGCGTCGGCGGCAAGGACTCCATGATGGAGTTCCTCGACAAGCTCGGCCAGGTGCCCCTGCTCTACCAGCCCGGCGAGCGGTGGATGTATTCCCTGGCCACCGACATCTGCGGCGCCCTGGTGGAGGTGATCTCCGGCAAGCCGTTCGCCCAGTACCTGCAGGAGGAAGTCTTCGGCCCGCTCGGGATGACCGACACCGCCTTCTTCGTGGCGCCCGACAAGATCGACCGCTTCTGCGCCAACTATCAGCGCGGCCCCGACAAGAAGCTCAAGGTGATGGACGATCCCATGACCAGCGAGTTCGCCAGGGAGCCCGGCTTCAAGTCCGGCGGCGGCGGCCTGACCGGCACCACCGCCGACTACATGCGCTTCTGCGAGATGCTGCGCCGGGGCGGCGAGCTGGACGGTCATCGGGTCATCGGCCCGCGGACGCTCGAGATGATGCACATGAACCACCTGGCCGGCGGCAAGGACCTGACCCAGCTGGCGATCGGCGGCTTCTCGGAGACCGCCAACGAGGGCGTGGGCTTCGGCCTGGGCTTCGCCTCGACCATGAGCCAGACCCAGACCGCCACCCTGGGGTCGGGCGACTACTATTGGGGTGGGGCCGCCTCCACCATCTTCTGGGTGGATCCCAAGGAGGACCTCTCGGTGGTCTTCATGACCCAGCTGATGCCCTCGGGCACCTTCAACTTCCGCGGCCAGCTGAAGAGTCTGATCTACTCGGCCATCGTCGACTGAGGACGCCGGCCCCTCTCCTGATAGGAGGGGGGCCTATCGGTCGCCGTCGCGAATCCAGCGAACGACGCCGCCAGCGTCGTCTGTCCCGCCGTCGAAGGCCCAGGCCTCGCTCAGGCGCACGGCGTTGCGCACCGCCGCCGGCGCGCGGGCCAGGCAACCCGCCTCCTGACCCTTGATGGGATAGAGACCCGCCAGCAGCTTGCGGCGCTTGGCCGTGTCGCCGACGGGGGTCGGGGCTTCGCAGCGGGCGGACCAGAACCTGATGTTGGTGATCCGCCCCTGCCCGTCGGAGGCCATGGGCCGCAGGCCGTAATAGAAGGCGCCCGGCTCCGGCGGCGTCTGGATCTGCACCACCACCGGGTCGCCGGCCACCAGCCGGTAGGTCTGGACCGTCGGCTCGGACGCCGAGTCATCGTCGCTGCGCTTGACGTCGACGAGCGTGCTGGGGCCCACGACGGCGGCGCTGACGCACTTGGGCCAGGACGCGGCGGGGCTGCGGGGATTGAACTTGCAGGCCGGTTCGATGACGGCCCAGAGACCTGGCCTCAGCACCGGCGCCCCGACGCTGTCGGCCGCGGTGAACAGCGGGCGCTCGGAGCTCACCACGCCGCAGCCGGCCACGGCCAGGGCCAGGCCGAGAACGACGATGATCCGCAGCATGAAACCGACCCCCCAATCCAAAGCTTGTTAAGCTTTCTAGCGCAGAAACGATCTTCTGAGAGGCGCGATTCCCATGCCCATGCCCATCGCCGATCTGGAAGCCTCGCTCCGCGAGGGATTCCCCGACGCCGAGATCCAGGTCGAGGACCTGGCCGGCGATGGCGATCATTATCGCGCTCGCATCGTCTCGAAGGCCTTCGCCGGCCTTTCGCGGGTCAAGCAGCACCAGCTCGTCTACGCCGCCCTGAAGGGCAAGATGGGCGGGGAACTGCATGCGCTCGCGCTCGAGACCCAGGCGCCGGGCTAGACCGCCATGCGCTACCGGCCCTTCGGCGCGAGCGGCAAGGCGGTCTCCGCCGTCAGCCTGCTGCTGCGCGAAGCCCCCAACATGACGACGCCGCACGCCTGGCGGACCCTGGCCTTCTCGGCCATGGAATGCGGCGTCAACTGCTTCGAGATCACCGCCGGGTCCGACATCATGTCGCTCGGGGTCGGCGAGGCCCTGCGGGCCGTTGAGCGCCGGCTGATCTCCATCGGCTGGCGGCTGCGGGGCGATCCCCGCAAAGTCCTGACCGCCGAGGCCATCTCCCTGAGCGTCCGCGGCGGCCTGGCCAAGACCGGCGCCGGCTATTTCGACCTGCTGATGATGGACGAGGCGGCCTTCGAGACCCTGGCGCCCGACGCTCACGGCTATCTCGCCGACCTGCGCGCCGCGGGCCTGGCCCTGCACATCGGCGTGGTGGGCGACGGCCCCTGCATCGACACCTGCATCGACAGCGGCGCCTTCGACGTGCTGGCCACCCCCTTCAACCTGATCTCCGACTGGAAGGCCCGGCGGCGGATCAAGGACGCCTCGGCCCGCGACATGACCATGATCGCCTACGACCCCTTCCCACCGGCCCTGTGCCGGCCGGGCGGCGGCGGCGTGGTTCCGAAGGCTGGCCTGTTCCGGCGCGCCGAGCCCCTGGCGGGCGCCGGCACCTACGCCTTCCTGCACCAGACCCAGGGCTGGTCGGCCGAGGAGCTGTGCCTGGCCTACGCACTCACCGAACCCGCCTTCGCCACGGTCCAGGTGGAGCAGTTCCGCGCCGAGGCCATCGAGCGCCTGGCGGCCATCAGCGACAAGGACCTGCCCACCGGCGTCGCCGCCCAGATCGAAATGGCCCGCTTCAGCGCCGACACCGGCGAACAGCGCCGCGCCTGACTCCGAGGGCCCGCGACCGCGGCCAATCGTTCTGCCGCTTGACCCGCGCCCCCCGGCTCCCTAGCTCTCAGCCGAACGTTTCGACGAAAGAGCCGCCCCATGACCGACGCCACCAACCCCGTGCATGATTTCATCGCCAAGACCGTGACCGACAATGCGGTGGTCCTGTTCATGAAGGGCGTGCCCGAGCAGCCCCAGTGCGGGTTCTCCGGCATGGTCGTCCAGGTGCTCGACCACCTCGGCGTCGACTTCGTGGGCGTCAATGTCCTGCAGGACAACGCCCTGCGCGACGGCATCAAGACCTTCAGCGACTGGCCGACCATCCCCCAGCTCTATGTGAAAGGCGAGTTCGTCGGCGGCGCCGACATCGTCAAGGAGATGTTCCAGTCGGGCGAACTGAAGCCGCTGCTGATCGAACAGGGCGTGCTCGCCGCCTAAGCCGGTCCCCCTGTGACCAGGCTGCTGGAACCGCCCGAAGGCCAGCAGGTCTTCGAGGCCAGCTTCACGCCGCAAGCCTCCGATATCGACGCCAATGGCCATGTGAACAACGTGGTCTATCTGCGCTGGATCCAGGACATGGCCACCGCCCACTGGGCCGCCCGCCAGCCGGCGGAGGATCAGGCGCGCTGGGCCTGGATCGTGCTGCGCCACGAGGTGGACTACCGCCGCGCCCTGCTGCCGGGCGAGACCGCCCGGGCCCGGACCTGGGTCGCGCGGAGACCCGATGGTCCCCGCTTCGACCGCTATGTCCGGATCGACGGCCCCGACGGCGCCATGTGCGCCCAGGCGGTCACCGTCTGGTGCCTGATCGACGCCGCCACCGGCCGCCCCAAGCGGGTGCCACAGGAAATCGTGGATAGGTTTATCTGAAGCCTCAGCTGCCCGGCCCCGTCCACGGGTAGAAGGGGTTCAGCAGGAACAGCGGCGTACGGCCCGCCACCCCCAGCTCGGCATAGGTGAAGGTCAGGTCGGTGTGACCCATGGCGAACGACTTGCACGGGTCCAGGCGCTTGCGGCCGAAGGCGAGCGTCACGGCGTCCCCCTTCTTCTCCACGAAGAAGGCGAAGTCCTCCTTCCTGGTGCAGCCGTTGGAGGAGACCCGGATGGTCAGGGCCTCGCGCCCGGCGCTGGCCGAGTACAGCGGTTCGAGCTCCCCCAGGGCCGATCCGGCCGGGGCGACGATAGGCGGGGCCGCGGTGGCGCAGCCGGCGAGCAGGCTCAAGGCCCCGATCAACAGAAGGCGACGATGCATGGCCCCACTTCGCCACGGATCGCGCCCAAGCAAAAGGCCCCGGATCGCTCCGGGGCCTTCGCTGAACTCGAAATGTCGGACGTGATCAGGACGAATAGAATTCGATGACCAGGTTCGGCTCCATCTTCACAGCGTAGGGAACCTCGCTGAATTCCGGCTGACGGATGAACTTGGCGGTCATCGCCTTGGTGTCCAGCTCGATGTAGTCGGGGGTGTCGCGCTCGCCCGACTGCAGGGCTTCGAGCACGAGGGCCATGTTCTTGGAACGCTCACGGACGGAGACGATGTCGCCGGCCTTCACGCGGTAGGAGGCGATGTTGACGCGCTTGCCGTTCACCAGCACGTGGCCGTGGTTCACGAACTGACGGGCGGCGAAGACGGTCGGCACGAACTTGGCGCGATAGACGACGGCGTCCAGGCGCGATTCCAGCAGGCCGATCAGGTTTTCCGAGGTGTTGCCCTTGCGGCGGTCGGCTTCCTCGTAGGTGCGGACGAACTGCTTCTCGGTGATGTTGCCGTAGAAGCCCTTCAGCTTCTGCTTGGCGCGCAGCTGCAGGCCGAAGTCGGAGACCTTCTGCTTGCGACGCTGACCGTGCTGGCCGGGGCCGTACTGGCGGGCGTTCACCGGGGACTTCGGACGACCCCAGATGTTTTCGCCCATCCGGCGGTCGATTTTGTACTTCGCGGAATGCCGCTTGGACATGAGTAGCTCTTTCAAACACGATCCGGGCCGGCGCCTTCATAAGCGAAGGCGCGATTTCAACGGCGGCGTCCAGATCACCCGTCATAGATATCCGCAGCCGCCAGGGTGACCCGGCGGCGCGAAGGGGCGGTTTATGTCGTCCGCGCCCCTCGGAGTCAACCGGCGTCGGCCGGAACCACCGGCGGCAGGCGGTAGCCGCCCTCCAGCAGTTCGGTCTTGGGCAGGTAGGCCCGCATGAAGAGCGCGAAGGGCCCGGCCGGGGCGGGCAGCCAGTTGGCGGTGCGCTCGCCGCCCGGATCCTCGTGGCCGATCCAGATGTCGAGGGACCCGTCGGCGTTCGTGACCAGGCCCTCGGTGCGGTCGCCGATGGCGTAGCGGGCGAGCGGATTGTCGGTGAAGAAGAACTGCCCGTCCTGCGTCGCCTCATAGAGGCTCAGCGACCAGAAGGAATGCACCGGCAGCAGGCCGCTGGCCGGGAAGTGCAACCTCCACGACCGCGTCCCATCGAACAGGGCGCGCGGCAGGTCGCCCTCGGCCCGCATGTACATCGCCTCCTCCGGCGGCAGGGCCGCCAGTCCCGCCACCGCCACCGAAGCCCGCAGGCCGTAGTCCTGGCCGAAATTGCCCAGCCGCGCCGAAGGATAGGACCAGCCCTCGATGAAGCCGGCGCCGGAGAGGCCGCCCTTGCGCGCGGCGATCTTGCCCTCGGCCAGGCCCGCCTCGATGGCGGCGGCCTCCTCGGCCGAGAACCGCGAGGCGTCGAAGTCGGAAAGGCCCAACGGCGCCATGGAGGCCAGGAAGGCGCGGTCCTCGACCCGCGGCGGGTTGGCGGCCATCAGCCGGGCGGCGGTCTCGAAATACTCGTCCCAGGGCGCGCCGCGGTGGGCGAAGGGACCGGGGGTCTCCACGGCGGGGCCCTGCATGGAGAGGCCGTGCTGCACGGCCTTGGCGCCCTCCACGTCATGGGGGCCGTCCACCAGGATGCGGGCCAGCGCCCAGACGTGGTTGGTGGGGGAACGCACCACATTGGGCCCCTCGGCGGCCTCGGTCGGCCCCACCAGGGTGAAGGTCCCGCCCTCCGGTCCGGTGGTGCGGGTGCCCAGGATGGCGAAGTTGTTGGTGTAGGCGTCCATCAGGGCCAGGGAGACATAGCGGTCGCCGGTGGCGGGCAGGTTGATCGTCACCGGGCCCTGGGACAGGTCCACCTGGGCGGTGGAATAGAAGGTGTCGTTGTTGGGGGTGGTGACCGCCCGCGCCGTGTGGTCGGCCAGCCGGCGCATGTGGCCAAAGACGTTCATCGGCGAACCGGCCACCAGGCCCCGCGACCGCGTGGTGGCGATCTCCACCAGGGGCAGGGTGAAGAGGTAGGCGTCCCGCGCCGCGGTCTTCAGGGCCTCGAGCTCCTTGGTGGCCATGGTGTTCTCCCCGTCTTGGCGCCGAACCCTTGGCCCGCGCGGCCAAGCTTCGCAAGCCTCAGGCCTCAGGCTGGCCCTGCTTGGCCTTCTCGCGGGCCAGCTTGTGCAGGGCGCGGCCCCGGCCCTTGGAGAGCGCGGTGACCACGCCGCGGAAGGTGCGGACCTCCTGGTCGGAGAAGCGGGCGCGGCCGAGCGCCGAGCGCAGGTTCTGCATCATGGAGGGCTTCTTCTCCGGCGGATGGAAGAAGCCGGCGGCCTCCAGCTCCTGCTCGAAGTGGTCGTAGAGGCCCTGCATGGCGGCGGCGTCGGCCGGGGGCGGGGCGTCGCGGAAGATGGCCGGCGCCCCCGTGGCCTGGGTCATGCGCCACTCATAGGCCAGGATGATCACCGCCTGGGCCAGGTTCAGGGAGCGGAAGCGCGGGTCGATGGGCAGGGTCACCACCGCCTGGCAGAGCGCGATGTCGGCCGTCTCCAGCCCGGCCCGCTCGCCGCCGAACAGCAGGCCGACCTTGCGGCCTTCGGCCACCTCGTGGATCAGGTTGGCCGCCGCCTCGCGGGGTGTGAGGATGGGAAGCTGCAGTTCGCGGGGGCGGGCGGTGGTGGCGTAGACCAGGTGCAGGTCGGCGATGGCGGCCTCGACGCTGTCATAGACGCGGGCGGCGTTCAGCGGCCATTCGGCGCCCGAGGCCGAGGACCAGGCCCGCTCCTGGGGCCAGCCGTCGCGGGGATTGACCAGCCTCAGGTCCGCCAGGCCGAAATTGGCCATGGCGCGGGCCACCGCCCCGATGTTCTGGGCCAGCTGCGGCGCATTGAGGATGATGCAGGGGGGAGCGGCGGAACCTGTGGGCATGGCGCGTTTTCAATCGCTTGCCCGTCTCATTGCAAGGGCGGTGTGTGCTAAGGCGCTCGATCATGCGTATCCCCCTGCTCGTCGCCCTCGCCGGCCTGGTCCTCGCCGCCTGCGGACAAGGCTCGCCGCAGACCGCCTCCAACACGCCCGAGATCAACATGGCGGCGATGAACACCGAGGTCGTGGAGATCGCTGAGCGCGCCAAGCCCGGCGTCCTGGGCATCGGCGTGATGAACCTGGAGAGCGGCCAGAGCTGGGACTTCAACGGCGAGCGCCGCTTCCCCATGCAGAGCGTGTTCAAGGCCCCCCTGGGCGCCGCGGTCCTGGCCGAGGTGGACGCCAGGCGCCTGAGCCTGGACGATCCGATCCTGATCACCGACCAGGACCTGTCGCCCCCCTTCAGTCCGGTGGCCGACGCCTGGCCCGCGCGGCGCGACTACACCGTGCGCGAACTGCTGACGGCCGCCGTCGGCCGCTCGGACAACACCGCCGCCGACGTGCTGATGAAGAAGATCGGCGGGCCTGGCGCGGTGACCGCCTGGCTGGTGAACAAGAAGGTCGAGGAGATGCGCGTCGACCGCTACGAGCGCCAGCTCCAGCCCGACATCGCCGGCATGGCCTCCTTCCGGCCGGCCTGGAAAGGCCAAGCCTATGTGACGGTGCTGAACTCGATCCCCCCGGAGACCCGGCGCAGGGCCACGGCGGCCTATATGGCCGACCCGCAGGACACCGCCACGCCCCGCGGGGCGCTGGCCTTCCTCGACCGCCTCGACGACGGCGAGCTGCTGACCCCGGCCTCCACCGCCCTGCTGCTGAAGATCATGACCGAGACCCCCACCGGCGCCGATCGCCTGAAGGCGGGCTTCCCGAAGACCGCGCGCCTGGCCCACAAGACCGGAACCGCGCGCACCGACCTGGGGATGAACCCCGCGGTCAACGATATCGGCATCGTCACCCTGGCCGACGGCCGGCGCTACGCGGTGGCCGTCTTCCTCTCCGGCTCGACCCGGGGTGACGCCGAAAACGAGAAGATCATCGCCGATGTGGCCCGAATGGTGACCCGCGGCGTGCAGTAGCGTTCCTTGGCCAAGAACGCTTCGCGGCTAATCCACGCCTGGGGGCTCCACAGCCTTTGCGTCGAGGCCGACGCCTAGTATACGGCCCCCAAAGCCAATTTTACGCCCCGGAGCGCATCGCCCTCATGGCCAAGATCAAAGTCGCCAATCCTGTCGTCGATATCGATGGCGATGAGATGACCCGCATCATCTGGCAGTGGATCAAGGACAAGCTGATCCTGCCCTATCTCGATATCGACCTGGCCTATTACGACCTGGGCATGGAGAGCCGCGACGCCACCGACGACAAGATCACCGTCGAGTCCGCCGAGGCCATCCTGAAGTACGGGGTCGGCATCAAGTGCGCGACCATCACCCCCGACGAGGCCCGCGTCGAAGAATTCAAGCTGAAGAAGATGTGGAAGTCGCCCAACGGCACGATCCGCAACATCCTCGGCGGCGTGGTTTTCCGCGAACCGATCATCTGCAAGAACGTGCCGCGCCTGATCCCGGGCTGGACCCAGCCGATCATCATCGGCCGCCACGCCTATGGCGACCAGTACCGCGCCACCGACTTCAAGGTGCCCGGCCCCGGCAAGCTGACCATCAAGTGGGAAGGCAAGGACGGCCAGGTCATCGAGCACGAGGTGTTCGACTATCCCGGCAGCGGCGTGGCCATGGCCATGTACAACCTCGACGAGTCGATCCGCGACTTCGCCCACGCCTCCTTCGCCTACGCCCTGCAGCGCACCTATCCGCTGTATCTCTCCACCAAGAACACGATCCTCAAGGGCTATGACGGCCGCTTCAAGGACATCTTCGCCGAGATCTTCGCCGCCGAGTACGCCGCGCAGTTCAAGGAAGCCGGCATCACCTACGAGCACCGCCTGATCGACGACATGGTGGCCTCGGCCCTCAAGTGGTCCGGCGGCTTCATCTGGGCCTGCAAGAACTACGACGGCGACGTCC
>JAZKBZ010000078.1:334-6087 GCA_040388315.1 Pseudomonadota bacterium | reverse complement strand
CTGGGCGAGTGCGGCCGGTGCGGCCGGACGCTCACCGACGAGGCGAGCCGGGCGGCCGGTATCGGCCCGGTGTGCGCCAGCAAGTAACCCGACCGGGCGGGGGCCTTGTGGCCCACGCCCACAACCCTCAGGGGAGCAGCAATGGAAGAGATCAAGATCCGCCCGGCGCGGGTGAGCGCCGCCCTGGTCGCCATCGGGGACATGCTCGTGGTCAGCCCGATCGGGGCGAACGGACCCCGGCCCAGCCAGTGGATCGGCGCGGTGACGGAGCACATCATCGTGGAGGAGGTCGACGGCCAGAGGGTGGAGGAGCCCTCGTCCTGGCGCCAGTGGCGAGTGGCCCGCGTGGACGGTCAGAACGTCGAGACCGTGCCCATCCCCGCCGATGGCTGGGTCTGGGTCCACCTCCCGGTGGTGGCCGGGTGAGCGCGCCGCTGGAGGTCCAGGTGGGCTCCACCATCACCAACGGCTCCAGCGCGCTCCGGGTCACCGAGCGGGTCCAGCGTGACTCGCGCTGGCGGACCTCGGGCTGGCGCGGCGCCAACGTGGCGCTGGAGGAGTTCGGGGGGAACACCGGCTACTCCACGTTCGTCCCGGACTACCTCCTGACGAGCTGGCGCCACGTGCCGTTCGAGTGGTCCCCGGTGGTGGGCGGGGGCCTGGAGGAGCGGTACGTCTGGGGCGCCGGGTGCCGGTGGCTCCAGCGCGAGGTCCGCAAGATCGAGGTGGCCTCGTGATCCGGCACCTGATCGGCGGCGGCCCGGAGCGCCGGGAGGTTCTCACCGAGTGCTGCCTGACCTCGGCCCTCCCCGGGTCGCTGGTCAGCGAGGTGGAGGACATGACGTGCCGCGCGTGCCGGGACTCCCTGGTGGCGCGCGGCGTCTGCCCGAACTGTGGCGAGAAGACCCTGGTCTGGTCCGCCGGACCGGTCAAACTGACCCAGGTCGCGGACGGTCGGCTGACCATGCGGGACGTGGAGACCCAGTTCTACCTGGGGTGCGAGACGTGCTCGGAGACCCTGATCAACCAGGTGGAGCCGGACGTGGTGGCCGCGTTCCTGACCTCGGCCGGGTGGCGCCCCGGGAGTTGACACTTTGCAGTCAAGGCGGTAATGTTCTGGGTGTTGGGGGCGCACGGCCCCCGCTCCCGGGAAGGACCACCAGCCATGATCACCACGATGATCTTCTTTTTCCTCCAGGCCAACGGCGCACGAGCGCGCAAGGTCGGCTTCAGCACTGAGGCCCAGGCCCTGACCTACCTCCGGCGCTTCAGCGGCACGCACCACATCTCTGAAGCGGCGGCGGACGATCAGGAGCGCTACGCACCGATGCCCGCCTCCTGGACCCTGGTGCAAGATCTGGTCTACCCGATGTGCGAGCACGGCCTGTCTCTCGACCTCTGCCACGGCCCCCAGCACTACATGAGCGCGGACCAGGAGCGGGCCATGGACTTCCAGTACGCGGACTGGCAGCGCGAGGCATTCGCCGGGATGGCTGACTGACAGTGCACCGTCAAGACGAGGAAGGCCCCGACCGAACCGGTCGGGGCCTTCTCCGCATCCTGGGCACGGGGGAACCCAGGGCGGCCCGAGGGCCGCGCGCCGCCGTTAGGCGGCGGGCTTGATCACCTTGGCGCCGGGGTGCTTGGCCGCGAACGCCAGGGCGGCGGACTCACTGGACTTGCTGACCTCCAGGCCACCGGGCAACTTGACCTTGAAAGTCCCGCTCTTGTTCTTCTTGCACGCGCAACCCATGGTTACTCCCCTTGTCCGAGCGCGCTCGCCAGGGCGGCGCGCTCCTTGTCGGTCTCGGTCTCGATCAGGGCGGCCAGCTCGGCGGCGGCCTCAGTGCGCGCGGCGCGCTCCTCCTGGCGCCGCTCCAGGGCGGCGGCCAGAGCGTCCACGTCCACCACGGGCGGCCGAGCGCGGAGGAGGGTCAGTCCGTCCGGGTCCGGCCCCAGGGCGGCCGTGAGGGCCGTCTGGCGGCCCCTGACGGAGAAGGTCCCGGGGATGGGGAACCCAGGCTCCGCGTGCTGGCGCGGCCCCGGGGACAGCGCGAGCACCTCCACCAGGCTCAAGCCCTCGGGGGTCTCGCGCCAGTCGCCGGACACCTTGCGCCGGTCCAGGACCGCGCGGTCCGGCGAGTCGGCGGCCAGCACGATGGGACCGGCCACCACGATCCCGTGCTCGTCCGAGTAGGCGCGCACGTGGGCGGCGGTGGTCTTGGTGTCGTAGGCGCTCATGGCGGCGCTGGCGTTCAGCGACAGACCAGCGTGCCGTCCGCCCACCGTGATCCGGCCCGCCCACACGGTGCCCGCGTCCTCGGTCTCCACCGGGAAGCGGTTGAACCAGGCGTAGGCGCCGGACTCGTCGCGCGGCGCGGTGACGCACACGTCCGCGTACCCGACGTGGCACGTGGACCAGGTAGCGATGTGGCCGAACACCCGGCCGTTCTCCCAGTCCCACGTGATCGGCGTGGGGCCGTCCAGGACGGGGAGGGCGAACGCGTCCACCCCCGGGCGCGCCGGGGCGGCCACGCTGGCGATGAGGGCGTGGGCCAGCTCGGTGGTCTCGGCGGAAGCTTCCGCGCTCTCCTCGGCCGCGTCCAGGCGCAACGGCCGGGAAGTCTCGGCGAACGCCGGAATGGAGACCAGGGTGGCGGCGCGCACGCGGCCCTCGGTGATCAACAGCTCCAGCTTGGGCTCTTCGCCGTGCTCCTCGTAGTACGCCTCGATCACCTCCCAGGTGACCGGCTCGTCCGAGCCCTCCATGACCGGCACGCCCTCGAACGAGTCGAGATCTACGCTCGGCCCCAGGGTGCCGTTGGTCATCAGGTGCATGGCTTCCGCCACGTCCTCGGCCAGGCGCGGCATCGACTCTCGGTCCACGTCGTCATACATCGTGCCGCGCGCCCACACGGCGGACATCTTGGGGTCCATCCCCTTGGCGTCGGCCGCGTCCACCCAGCCACCGGCCAGCGCGTCCTTGACGGTCAGGACGGCCGCCTCCTGCACGGCGCCCACGGCAACGGCGCCATCGTGGCCACCCTCGCGGGAGCGGACCCACTCGAACGAGAACGGGAGGTCCGCCAGCGTGATCCCACCGTCAGCGAACCGGCGGCCGTCCCCCGTGGAGAGACCGATCGGCGCGAGCATCGTCCGGAACTTGGTACCCATGACTTCCTCCTCCTGGACCAGGCTACCGGGACCGGCGCATCTGGCGGTTGCTGAGATCGACGGACTCCCCGGGCTCCACCAGCAGCATGGTGCACCGGCACTGGATGACCTCCTGCGGCGGGCCGCTGGGGTCGCCGGGGAACCGGAGTTCGTGACCACCCACGACGAACGCGGAGCCGACCGGCACGCGCTGGCCCTCGGCCTCGCGGTGGGTGTGCCGGGTCCGGCTGTCATCGGTCGCCAGCCAGAACATCTCCAGCTCCTCGTCCGCGTCAGCGGCCACCGCGCGGAACGCGTCGGCCCGGCCAGCGTTCAGCGCGCCGATGGTCTCGGTGCGGGCCACCACCGTGGCGCGGTTCGGCCAGCGCTCGGACCCGGTGGTTGACAGGACACTGTCAATGCGGGCGGCCAGCTTGGGGATCGACTCCCCGAGGTTGACCCCCTTGGCCACCTCCCCGGCTACCAGGTCGTAGACCTCCTCGGGGATGCGCACCAGGCGGTTACGGACCTCCGCCAGGTAGGCCGTGACGAACGGCCGCTGGGTCCATCGGTAGTCCACGCCCAACAGCTTCTCGAACGCCAGGCCGATGGCCTTCAGGATCTCGCCGCGCAAGATCAGGTCCACCGCGTCCCGCCACATCGGGACCATGGCCCACACGGCGTCCATGTCCGGGCGGCCGTCGCCGCGCAAGATGCGCCGCGAGAGCTGGACCAGCCAGTCCGAGAGCGCCGCCCACACGGCGGCCCGGATGTCGCGCTCCACGGTGGCGGCCTCCAGCCGCGCGTCCAGGCGCTGAGGCAACCAGGGGTCACGGCCCTGGCCGTCCCACACCGGGCCGGTCACGCCTCCACCATGCCCCGGCCCCGGTTCGCCACCGTGAGAGCGGCGTACAGGAGGTCATCGTGGTGACGGATGCCGCGCGTCAGCAGCTCGATCACGTAGCCGGAGAGCAGGGCGCCCAGGTCGTCCGCGTTCACCCCGAGGTCGGACGCCACCAAGGCCACGTGGTTCCACGCGCCCTCGGTCACCCGGTTGGCCTTCTCCAGGGGGATCGGACCCACGTGGTGGTGGAGTTCGTGGCGCGGCACGTCGGACCAGCGGCCCCGGCGCTCCTGAGGCGTGGTGAGGCGACCTCCGGCCAGCTCCAGGGCGCGCATCACCATGAGCTTGGCGCTGGCGTTGAACACGACCTCAGGGGAGGGAGGAGCCACCACGCGGACAGCGGTCAGCTCCCGGATGCGCGCGTCCAGGGCGGCCGTGATGGCACGCGCCTGGTCCGGCTGGTCCGGGTCCTCCCCGCCGTTCGGCGGTCCGTCCTCGGCGGGTTCGTCCGGGTCCGGGTCGCCACCGTCCGCGTTCTGGTCAGCGGTGGGCGGTAGGCCCACGCTCTTGATGGCGGGCAGACCGAGGAGCTTCTGGACCTCAGGGTCCAGCGCCAGGTCAGGCTGGGAGATGACCAGCTTGTAGACGATCTGCTTCGCGCGCTCGGCCTCAGTGGGCATCTGCTCGATGGCGAACGCACCAGCCTTGACCAGCTCCTTGTCCGAGATCAGGCCACGGTCATGGAGCTGGACCGCCTCGTCCAGACGGTTGGGCTTGGCAGCCAGCGTGGAGGTGTCGAACGCGAACGCGTAGCGCTCGGGGTTCGGGTTGCCCATCGACTCCAGGGCGCGCCGCAGGAAGCCCCGCGTGAGCGCGTCGGCCACCAGGCCCAGATACCCCTTGATCCACCGGATGCCCTCGTCCGAGATCAGCCAGGCGGTCCAGTGGTTGGCGTCCCCGATGCCGGTCAGCACCTCAGCCGGGATCTCGGCCATGCTCGCCACGCGACCGATGGCCTTGTCCTTCATCGGCGCGATCTCGGCGGACAGCTCGGACCAGAAGGTCAGCGGCCGGATCTTGTCAATGTGCTCCAGGAGCTGGTCCGGGATGGTCGCCATGATCGGGACCATGGAGCTGGCCAGGCCCTGGTTCTGCATCGACGCGGCGGCGGCGCGCTGCATGTACGCCATGAACCCGGCCAGGCCGGGCGGGTCGTTCTCGTCCCGGGGGAAGTCGATGCCCTCGGGCACGAACATGATGCCAGCGCCGGTCAGCCGCGAGTCCAGCTCGGCGAACTCCCGCTTGGTCAGCAGCTCGATCTCTCGCAACGGCACGATGGCCGAGCGCGTGAACGAGGTCGCCTGGTTGGTGTCGTTGGGGTGCGGGCGCCAGCACCGGATGAGGATGTCCTTACCGTCCTCCAGCTCCAGCTTGCTCCCCCCGCGCTGGATGGGCCGGGCCACGGTGACCTTGTCGCCCAGGCGCTTGATCGCCGCGCCGGTCACGACGAACCAAGAGCCCTCAGCCTTCTCGGGGTTGGTGGCCGCGCCCTCGCCCACGATCCAGCACTCGCCACCCACCGCGAGGTCGATCCCCGCCAGGCGGAGGTTGTCGTCCCGCTGACTGCCAGTGCCGAGCGGCACAGCGGCCAGGCGCCGGATCGCCTGGTCCTGGACTTCGCCCTGCTCTTCCCCGGTCTCGTCCACCTCGGTCACGTAGAGGCGCGCCTGGGCCAGGGAGTCACCCACCCGGCCGG
>JAZKBZ010000078.1:0-311 GCA_040388315.1 Pseudomonadota bacterium | reverse complement strand
CCACTTGCTTGTTGCCGAACGGGTCAGGGTCGCGCTCGATGGTGGCGGCGCGCGGTCGACGGAGAGCCACGGGCGGTTACCTCCCCAGGTTGTGCGACATGCCAGTGACCTGGCTGAAGGCGAGCACGAGCGCCGGTATCAGCATGACGGGGTGGTCCCCCCAGAACCAGACCAGGGGCGCGGCAACGGCTCCGACCCAGATCGAGACGCACCAGGGGCACTCGATCAGCTCGGCCACGAACGCGCCCAGGGTCTTGGGCCGGTTGTCCAGCCACCCGATGAGCGCGTCTCTCGGCCCCTCGGTGATGCCG
>JAZKBZ010000077.1:0-1748 GCA_040388315.1 Pseudomonadota bacterium | reverse complement strand
CGCCACCGATCGCCGAGGAGTAGCTGAGGCCGATCTCGAGCGCGTTGCCCGAGGAATTCTGCGCCACCGCCACGAGGCAGGGCACGCCGCCCCCGCGCACGTATTCCGAGCGCACGGTATGGCCGGGGCCCTTGGGCGCGATCATGAACACGTCGATGTCGGTACGCGGCGTGATCAGGTTGAAGTGGACGTTGAGGCCGTGCGCGAAGGCGAGTGCTGAACCCGGCTTCATGTTGGGGCCAAGATCGGCGTTGTAGATGTCGGACTGCAGCTCATCCGGCGCCAGGACCATGATGATGTCGGCCCACTTGGCGCCCTCGGCCGGGGTCATCACCGTGAAGCCCCCGCCCTCGGCCTTCTTGATCGTGGCCGAACCGGGCTTCAGCGCGATGCGCACGTCCTTCACGCCCGAGTCGCGGAGGTTCATGGCGTGGGCATGGCCCTGGCTGCCGTAACCCACGACCAGGACCTTCTTGCCCTTGATCAGGTTCACGTCGGCGTCACGATCGTAATAGACACGCATTGGGGCCATTCCTCCTGGCAGTGTTTGCTCTGTCATGCGACGGGGCTTACTAGACAACCCCACCCGCAAAGGCCAGCCTCGAATCCCATGTTCAAGCCCAAGTCCGCTCTGCGCTTTTCGCTTCTACTGCTCGCGACCGTCCCCGCCCTGGGTGGCTGTGGCGACCGCTACTCGACCCTGCCGGTACCCGGCGTCCCGGCGACGGAGATGCCCCAGATGGACCAGGCCGTCGCCAGCTCCACGCCGGAGGCGGCCCGGCGGGGCTTGGGCAACCACACCTGGTTCTGGACCCGCGGACCCGGGTCGGCGCAGATCCACTATTCTACAGCTGATGGACGGGATTTTGTCTGGCTGGTCGGGCAGCGGCAAATCCTGGCCGGCGAGTGGCAGGTCGATACGACCGCCGACGGGACGGTGCAGATTTGCCTGCGCTATCCGGGCGGGTGGCGGCAGGGTCTCAACGGTACCTGGACCTGCCGGCCGGCCGGCACGATGTTCGGCCAGATGCAGGAGCGCGAGGCCGGCGACCCGCTGCGGTTCTCGGGCCGGACCCAGGCGAAGTTCGTGCTGACCCAGACCCCGGGCAGCCTCGCCGAGGTCGAAGGCCGCGTGGCCAGCACTCCGGAGAACCTCGGCTACTAGACTTCGGCTGCCAGCAGCCGGACGCCCAGCAGGCCGAGCACGCCGCCCATGATCCGGTCGAGCCAGCGTTTCGTCCGGCGGTAGAAGGCCTGCGCCGTGCCGCCTGAGAACAGCAGGGCCAGCAGCGCGAACCAGGCGAATTCGTTGAACGCCACGATGGCCAGCACGGCGGCCTCCATCCAGCCCGGCAGGTCGCCGGGCAGCAGCGACAGGAAAATGCTGCCGAAGAAGACCATGATCTTGGGGTTGCTGAGCTGCAGCAGGAGGGCGTGGAGGAACCCGCGCCAGCCACCCACGCGCGGCGCCGCAGGGTCGATCGCAGGGAGCGGCGCGCCAGCGTGGCGCCACAGCATGACGGCGAGGTAGAGCAGATAGGCGCCGCCCAGGATGCGCAACGCCACGTAGAGCCACTCGAAGCGGGCAAACAGCGCCTGTAGGCCATAGAGCGCGGCAGCGGCCCAGGCGAGTGCCCCCACCATCATGGCAAAGGCCGCCAGCAGCCCGGCGCGGCGGCCCGAGCCCGCCGCGGTCTGGATCACCAGCACGGTCGAGGGGCCAGGGCTCGCCACCGCCAGCAAATGAA
>JAZKBZ010000076.1:42930-45531 GCA_040388315.1 Pseudomonadota bacterium | reverse complement strand
CAGTAGAGGTCGGGATTGGTGGTCAGGTCGCCGACCGACGCGCGGCCGAACATCACCTTGTAGGCCCAGGCGGTATAGGCCAGCACGATGGGCAGGAAGACAACGGTGACCACCAGCATGATGAACAGCGTCATGTGGCTGGAGGAGGCGTTCCACACCGTCAGGCTGGACTTGGGATCGATGCTGCTGGGCAGGATGAAGGGGAACATCGAAAGGCCGACAGTGGAGATGATGCCCAGGGCCGAGAGCGAGGAGCCCGCGAAGGCCGGCGCCTCGCGGCCGGCGCGGATGCCCACCAGGGCCAGGCCCGCGCCCAGGAAGCCGAGCGCCGGAGCCGTCCACATCCAGGGATAGGTCGCGAAGTTGGTGAGCCAGCCGCCGGGCTGGGCTAGGGCCGCGGCGCGCAGCGGATTGGAGGGACCCGCCGGATCGACGACGCCGTCCAGACGGAAGCCCAGTCCCCCGAACGCCACGAAGGCGTAGCCGACGGCGAACAGGACGATCGCCGCGAGGGCGGCGACCTGGCCGAAGGTCCGCGCCCGGTCACGCACCGGGCCATGCTCGGCCTTGATGGTCAGCCAGGCCGCGCCATGGGTGACCAGCATGGCCACCGACAACAGGCCGCAGATCAGGGTGAAGGGGGTGAAGAGTCCGAAGAAGGTCCCCTCATAGGTGGCGCGAAGGTCGCCATCGAGCCGGAAGGGCACGCCTTGCAGCACATTGCCGACCGCCACGCCGAACACCAGGGCGGGCACGAAACCGCCGATGAACAGGGCCCAGTCCCAGGTGGCGCGCCAGGTCTTCGAGGGCCGCTTCGAACGATACTTGAAGCCGACCGGCCGCAGGATCAGGGCCGCCAGCACCGCGAACATCGCCAGGTAGAAGCCCGAGAAGCTCACAGCATAGACGAAGGGCCAAGCGGCGAAGATCGCCCCCCCGCCCAGGATGAACCACACCTGGTTGCCTTCCCAGGTGGCGCCGATGGTGTTGATCACCATCCGCCGTTCGCCGTCGTTGCGCGCCACGAAGGGCAGCAGGGCGCCGACCCCCAGGTCGAAGCCGTCGGTCAGCGCAAAGCCGATCAGCAGCACGCCCATCAGGCCCCACCAGATGACCCGCAGCGTCTCATAGTCGAGGGGGATGTTCATCGTCGAGGATCCTTATTCGGCCGGGGCCAGGCGGGCCGCTTCGCCGTACTCCGGCTGATCATGATGCGCGTAGGGACCGCGCCTTATCGTTCTCACGATCAGCCCGACCTCGACGACGGCCAGGGTTCCGTAGAGCAGGGTGAAGCCGATGATGGTGGTCCAGAGCTGCGCCACGGTCAGGCTGGAGACACCCAGGAAGGTGGGCAGCACGCCCTCCACGGCCCAGGGCTGCCGGCCCAGCTCGGCTAGGAGCCATCCGGCCTCAACCCCGATCCAGGGCAAGGGCATGATCGCCACGGCGGTCCAGAGAATCCACCTGGTCTCGCACTTGCGCATCGTCACCAGCACGAAGGCCGCGGCGAACACCGCGATCTGCAGGAAGCCGATGCCCGCCATGATGCGGAACACCCAGAACATCACCGGCACGTTGGGCACCGTGTCCCAGGCCGCCTTCTGGATGGTCGCCCGGTCGGCGGTGCGAGGATCGGCGACATAGCGCTTGAGCAGCAGGCCATAGCCCAGGTCGCGGCGATTGAGCTCGAAGTCGGCGCGCGCGACCTTGTCGGCGGGATTGGCCTTCAGCCGCTCCAGGGCGTCGTAGGCCTTCACGCCGCTCTCGACGCGGGTCTCGGCGACGGCCACCAGGGGAAGGATGCCGGCGACGGGCTTGTCCAGGCTGCGGGTGGAGATCAGGCCCAGGACATAGGGAATCTTGATCTCGGCCTTGGTGGTGCGGGTCGCCATGTCGGGGATTCCGAAGGCCGTCAGCCCGGCCGGCGCCGGCTCGGTCTCCCACATGGCCTCCAGGGCCGCGAGCTTCATTTTCTGGTTGTCGGTGAGCGCATAGCCACTCTCGTCGCCGAGCACGACGACGGACAGGGAGGCGGCCAGGCCGAACGAGGCGGCGACCGCGAAGGAGCGCTTGGCGACCCGCGGCCACTTGCCCTGCAGCAGCATGATGGCTGAGACGCCGAGCACGAAGACCGCGGCGGTGACGTAGCCGGCGCTGACGGTGTGGACGAACTTGGCCTGGGCCACGGGATTGAACAGCACCTCGCGGAAGCTGGTCACCTCCATCCGCATGGTGTCGGGGTTGAAGGCCGCGCCCACCGGGTTTTGCATCCAGCCGTTGGCGATGAGAATCCACAGGGCCGAGAGGTTCGAGCCCAGGGCGACCATGAAGGTCACGAACAGATGGCCCTGTTTCGAAAGCTTTTCCCAGCCGAAGAACATCAGGCCGACGAAGGTGGCCTCCAGGAAGAAGGCCATCAGGCCCTCGATGGCCAGCGGCGCGCCGAAGATGTCGCCGACATAGTGGGAGTAGTAGGACCAGTTGGTCCCGAACTCGAATTCCATGGTCAGGCCGGTGGCGACGCCGAGCACGAAGTTGATGCCGAAGATCGTCGCCCAGAATCGCGTGATGGTCCGCCAGATCGGCCGACCGGTCATGACA
>JAZKBZ010000076.1:42189-42920 GCA_040388315.1 Pseudomonadota bacterium | reverse complement strand
TCTCCATGATGACCAGCAGGAACGACAGGCCCAGCGTCAGCGGCACGAAGAGAAAGTGGTACATCGCCGTCAAGGCGAACTGCAGCCGAGAGAGCTCGACGACACCCATATCCATGAGTCAATCCTTCAGCTTGGCGGCACTTGGCGCTCGGCCGCTTCGCGTTGCAACATCATCATATGCGAAGATACGCAATTATGTATCTGTCGCCCGATGACCGCCGCCGACTCTGACGCCGATCGTTACTTTCTCAAAGCCCTTGGCCGCGCCGCACAAGCGCCCTCCCCGGTCCTGAGCGCATTGACGTTGATCAACGCCGCGGGCGCGGCGGGCTTTGCACTTGCGCTGACATGGGTCCTGACCGGCGAGGCGATCCTGCCGTCGCTGGCGGGCCTCGTGGCGGCCCTGGCGGTTCGCGCCCTGGCCGGATGGGGCGCGAACCGAGTCGCCGCCCGACACGCGCTGCGGGTCAAGGCGCAGCTGCGCCGCGCCACCTTGGCCGTCGCCCTGGGCCGCGGGCGCGGCGACGCCGCCTCGGTCGGAGAAGCCGCCGGCGCCGTCGTCGATGAGATCGAGGCGGTCGATGGCTATTTCGCCCAGTTCCAACCCGCGGCGCTGGACGCGCGCATTGGCCCCCTGATGATCGCCGCCGCCGCGGCCCTGGCCAGCCCGGTTTCGGCCGGCATACTGCTGGCCACCCGCGAGCATGCGCTGCTGGTCTTGTTGCGCCAGA
>JAZKBZ010000076.1:29395-42179 GCA_040388315.1 Pseudomonadota bacterium | reverse complement strand
ACTGCTGGCCACCCTCATCCCCTTCGCCGCGATCATGGCCCTGGCCGGCGGCGCGGCCGGCGCCGAGGCGACCCGCCAGTTCGAGGCCCTGGCCAGGCTCTCCGGACACTTCGTCGACCGGGTCCGGGCCCTGCCGGTCGTGCTCGCCTTCCAGGCCGAGGCGGGGGAGACTGCCCGGGTCGCCCAGGCGGCCCAGGAAGTCAGCCAACGCACCCTGGGAGTGCTGCGGATCGCCTTCATCTCGACGGCCGCCCTTGAGTTCTTCGCCGCCCTGGCCGTGGCCCTGGTCGCGGTCTATTGCGGCTTCTCGCTGCTGGGCCTGCTGCCGTTCAAGGTCCCGGAGACCCTCGACTTCCGGCGCGCCTTCTTCGCGCTCGCCCTGGCGCCGGAATTCTACGCCCCACTGCGCAGGCTCGCCGCTGCCTATCATGAGAAGCAACTCGGCGAGGCCGCCGCGGCCCGCCTGCGACCATTGCTGGCGGAGGGGCCGCCGGCGCCACTCACGCCCCTGCGCCTGGACGCCGCGCCCGAGGTGCGGCTGCGCGATCTCACCCTGAGGTTTGGCGATCTCACCATCGGTCCGCTCGACGCCATCGCTCCGGCCGGCGCCCTGACCGCCATTGTCGGTCCCACGGGGTCGGGGAAGTCTTCCGTCCTGGCGGCGATCCTGGGCCTCTCGCCTCTGGAGGCCGGGTCCGTGGAGGTCGGGCCGTTCCGGCTGGCCGACACCGGCGGTTTCGCCGGCCTCGCCGCCTGGGCCGGACAGGCGCCGGCCTTTCTGCCGGGCACGATCACCGACAATCTGATGGCCGCCGGCCCGGACGTCTCTGCGGACGCGGCCCTGGCCATGGCCGATCGGGTGGGCCTGACTCCCGCCCTTCAGCGTCGCGACCTGGCCGCCGACACCCGGCTCGACGAGCGCGGCTCTGGCCTATCGGGCGGAGAGCGGCGGCGGTTGGCCCTGGCCCGCGCCCTCCTCAAGCCCGCGCTCCTGCTCCTGCTCGACGAGCCCACAGCCGATCTCGATCCCCTCGCCGAGGCCGAGATCGTGGCCTTGATCCGCGCGGCGGCGCGGGACCGCACGATCATCGTGGCGACCCATTCCGAGGTCCTCGCCGCCGCCGCCGACCATGTCGTGAGGCTGCCGTGAGCGGCCCCTCCCCCATCGGCGACTTCCTCGCCCGGCAAGTGCGCCTACGCCGCGGCGATCTGCTAATCGCCGGCCTGGCCGGGGCGGCGACCGCGGGGGCCACCACCCTGCTGCTCGGCCTCTCGGGCTGGTTTCTCGCGGGCGCGGCCCTGGCTGGCGCAGCCGGGCCCGCCGCCGTCCAGGCCTTCAACTACCTGCTGCCCAGCGCGGGTCTTCGGGGTCTGGCGATCGTCCGAACCGTCGGGCGCTATGGCGAGCGGCTGTTTGGCCATCGCGCCGCCTTCCGCGCCCTGGCCGCCCTGCGCCCGGCCCTGTTCGCGGGCCTGGCGGCGTCGACCCCACAGCAGTCCCTGAGCCTGTCGACCGGCGAGGCTTCCGCCCGGCTGGTGCAGGACGTCAACGCGGTCGAGACCCTGTTCGTGCGCCGCTCGGCGCCCTGGGCCGCGGCCGCGGCGGCCGGGGCTGCGGCGACGGTCATGGGACTGGCCTCGATCTGGGCCTCGGCGGCCTTCCTCGCGGGCTTGGCGTTGCAGCTCGGCCTGGGCCGCCGATTGGCCGACCACCTGACCCGCGACGCCGGCCGAGACCAGCTGCGCGCCGCCGGGCGGCTCAAGGACGGCCTCGGCGCCTATCTGTTGGCCGCGCCGGAACTGCGCTGCTTCGACCTGACGGACCGCGCGGTGGAGGCGCTGATGGTCCACGACGCCAACCTGGGGCGGGCCAGCCTGACGCGCAGCGACGCGGACTCGCTCCTGGGACTCGTTCAGACCGCGCTGACCGCCCTGACGGTCATCGCCGTGGCCGCGTTGTCCGCCGGCGCCGCCCTCCCCCTCGCGGCTCTGGCGGTGCTTTCGTGCCTCGCGGGCATGGAAGGCGTGACGGCCCTGCTGCGGGCCGCGCAGCAGCAGGGCGCCTATCGGGAGGCGGTCACGCGCCTGGATGCTCTACTCGTCGAAGCCGGTCCAATGCCCGCGGCGCCGCCGGCGGACGCCGTCCTCCAGATCGACGGCCATCGGCTGACCCCAGGCGCACGTCTGGCGATCGCGGGGCCCTCCGGCGGCGGCAAGACGAGAACCCTCGAGGCCCTGGTGGGCCTGCGGGCCGCGCCGGCGGGACGGATCCTCATCGGCGCGCGGCCCTTGGAGGCCGAGCCCACGGGATGGGCGCGACCTCTGTTCGCCTACGCGCCGCAGGACGCCCGCCTGCTGACCGGGACGGTGGCGGAGAACCTGCGCCTGGCCGCGCCGGAGGCCGACGAGGCCGTCCTTTGGGAGGCCCTGGCCGACGCGCAGCTGGACGCCCGCGTGCAGCGCCTGCCCCGGGGCTTACAGACCTGGATCGGCGACGGCGGCGAGGTCTTGTCGGGCGGCGAGCGCCGCCGCCTCTCCCTGGCGCGCGCCTATCTGCGGCCCGCGCCCTGGCTCCTGCTCGACGAGCCGACCGAAGGGCTCGACGCCGCGACAGAGGTCCAACTTCTGGAGGCCCTCGACCGGCGACTGCGCCGGACGGGACAGGGCGCCGTGATCGTCAGCCATCGGCCGGCGCCCCTGGCCCTGTGTCCCGCCCTTCTCGCCCTGGGCGGCGTGAGGGACGGATAGGGTGCGCGCGGTGGCGGGTCAGTCGGGTTTGCGCGCCACCAAGTCGATCAGGGCCGACATCCCATCGTGCCCCGTTCCCTCGTGGATGGGCGCGTCGTAGGCGCGCAGCTCCAGGATTTCCATGTCGGCGAAGGCGCTCCGCAACATCGGCTCGGTATAGAGATTTTCCGCGATGGGCGGGCCGCCGGTCCCGTAGGCGATCTGTTCGGGGCGGTAGCCCTCCAGCAGCAGAAGGCCGCCCGGTTTGAGCGCGCGCCGCAGGTTCGCGAAGATGCGGTCTCTCAGGTCGGGCGGCGCGAACTGGATGAAGATGGCCACCACCAGATCGAAAGCCTCCTCCGGCCAAGACCAGGTCTCGAGGTCCGCCTGCTCGAACGTCAGGGTCACACCCCGCTCATCGGCCAGCCGCCGCGCCTTGGCCTGGGCGACGGGGGAGTTGTCGATCGACAGCACCGACAGGCCATTCTGCGCCAGCCAGACCCCATTGCGACCCTCGCCGTCGGCGACCGCAAGCGCCCGGCCCCCCGGGATCAGCCGCGCCGATTGGCTGGCGAGGAAGGCGTTCGGCTCCACGCCGAACACGTAGCCGGCCTGCGCGTAGCGCCTGTCCCAGACGTTTTCCGTTCCGCTCACCGGCCACCCTCCCCAGGCCACGCGCCTCGTGGCGCTCCAGACAAGCCTCGCAAGACGCCGCCGCGCAAGCCGGTTGGCGAGGCGGCCATCAAATCCTCTATTTGCAGAAGCCGCCCGAGGCGGTCTGATGGGCCATGATCAAATCCCTCACGGCCGCCGCCCTCGCCGCCCTCCTGGCCACCTCGGCCCAGGCCGAGCCCACCCATGTCATGGTCCGCGCCCAGGCCCTCGACGCCAAGTTCATCGGCGACCATATGGGCGGGGTGCGCGTCACCCTGACGGACGCCCGTACCGGCGCGGTGCTGGCCAAGGGCCTGACCAAGGGGGGAACGGGCGATACGCCGCGGATCATGAAGGCGCCCAGGGTGCGTGGCGCCGACCTCGCCGACGCCGCGACCTCCGGTTTCCTGGCGACCTTGGATATCAAGCAACCGACCCTGGTCCGAGCGCTCGCGGAAGGGCCGGCGGGCCATCCTGGGGCTGCGGTCAAGATATCCTCCAGTCTATGGATTCTCCCCGGACGCGACATCACCGGCGACGGTTGGGTCCTCACCTTTCCGGGCCTCGTGATCGAGCCGACCACGGCGCCCGCGGCCGATGGCGCGCTGCGGATCACGGCCAAGGTCAGCCTGATGTGCGGCTGCCCCATCGAGCCGGGCGGCGTCTGGGACGCAAAGAACTATGATGTGCAGGCTGTGCTGCTGCGACGCGGCCGCGTGGTTGCGGCCGCTCCGCTCGCCTATGCCGGCCAGCCCAGTCAGTTCGCCGGCCTTCTGCCGAACGCCCCACCCGGACGCTACACCTTGCGTCTGGTCGCCACCGACAGGACGACCCCCAACGCCGGCGTCATCGAGCAGGCAGTGAAGATTCCAGCCCGCCACTGACCTTCTGCGCTGCGCATCTCAGACATCGCACGGAAGGTGGAGCCGCGACGCGCGGCGGAACGCGGGCGGCCAAGATTGGTGTCCGAAGCTCATTGGCGCCACCGCTGCAGTCCCGCCTTGGGGCTCAAATCGCGCGACTTCCACGCCCCGAGCACCGCCCAGTTTGACGCGCGGAACTCCGATTGATGCACGGCGCACACCTTCTCGGGGCGGCCCGATGCGGATCACGTCCTCATCGACCTTGAGACCATGAAGGCCGCCGTCGCCGACGCGAAGGTCGCCAAGCTGGACGTCCGCGACGTGGACGAATGAATCGGCGCCAACGACGGACCAACGGGATGAGAAACGTGCGCCATGTTGTCCTCCTGGCGCAATTGCCGATATCGACACTTGCAGGGTTGATGCTAACACCCGCGCCGATGCGGGCAGCGGCCAACAAGATGGCGATGTGGGCGCGGGCAGCCTTGGGGCTGGCCTTGATCGCGTTGGCTTTGCGTGTCCTTGTTCCCCCGGGATTCATGGTTCCCGCGGCGGACCAGGGCGTTGGATTCCCGATCGTCCTGTGCACGGCGCAGGGGGTCCAGACCGTCGTCGTGGATCAAGAGGGCCAACTCGCCAGTCCAGACCCTCGGCCCTCCGGCGACCACGCTCCTGCTTCCCAGCCCCACCATTCATGCGCTTTCGCCGGCGTAGCTCAGGCGCTGGGCGCGCCCCAGTCACTGCACATCGGCCTCGCGGGCTGGACATTCGCGGAACACGCATTTGCCGCGGGGACGCCGGCGGCTCCCGGGCGCGGGCTCGCCGCGCCGCCCCCGCCCCAGACGGGACCACCGCTTCAGATCTGATTCCACTTCAAGTCGGACGCGCCCCGCCCGAGACGGCGGGCGCGCGCCCATGGTTTTCAGATCAGTAGAAGAACCCCTCTCATGTCGAATCATGATCACGGCCTTTGCGCCGCCCTGATGGCCGGCGTCTGCGTCGCCGCCCTGTCCATGCCTGCCCAGGCGCAGACCGCCACCACCCTGCCCCCCATCCAAGCAACCGCGGCGCCGGACGCGGACACTCCCGCCGCGGCGCCTAGCGAAATTCAGGTGGCGGGCGAACGCCTCGCCCGCCGCGCCGCGGGCTCGGCCGATACCATGTCGTTGATCGCCGGCGAGCCGGGCATGGCCGTCTACGCCAATGGCGGAATCTCGAGTCTTCCGGTTATGCGGGGACTGGCCGACAGCCGGGTTCTGGTGACGGTGGATGGCGTGGAGATCACCACCTACTGCCCCAACAACATGAACCCGCCCGGATCCTACGTCCTGCCTGGACGGGTTGACGCCATCTCCATCCTGCCGACGCTGTCGCCGGTCAGCGCCGGCGGCGACAATATCGCCGGGGTGATCGCCGTCACAACGCGGCCTCCGACCTTCGCCGACGCGGGGGAGGGCCTGCGGGTGAACGGCCAAGTCGGGGCGAGCTATCGCAGCGTCGCCGACGCCGTCGGCGCCACGCTCCAGGTCTCCGTCGCGGGAGAGCGGCTCAGCCTCGGCTATGAAGGCGCCTGGAACCGGGCTGAGAACTACAGGACCGGCGACGGCCGGCGCGTGCGCTCGACCCTCTACGAGGCCTACGATCAGGCGTTCACCCTGGCGCTGCTCACCGACCACGGCGTGGTCAGCCTGCGCGCCGGCAAGCACGTCTCGCCCTATGAGGGCTTTCCCACCCAGCGCATGGACCTCACCCAGAACGACAGCAGCTTCGCCGATCTGCGTTACGAGGGAACCTACGGCTGGGGCGAGGTGACCGCCAAGGCGTCGTGGCGGTCGGTGGACCACGAGATGAACTTCCTGGCCGACAAGGGCGGCTCGGCTGCCGGCGGCATGCCGATGAACACCCAGGGCCGGGACCTGAGCGCGTCCCTAGCGGTGAGCGTGCCCCTAAAGGACGGCGGCGCGCTGCGCGGGGGACTCGAGGCTCATCGGGCCGATGTCGACGACTGGTGGCCGCCGGTGGCCGGCAGCATGATGATGGGCCCGCAGACCTACTGGAACATCAGCGACGGCCGTCGCGAACGGACAGGTCTGTGGGCCGAGTGGGAGGCCAAGCCCTCGGCGAACTGGACGACCCTGCTCGGCGCCCGCGTCGAGCACGTCGAGACCGATGCTGGTCCGGTTCAGCCCTATGCCTGGACCGGCATGATGAACATGCCCGACGCCATGGCCGCGCGCGCCTTCAACGCTCGCGACCGCGGCCGGGCAGACGACAATGTGGATGTGACGGCCAAGGCGATCTTGCGGGCGAGCGACACAACGAGCCTGGAGTTCGGCTACGCCCGCAAGACCCGCACGCCCACGCTCTACGAGCGCTACGCCTGGGGCTTGGGGACGATGTCGAGTTCGATGACCTCGTTCGCTGGCGACGCCAACGCCTATGTCGGCGACCCCGATCTGAAGCCTGAGGTGGCGCACAATCTGGCGGCCACGGTGAGATACGCCAGCCTGGATGGGAAACGCGGCCTGACCGTCAGCGCCTACCATTCACAGGTCGAGGGCTTCATCGACGCGGTGAAGTTGGCCGACCTGGCCAAGGGCTTCGTTCAGCTTCGCTTCGCCAATGTGGACGCCCGCCTCTACGGCTTCGACGCCAGCGGTTACGCCCAGGTTTGGGATACCCCAGCGCTTGGGCTAGGAACCCTGACGGGGACTCTGTCCTGGGTCGATGGTGAGAACCGCGACAGCGGGGATGAGCTTTATCACATGACCCCGCTGAGCCTGCGGCTGGGCATCGAGCAGGCGAAGGGACGCTGGACCAACGCCGCCGAGATGGCGCTGGTCGGCGAGAAGGATGCGGTCAACGCCTTGCGGCGCGAGCCAGAGACTGCCGCCTACGCCCTGCTCAACCTGCGCTCGAGCTGGAAGGGCGAGCGGGTGCGCGTCGACCTCGCGGCGGAGAACCTGTTCGACACGGCCTACGACCAGCCGCTGGGCGGCGTGTCCTTCGGGGACTTCAAGGCGGCGGGCGCCGTTGGGCCGATCCAGCCCCTACCGGGGCCGGGCCGGTCGATCAATCTCAGCCTCACCGTCGCGTTCTGAGCTTGAAACAGCGGCGCATCCAATCGGGGCGCTGGGCGGCAATCGGTGCGTCGATCGCCGCCCACGCCGTCGCAGGCTGGGGGCTGTCGGCCCCCAAGCCTGTGGCGGAGTCCCCACCGCAGCGGGCCATGAGTATCCAGCTGGTGGCGACCCGGCCACGCCCTGAGCCCGCTCCACTCGCGCCCGCGCCGGCCCCGCCCCAGCCGGTGGCCCGGTCGATGGCCGATCCATCGCCCCTGGCGCGGGACAGGAACCCGGCGCCGCCAACCGCCGAGGCGCCGCCGGTCACATCGCATCCGCCGGCCGCCAGCGCCTCGACTCCCGAGACGGTTCGCCGGATTGTCGAGCCTTCGCTCGACGATTACCGGCGGCGCGTCTGGGCCCATCTGGCGGCGCATGCGCCCTCGGCGGCCCCGGGGTCGGGGACGGCCATGGTGATGTTCGGGCTTGATGAGGGCGGGGCGATCCTCTTCGTCCGGCTGGCGCGGTCCAGCGGCCGCCCCGCCTTCGACCGGGCCTGCCTGGCCTCGGTCCGCGCAGCGGGTCCCCTGCCAACCCCGCCGGTCGGGACCCCACGCGAAGAACTGGTGTTCACGGCGCCGATCCAGGCGGCGGCCCTCGACGAGCGAGACCACCCCACTGTTGGAGGCCGGGCAGGTTCCCCGCGAGCGTCGACATGACCCGATAGGCTGCTTCCTGGGCCCGCCGCGCCGCGTCGGCTTCAGCGCCCTCCCGGCGCGCGGCCTCGACCAGACGTCTCAGGGCTGCTCGGGGGCGGCCCCGTTTCGCACGGCGCTGCTCGTTACGCTCCCTGTATTGCTCTTGATCCTCCGATGATCGTGCGGGCCGTGACGGCCCGCCCCGCTCACTCCACCGCCAGGCAGACGGCCTTGAGGGACAGATATTCGTCCAGGCCGTGGCGAGAGCCCTCGCGGCCCAGTCCCGACTCCTTCACCCCGCCGAAGGGGGCGATCTCGGTGGAGATCAGGCCGGTATTGAGACCGACCATGCCGTATTCCAGCGCCTCGCTAACCCGCCAGGACCGGCTGAGGTCGCGGGTGTAGACATAGGACGCCAGACCCGCCCGGGTGGCGTTGGCCAGGGCGATCGCCTCCGCCTCGGTCTCGAAGACGACGATGCCGGCCACGGGGCCGAAGGTCTCCTCCTGGGTCAGCAAGGCCGAGGGCGAGACGTGACTCAGGACGGTGGGCGCGTAGAAATTTCCCTCGCCCAGAGGCTTGCCGCCGGTGAGCACGGTGGCCCCGCCCTGGATGGCGTCGACCACGTGCTTGCCGACCTTGGCCAGGGCCTTGGCGTCGATCAGCGGCCCCTGGTCGGTCTCGCCCTCCAGGCCGTCGCCGACCCGCATCTTGGCCACCTTCGCCGCCAGCCGCGTCGCGAAGGCCTCTGCGACGCCAGCCTGGACGTAGAAGCGGTTGGCGCAGACGCAGGTCTGGCCGGTGTTGCGGAACTTCGACGCCATCGCCCCCTCGACGGCGGCGTCCACGTCGGCGTCGTCGAAGACGATGAAGGGGGCGTTGCCCCCCAGCTCCAGGGACACCCGCTTGACGGTGTCCATGCACCGCGCGCCCAGCATCTTGCCCACGGCGGTGGAGCCGGTGAAGGTGAACTTGGCGATGCGGGGATCGGTGGTCAGCACCTCGCCGATGGGACCGGCATGGCCGGTGACGATGTTGAACACGCCATCGGGCACGCCCGCCTCCGACCCCAGCACGGCCAGGGCCAGGGCGGACAACGGGGTCAGCTCGGAGGGCTTGAGCACCACCGTGCAGCCGGCGGCCAGCGCCGGACCCACCTTGCGGGTGATCATGGCGGCGGGGAAGTTCCAGGGGGTCACCGCGCCGACCACGCCCACGGGCTGCTTCAAGGTCAGGATGCGCCGATCAGCCTGGTGGCCAGGGGTCACCTCGCCATAGGCGCGCTTGGCCTCCTCCCCGAACCATTCGAGGAAGGCCGCAGCATAGGCGATCTCGCCGCGCGACTCCGAGAGCGGCTTGCCCTGCTCGGCGGTCATCAACCGGGCCAGGTCCTCCTGGTGGGCCATCATCAGGTCAAACCAGCGGCGCAGCACCTGGGCCCGGGCCTTGGCCGACTTGGCGGCCCAACCCGCCTGGGCGCCTGCCGCGGCGGCCACCGCCTGCTCGCTCTCCGCGCGCCCGAGATTGGGGATGGTGGCGATCGGCCGGCCGGTGGCCGGGTTGGTCACCACGATGGTCTCGGCCCCGCCAACCCAGGTCCCGCCGATATAGGCCGCCTCCCGCAGCAGATCGGAGCGCTTCAGGGCAAGGCGGTCGCGTTCAAACTTGGTGGCGGTCGTCATCAAACGATCCTCAGAGCATCTTCAAGGCGGTCCAGGCCCTCGTCCAACAGGGCGTCGGATATGGTCAACGGATAGAGCAGGCGGATGGTCTCACCGTGAATTCCGCAGGACAGCAGGATGAGCCCCTTCTCCAGGGCCCTGGCTGTCACCAGCTTGGCCGCCGCGCCATCGGGCTCGCGGCCGCCGCGGGAGGTCACCAGGTCGAAGGCGATCATGGCTCCCGGCCCACGGATCCCGGCGATGGGCCGCAGGTCGTTGCGCGCCTCGAAGGCCTCCAGCCGTGCGCGGGTGCGGTCCCCTAACGCCTCGGCCCGGGCCAGCAGGCCCTCCTCGGCGATGGCGTCCAGCACCGCCAGGGCCGCGGCGCAGGCGATCGGCGACCCGGCATAGGTCCCGCCCAGGCCGCCGGGCTCTGGGGCGTCCATCAGCTCGGCGCGGCCGATGACGCCGGCCAGGGGGAAGCCCCCGGCCAGCGACTTGGCCACGGTGATCAGGTCGGGCTTCACCCCGGTATGCTCCACGGCGAACATCTTGCCGGTTCGGCCGAAGCCCGCCTGGATCTCGTCGGCGATCAGCAGGATGCCGTGGCGGTCGCAGAGCGCGCGCAGGGCCTGCATGAACTCGGGCGGCGCGACGTGGAACCCACCCTCCCCCTGCACCGGCTCCAGGATGATGGCGGCCACCCGGTCTGGCGCCGCGTCGGCGCGGAAGATGAACTCCAGCGCCCTCAGGCTGTCCTCCGCCGTCACCCCATAGTGCGGGATCGGGAACGGAGCGTGGTAGATTTCCGCCGGCATCGGCCCGAACCGATGCTTGTAGGGCAGCGCCTTGCCGGTCAGGCCCATGGTCAGCATGGTCCGGCCGTGGAAGCCGCCGGTGAAGGCGATCACCGCCGAGCGGCCGGTGGCGGCCCGGGCGATCTTCACCGCGTTCTCGACGGCCTCGGCCCCGGTGGTGAACAGGATGGTCTTGGCGGGCCCGTCGATGGGGGCCAGCGCGTTCAGTCGCTCGGCCAGGGCCACATAGGGCTCATAGGCCACCACCTGGAAGGCGGTGTGGGTGTAGCGCTCCATCTGGGCGCTGACGGCCGCCATCACCCCGGCGTGGCGGTGGCCCGTGTTGAGCACAGCGATGCCGCCGGCGAAGTCCACATAGCGGCGGCCCTCGGCATCCCAGAGTTCGCTGTTGTCGGCGCGGTCGGCGAAGATGGCGGTGGCGGTGGCCACGCCCCGGGGAACGGCGGCCACGCGCCGGGCTTGCAAGGCTGCGTTTGCGGACATGTCGAATACTCTCTTCAGGTCGGGATCAGGAAGTGCGATCGAGCTGGCGCGCCGGGGCCAAGGCAAAGGCCGCCGACAGGCACAGGCCGGTCAGGGCCAGGGCCACCAGGCGCGGGAAATGGGTCTCGGCCAGCAGCACCGCCCCCAGGGCGGGGCCGGACGCCAGCCCCAGCTTGGAGAAGAAGCCGGCTAGGGTGGCGATGCGGCCGCCGGGATCGAAGGCGGCGCAGAGACCGAGCAGGTAGGGGATGACGAAGGCCCAGACCACGGCGGTCAGGACATTGGCCACGACGAACAGGAGGGGCAGGTCGCTGCGCAGGAAGGCCAAGGTCCCCGCCAGGGTGACAAGGGCGCCGATCAGGATCGGCCAGAACCGTCCCCAGCGCAGGCCGATCACCACCACCAGCACCGAGCCCAGGGCGCCGATCCAGTTGGCCGCCGCCAGGGTGCTGCTGATGAAGGGGCCCGACAGGCCGTAGAACCGGCCCAGTCCGATCACATAGGCCGACAGGGCCATGTTGGCGGCCTGGAACAGGAAGACCGCCACCAGGGCCGAGGCCAGGGGCGCCCAGCGCACCAGGCCGCCGGCCTGGGCGACCGGCGCCGGCCGGGGCCGCGGGGCGTAGTCGGCCAGGAAGGGCAGCATCAGGGCCGCGGCGACGCTGAAGGCCGCCAGGCTGAGGAAGAGGATTGGGGTTCCAAAGGTCGGGACCAGGCCCGGCAGCAGCAGCAATCCCAGGCCCCCCAGGCCGAACTGCACCACCAGCAGCATGCCGAAGGTGCGGTCGGGCGCCGCCGTGCGGGCGATGACGGCGAACCCCACCCCCACCAGGAAACCGCCGATCAGGCCGTGCAGGAAGCGCACGATCATCAGCACTCCGGCCGTGGTGAGCTGGGTGGAGACCAGGTCCGTCGCGATCAGAGCCAGGAGCAGGCCAAACGCCACCGGCTTCCAGGAGATCCTTGCCACCACGAACACCGCGGCTAGGGCCCCGAGCGCCGCGCCATAGACGTTCAGCGAACCCACCAGGCCCGCCGACCGGGCCGAGAAGCCCAGTCCGTCCTGAAGCCCGCTCACCAGGGCGGGCATGATGTTGACGTAGAACAGGCCCGCCGTGGCGATGAAGGCCAGCAGCACGCTAGCTAGCAGCCCGTCGGGGGCCGCCTTGGGCAGGGCGAAGCGGCGGCGGGGCTGATCAGTCATGGCACAGGGCTTTCACGGCGTTCGCGGACCCCGCGGCCGGACCCCAGTCGAAATGGGCCTCGTCGCCGATGGCGTAGAACACGACGCCGTTGGGAAAGAGCACGATGGAAATCCCGCCATAGCCGGACAGGAAGGGGGTCCAGACCGGATGGGCGCAGCCCACCAGATCGGCGATGTCGCGGGCCCAGACGCCGTGGGCGTAGCGCAGTCGCGCCGAGCCTGCGGCCAGGCCGCCCTCCAGGCCGGGTCGCTGCAGGGTCTCGCCGATCAGGCGCGGAGAAAACAACCGATCCTGCTCCGCCACGTTGGCGGGCGACAGGAAGACTCCCAGGCGGGCGACGTCGTCGCGTCGCAGGAACAGCCCCCAGCCGACGAACGGCTGGCCTTGGGTGTCCAGGGTGCGCCGGGTCTCGTCCAGGGCGGAGCTGAGCTTCAGGTCTCGCCAGATCGGGCGCAGCACGGTGTCGTAGAGGTCCCCGGGCGTCGCCGCCTGCAGCGCCGTTCCCAGCAGGTAGCTGTCGGAGGAGCGGTAGACCCAGGTCACGCCCGGCGCCGCGCGGCGCGGGTAGCGACAGGCGTAGGTCAGCTTTTCGGCGTGGGTCCGGGTGATGAAG
>JAZKBZ010000076.1:27798-29385 GCA_040388315.1 Pseudomonadota bacterium | reverse complement strand
TCGCAGCTGAGGAACCGCACCACGGCGGGACACCGCAGCAGCTCCGGCACCCGCTCGTCGGCCTCGAAGGCCGCGGAATCGTAGTGGCCGCTGGCCATGTCCAGCAGGTCCAGCAGAGCAACCCCGCTCCAGGCGCCGGTCCTCCCGCAGGCCGGGACAAGGTCGGTCAAGGCTCGGGTCGCCAGGCCGGGCGTCAGGCGCTCCAGGCGCATGAGGCCCAGACCACCCACCAGGGTCTTGGCGGTGGAATAGGACGGCAGGGTCCGTCCTTCGCAGAAGGGATCCTCGCCGAACCGGGTCTGGCAGGGCGCCGCGTAGTTCACCCCATCGGCCACCACCCCGTAGACTGCCTGATCGTCGCCCGCCGCCCGGGCCAGGGCCGGGAGATCGACGCCAGGATGCCTGACGGCCAGCTCCGACAGTGGCCGGACGGGCAGTTGCGCCCCGCGGTTCTCACGGTCGCGCGCGATCCGGTCGTCGCGATCCGGCGACCTCCCGGGGGTGAAGCCCATCGTCCGGGGCGCCGCCCAGGCGTCGAACTTGTCGTAGAGGCAGGTCTCCGCCCCCAACCGCACCTGGGCGGTCCTGGGCGCGCCGGCGGGGGTGAGCGTCACCCGCAGCAGGCCATTGTGCACGCAGTTGGCGTTGCGCTCGCGCAGGGCCACCGGCAGGACGGCGACATCGCCCTCGGCGCTGGGCCAGATGCGGCCAGGGCCCGCCGACCAGTCCCAATATCCTCCGTCCACGCCGTTCGCCGGAGCGGGGATCAGCCGGTCGCCATCCTGGACAAGATCGAGGGCGAGGTCGGGCCAGGCCAGACGGGGATCGGCGCCGCTCGGGGGATCGTCGTCCCGCAGCCGCGTCAGGCCGTCCGGGCGTGGGCCGAAGGTCAGGGTCAGCCGCCCCTCCAGCCGCGCGACCGGCATCGCGGCCTCCGCCGGCGGCGTGAACGCGGGCATCGGCAGGGGCGCGTTGGCCAGGGCCGTGATCGCCCCAAAGATAGCCAGGACACTCACAGCAGGCCATGCGCCCGCAGGCTGTCGGAGAGAGGCGCGAGCCCGGCCTCATAGCGCCGCCACAGGGCCAGCGAGTCCCGGTAGATCGGCCGGCGCACCTGGGCCGCGCTGGCGGTGGCCGCCGGCGCCGGATTGGCGTGGAAGTCCAGGCAGGCCGGGTCCCAGTCCAGACCCAGATCGGCCAGCAGCCGCCGGCTCTCCCCCTCCTGGTCCTCCACCAGGGTCTCGTAGTCGATCTCCACCAGGCGGCCGGGCAGGACGGCCCGCCAGTGGTCCATCAGCCGATGATAGGCGCCGATATAGGCCCCCAGGTCCGACTGGCTGTAGGAATAGGGGCAGCCGGTGCGGAACAGGGTCTTGAGCAGGGCGTAGCCGTTGTCCATCGGGTCGCGGCGCACATGGACGATCCGCGCCTGCGGCAGGCTCAGCGCGATCAGGCCGATATAGAGGTAGTTGGCCGGGGTCTTGTCGATCAGCCGCGGGACGGCGCGGCCATAGGCCGCCAGGCTGTCGCGATAGGCCTTTCCCAAGGCGGCGATCTTCGCGCGCGCCTTCGATCGCCGTGCGCTGC
>JAZKBZ010000076.1:24060-27788 GCA_040388315.1 Pseudomonadota bacterium | reverse complement strand
GGCCGACCGCGCGACCAGGTCGCCCTTCCCGCTCGCCGGCCCCACCGTCCGCATCAGGGACAGGGCGAAGTCGCTGATCTCCCCCAGGCTCTCCACCTGTCGGTGGGCGCTGAGAATCCGGTCCACCAGGGTGGTGCCCGAGCGCGGCAGGCCCAGGACGAAGATCGGGCCGGTCGGCTCGGGGGTCGACGTCGCGCCGGCCATCCTGGGTGCGTCGAAGGCCGCGGCGATCTGGGTCATGGTCTCGAGGTCGGCCTCGACGCGATAGCTCAGCTGGCCGCGCCGCCGCGCCGCGCCACGGGCGAGCCACGACCAGGCCGTGTCATGGTCCCCCAGGTCCTCCAGCTCCTTGGCCAGCCCATAGCAGAGCGCGGCCTCGGCGGCGGGATGGCGGGCGCGGGCGATCGCCGCTTCCAGCGCCGCGACGTGGTTCTCCGCTGGCGTCCAGCGCCGCAGGGTCGCGCGGTTGTAGAAGGCGTCGGCGTCGGTGGGATCCAGCGCGATCACCTGGTCGAAGGCCGCCTCCGCCCCCGCCAGATCCCCGGTGGCCACCAGGGCCGAGGCCAGGTTGTAGAGCGCACCCGGGTCAGCCGGAGCGAGCTCAGCGGCGCGGCGATAGCATCGCAGCGCCTCGGAGAACCGGGCGTTGGCCAGGAAGATCTCGCCCGCCGCCTGCAGCCCCCGGGGATCGCCCTGCAACTGGGGCTCCAGGGCCAGCAGCCGCTGGTCAGCCTCCGCCCGCCGCCCGGCATGGACAAGCGCCCGCACGGCGTCCAGCGCCCCGCCCCCCGATGGGGAGGCGGGGACGCCGATCGTTCGTGGGGCGCCTGGCGTCGTCATCGTCTCAGAACGGATAGTCGAGGGTCAGGCCGATGGTGCGCGGCAGGCTGATGAGGTCCTTGGCGCCGCTACCGTAATAGCCCGACGCGGGAGCGGTCCCCATGTAGCTGTCGGTGAACCGGCCGGTGACGCCGTCGGCGTTGAAGATGTTCTTCACGAAGAGGGTCGCCGACCACTTGTCGAAGGTGGCGGTAGCCGAGGCGTTCCAGATCTGGAACGGCGGCAGGCCGACATTCAAGCGCGTCGAGGTGGTCACCGCGTTGCGGGTCTCCGACTGATAGTAGCCGCTCAGCCGCCCGGTCAGCAGCACCCCATTGGATAGGGTGGCGCTGCGATCCAGGGCGACGGTCACCGCGTGCTCTGGCGTACCGGGCAACCGCGCGCCCTTCAGCGCCACGGGCAGGCCCCCGCCGGTGGGCGGGTAGGCGTTCTCGGTCAGTTGGGCGTCGGTATAGGTGTAGCCGAGGCTGTAGCGCGCGCCCGCCAGTCGGCCCTCGACCTGGGCCTCCAGACCCTGGGAGCGGGCCTTGCCGCCGTTCTGGGCGACGAAGAAGCCCCAGTTGGGCGTGACGGTGTTGATCTGGATGTCCTTCCAGTCGACGTAGAACAGGGCCGCGTTGTAGGTGATCCCGTGGCTGACGCCCTTGAGGCCGGCCTCGTAGTTGACCACCCGGTCGGGTCCATACTGCTGCCAGCGGGCGTCCTCCGCATAGCGCCCGATCGTCGGCACGGCGTTGGCCCCGCCCCGGCGATAGCCCTCAGACACCGTGGCGTAGGCCAAGCCCCGCTCGCCGTATTTCCACGACACGTTGGCCTTGAACAGCGCCTTGCTGTCGGAGGTCTCGAACCGCGCATTGGTGGGCGCCGAGAGCGAGGTGTAGACGGGCACGTCCATGAAGGTGCGGCTCTTGGACTCGTTGTCGAACCAGCGCACCCCGCCGGTCGCCTGAAGGCGGTCGCTGAAGTGGTAGGTAAGCTCGCCGAACAGGGCCTTGTCGGTGAAGTCCTCGCGGCGGTCATAGGCGAAGTCCTGATCGGACTGCACCTCGGCGGCGAAGGCCGGATAGGCCGCGTTCCACCAGCGCTTGAAGCCGCGCAGGTAGCTGGCCTGGGTCGCCCCCAGTTTCTGCTTCTCGTAGAAGCCGCCCAGCACATAGTCGATCGGACCTTCGGTGTTGGACACCAGCCGGATCTCCTCGATCACCGCTTCGTCTGAGTAGGTCCGCACCGCCGAGGCCATGGGCCGCGGGAAGTTGTAATAGAAGGAGAGCCAGCCGTTCTTGGCGTAGTAGCCGGTGTTCTCGCTGACGCTCTCGCCGTGGTGGTCGTAGGACGATGTCGAAGAGGTCAGGGTCGCAAAGCCCAGGTCGATGGTGGCCTCCAGGGAGGTCAGGCTGACGTCCCGCGACGAGGGCTCCAACTGCACCGAACCGTTGTCGTACTGGCCGTAGGTGCGGCCAAAGCCGTCCTTGCCGCGGGTCACCTGCCGGCGGCCGCCGATCTCGTCGGACTGCCGCGCATAGGCGAGCGTCAGGTCCAGCCACTCGGCGGGTTGCAGGCGCAGGGCGACGCGGCCGTACTTGATGTCGACGGTGTCGGCGTCCTTGCGGCTCTCATAGGAAGCCGCCGGCGACAGAACGCCGGACGGCGCCAGGGGAATGCCCGCGGCGTCCAGCTTGTAGACGTTCACATAGTCCGTCAGGCCGGGATAGTCTTGGAGGCTGCCGGTCAGGCGAAGAGCCGCCTTCTCCCCCAGGGGGATGTTCACCGTGCCGTCCGCGGCCCAGCCCACCCCGCCGGAGCCCTCGAGCTGCGAGGCCGTGGCGCTGACCTTGCCGCCGAACTCGCCGAACTGCGGCGCCTTGAGAATGTAGCGGATCGTGCCGCCCAGGGAGCCGGACCCGTAGAGCGTGCCCTGCGGACCGCGCAGCACCTCGACGCGGTCGATGTCCTTCAGGGCGAAGTTGGCGAACAGCGGCGTGTCGTTGACATAGCTGGACACCGGGGCGACGGCCGAGACCGCGTAGTCGCCGAGGATGGCGCTGTCGACATTGAGCCCGCGGATCTGGATGCTGTTGGAGACCCCCTGGTTGCGGTAGCCCCGATCGACCACCGCCACCCCGGGAACCGAGCGCAGCAGCTCGGTGGCGTTCTGCACCTTGGCCTGGTCGATGGCCTGACCCGACACCGCCGAGATATTGTAGGGCACGTCCAGGACGAAGGCTTCGCGCCGGGTGGCGGTGACCACCACCTCGGTGACCGTGGTGTCGGCGGCTGGTTTGGCGGCGGCCTGGGCGAGTGCCTGGGACGCCACGAGGGACAACGACACGGCGGTCGTCGTCATGAGTATGGATCTGAACATCTACCCCTCCTTTTGATCTTGATTGGCGCCGCCCTGCGGCTTTTCCAGCGGCCCCAGCGCGGCCAGGGCCGGCGATGAGGGCCCTTCGCGATAGGGCGGGAAGCTCGGCGGGCCATCGCGGAAGCTCTTCAGGGTCTGGCCCAGGCCGTGCCATCCGCGCTCGCGGACCCGCCGCACGTAGCCAAGGTCGAGCTCCAGGCCGATCACGTCGCGGCCGGACCCGGCCTCATAGACCGGTTCGCCCCCGGGGCCGTAGACCGCCGAGCGGCCGTTGCCGAGATGGCCGGCGGTGTTGATGTCGACGAAGTAGCATTGGTTCTGGGCCGCGCTGGCCCGGGCGATGGAGAGCTCGACGTCGCGGTCGACGGTGTTGGTCATCCCAGGATGCAGGATCACCTCGGCGCCCATCCAGGCCAGGGTGCGCGTGGTCTCGGGGAACCACATGTCGTAGCAGATGGAGACCCCGATCCGGCCGATCCGGGGCATGTCGAAGGTCATGCACTCGGTCCCTGCCGCCACCCCGGTC
>JAZKBZ010000076.1:3951-24049 GCA_040388315.1 Pseudomonadota bacterium | reverse complement strand
AGGGGTAGATCTTGCGGTATTTCAGGACGACGTCGCCGTTCGGGTCGATCACCGGACAGGTGTTGTAGATCTTCCCCTCGACCCGCTCGAAGATCGAGCCGCCCAGCAGCCAGACCCGATTGTCGCGGGCGATGCGGCGCAGCCGCGTCTCCGCCGCCCCGCCCGGATCCTGGGCGTAGTCCACCGAGGGCCCGTAGACGCTGAGCTCCCCCAGCAGGACCAGGTCCACCCACGACAGCCGCCGCTTGGCCGCGGCCACCTCGTCGGCGATCCGATCCAGGTTGTCGCCGGCTTGCAGGTCCAACTGGAGGCCCGCTATGGCCAAATGCGACATGGAGAAATCCTTCACCCGAACGACGATGACACCACGGTGACGGTCGCGGACGGACAAGCGTAGGACCAGATTGGTTCAATCTATGGGGCCAGATTTCCCAACCCCGAGGGGTCAGGCTAGGCCGTTGGGCTTGATGATGCCGCGGTTGAACAACAGGCGGTCGTCCCGGTACCAACGGATCTGGTCGCCCTCCACCACCGTCAGGAAGCGCGCGGTCTCGCCATAGGACCACTCGGTCCAGCGGCGGCACCAGTAGTCGCCCTCCATCCACCACGCGCCCACGTCGCAGTCTTCGTGGGCGTAGCCGGCCCGGCCCACCAGTCGGCCATCGGGCAGAACGTCCACCTCGTAGGGATCCCCATAGACCGTGCGGCAAAGCAATTTGGCCCCTGACATCAGGGCGCGCAGGGGTTCGCCCGGCATCCATGCCCGCGCGGCCGGGTCCAACCGGTCGAGACCCGGCTGGGTCAGGCTCTTCACGACCTGGGCCAGAACGGCCACCCCTTCACGGATCCTGTCGGTGGGGATGCCGGTGACCCCCATCCGGAACCGGTTCACCGCCGGGGTCGGGGTGGAATAGAACCGGTCCGCCGGCTCGATCAACACGCCGCGCTTGGCGGCTTCGTTGGCCAGCTGGCGGGCCGACAGGTCGGGCGGCCCCTCCACCCACATGGCCGAACCATTGGAGCGCGGGTCGATCGCGACGAGCTGCGGCAGATGGTAGTTCAGGGCGTCCCGCAAGGCGTTGAGCCGTTCCCGCAGCACCCGGTGCTGGCGGCCTAGATTGGCGTCGTAGTGGCCGAGCGACAGGAAGAAGGCGGCGGTCCGCTGGGCTGCGCGCGGGGCGCAGCCGGACACCAGGGTGCGCAGGCGGCGCAGCTCGCGGATCAGCTCGGCGTCGGCGACGATGAACCCCAGGCCGAGTCCCGGGCTCAGCACGTCGCAAAGATCGGCGACATAGATCACCCGCCCCGAGCGATCCATGCTGCGCAGGGCCGGCGAAGCCTGGGCCGCGAAGCCGCCACTGGCCGCCAGGTCGTACTCGATCACCAGCAGGTCGTCGGTCTCGGCCCGCTCCAGCAACGCGCGGCAGCGGGACGGCGCCAGCCGCGCGCCCGTGGGGTACTGACAGGCCGGGGTGACGAAGACCAGGCTGGCGGCCGCCAGCCGGTCGTCGACGGCCATGCCCTCGGGGTCTACCGGCAGATGGATCAGGTCCGCGCCCTGCAGGCGCAGGACCTGGGTCAGGTCGGGCAGGCCGGGCTCCTCCACGGCCACCGGCGCGCCGCGGCCGACGAAGGCCCGCACCAGCAGGCTGAAGGCCTCTCGCCGGCCGCCCACCACCAGCACCTCCTCGCTCCCGGCCTGCAGGCCGCGGCGGGGCAGGATCTTGGTGCGGATCTCGTGGACCAGGCGCGGATCGTCCAGTTCGCCGCCGTCCTGGCTCCACTCGGCGAACTCCCGGGCGTTGAGGGTGGAGCGCACAGCGTCGCGCCACTCCGGGCCCGGGGCCAGGGAGGCGTCATAGGCCCCGTCAAGGAAGGGATAGGGATTGAGCTCCCAGCTCGGCGGCGGCCGGCCCTCCACGTCCACCCGCACCACCGCCTGCAGTCGCGACCGCCACGGGGCGGCGGCGATCACCGGACGGTCGGCCCGGTCGCGGCCCGGTCGCACCGCCTCGAACAGGGCGTCGCTGACGAAGACCCCACTCCGTTCGCGGCCCGTCAGATAGCCATCGGCGATCAGTTGCTGATAGACCAGGGCCACGGTGTTGCGCGCGATGCCCAGGTCGCCGGCCAAGCGCCGCGACGCCGGCATGCGGGCGCCCGGCTCCAGATTGCCCGACACCACGGAGTCGATGATCCGCTGCCGCAACTGTGTCTGCAGCGTCAGCGGACCGCCATGGTCCAGATAGAAGACGACCTCGGCCAAAACACCCCGCGCCCGAGTGGAAGACTGGCTCCAGCTTAAACCACGATCTGGCTCCATCCCAAACCCTATGACGCATCAGGGCGCCGGAGCGTCGACGGTCTGGGCCGGGTGCGACTCAAATTGCCGACTTGGGCCCTGGACGACTTCGATCCCGCCTAGGCTGCGGCGGCCCGAAACGGCCTACTGGAGGACCCGGCGACCTAGTGCGCCAGAAGCGAGGCCTTGGCGTTCTCGCGCTTGGCGCCGGTGCGTAGGGCCATCACCAGGGCCGGCTGCACCGGCTTGCCCTTGTTGCCCCAGGCGCCGCGTACATAGGTCAGCACCTGGGCCACCTCCAGGTCGGTGAGTTCGGTGGCGAAGGACGGCATGCCGCCGCGTCCCTTCAGCACCCGGGTGACCGGCTCCTTGGGATCGCCCAGGGCGACCTTGCTGCCGGCCAGGGGCGGGAAGGCGCCAGGAATGCCCTTGCCCGTCACCTGGTGGCAGGCCGAGCAGTTGTCCATGAACAGTTGCTTGCCGTCGGCGGCGAAGGCCGGGGCGGCGCCCAGGCCAAGGGCGACCACCGCCAGCGGGATCGAAAGACGCATCGACTGTCTGCTCCGGGTCAGGCCGCTTGGGCGCGTTTGTGCAGCTTGGCGATCTGCTGCCAGGCGCTCTCGATTCCCCCGGCCTGCCAGCCGGTGAGATAGGAGAGGTGTTCGCCGGCTAGGTACAGCCGGCCGTCGGGCTCGCAGAGGATCGGATAGGCGTCGCGGCGCCCCTCGTCGTCCCACTGGGCCCAGCCGCCGAGATTGTGCTCGATGCGGTGCCAGGCCGCCGAGAAGGAGGTCTCGACATTGTCGGCGTATTCCGGGAAGGCCCGCAGGCCGCCCTGGGCGGCGAAGTCCTGGCGGGCCTTGGGGCTCAGCGCGCTCACCTTGGCCGCCGAGGCGCCGAAGTTGTAGTAGCCCAGCAACACGCCCTTCTGGCTCTGGAAACCGGTGGACGGCAGGGTGATGGTGTTGATGTCCGGGTCGTCGGTATAGACGTGGCCGCCGTAGATGAAGTGCTTCTCCTCCCAGAACCGGGTCTTCATCTGCAGGCCGATCTTGCCCACCAGGGCGTAGGACACCGCGCCGATGGCCGCCTTGAACTTCGCCGACACCCCCATGTCCATCTGGCGCAGGACCGAGAGCGGAATGGTGCAGATGCAGTAGTCGGCCTTCAGGGTCTCGACCTTCCCGTCGGGCCCCGAGACGGTGACCTCCACCCCCTTGTCGTTCTGGCGGTACTTCTTCACCAGGGTCGAATAGCGGATCAGCTTGCCGACGTGGCGCTCGAAGCCCTTGGCGATCTGGTCCATGCCGCCCACCGGCTGGAACATGGTCCGCTGCTGCTCGTAGCCGGTGACCGAGGACAGCACGCCCCAGGCCTTGGAGTGCAGGACGTCGGTCAGGGGATAGGGGGTCGACTCCTTGCCGGGGCCGGGAACGACGCCGGGCCCCGGGTTGACCTCGAAGCCGCGGCCATCCGTGCCCTTGTAGGCCAAGTCGGCGGAGAGGTAGCCCTCGCGGGTCAGGTAGGCCAGGAACAGCTGCCGGTCTTCGGCGGTCATCTGCTGGTCGAGCGCGCCCTGCTTGACCTGCTTGGCCAGGATCTCGGCGGCCGCGCCGCGGGCGTCGGCGGCGATCTGGCCTTTGCGGATCGCCTTGCCGGCCAGGGGGCCCGTCCCCTTGTTGAAGGCGACGTAGGAGGCGTCGTTGTCGTTGACGAAGACCTCCAGGGGCACGTTGAAAAGCTTGGTGTAATGCAGGGTCGAGCGGTGGTGGTAGGGGATCCGCCAGGGGCCGTGGTTGATATAGAGCCCGTCGTCGAAATCGCACTCCTGGGCCTCGCCGCCGAGCTCGGTCAGCTTGAAGCCCTTGCGGGCGGTCTGGCAGCGGCCGCCGGCGAAGGCCCGGGCCTCGATCACGGTGACGTCGTAGCCGGCCTTGGAGAGCTCATAGGCGCTGGTCATGCCCGCCACCCCGGCGCCCAGGACGATGACCTTCCTGCCCTTGCCGCCCTCCCCCAGCTCCGGGGGCGCGGCGTTGGCCGAGGCGATGTCGAAGCCCAGCGCCGTCATGCCCGCCAGCAGCAGGGCCGATCCGCCCATGCCGCCCAGGCTCTCCAGGAAGCTGCGGCGCGACACGCCCCGCCCGCCGTTCATGATGTCTGGAGTCATCGCTTCAATCCCCACGCCACGCTTGATGGCGGGCAAAGGAGCGGCCTGGGTGGGGGGTGACAATCGCCATTCTGACAATCCCTGCGCCCGCGAGGCAAAAGGGTCCGACCGTGCCTAATGCCTGGGCGGCGGACGACGGATTTGGGCGCCGGACGAATAATCGACCGGCGAATTGACCCGATTAGCGGCCCTGGAAGTCGGCGGGGCGCTTCTCCAGAAACGAGGTCATGCCCTCCCGGAAGTCCTGAGTCCGGACCAGTTGCAGGAACTGCAGGAAGACGTGGTGAACGTGATCGTTGAAGGTCTCGTTCAGGCCCATCCGCATCAGCCGCTTGGCCGACTGCACCGCCAGCGGCGCGTTGTCGGCGATCTCCTTGGCCAGCTTGCGAGCCTCGGTCATCAGCTCGTCGGCGGGGACCACATGGGTGGCCAAGCCCATCTCCAGGCTCTCCTCGGCCGACAGCGTGCGGCCGGTGAAGATCAACTCGGCGGCCTTGGACCAGCCGATCAGGCGGGGCAGGAACCAGGTGCCGCCGGACTCCGGCACGATGCCGCGCTTGACGAAGGCCGCGGCCAGCTTGGCGCCCTGCGCCATCATGCGGATGTCGCAGCCCAGAGCGGTGTCCAGGCCATAGCCCGCCGCCGCCCCGTTCAGGGCGCAGATGGTGGGCTTGTTCATGTTGAAGATCACCGTCGGCGGGGCGGTCTTCAGATCCAGATCGACGGAGATGGTGGCCGCCTGGGCCTCCGAGCCGATCCCCGACCCGCTGGTGGCGCTTACCAGGTCGAGCCCAGCGCAGAAGGCCCGGCCGGTGCCGGTCAGGATCACGCACCGGACCTCCGGGTCGGCGTCGGCCTGCAGCAGCAGCTTGGACAGCAGCGACAGCATGGGGCCGGAAATGGTGTTGAGCCGCTCGGGGCGGTTCAGGGTGAGGACGGCGACCCCATCGGCCACCTCGTACAGCACCTCGGCCGACTGGTCGGCGCGCGCTTGGGCCAGGGTCTCGCTCATCATCAACTCCCGTTGTCGGCTTTTTGTCTTTGGCCCAGCTAAGGACCGCCGGCGACGGGATGCAAGACTTATGGCTTGGGCAGGATGCCGTTCAGGTAGCGCCGCTGGGGGTCGAAGATCGACAGGGGCATGCGCCGCATCCGCGGGTCGAAGGAGATGTGGGTCCAGCGGCCGTATTCGTGGATCAGCTGATCGAAGACGATCTTGGACCCCAGGATCTTCCTGCAGACCTCATAGGGAGTCAGGCCGGGGCAGTTGAAGTCCACCGCATAGCCCAGGCAGTGGGCGCTGGCCGTCGCCCCCTTTACCGCCCGGTTGAGCTCCACGCCGCGATAGCCGCTGGAGACGTTGATGCTGACCCCCAACAGGCTGCGCACCGCCTCCATGGCCTTGGCGGTCTCGGTCAGGCGGGCCAGCTCCCGGGGCGGGGGCAGGTTGCTGATCCTCAGCCGCACGGCGGTGTCGGAATGGGTCAGCTCCTCGAGGGTGAAGTGGGGGCTGAGCTTGGTCATTTGCCCTTCCCCTTCGCCAGGTCCGTGCTGCTCTCGGGCCTGGGGCCAGCGTTGCGGATATTGATCAGCTTTTTCAGCAGGTCGAACCAGAAAGGCGCCCCCAGCATGCCGGCCAGGGCCGTCACCAGCCAGCCGGGCACGCTGGCCAGCTGGGCGAGGGTCAGGGTCGGCGGCGCGGTCCAGCCCACCGGGGCGTTGCGCAGCAGGTCGTCCCGCGCCCGTTCGACGGCGGCGGCCTTGGCCGGGAGGTCACCCGCCTTCGAGGCCTCCGGCGCGCCCGCCTCCACGGTCTTCCTGGCCTGCTCCACCATCGCCGCGCGCAGGGTGGGCTCGGCGTAGAGCCGCTGGACGATGCGGATGGTGTCGACATTGAAGGCCACCGCCAGGATCAGGCCCAGGATGAAGGTGATCAGCTGGGTGTAGCGCTTGTACTGGCCGCTCAGCCGGTCCATCGCGCCGTCGTACCAGCGCTCGATCCCGGCCTTGAGCTTGTCCCAGTCGCCCTCGGACTCGTTCAGGGCGGTGACCAGGGCCTCGCGCAGCCGGCCCGGGGGCAGGGCGTCGATGGACTCCTCCACCTGGGCCAGGGCCTGGCCGCCGGCCCCGGCCCGCAAGGCCTGCAGCAGGGCCGACGAGAAGTTGGCGGCCGACACATAGGAAGGCCGGCTCGAACCGTCGCCGCCCACCAGGGGATGGTGATAGATGTCCTCGTGCCGCAGCTCGAAGCTGGGGCCCAGGTCGCCGGAGGCCCGCTCGGTGGCCGCCTCCGCCTCCTCCGGGGTCAGGGTCGCCGTGGAGGCGGCCTTGTCGACCTTCGCCGTCCCGCTCCCGTGGCCCAGGCCCGAGAGCCAGCGGGCCACGAGGTTACGCTCCTCGGCCACCGCCTCGGGATGTTCGATCAGCTGGGCGAAGGCCTGCTCCAGCCGCGCCGCCCGCAGCTTGAACCAACCCGCCGCCGCCTCCAGCACCGTGGACAGCAGCAGGGCGAACAGCAGGTAGGTGAAGACCAGGCCGATGGCGACGTCGACGGTGGGGCCCAGCATCACGGCCTCCCCCGCCACGGCCGGACCGACGCGAAATCGGATGCGCGCATGATCTCCCCCCAAGGACATCCATCGAGAGCGGAGGTTATCCCGTCAACCGCAGGTGTCGCAACCGCCAACCGCGCGCGGTGAGGTCCGGGGGATTGCGGCGACAGCGCCGGAGCCTGATCGCCGCGCCGCGCCGTTCTCCGTGACTTGCGCCGTGACTCCGGCGACTGTCCGACCCCTGCGCGGGGTCCCGCGCGGAGACGCTTTCAATCGAAGGAGGCCGGCGTGGCCGATCAAGATGTTCTGTTGGTGGAGCGGCGCGGCGAGGCCGACTGGGTGACCTTGAACCGGCCCGAACGGCTGAACGCGCTGAACCAGCCGCTGTCCGACGCCCTGCTGGCCTATTTCGAGGCGCGGCGGCGGGACACCGAAGCCCGGGTGATCGTGCTGGCCGGGGCGGGCCGCGCCTTCTCCTCCGGCGCGGACCTGAAGGCCGGCGGTCAGCCGGACCGCCTGCGCGACGGACCGAACGGCGACTGGATGCTGCGCGACACCCTCAAGGCCATGCGCGCCTGCCCGCAGCCGATCATCGCCCTGGTGCACGGCGCGGCGGCCGGCGGCGGCCTGGCCATCGCTCTGGCCGCCGACGTGATCGTGGCCGGCGCCAGCGCGGCCTTCCATCCGGCCTTCATCAAGATCGGGCTGTCGGGATCGGAGCTGGCGGTGAGCTGGCGCCTGCAGCGGACCATGGGGATTTCGCGGACCCGCGAGATGCTGCTGACCGGCGAGCCGATGCACGCCGAGGAGGCCCATCGCACCGGCCTGGTCTCCAAGGTGATCCCCGACGACGCGCTCGCCGCCGAGGGCGACCGCCTGGCCCAGGCCATGCTGAAGGCCGGGCCCGACGCCCTGCGGATCTCCAAGCGCACCTTCGACGCGACCCTGGAGGGGATGAGCTTCGACGCGGCCCTGGAGCTGGAGGAGCGCGGGCAGATCCAGATGATCCGCGGCCGCACCGCCCCGGCGGCCATGCCGGGGAGCTAGCGGCCGCGGGAGCGGGACCGCGCGATCGCCGCGGCGATCCGGCCGGCCAGGGCCGCCATCTCCGCCGGCGGCATCGCCAGGAACCCCGCCCGCTCCACATCCAGGGCGGCGAACTGCTGGTCCTCCAGCGGCACGCCGGGCGGCAGGGCGGCCACATGCCAGTGGACGTGGCGATTGGCCTGCTGGCTGCCCAGGGACAGGATGTAGACCCGCTCGGTCTCCAGGGTCGCGCGCAGGGCCTCGCCCACGTCGTAGACCAGGGCCTGGAGCCGCAAGTAGTTGCCCCGGCTGAAGTCGCCGGTCACCTGCTCCAGATGCGCCTTGGGGCAGACTAGGACGTAGCCCAGCAAGGGTGGGAACTTGTTGAGGAAGGCGATGGCGAAGTCGTCTTCGTAGACGACGTGGTGCGCGAACTCGGGGTCGCCGCCGACCAAGCCGCAGATGAAGCAGGGGCGGGACTGGACCGAGGCCACGTAGCTCGCGACATCGAACTTCTGCCGTTCCGCCAAGACTGCTGCTCCCGACCTAGCGCTGAGCGGGTTGGATGGTCATGTCGACGGCGATCCGGTCCCCCGCCGTCACGTCCGCCTTCTTCCGCACCGCATCCTTCAGCGGCAGGTAATAGGTCCCCTCCTTGGCGAACAGGGCCGTGGTGAACACCACGCCCTTGATCTCCGCCTCCACCGGGATCATCCCCCAGCCGTAGGTCACCAGCTTCGACAGACGCCGGACTTCCTCGGCCTCCGCCACCGGGAGCGGGGCGTAGAAGAAGGGCGACGGGCCGCGCCAGTAGATGACCTCCGCCTCGAAGCTGAACGCCATCGGCACGCCCCCTACAGCCCCGTCCGCACCTGGAACAGTTCCGGGAAGAACGAGCCCTCCAGGGCCTTGGCCAGGTAGCTCGCGCCTGACGACCCGCCCGTCCCCGGCTTGAAGCCGATGATGCGTTCCACGGTCTTTAGGTGGGCGAAGCGCCATTGCTGGAAGCGGAATTCGAGGTCCACCAGTTTCTCGGCCAGTTCGTAGAGGTCCCAGTATTGTTCGGGGTCGCGGTAGACCACGGCCCAGGCCGCCACGATGGCCGGGTCGGCGACGTGGACCTGTGACCAGTCGCGCTCGGCGGGCACGTCGAAACCACGCCGTTTCAGCAGGCGGACGCATTCGTCATAGAGGCTGGGGGCGGCGAGCGCCGCGCCGAGGTCGGCATGGGCCGGCGCGCCTTCGTGGACGGCCAGCATCCCGGCGTCCTTGGCGCCCATCAGGAACTCCAGCATCCGGTACTGGTGCGACTGGAAGCCGGAGCTCTGGCCCAGGTGCGGGCGGATGGCGTGGTATTCGCTGGGGGTCATGGTGGCCAGGACGTCCCAGGACTGGATGAGCTGGCCCTGGATGCGGCTGACGCGGGCGATCATCTTGAAGGCGGGGCCGAGGTCGTCCTGCGCGATCTGCTGGCGCGCGGCCGACAGCTCGTGGATCGAGAGCTTCAGCCACAGCTCCGAGGCCTGGTGGATGACGATGAACAGCAGCTCGTCGTGTTCGTCGGAGCGCGGCCGCTGGGCGCTGAGGATCTGATCCAGCGCCAGGTAGTCTGCGTAGCTGATGTCGGGCCGGGTATGGATCGTGTCGCTCATGTCACCGCCGCCACCTGGTTGAAGCGGTCCTCCCGCCATTCCTCGCGCGCCATCACCTGGACCAGGTGCTCGACGGCGTCCCAGACGTCTACATATCGCACATAGAGGGGGGCGAAGCCGAACCTCAGCACGTCGGGCGCGCGGAAATCCCCCACCACGCCGCGAGCGATCAGGGCCTGGACGATGGGATAGCCGTGGGGGTGGGTCAGGGAGACCTGGCTGCCGCGCTGGGCGGAGTCGCGCGGACAGGCGACGCCGAAGCCCGGGCAGCGTTCGGCCGCCAGGTCCAGGAACAGGTCCCCGAGCGCCCGGGACTTGGTGCGCAGATCGGCCATGGCCACGCCGTCGAAGGCGGTGAGCGCCGCCTCCAGGGCGGTGAGGCCGAGGACCGAGGGCGTGCCGCAGAGCGCCCGCAGCATGCCCGCGCCCGGCGCATAGTCGTCACGGAAGGCGAAGGGCTGGGCGTGGCCCATCCAGCCGGTGAGCGGGGTCTGGAAATCCGCCTGGTGACGGGCGGCGATGAAGGCGAAGGCCGGGGCGCCGGGGCCGCCGTTCAGGTACTTGTAGCCGCAGCCGACGGCGAGGTCCGCGCCCGCCCCGTTCAGATCCACCTCCAGGGCTCCGGCGCTGTGGCTGAGGTCCCAAAGCGCCAGGGCGCCGACCTCGTGGGCCCGCGCCGTCAGGGCCTGCATGTCGTGCAGCGCGCCGGTCTTGTAGTGGGCGTGGGTCAGCAGCAGCAGGGCGACACCGTTGTCCAGGGCGGCGGGCAGCTCTCCCGGCGCCGCCAGCCGCAGCTCCACGCCGGGCAGGAACCGGGCCAAGCCCTGCAGGATGTAGAGGTCGGTGGGGAAGTTGCCCGGCTCGCTGAGGATCACCTTGCGGCCCGGGCGCATCGCGAGCGCCCCGGCCGCCAGCTTGAAGAGGTTCACCGAGGTGGAGTCAGCGGCGATCACCTCGCCGGGCGCGGCCCCGATGAGGCCGGCGATCCTCGCCCCCACGCGGGCCGGCAGGCCGATCCAGTCGGCGGTGTTCCAGGAGCGGATCAGCCCCCTGCCCCACTCGGCCTCCACCGCCTGCGCCAGCCGACCCTTCACCGCGCGCGGCAGGGCGCCCAGGGAATTGCCGTCCAGATAGATCAGGCCGTCTTCCAGCTCGAACAGGTCCCGGCGCGCGGCCAGGGGATCGGCGCGGTCGCGGGCCAGCGCCTGCTCGCGGGTCATTGGGCCGAGGAATAGTTGGGCTGGTCTATGGCCACCTGGTCCTGGGCGTTGGCGCGCAGGGCGGCCAGCAGGCCCGGTGTCGAAGCGTCCATCTCGCCGGCCTTCAGGCGTTCGCAGAGCTCGGCGGTCAGGGCCTCGAAGCTTCCCCCGTGGCCCAGCAGGCCCGACATCCGCGCGATGGCCTCGGCCTCGGCGGCGGGGCCCAGGGTCACCTCGCGCTTGACCACCCCCAGCACATTGACCGCCACGCGGGCCAGGAAGGCGTCTCGGGGTTTCAGCTCGGGGCGAATGGTGTCGATCCAGCGGGCCACGGCCTCCACCAGTTCCTCGGTGCGCGGATGGGTGATCACAGGCCGGCCTCCAGCAGGTTGATCAGGTCGATCTCGGTCTCCGAGACCCGGCGGCCGATCATCGGCCGCTCGACGGAGCTCTCGGCCCCGGCGGCGTAGCTGGAATACATCATCAGGCACATGACGCCCCACTTCAGCGAGCCCAGCGCCTGCCAGTAGCGGACCCGCGACAGCGAGACCGGAGCCCCACCCGCCTCCGCATAGCCCGCCAGCAGGTCGGCATAGTCGCCGAACCCGCCCACCGGCTTGCCGCTCATCCCGAACCGCCAGGAATTGACGCAGAGCCAGCCCAGGTCCTCGGCCGGGTCCCCCAGGTGGGAGAGCTCCCAGTCCAGCACCGCGGCGACACCGGTGTCGGGATCGATCATCAGGTTCCCGTTGCGGAAGTCGCCGTGCAGCAGGACGTCGGCCACCGGCGGCGGGGTGTGCTTCTTCAAATGCTGGAACCCCAGTTCCAGGATCGGCCGCTGGGCCCCCGACTGACGGTAGACCGCCTCGTAGCGCTCCAACTCCTCGGCCGCGTCGGCGCGCTTGAGCGGGATGCCGTCGGGCGAGGCCGAATGGATCTGGGCCAGGATCTGGCCACACTGGCGGGCGAGCTTGGGACGCACCGCCTCGAACCTCGGATCGGCGACGATCTTGCGGCCCAGGGCCTCGCCGCCGATGCGGGCGGTGATGTGGGCCTCCCCCAGCCCGTCCTGCGGTTCGCACAGCCGGATCAACGGCGCGACCGGCGCGCCGACCTTGGCCGCGGCGGAGATCAGGGCGGCCTCTGTGGCCAGGGAGGTGGATCGCGCGGTCTCCTCGTCGAAGGGGCCGGAGCGGCGGCGCAGGATCATCTCCCGCGGGCCCTCGGGGCCCGTCAGGGTGAAGGCCCAGGTCTCCATGCTCGCGCCGCCCGACAGGCGTTGGGCGGCCTCGACGCCCGTCCCTCCGAGGGTCGGCGCGAGTTGCGCAAGCGCTTGTGCGATATCGACTTCCATGACGCAACGGCACCTCGAGCTGACTTGTACTTGACGTTCTGCGGCCCTGAGCGCCGGCTTGTAAATCGTCAAAATGAACGGCCGCGAGCTTCCATAATAGGCCGAAGGGAAACGCCATGGACTTCAACCTCCCCCCCGAACTGATCGCCTATCTGGCCGAGCTGGACGCCTTCATCGAGGCCAAGATCAAGCCGCTGGAGCAGAAGGACGACAACATCCGCTACTTCGACCACCGGCGCGAATACGAGCGCACGGACTGGGAGGCCGGCGGCCTGCCGAAGAAGGAATGGGAGGAACTGCTGGGCGAGGCCCGCAAGCTGGCCGACGAGGCCGGGCACCTGCGTTACGCCTGGCCGCCGGAGATGGGGGGCAAGGGCGGCTCCAACCTCGACATGGCGGTGATCCGCGAGCACCTGGCCGCCCGCGGTCTTGGCCTGCACAACGACCTCCAGAACGAGCATTCGATCGTCGGCAACAACCCCTTCATCCTGATGTTCAAGGAGTTCGCCACCAACGCCCAGTACGACCGGGACGGCGCCAAACTGCTGGCCGGCCAGATGCGCACCACCTTCGGCCTGACCGAACCCAACCACGGCTCGGACGCCACCTTCATGGAGACCCGCGCGGTCCCGCACGAGAAGGACGGCAAGCCCGGCTGGCTGATCAACGGCGAGAAGATGTGGTCGACAGGCATGCACGTGGCCACCCACTGCATGGTCTTCGCCCGCACCAGCGGCAAGGACGGCGACTCCACCGGCATCACCTGCTTTATCGTGCCGGCCGACACCCCTGGCGTGAAGGTCGAGGAGTACCTCTGGACCTTCAACATGCCCACCGACCACCCCCGCGTCAGCTACACCGACGTCTGGATCCCGGAGGACAGCTACTGGGGCCAGATCGACCGGGGGCTGGGCCTGGGCCAGAGCTTCGTGCACCAGAACCGCATCCGCCAGGCGGCCTCGTCCCTGGGGGCGGCGGTCTATTGCATCGAGGAAAGCGTCAAATACGCCCGGGCCCGCAAGCCCTTCGGCAAGCCGCTGGCCGACAACCAGGCCATCCAGTGGCCGCTGGTGGAGCTGGCCACCCAGTGCGAGATGCTGCGCTGGCTGATCCGCAAGACCGCCTGGGACATGGACCATATGGAGCACAAGGAGATCGAGCGGCAGATCTCCGACAAGGTCTCCATGTGTAACTACTGGGCCAACCGCCTGGTCTGCGAGGCCGCCGACCGGGCCATGCAGGTGCACGGCGGCATCGGCTATTCGCGCCACAAGCCCTTCGAGCACATCTACCGCCACCACCGCCGCTACCGGATCACCGAGGGCGCGGAGGAGATCCAGATGCGCAAGGTCGCCGCCTTCCTGTTCGGCTTCATGGGGCCGAAGAAGAAGGCTTTCGCCGAGACCGAGGGGGCGGCCAAGGACGAGTACGTCCAGCCTATCCCCGCCCGGCACTAGCCGGAGCGGTCAGGCTCCGGCGATCTCGCGGGCCAGGGCGGGGGGAACCTTGCGCTGGTCCGGCGCCGGCAGGTCGGGGGCGGCCGCGGTGGGCTTGACCACCGTCTGGGCCGCCGACCAGGTCGCGCCGCCGTCCTTGGTCTCGTAGCGGAACCAGAGGGCCGCGGCTTCGGCCCGCTCGGCCTTGGCGATCAGGGCGCCCCTGCCGTCGGGGTCCATGGACAGGCTGACGAACTCCGGATGCTCGGCGGGGACGTCCAGGCCCTCGGGCGTGGCCAGGCCCGCGCAGACCAGGGCGCCGCCGCCGGTGGGCAGCAGGGCCAGGCCTAGGGGCCCGCCGCCCTCGCGGACGACCTTGGTGACCACATAGAGCCCCTGCGGCCCGTAGCGGACCGCCTCCACCTGCGAGATCGGATCGACCATGTACCCCGCCCAGCCGGCGCCGGCCTTGCGGAACACCGTGACGCCGGTCGCCCCACCCAGCACCACAGGCCCCGGGAAGCCAGCGGGCGAGACCACCCGAGCCTCGGCGTCCTCCACCAGCAGGCGGCGGGTCGACCTGTCGAAGGGGGCCGGCGCCGCGCAGTCCCACTCGCCCTCGTGGGCCATCAGGGTCTCGCGGGCGGCGTCACGCTCGGCCTGCGTCAGGGGCGCAGACGCCGGGGTCCCAGGAAGGGCGGGCGCCGGCTTCTGGCAGGCCGCCGCCGTCAGGCCGAGGCAGGCGGCCAGGGCGATGGTCTCAAGGCGCATGGGTCCCTCCCCTATCCGTAGAGCCGGTCCATGATCGGCGGCAGGCTGTCGGGCAGGCCCAGCAGGGGTCCGGAGGACAGCAGCAGGACGATCTCGTCTCCCTTCAGGTGCGACAGGGACTCGGTCACCGCCCGCGCGCTCGTCGGTCCCTCGACATTGATCCCGGCGGCGCGGGCGCGCGCCAGGATCTCGGCGTGGGTGGACTGGTGGTGGGTCTGCGCCCCATGGCCCGGCGGCGGGATGATCAGCACGCGGGCGGCGCCCTCGAACACCGTATCGTACCAGGAGAGCGCGTCCTTGCTGCGCCAGGAGAAGGTGTGCGGCTCGAAGACCACGATCAGCGGCCGGGTCGGATAGTGCAACTGCAGGGCGTCGATGGCCGAGCGGGCCTTCTCGTAGGAGGAGCCGAAGCCCTCGATCAGCGGGACCCTGGAGGTCTTGGTCAGCCGGTCCAGCCGGCGGCGGATGCCCTCGAAGCTCGCCACGCCCCGGGCCAGCTTCTCCTCGCTCACCAGATCGCGCTCCAGCAGGAAGGCGCAGACGCCCACGATGTTCTCGATGTTGTGGGCGCCCAGCAGGGTGGTGGTGAGACCGATGCGCTCCCCGTCCGGCCGCGCCAGCTTGAAGCTGGTGGTGTCGCCATAGGCCACGTCCTCGCTGAACCAGCCGTCGCAGGGGGCGGTGTCGTACCAGACGGTGTGGGCGTGGGTCTCGGCGGCGATCTTGCGGATGGCCGAGTGATCGCGCGCCACCATCAGCCCGCCCCGCGGCAGGGCGTGCATCAGCTCGATGAACGGCGCCTCGTAGTCGTGGAAGGTCGGGAAGACATTGACGTGGTCATGGATCAGCGAGGTCAGCAGCAGGTGCCTGGGGTGGTAGAGGGCGAACTTCGACCGGGTGTCGCCGTTGCCGACGATGTACTCGTCCCCCTCCAGCAGCATCTCGTGGTGGCTGCCCCAGTGGCCGGTGGCCGGCAGGGAGGGCGAGATCGCCCCGATCATCCAGCCGGCGTCATAGTCGGCGCTGCGCAGGATGTGGGCCATCAGGGCGGTGCAGGTGGACTTCCCGAAGGAGCCGGCCACGACGATGTTCTCGCGGCCCTGGGTGGCCTCCCCCACCAGCTCGGCGAAGGTGGTGATGCGCACGCCCCGCGCCCGGGCCGCGGCCACCTCCACATTGTCCTGCCCCCCCAGCTTGGCGCTGGTCCCCAGCACCAGGACGTCGAGATGGTCGGGCAGGTTGGCGGCGTCGAAGCGGTAGGTCACCGGGAAGCCCAGGCCCGCCACATAGGTGGACATCGGCGGGAAGACGTCCTCGTCGGAGCCGGAGACCTGGTGGCCGGCGTCGCGCATCATCAGCGCCACCGCGCTCATCCCCGCCCCGGCTATGCCCGTGAAGTGTATGTGCATCGCGATTCCGCCTGAGGACCGGCCCTGAGTTAGCCGAGCCCCCGCCCCTCCGTCGAGGGCGTCCCTCGGAACCGGCGGTTAAGACCTGATTAACCATAAGCGCCGACTCTGCACTGGTCTTCCTTGAAGACACCCCACCATCACCACTTTCCAAGCCCGGCTTCGGCCGGGCTCTTTTTTTGGCCCGCGCTTGGCGGCCCCCGCGTCAAGGGGCGCAAGCTCCCCTCCAGACCGCGCGAAGTCGCGGGTGGAGGACATGCCATGGCCAAGGCCCCGACCGGTTTCACGACCCGCCTCGATCCCCAGGACGAGTTCACCCACGATCCGGGTAATGTCAAAAACTACAACGAAAGCATGTACTTCAACGTCTTCGATCCGGGCAAGCAGACCGGCGGCTGGTTCCGCATCGGCAACCGCGCCAACGAGCACTACGCCGAGATGACCATCTGCCTCTACCTGCCCGGCGGGCGGGTGGCCTTCATGTTCGCCCGGCCCACGATCACCGACAATTCGGAGATGAACGCCGGGGGACTCAAGGTCGAGGTGGTCGAACCCTTCAAGCATCTGAAGGTGACCTATTCGGGCAAGGCGTTGATTCTGGAGCGCCCCCACGAGATGGCCGACCCCAAGAAGGCCTTCCGCGACAATCCGTCCCTGCCCTGCACCGTGACCCTCGACTATGAGGGCGTTTCGCCGATGTACGGCGGCGAGACGGTGCGCGAGGACGGGACCCCGATCGAGATCGATCCGGAGAAATCCTTCGCCAAGGCTCACTATGAGCAGCACTGCGCCGCCAAGGGCGTCTTCACCGTCGGCGACGAGCGATTCGAGATCGAGGGCTTTGGCCTGCGCGACAAGTCCTGGGGCCCGCGCCACTGGCAGGCCATCGACTGGTACCGGTGGTGCCCGATGAATTTCGGCCGCGACTTCGGAATGATGCTGTCGGTGATCGGCGACGGAAAGGGCGGCGCGCGCCAGGGCGGCATGGTGTTCGCCGACGGCGCCTACTACCTGATCGAGGAATGCGTGATCGACTCGGACTGGGACGAGAACGGCTACCAGACCGCCCTGCGGGCTAAGGTGAAGACCCACGGCGGCAAGGCCTATGAGGTCACGGGCGAGGTCATGTCCCTGATCCCCCTGCGCAACCGCCGCACCACGCCGGACGGTCAGGAGTTGCAGACCCGCATCACCGAGGGCATGACCCGCTACCGCTGCGGCGACTTGGTGGGCTACGGCCTCAGCGAGTACCTGGACCAGATCGTCGACGGCCAGCCGAACGGCAAGGTCGCGGGGTATTAAAAGAGCGCTCGGACCGACTTGCACCGACGCGCGGGCCATCGTATACGCCCGCCTCCAACGGTGATCCCGGATAGCTCAGCTGGTAGAGCAGTCGGCTGTTAACCGACTTGTCGCAGGTTCGAGTCCTGCTCCGGGAGCCATTGGAACCGCCGCCCATATGCGGCTCAGCCCTCAACCTATGCCGCCCCGCGCCAGGTCCGCGCTGATCGCGGCGATCACCGGCCCCCAGGCGTGGTCGGGTCCCTGGCGGTAGAGGCGCACGCTCGGATACCAGGGGCTGTCGCTCGCCCGGTCCAGCCAGCGCCAGTCCACCCCCAGCACCGACAGCATCACCCAGCAGGGCTTGCCCATGGCCCCGGCCAGGTGGGCCATGGACGAATCCACCGTCACCACCAGGTCGAGCTGGGCGATCAGGGCCGCGGTGTCGGCGAAGTCCCGGGCCCCACTCATGGCGGGATCCAGGTCGATCACCTGGCCCGGCAGGACGGCGGTGAGCTGGGCGGCCTGGTCCGCGGTGAGCGACCGGTGGCGGTCATTGCCGTTGGTGGGACTGCCCTTGGTGGCCAGGCCGATCTTCAAGCCCGGCGGCAGGGGCGGCCAGGTGGCGGGGGTGGCGAGATAGGGCTCGTTCGGCAGGCTCTCCAGGGTCATCCCCAGGGGCGCCGGAAGGCTGCCGGCCATGACCCAGTAGTCGGGGTCGGGGAAGTCCACCGCCCCGGTGGCGGCCAGCACCCGGGCGCCCGGGAAGCTGTGGGCGAACAGCCGCTCCAGGGTCGGCCGGCACAGCAGGGTGACGTCGGCGCCCAGGGCCTGGAGCTGAGGCGTGAAGCGGGCGAACTGGATCTGGTCGCCGAAGCCCTGCTCGGGGAAGATGACGATATGCTTGCCGACCAGATCCTCGCCCCGCCATTCGGGATAGGGGAAGTCCTTCGGTGTTGGCAGGCCCATGCTCGGAATCTCATGACGCGCGCCATACAGGGCCCAGCCCTCGGGATAGCGGCCCTGCGCCATCACCGCCAATCCGAGTCCCAGCCGAGTCTCGGGGCTCGGGGCGATCGCCAGGGCCCGGCGCAGCTCGGCCTCGGCCTGCGGATAGCGGCCGGTCTGGTAGAGCAACTGGCCCAGGTGATGGCGGGCCTGGGCCACCCTCGGCGCCGACAGGCTGATACGTCGCAGCAGGCGCTCGGCCTCGTCGAGGCGTCCCGCCTCGTGGGCGATCACCGCCTGGGCGAGCAGGGCGGCGACGCCGGGATCGATCAGGTTCATTGGCCTCAAATAATTCGCCGCCCGCGACGGCGGCAACGAAAAATCGCCCTCGCCCGGCCCGGCGGCCCCCTCGCGGCGCGGACGGTCCAAGGCTCGTCGAAGAGGTGACGTTTCCTGGAGCCCGCCGCCGCGAGTCGAGTCCTGGCCTGTATGCCGCACGCCTTCCAGCGCGCCGGACCGGCGGGCCCGCCGGGGAACCGACGCCGCCGTCCCGCGCTCCTAGGGTTCAAGCGGAGCCATGACATGACCCGACGCCCCCTCGGACGAAGCCTGATCGTCCTGCTGGCCGTGACCGCGGCCATCGCCATTCCGGCGATCCAGGCCACCCAGCACATCGGGCTCTCGGCCGCCGAGTTCGCCGGCCAGGGCGACCAGACCCTGCGGGCCGCGGGCTACGCCTTCTCCATCTGGGGCCTGATCTATCTGGGCCTGACCGCCTACGCCCTCTATCAACTCACGCTCGCGCCCGAGACCCCCACCCTGCGGGCCCTGGCCTGGCCCTCGGCGGTGGCGATCGCCGGCTGCGGCGCCTGGATCCTGGCCTCGGCCTTCAACGCCCAATGGCTCAGCGTGGCGATCATCGTCATCTCGGCGGCGACCCTGATCGCGGGCCTGAGGCGCGCCCGGGCGGACGCCCCCAACCCCACCTTCCGCGACCGCCTACTGATCGTCTGGCCGCTTGCCCTGCTGGCGGGCTGGCTGACCATCGCCTCGGCCATCAACATCCTCACCGTGCTCACGGCCCAGGGCGTGATCGGGCCCGACCTCACCTGGGCGGTGCTTGGAATCGCCGCGGTTCTGCTGGCGGGCGGCGCGGTCGGCTGGCGGCTGGCCTCGCCGGTCTATCTGGCGCCCATCGTCTGGGGCCTGGCGGCGGTCTATGTGGCCGAGCAGGCCGGCAAGCCGAACGCGGCCTGGCTGGCGGCGGGCGCGGCCGTCTTGCTGGCGATCGAGGCGGTGATCCTCCTGCGCCGCCGCGCCTAGAGGCGTTGGAGCGTGACGGGCGCCTGAACCGGTATCCCCTTCAGGCCGTCACGCTCTAGGCCGCCACCCGCCCGAACCTCTGGCGGTATTCCCCGGGCGTGATCCCCACCCGCTTCTGGAAGGCGCGGTGCAGGCCGTCCAGGCTGCCGAAGCCCGCCCGCTCCCCCACCCGCGCCAGGGGCCAGTCGGAGGTCTCCAGCAGGGCCTTGGCCCGATCCACCCGCGCCAGTTCCACGAAGGCCGCCGGAGTCGTCCCCGTCTCCTTCTGGAAGACGCGGGAGAAGGTGCGCTCGGTCATGCCGCCGCGCCGGGCCAGCTCGGGCAGGCTGAGGTCGCCGGTGGGGTCGGCGCTGACCTCGGCGATCAGCTTGCGCAGGCGGGGCGTGGCGGCGGCCTGGACGCCGAGGCCGGCGCTGAACTGGGTCTGGCCGCCCGGACGGCGCATGAACAGCACCAGGTTGCGCGCCACCGCCAGGGCTGCGTCCGCCCCCAGGTCCGCCTCCACGAAGGACAGGCAAAGGTCGATCCCCGCCGTCACCCCGGCCGAGGTGTAGAAGGGCGGGTCGGCCACGAAGATGGCGTCGGGCTCCAGCCGCACGGCGGGGCGGAAGGCGGCCAGGTTCTCGCAGGCGTCCCAGTGGGTGGTGGCGCGGCGGCCGTCCAGCAGCCCGGCCGCGG
>JAZKBZ010000076.1:0-3941 GCA_040388315.1 Pseudomonadota bacterium | reverse complement strand
ATGGTGGCGAAAAGAAAGAAGCTATCCGCGAGTTTAATGACAACACCGCTGCCGCGCATGGACAGCAGGCCCGCCTCGTCGCCCCCCGCCAGCAGCACCGTATCGAGGTCGTCGGGCAGGTCGGCGACCCGCGCGGCGCCGGCCAGCCGCAGGCCGGAATTGCAGACGATCTCGCCGCCGGAAAGTGACACGAGGATCACCTGATAGGCGGGGGACCCGGTGAACCGGTTGGCCATGGAGAACACCTCCAGGGGGCCGACAAGGTCGAGGGACTGGGCGCCGTCATAGCCGATGAGGGCGATCTTGCGGGGGTGGGGCTGAGCGTGGGGCATGGCGCAATATGCGATACTTATGACATTTCCGCCACCCCCTTCGACGCCTAGGGTGATCCTCGTTGAAACCCCAAACGGAGACTTCCCATGTCCACCCCCTGCACCAACGACAACTGCTCCTGCCAACCGTGCGCCTGCGGCCCCGACTGCCAGTGCGGCGAAAGCTGCGCCTGCAACGCCCCGAGCCAGGCGAGCGCCCCGGCCGCCTCGCAAGACTGACGCCCGCTTCCTCCCCGGAGACCTGACATGCGCACCCCGTCCTCGCCGCCGCGGCTGCCGCGGCGACCCTCGCCTTCCTGCAACCGGTCGCCCCCTGGGCCGCGACGGGGCCGAGCGTGGCGCTTGTCCGGGCCGACGGCCTGACCCTTCCCGCCCCCAAGCCGGGCCGGGTCAGGCCGCTGGTGGCGGTCCTGGCCGACAACGCCGGGGCCGAGACCACCGACTTCGCCATTCCCTATGGCGTGCTCAAGGAGTCCGGCGTCGCCGAGGTGCGCAGCGTCTCGACCGGCCCCGGAGAGGTGCGGCTGAGGCCTGCTCTCCGCGTCCTGGCCGACCAGACCACCGCCCAGTTCGACGCCGCCGAACCCGCCGGCGCCGACATCATCATCGTGCCCGCCCAGGTGAAGCCCAAGAGCCCCGAGCTGGCGGCCTGGCTGCGGGCCCAGGCGGCCAAGGGCGCCACCGTGGTCTCCATCTGCGAGGGGGCCCGGGTCCTGGCCAACGCCGGCCTGCTGAAGGACAAGCGCGCCACCACCCACTGGTCGGCCCTGAAGGGCCTGACCAAGGCCTATCCCGACACCACCTGGGTGCGCGACCGCCGCTACGTGCAGGACGGGCGGGTGATCTCCACCACCGGCGTCTCGGCCTCGATCCCCGCGTCCCTGGCCCTGGTGGAGGCCATCGGCGGCCGCCCGGCGGCCCAGGCCACCGCCGACCGCATCGGCGTTCGCGAATGGGGCCCCGCCCACCGCACCGCCGACTTCCAGGTGACCGGCGCCGACTATCGTCACGGGATCGCGGCGCTCGCCGCCTTCTGGCGCCACGAGACGGTGGAGATCCCGCTGACCGACGGCGTTGACGAAGTGGCGCTGGCCCTGCGCGCCGACACCTGGTCGCGCAGCTATCGGACCCATGTGGCGATCACCCGGCCGGGCCTCGGCGCCGTCCGCTCCCGGAACGGCCTGGCCATACTGGCCACCGGCGAGCCGCGCGAGGGCGCCTACCGCCTGCCCCTCCAGTCCGGCCCGGTCGCCGCGCAGATCGAGGGCGACCTGGCCGCCATGGGCCGCCGTTACGGCCCCGAGGCCGCCCGCCTGGCCAAGCTCGGCCTGGAGTACGACCCGCCGCGCTAGAGCGCTTCCCGCCTGACTTGGATCAAGTCAGGCGATCAGGAAGAGCGACCAAGTCAGAGATCTAGAGCCCCGTTTCGATTCATTCGAAACGGGAATAGCTCTAGGCCCGCCGCCTTTTTGTTCGCGTCACAAACCGTCAGCGGCAATTACGGTCGCGGCTTGACCCAGATCAAGGGCGCCCGCCGGACGCGGTGATCGCCTGCCCTTCGAGTTGAGGGAGCCAGATCATGACGACGCGAGCCGAGGCGCTGGGCGTGTTCGACGGGGAGATGGCCAAGCGAGGCTACGGCCTGAACAAGATGTGCTTCTCGTTCAACGAGGCGGCCAACCGCGAGGCCTTCCTGGCCGACGAAGAGGCCTATGAGCGGCGCTTCGGCCTGACCGACGCCCAACGCCGCGCGGTGGCCGACCGCGACGTCCTGGCCCTGCTGGCGGAAGGCGGCAACATCTACTACCTGGCCAAGCTGGCCGGCATACTGGGCCTCAACGTCCAGGACCTGGGGGCGCAGCAGACCGGGGTCACCGTCGAGGCCTTCAAGGCCAAGCTGCTCGCCGCGGGAGCCTGAGACCATGGCCACCATCGTCGGCGGCCTGGCCGTCTCCCACGTGCCCGCCATCGGCAACGCCATCGCCAACCACCGCGAGGGCGAGCCCTACTGGAAGCCCTTCTTCGACGGCTTCCCCGCCGCCCGCGCCTGGCTGGACAGGGTCAAGCCCGACGTCGCCGTCGTGCTCTACAACGACCACGGCCTGAACTTCTTCCTCGACAAGCTGCCCACCTTCGCCGTCGGGGCCGCGTCGGAGTATCGCAACGCCGACGAGGGCTGGGGCCTGCCGGTGCTGGCGCCCTTCGCCGGCGACCGCGACCTGTCCTGGCACATCATCGAGCATCTGGTGGCGCAGGAATTCGACCTGACCACCTGCCAGGAGATGTTGGTGGACCACGCCTTCTGCATCCCCATGGAGCTGTTCTGGCCGCAGGGCGCCCCACCGCCGGTCGTCCCCATCGCCATCAACACGGTCCAGCACCCCCTGCCCTCGCCGCGGCGCTGCTTCAAGCTGGGCCAGGCCATCGGCCGGGCCATCGAGACCTATGACAAGGACCTGAAGGTGGTGGTGATCGCCACCGGCGGCCTGTCGCACCAGCTGGAGGGCGAGCGGGCCGGCTTCATCAACCGCGACTTCGACCAGATGTGCCTCGAGGCCCTGGCCACCGATCCTTCGCCCCTGACGGCGCTGTCGAGCCTGGACCTCGTCGAGCAGGCGGGGTCCCAGGGAGTCGAGCTGCTGATGTGGATCGCCATGCGCGGGGCCATGACCGGCCAGGTGTCGCGGGTCCACCAGCACTATCACATCCCCATCTCCAACACGGCCGCGGCCCTGCTGGTGCTGGAAAACCGACCGGTGACGGCGGGCGCGGCGCGAACCCCGGAGACGGTCTAGAAGGTGGCCGCCGCCATCTTGGCGATCCAGACCGCCAACAGGGTCACAAGGGTCCCGGTGAGCAGGCCGCGGGCGAAGGCGCCGTGCCGGTCCCACCAGACTCGCCGCGCCCGAAACCGCTGAGCGCGATCAATCCGTCGTTTCTGCATCGCCATGGGCGACCCTGTGCGCCTCGAAAGAGTCCGCCGCAAGGCCCGAGCGCGGCCTTTGGACGGCGCAAGGCGTCAGGCCTGTGGAGTGTGTCCTACCCGACGCACAAAGTCGGCATGCGATTCATGGTCGCCGAAATCGGCGATCCGGGGCGCCAGGGCGGCGCAGTCGGCCATCCAGCGCTCGGCGTCGGCGAAGCGGTCGCGGCGGCTGAATTGCAGGGTCCGCCCGATCATCGCCCGGTACAGCAGGGTCGCGGCCAGGGGGTGGCGGGTCTCCAGAGCCTGGGCGGCGGCCTCCAGCCCCTCATAGTCGTCGCCGTCGATCTCGTCGGCGCGGCCCAGGATCAAGGCCGCGGCCTGGCCGAGCGCCGGCCAGGCCAGGAAGAAGCGCAGGGCGGCCGGAAAGCTCTTGAAGCCCGCCACATAGGCCATGGCCCGGTCCTCGGCCTCCACGTCGTCGAAGTCGGGCAGGCGCTTGAGATGGGCCCGCAGGCGCTCGGCCGACAGCCGCTGCTGGAAGGCGGTCCAGCGCACGGCCTGGGCGGCGGCGGCCTGGCCGTCGGCTTCCAGGGCCTCGAGATAGGCGTCCTCCCAGGCCTTCAGGCTGGGAGCCGAGGCCACCACGCGGGCCTGGGAGCGGGCGACCTCGGCGAAGGCCGGCG
>JAZKBZ010000075.1:14503-31453 GCA_040388315.1 Pseudomonadota bacterium | reverse complement strand
CCGACGCCGAACGCAGAGCGGCTTAACCCCGTCCACTAATTCGGGGGAAGATCAGTATCGTCGCCGCGAAGCGCTGATCTTGCGAGGGTGCTCTCGGGCTTAGCTCGTCGCTATGTGCAATCTCTACGAACTCCCCATCGACCTCTATGGCTGGGCCGAGGCTCATGAGGCGCTGTTTGGCGAGCCGCTGCCGATGCCGGCCGAAGGGTCAAACGTCGACCTCACCTGGAAGGCGCAGCTCTACCCCGACTACCGTGCCCCCATCCTGCGCAACACCGCTGACGGCGGCCGGGAGGTAGGGTTCGCGCGGTGGGGCATGCCGAGTTCGAAGAAGGCGCTGTTCGACGCCGCAAGCGTCCGCGCCAACAAGGTGCGGGCCAAGGGCAAGACCGTCGATGAGGCGGCTTTCGCCGAATTGGTGAAGATGGAGCCTGACAAAGGCACCACCAACATACGCAGAACGGAGAGCAGACACTGGGCGCCCTGGCTTGGGGTCGCCAACCGCTGCGTCGTCCCCTTCACCGCGTTCAGCGAGCCTGACCAGGTCGGCGGGTCGTTGGAAACGATCTGGTTCGCTCGCGGCGAGGACAAGCCCCTCACCTATTTTGCCGGAGTTCACACCCTGGATCACGGCTGCGTCCGGAAGATCAAGACCGGATGGGAGACCTGCGACCTCTACGGCTTCCTCACCACCGACGCCAACGCCGAGGTCGCGACCATCCATAGCAAGGCGAAGCCGGTGATCCTGACGACGCCAGAGGAGGTGAGGACCTGGCTCACGGCGCCGTGGGAGGACGCCAAAGTCCTCCAGCGCCCGCTGCCGGACGGAGCCCTCACCATCGTAGGCCGAGGCCGAACGCTCACCGCAGCGTGAGCCCGCAGCAGCACAGCCTCAATGAGCTCACGGAGATGGCGACAGCCGGGTCGACGTCGGGGCGCTCAGGGGCGTCCTACTTCGCGAGGGACGCTTTGACGACGTCGCAGCGCAGCTTGTCGATGATGAAGGCGCTGCGATCCACGGAGACGCTGTCGGTCGCGTGGACCAGCTCGCGCACCGCTTGCTCGCAAAGCCTGGCCTCCTCCGCCCGCTCGGCCGTCGGGCGTAAGGCTCCCGACAAAAGGATGACCCAACTCACGATGGCGACGGTCGCCAGCAGTAAGTGCAGCCCAATTGAATCGACGCCCCAGGAGGCCAGGGACTTCGCGGTTTGACTGCCGCTCATTTCGCCTTCTCTTTCACTGCAAACCTGCCGCCACGGAGCGTTGGCTAGACCGCACCGCGCCACTAGGGGGCGGTCGCGCTCCAAGATCAACTGGGCATCGCCCCCAGGAATTGCGGCCGAACCGGCGCGCAACGCCCCGCAACAGGGTGAGATCGAAAATAATCATCGAGGTGCGGGAAAAATTTCGCGGCGGAAAATGCGTCCGTCTGGCTTCCCCGCAGCCGAACAGCCGGCTCGGCGGGCTGGTCCGCCCTAAGAAGTAACTGCTCACCCAAAGCATCTCTTATCGCCCGCGCGGACTTCGCATCTCTGGGCGCTTGAAGTTACGGAACCATTTAATTTTACACAGTTTTTCGGGACGCTCTCCCGATTGTTCCCTTAAGGTTCCGCTCACTTACCAGCGCTGATGGTTGGGCGTCGACCCCGACAAACCGCCCCGAACCGGGCGCCACGAACTGGAACCGTGAATGAACATCTCGACGAACAAGAAGCTGATCGGCTGGAAGACCGTCCGACCGATGGTCGGCAATCTGGGCCGCACCACCTGGTGGCGCCTGGTCCGGGCCGAGAGCGCGCCGCGCCCGATCAGGGTCTCGCCCGGGCGCGTCGCCTGGCTTGAGTCCGACATCAACGACTGGATCGACCTGAAGCGCAGCGCTTCGCTCTAGCAGACCCATCCAGCCGCCGGACAGGTGATGCGCTCTTGTCCGCGTGGCGGCGCCGTCCGCGTACCTACGCGGCCGCCATCTCCGCCCCCAACTCATCATGGACGCAACGCTGGCTCGGTGCGCGATGGGACGGGGCGGAGGTCGGACTTCTCCCCCTGAAGTGATCCCTCCCCGCCCGATGGCGCGCGGCGGGGCGCGTCTCACGCCCTTCTCGCTCACCTGTCAGGTAGTCGTCCTCGCAGCTCACTTGGAGTGCCGTTTTGTACTACTTCTGTGTCATCCCTGGCTCACCCTTGTACTACTTCTGTGTGAACCCTGTGTCATCGTTGTGCTATTTCTGTGTGAACACCGTGTCATCCTTGTACTACTTCTGCTTCACCTTTGCCCTACTCCCGTCTCGTCTAGTCGCCACCCCGATGATTGGGTCCTGGCACCCCATTTCGGGCTCACCGTTCCGTCATTTCAAACGCCCTTGGGTCCTTAAAATGCCCATACACCATACGCACCCTCGCGGTGCCGACAGGCCGTTGATTTAACTAGATTTTCCAGATTCCCCGCCCGCATACGGCACTACGTCGCTGTGTACGCGGGGCCTCTCAAAGCCAAGCCCAGCAGGGCTCAGCTGTAACTAAAGCCAATACAGGTCCCAAATGTCCCTGACGCCACCGATCCAGGTGCGGCTGACGCCGCACATCCATGCCCACCTGCAGGCTGAGGCCGCCGACCGCGGCCTGTCCGTCTCCGAAGTAATCCGCCAGCGCCTTGAGGCGTCCGACCCCACGCTTGCGGCTATCAACGGACTGCGCGGCGACCTCGCCTTCCTCAATCCCGACCTCGCGCAGCGAGGTGGCAAGCCCAGGGGTTACGGCGTGCTGGGGCCGGACTGGGTCGATCTGGAGGGCCTTCTTGTAGAGGTGCTCTACATCCTCCGCCTGACGAGGATGGAAGAGGCCCATAAAGCTCGGGCCGAGATCGAGCTGATCGGCCTGCCGACCTATCAGATTGGCAAGGGCCGCTGACCCCATGCTCAGCCACAAGGTCTTGACCCGTGTCGATGTCGGCGACGTCGCCAGCTACTATGGCGACGCCGCCGACGACTACTACGCCAAGGAGGGCGAGGCGCAGGTCTGGCAGGGTCGTGGGGCGGAGCTGCTAGGCCTCGAGGGCGAGGTCGACGCCCAGCGCTTCCGCGAGCTGCTGCGGGGACAGATAGACCCCCACGCGGCGGCCTTGCGGGACTCGACCCGCGCCGACAGCAAGACGCGCATCGGTATCGACTTCACCTTCTCGGCGCCGAAGAGCGTGTCGGTCCTGGCTCTGGTGGGTGACCACACCGACCTGATCGCCGCCCACGACCGAGCTGTCACCAAGGTGATGGAAGCCGTCGAGGGCCAGGCCCAGGCCCGCCGCAAGGTGTGTGGGGTTTCCCACGACGAGACCACCGGCAACTTGATCATCGCCAAGTTTCGGCACGAGACCACCCGGGCCCACGATCCCGAGCTGCACACCCACGCCGTGATCCTCAACCTCACCCAGAGATCGGACGGCACGTGGCGTGCGTTGAAGAACGACAAGATCATGGCGATGACCGCCTATCTGGGAGCCCAGTACCGGGCCGAGCTGGCGCGAGACCTGGAGAGCCAGGGCTACCGCCTGAGCTATGGCCGAGAAGGCACCTTCGAGATCTCGGGCTTCAGCCGAGAGGCGCTGCGCGACTTCAGCCGCCGCAGCGTCCAGATCGAGGCGCGGCTCGCTGATCAGGGCCTCACGCGCGAGACATCCAGCCGCGACCAACGTCAGCGCGCGGCCCTGGAGACGCGCGCGCCGAAGTCGCCTCAGCTCGACAGAGCAGCCCTTCATGGGGAATGGCGGGACAGGGCGCGGCAGCTTGGCATGAACCTGGGCCCGCGCGCCGGCAAGGAACGATCCCTCGGCGAGCGCCTGAACATCTTCAGGCGTCCGGGGCCGGTCGCCGAGGCGAAGGCCGCCCGCCAGGCGGTGCGCTACGCGATCAAGCACATCATGGAGCGCGAGTCGGTCGTCACACAGGAACGTCTTCTGGAGGTCGCATTCAAGCACGGCGTCCAGGGCGTGCGGTCCAACGACGCGATCTATGGTGCGATCCGCCAGGAGGTGCGTGACGGCCTCCTGGTCCGCGAAGCCAGCTGCTACGCCCTGGCAGGCGATCGCAAGGCTCAGCGACGCCCTCTCGAGCACCTCATCGCCGAGCTGACCTCCGCCGGGGAGACCCGGCTGTCGGCCGAGCGCTTGCTGCGCTTCGCGATCGACGAGGGACGTCTGGTGCAGGCCCCCGTTCGGTACACGACGGTGGACGCCCTGGCCCAGGAGCGAGAGGTCCTGCGCATCGAGCGGTCAGGTCGTGAAGCGGTCAGCCCGATCTGCAAGGGCGACGGACCAGCCGGCAGAGTGTTCGAGCGCCCGCTGACGAGCGGCCAGATGGACGCGGCGATATTCGTCCTCTACGGCCGCGATCGGGTGATCGGCGTCGAGGGCTATGCCGGCACCGGCAAGAGCCACATGCTGAGCGCGGCCAAGGCCGAGATCGACCGTGCCGGCTATGAGATGCGCGCGCTCGCCCCCTACCGCGCGCAGGTCGCCGCGCTCCAGGAACTCGGGGTCAAGGCCAACACTGTGGCGGCCTTCCTGCAGGCGAAGGACCCAGGCCTGACCCGCAAGTCTGTGCTCGTCATCGACGAGGCCGGCGTGGTCCCGGCACGGCAGATGGCGCGCCTGCTGAAGACGGCCGAAGCCGCCGGCGCGCGAGTGGTGCTGATGGGCGACCGCGGCCAGACCAAGGCCATCGAGGCCGGCCGTCCCTTCGATCAGCTCATTCGCGAAGGCATGGCCATGCGCCAGATGACCGAGATCAAACGCCAGCTCGATCCCATGCTCAAGGAAGCGGTGGGACTCGCCGCCACGGGCAAGACCCAGGCGGCCTTGGACAAGGTCGAGCACCTCCACGAGATCCGCGACGACCATCAGCGTCGTTTGCAGATCGCCATCACCTACGCCAAGCTGACTTCGGCGGAGCGGGAGAAGACCCTCATCCTCTCTGGAACCAACGAGGCGCGGCGCGAGATCAATCTGCTTGTCCGCCGCGAGCTCGGCCTCGAGGCTCGGAGCGTCGGCGTAGAGTTCCTGGTCCGGCGTGACACCACCCAGGAGGAGCGCCGGTACGCCAAGAACTTCGAGGTGGGCGACCGCATCCAGCCCGAACTCAACCTCCCCGACCTGAAGCTGCGGCGCGGCGAGTTCTACGAGGTGAAGGAGATCGGACGCGATGGACGGCTCAACGTCACCGACACGGCGGGCAGGCACATCAAGTTCGATCCAGCCAAGGCCTATCAGCTCTCCGTCTATGGGACGGCGAAGGCGCAGCTGGCCGTCGGCGACATGGTGCGGATCACGCGCAATGACCCGTCGCTACATGTCACGAAGGGCGACTGCATGAAGGTTCTGCACGCGAACAGCCGTGGCGTCATGCTGACCGATGGGAAACACACCTTCCCGCTACGCTCGGACAAGCCCCTACATATCGATCACGCCTACGCTACGACCGTCCACAGCAGCCAGGGGCTGACCGCTCAGCGGGTTCTCATCGACTTGGAAACCCGTCGCCGGACCACAGCCGCGGACACCTTCTACGTCGCCCTCTCCCGGGCCCGCGTTGAGGCCCGGGTCTTCACCGACGATCTGCGCCGGCTCCCCGCGGCCTTGAGCCGGGACACCACCAAGACCTCGGCGCTGGAGCTGCAACGGGGCGCGCCAGAGCGTCAGCTCGAGCGGGAGGCGGCCAGGCGCAAACCGGAGAGCGGGAGAGAGTTGGGGCGGTGATGGCGCCCTGCTCGCTGGGCGGTCGCGCCCGCACGAGGATGCAACAGATACCCAAACCGCGTTGGAAGAAGCGTAGGGTTGCCATCTCCCCCGCCCGGCTCCTAGAAAGGCCGCTCGCGGCCGGCATAGATCCACCTGTGCCCCATGCGTGCCCCAGAAGACGAATCGGCGGAACACCAAGCCCGCAAGCATCTGATTTTATTCATAATGCCGGATTAGCTCAGCTGGTAGAGCAGCGGTTTTGTAAACCGAAGGTCACGGGTTCGAGTCCTGTATCCGGCACCAATTCGGGTCCTGCATCCGGCGCCAGACTGCGCCTCCTGGTCGCATTCCGCCGGGAAACGGCGAAGCTTAGAAAAATTTAGCATCCTTGGCCTATGAGCTTGGCCCATGTCTGAAGCCGCCTGGATCGATCGTCGTATAGAACCCCGCGCCCCCGTCAGCGATCGGGTGAGGGTCTTCTATGGTCCCAACCTCGGGTCCTGGTGGGACGCCACCATGCGGGACGTCAGCGCCAGCGGGCTGAAGCTGGAGATTCCCGCCCTGGTGCCCCTGCCCAAGGCGCTCACCGTGCTGCACGTTCCGGACGGCCAAGTGTTCATCGTGCGAGCCAAGTGGCGCAACCACGACATGGTGGGCTGCAAGATCAACCAGAAGCACAGCCTGGAAACCGAGACTGACCCCGCCTTCGCCCAGATCAAGGCCGCCTGGCTGTCGCTGAAGACCTAGCCTCCAGGTCTAGGCGGCGCCCTTCGCGTCGTCGGCGCCCGGCCGCTCGGAATCCTCGCACGGATAGGCGCTGAGGGGCTTGAGCCGTTCCTCCGCCAGCAGTTGTTCGATGACGCGGCGTTGGTCGGGCTCGCGTTCCGACATCAGCAGCCGCTCGAAGTGGGTGATGTTGAGGGCTCGTAAGGCCTCGGGCGCCAATGGAAGCTCCTGTCCGACAGAGACGGCGGAAGATGAATGCATGCGCTCGGATCGCGTGCTTGTCACGAACAAGGATTCAACCGCAGGACGATTTTCCGCGCCCCTGAGACGCCTGCCCGCGGGCGCTGCGCCTCGGAACGGGCGGCCTCCCCGGAGGCCGCGGCCGGCTTAATCCAGATCAAGGCGCCGGCTACCTACCGGTGGATCTTGGATCATGGCCCGCCGCAGCGTCCCGCCACCCCGTCCCGATCCCGAGTGGAGCCGTCCGGCTAACGCCATGCTGGCCTCCCTGGGCGCCACGCGCGCCGGCCTCAGCCAGGCCGCGGCGGCCGAGCGCCTGCGGCGGACCGGCCCCAACATCGTGCGGGAAGAAGGCCACCAGGGCGTCATCGGCCTGGCCCTGCGACAGATCCAGAGTCCCCTGGTGCTGATCCTGGTCTTCGCCGCCCTGATCGCCGGAGTGATGCAGGAGTGGCTGGAGGCGGCCATCATCCTGAGCATTGTCCTGGGGAGCTCGGCCCTGGGCTTCACCCAGGAGTACCGGGCCTCCAACGCCGTGGCCCAGCTCCGCCAGCGGCTGGCCCTGCTGGCCAAGGTGCGGCGGGGCGGCGAGGTGACCGCCATCCCCTTCAGCGAGATCGTGCCCGGCGACATCGTGCTGTTGTCGGCCGGGGCCATCGTTCCGGCCGACGCCATCGTCCTGGAGGCCCAGGACCTGCTGGTGAGCGAGGCCGCCCTGACCGGCGAGTCCTTCCCGGTGGAGAAGCGACCGGGCCTGGCCGCCGCCGACGCCCCCCTGGCCGAGCGGACCAACATGGTCTTCCTGGGCGCCTCGGTGCGCAGCGGCATGGCCGAGGTCCTGGTGGTCCACACCGGCAAGGCCACCCAGTACGGCGCCATCGCCGAGCGCCTGAAGACCAAGCCCGCGGAGACCGACTTCGCCCGCGGGGTGCGGCAGTTCGGCGGCCTGCTGGTCCAGGTGATGGTGGCGGTGGTGATCTTCGTCCTGGTGGTGAACCAGCTGCTGGGCCGGCCCTTCATCGAGTCCCTGCTGTTCGCCGTGGCCCTGGGGGTGGGGCTGTCGCCGGAGCTGCTGCCGGCCATCATCAGCGTCACCCTGGCGGCCGGCGCCCGGGACCTGGCCAAGCGCGGGGTGCTGGTCCGCCAGCTGGACGCCATCGAGAACCTGGGCGGGATGACGGTGTTCTGCACCGACAAGACCGGCACCCTGACCGAGGGCCAGATCGTGCTGGAGGCGGCCACGGACGTCCACGGTCAGGCCTCCCCCGAGGTGACGCGGCTGGCCTTCCTGAACGCCGCCTTCGAGACCGGCATCGCCAATCCCCTCGACGAGGCCCTGATGGCGGCCGGGGCGGCGGCGGGCCTCGAGACCAAGGGCCACCTCAAGGTCGACGAAATCCCCTACGACTTCACCCGCAAGCGCCTGACCATCGTGGTGCAAAGTCAGGCCGCGCCGCAGGAGCGCCTGCTGATCACCAAGGGCGCCTTCAGCAACGTGCTGGACCTGTGCGCCACCTGGCGGGACGGCGACCGCGAGGCGCCCCTGACGGCCGCGGCGCGCGCGCAGCTGGAGGCCCTGTTCCAGGCCCGCGGCGAGGAGGGGTTCCGGGTCCTCGCGCTCGCCACGCGGGTGATGGAGGTCCGCCCCGACTATGTGCTCGCCGACGAGACGCAGATGTGTTTCCAGGGCTTCCTGGTCTTCATGGACCCGCCCAAGCCCGAGGCGGCGGAGGCCATCGCCGCCCTGGCGGCCCTCGGGGTGGCGGTGAAGGTGCTGAGCGGCGACAACCGCCACGTGGTCGGCCATGTCGCGCGCAGCCTAGGGCTGGACACCGACACCCTGCTGACCGGGGCCGAGGTGGCCGTCCTGAAGGACGAAGCGCTGTGGAACCTCGCGGAGCGCACCGCCGTCTTCGCCGAGGTCGATCCGCAGCAGAAGGAGCGCATCGTGCGGGCCCTGCAGCGGATGGGCCACTGCGTCGGCTATCTGGGGGACGGCATCAATGACGCGCCATCCCTGTTCACCGCCGATGTGGGGGTGTCGGTGGAGGGCGCCGTGGACGTGGCGCGCCAGAGCGCCGACGTGGTGCTGACCCGCCGCGACCTGGGGGTGTTGCGCGACGGGGTGGTGGGCGGGCGGCGGACCTTCGCCAACACCCTGAAATACATCTGCATCACCACCAGCGCCAATTTCGGCAACATGGTGAGCATGGCCCTGGCCGCGCCCTTCCTGCCGTTCCTGCCCATGGCGGCGAGCCAGATCCTGCTGAACAACTTCCTCTCCGACCTGCCCTCCATCGCCATCGCCAGCGACACGGTGGAGGCCAGCCAGCTGGGCTCGGCCCAAAGGCTGGGGGTGGCCGACATCCGGCGTTTCATGATCGTCTTTGGCCTGGTGAGCTCGGTGTTCGACCTGCTGACCTTCGCGGTGCTGCTGCGCCTGTTCCGGGCCAATGAGGCCACCTTCCAGACCGCCTGGTTCGTCGTCTCCCTGCTGACCGAGCTGGCGGTGGTGATGGTGCTGCGCACGCGGCTGCCCGCCTGGCGCAGCCGTCCGGGAACCCTGCTGGCCGTGACCACGGCGGGCGTGGCGATCGTGGCCCTGGCGACCCCCTATCTGGGAGGGCTATCGGCCCTGTTCGGCCTCACCCCCCTGTCGGGCGTCCTGATGGCCGCACTTCTGGCCATTGTCCTGGGCTATGTCGCGGCGACAGAGGCGGTGAAGCTGTGGTTCTTCCGGCCTCACAGATAGCGGCGCCCCCTGTCGTCTTACCGAAGATGGCGATAGGCACGGGTCATGACGCACAAGCCCATCGAGATCTTCATCGACGCCGACGCCTGCCCGGTGAAGGACGAGATCTACAAGGTCGCCCAGCGCTACGGCCTGAAGACCTGGGTGGTCTCCAACGCCTTCATGATGATCCCCAAGTCCCCGATGATCGCGCGGGTGATCGTCGACGCCGGCCCCGACGTGGCCGACGACTGGATCGCCGAGCACGTGGCCCCCGGCGACGTTGTGGTGACCAACGACATCCCGCTGGCCGAGCGCGTGCTGCAGGCGCACGGCCACGCGGTGACCCCCAACGGCAAGCCCTTCACCGCCGACTCCATCGGCCAGGCCATCGCCAACCGGGCCCTGATGGAGCAACTTCGCTCCACGGGCGACATCCTGGGGGGCCCCAAGCCCTTCGACCGCAACGATCGATCGCGCTTCCTGCAGGCCCTGGACGAGATCATCCAGAAGGAGCGGCGCAAGCGGGGTTGAGGCGCTTGCCAACGGTGCGGCTTCGAGTAGCTTGCCGGCCGTCCTGACTGGAGAGATTTCCCATGCGCCGCCTCGCCCTGACGCTCGTCGCCACCGTTTGCCTCGCTGGCCTGTCGGCCTGCGGCAAGACCGCCGAGAAGGGCGAGAAGGGCGAGGAACACGCCGAGGCCACGGCGCCGGCCGCCGCCGTGGCCGAGCCCAGCGACGAGGAGAAGCACGAGCTGCTGGAGAGCCTGCCGGCCCCCTACAACACCGGCGACCTGGCCAACGGCAAGAAGGTGTTCGCCGTCTGCAAGTCCTGCCACACCATCGTGCCCGGCGGCGCCAACATGACCGGCCCCAACCTCTACGGCATGTTCGGCCGCAAGCCGGGCTCGGCGACGGACTTCAACTATTCCGACGCCGTGAAGGCCGCGGCCTTCACCTGGGACGCCGATCACCTGGACCAGTGGCTCACCAGCCCCAAGACCTTCCTGCCCGGCACCAAGATGACCTTCATCGGCGTCAAGGACGCCAAGGACCGGGTCGACCTGATCGCCTATCTGAAGGTCGAGACGGGCTACAAGGCCCACGAGGAAGGCGAGTCGCACTAAGAGCGTGACAGCCTGAAGGGGACACCGTTTCAGGCGCCCGCGACGCTCTAAACTTGAGACGACGAGCCTGCTTATCCGTTTCAGATGAGTCCATCTGAAACGGACAGACTCTCACCCGCATCGCGCTCATGGCCTGGGACCGCCTCGGTCCCAGGTCGTCGCGACCGGCCGCCGCCAGCGCGGCCCGCTTCAACCTCACATAACTTAATCGCTCGGAAAACGTGTGGTGACGTCCGGGCAACCTTGACGCGCATCTCAGGCGCCGTCACCATATTGGGGTCGGGTCTGGTCGAGCATCTCAGCCGCGACATTCTATCCCGCCCGTCTCCCCCCTGGTGAGGGCGGGTCTAGGGGCGTGGCCTTCCCCGCTAGGGCCATGCCGGCGCCGGCTGTGCGACGCCCCCGTCGCCGCCGGCGCAACCATCCCATCTACGCAACTCCCTCCTCGCCTCGGCGGGGAGGGTTCTTGCGGCGGCCTACTCGGCGGCGTTGGCCGCGCGGGTCTGCTCGGCCTCCTCGAAGGCCTCGATCCGACGGGAGGTGGCCAGGGGCGATTTCGTGAAGCGCGCCAGCAGGTTGTAGAAGATCGGCACGATGAACAGGGTCAGCAGGGTCGTGAAGATGGCTCCGAAGAAGATCACCACCCCGATGGTCTTGCGGCTCTCGCCCCCGGCCCCGCCCCAGACGATCAGCGGGATGGCGCCGGCCGCCGCGGAGATCGAGGTCATGATGATCGGCCGCAGGCGAAGCGAGGCGCTCTCGATCACCGCCTCGCGGATCGACAGGCCATCGTCGCGCAGCTGGTTGGCGAACTCCACGATGAGGATGCCGTTCTTGGCCGCGATCCCCACCAGGATGATCAGCCCGATCTGGCTGTAGGTGTTGATCGTCGAGCCCGAGATCAGCAGGCCGAACAGGCCCCCCAGCACGGCGACGGGCACCGTCAGCATGATCACCGCCGGGTGGATCCAACTCTCGAACTGGGCGGCCAGCACCAGGAAGACCAGCAGCAGGGCCATGCCGAAGGCCAGGCCCACGGCGCCGCCTGCCTCAAGGTAGTCGCGGGCCGTGCCGCCCCACTTCACCGTGGTGCCGGGGTGCTTGGCGACCTCGGCTTGCAGGAAGGTCACCGCCTCGCCCACCGTGTAACCGGGGTTGAGCTGGACGCTGAGGGTGATGGCCCGCAGGCGGTCGACGCGGGAGCGGTCGGGGGTGTCGCCGCGCACATGGGTGGTGACCACCGAGGACAGCGGAATGGTGGCCCCGGAATTGGTCCGCACATAGAGGCTGGCCAGGTCGCTCTCATTCTGGCGGTTGGCGCGGTCGGTCTGCAGGATGACGTCGTATTCCTGGCCATCGCGGATGTAGGTGGTGACCTTGCGCGAGCCGAACATGGTCTCGAGCGCCCGGCCCACGGACTGGGCCGAGACCCCGAGGCTGGCGGCCTTGTCGCGGTCCAGGTCCACCAGCAGACGCGGCGAGGTGGGCTCATAGTCCAGGCGTGGCCGGGCCATGCCGGGATTGGCCTGTACGGCGGCCATCAGCGGCAGGATGGCGCGCTCGATCTCCGGATATTCGTTGCCCACCACGATGACGTCGACATTGCCGCCGCCCCCTGGGCCGCCGCCACGCTGCAGGCTCGGCCGCACCGAGGCGATGGCGCGGATGGCGGTGATCTTGGCGAAGTCCTTGTTGAGCTGGGCGGCCAGGTCCTGGGAGCTGATCTTGTGCTTGGCGTCGTCGGGCAGGGCGGCGTTGGCGTTGCCGGTGTTGAACTGGTCTTGGCCGAAGCGTGGGACGCCCAGGGTGTAGCGGCTGATGGTCCCGTCCTTCAGCAGGGCCTGGAGGCGGGCCTCCACCTGCTGAGCGGCCGGCAGGGTGTAGTCGTAGCCGGCGCCTTCGGGGCCTTGGATATTGATGTCCACGCGGCCGCGGTCCTCGTTGGGGACCAGCTCGCGCGGCAGGCTGTTGAAGAGGGCGAAGGCCAGGCCCGCCAGCACCAGCACCAGGGCCACGGCGGAGACGGAGGCCGCGCGGCGGCCCAGCATGGCGTCGAGGGAGGCGTGGTAGGAGTTGCGCAGCTTGCCCATGCCGGAGTCGACATGGCGGGCGATGAAGCCCTCGCCCCGGGCCGGGCGCAACAGCTTCGAGGCCAGCATAGGTGAGAGGCTCAGCGCCAGCAGGGCCGAGAAGGCCACCGCCGCGGTGATGGCGACGGCCAGTTCCACGAACAGCTTGCCGATATAGCCCGGCAAGAACATCAGCGGCGCGAACACCGAGATCAGCACGATGGTGGTGGCCACCACGGCGAAGAACACCTGGCGGGCGCCGCGCTGGGCGGCCACCACTGAGGGTTCGCCCTCGTCCACGCGACGTTGGATGTTCTCCACCACGACGATGGCGTCATCCACCACCAGGCCGATGGCCAGGACCAGGGCCAGCAGGGTCAGCAGGTTGATGGAGAAGCCCAGGGGGGCGAGCACGATGAAGGTCGAGAGGATGCAGATCGGGGCCACCACCGAGGGGATGATGGCGGCGCGCCAGGTGCCCAGGAAGACGAAGTTCACCAGGGCCACCAGGCCCAGCGAGATCGCCATGGTGATCCAGACCTCCTGGATCGCGTGCTTGGTGAAGACGGTGAAGTCCACCGCGATCTCCAGCTTGGTGCCGGGCGGCAGGGACTTGTTGATCTCCGGCAGCTGGTCGGCGACCCCCTTGGAGATCTCCAGGTCGTTGGCCTGGCTCTGCCGGGTGATGGCGATGCCGACCATGTCGCGGCCATTGGAGCGGAAGGTGCGACGGCGCTCGTCGGCCCCCTCCTCGATGCGGGCGATGTCCCCCAGGCGGGTGACATAGGCGTTGGAGCCGGCGTCGCCGGCCGAGGCCACGCCAGAGGCGGCGGCGGAGGACCCCAGGGCCCCGCTCTCGCCCGCCACGCTGCCGGAGGCGGTCGCCGCGGTCCGCGAAGCGGTCACCGGCAGTTCGCGGAACTGCTCGGGGGTGGAATAGCCGCGGGCGACGCGGATGGTGAAGTCCTTGGCGGGGGCCTCCAGGGCGCCGGCCGGCAGTTCCAGGTTCTGGGCGTTCAGCGCGGTCTCGACGTCGTCGACGGTGATGCCGCGCGAGGCCATGGCCTGGGGGTCGAGCCAGATGCGCATGGAATAGAGCTGACTGCCGCCAAGTCGGACCTGGGCGACCCCGGGGATCGTGGAGATGCGCTCCACCAGGTAGCGGTTCGCGTAGTCCGACAGCTGCAGCCGGTTCAGCGTCGTCGAGGAGAAGGCCAGGAACATGATCGGCGAGGCGTCGGCGTTGGCCTTGGCGATCTGCGGCGGGTCGGCCTGCTGCGGCAGTTGGGAGGTCACCCGGCTGACGGCGTCGCGCACGTCATTGGCCGCAGTGTCGAGGGCGCGGTCGAGGGCGAATGAGACGCTGATGCGCGAGGTGCCGTCCCGCGAGGAGGAGTTGACCCGGTCGATGCCCTGGATGCCGGCGACCTGGCGCTCGATCACCTCGGTGATCCGCTCCTCCACCACCTCGGCCGAGGCGCCGCGATAGGTGGTGCTGACCGAGACCACCGGCGGGTCGACGCTGGGCAGTTCGCGCACCGACAGCGAGGTGAAGCAGGCCAGGCCCACCACGCACAGGATGATCGCCGCCACCGCGGCGAGCACCGGGCGGCGGACGGAGATGTCCGACAGCATCATGCCGCGGGCCGGGCGCCGCCCGCTCCCTGGCGTTGGCCGCCCTGGCCGGCCGCACGAACGGCCTGGTTGGGTTGCACCTTGTTGAGGCCGTCGCCGACGATGCGGTCGCCGGCGGCGACCCCGTCCTTCAGCTCGACGAAGCCGTCCTGGCGCACCCCGGTGACCACCGGCCGCTGCTCGGCCACGGTGCGGTCGCCCTGCTTGGCCAGCACGTAGACGAAGGCGTTGTCGCCCTGGACCGAGACCGCCGACTCCGGGGCCGACAGCCCGATGCGCGTGCCCTGGGCGATGGCCACCCGCATCATCATGCCCGGCTTCAGCCGGCGGTCGGGATTGGGGAATTCGGCCCGGGCGGTGAGCGCGCGGGTCTTCTCGTCGATGCGGGTATCCAGCAGGGCGATACGGCCGCGGATCTGTTCGCCGGGATAGGCGTCGACCGTGGCGGTGACCGCCTGGCCCTGGCGGACCGAGGCGATGTAGCGGTCGGGCACCTGGAAATCGACGCGGATCGCGCTGGTGTCGTCCAGGGTGACGATGGCCGCGCCGGGGTTGATCAGGGCGCCGGGGGCGATGTCGGACAGGCCGACGATCCCGGAGAACGGCGCGCGGATCAGCCGGTCGCCCTGGCGGGCCTGGGCGGCGGCGACATTGGCCCTGGCCGAGAGATAGTTGGCCTCGTACTGGTCGATCATGGCCTTGGAGGCGAAGCCCTGCTGGCCCAGCGCCTTGTAGCGGTCATAGGCGCGCTGGGCCTGGACCATGCTGGCCTGGGCCTGGGCGAGGCCGGCGTCCTGCTCGGTGGCCTTGAGCTCCACCAGCACCGCGCCCTTGCCCACCGACTGGCCGGGCGAGAAGCGCACCCGCTCCACCAGCTGGGTGGCCGCCGCGGTGAGGGTGACCGACTGGCGGCCCTTGGCCACGCCGATCACGTCGAGGGTGTCGGTGAAGGGGCGGGCCTGGATGGTGACCACCGAGACCTCGGCCGGTCCGCCCATGCCGCCGGGACCCCGGGCGCCGCCCTGCCCGCCAGCCTGGCCGCCGCCCTGAGCCGTGGCCGCGGGAGGCCCGCCCGGGCCCGCCTTCTTGCCAAGGGTCAGCTTGTACGCGCCCGCGATCAACATGAGGATCAGCACAAGGATCGCGCCGGCGAGGAAGAAATGGCGTCGTAGCAAGCGGGGGGACTCCGTCGCCTCGATAATGCGGGCGGCCAGGGGGTTCAATTATCGCGCGGTCTTATGGCCAGTACCTAGCGCCCGTCCAGTGACAGAACGATGGCTTTACGTGTCTGGCCAGAAATAGGACGCAGGCGGACCGCCTATTCGCCGTAATTGGCGGGGGCGAGCCCTGTAATCAACCGGTTAGCGCCAAGAAAACGGGCGCCCCACCGGGGCGCCCGCAGACTGGCGTTACGCCAAGATCGTCCGTACGCGGTCAGGCGTCATAGCCCGGAAGCTCGCGGTCGAGTCGGCGCAAGGCCCCCGGCCAGGCCAGCTTGCCGCCGATGCCGCGCATGACCTGGCCCTTGACCTCGGTCTGGGCGGCCTCCGGCGCGATCAGCACGTTCTCGCGGCCGGCCGACAGCGCCTTGACCTGCATCTGGCAGGCGCGCTCCAGGTAGTACATGCCCGTCCAGCAGTCGGCGGCGCTCTCGCCCACCGACAGGGTGCCGTGGTTGCGCAGCAGCATCAGGGTCTTTTCCCCGATATCGGCCACCAGGCGCTCGCGCTCGTCCAGGTTCAGGGCGATGCCCTCATAGGTATGATAGGCCAGCCGCGGCAGGACGATGAGCGCGTGCTGCGACAGAGGCAGCAGGCCCTCCTTCTGGGCGGCGACCGCGACGCCGTCGTCGGAATGCAGGTGCATCACGAACTTGGCGTCTTCCCGCGCGGCATGGATCGCCGAGTGGATGGTGAAGCCCGCCGGATTGATGAAGTACGGTGTCTCCTGAAGGATCTTGCCGTCCAGGTCGATCTTGACCAGGGACGAGGCGGTCATCTCCTCGAAGTACATGCCGTAGGGATTGATCAGGAAGTGGTGCTCGGGCCCCGGGATGCGGGCCGAGATGTGGGTGTAGATCATGTCGTCCCACCCGTGCAGGGCCACCAGCCGGTAGAGGGCGGCGAGTTCGACGCGCGCTTCCCATTCCTCGGCGCTGACCTTGCCCTTCAGAGAATTCACGCCTGCAAGCGAACCATCGGCCATGGCGGCCTCCCTCGTCTGATCGTTGGTGATCGTTGGTTACAGGGTCGCGCCGCCGGGCCCCAGCGTCAAGCCGGGCTTGTGGCGGCGGCGGTCCGGGGCGAGGCTGTCTCGGGGGAGCATGGCATGGCCGGACGAAAGCTGAGCGGGGTGATCTTCGACGCCGACGGGGTGCTGCAGCATGCGGGGCCCTTCGGCGCCGAGGACTGGATCTGGCCGGCGGAGCGCCACCAGGCCTTCCTCGCCGACCTCTATGGCGGCCGCCTGAGCGCCGGCGACCTGGCCGACGCCCAGGCCTTCGCCGCCGCCTGCGCGCGCGCCCTCGCGGCCGCTGGCTGGCCGCGCGACCCCGCCCTGTTCCTCGACCGCTGGAGGACCCGCGCCATCGCCCCGGATCCGGCCATGCTGGAGGACGTCCGCCGGCTGCGGGCGGCCGGGATCGCCTGCTATGTCGGCTCCAACCAGGACGCCTTCTGGGCCGCCCATCTGGAG
>JAZKBZ010000075.1:2616-14493 GCA_040388315.1 Pseudomonadota bacterium | reverse complement strand
CGCCCGGTTCGACGGCCTCTACCTCTCCTGCCGCCTGGGCGCCGCCAAGCCGCAGGCCGCCTTCTTCGAGGCCATGCTGGCCGACATCCCCTTGCCCCGCGAGGAACTGATCTTCTTCGACGACAAGGCCGCCAATGTGGAGGCCGCCCAGGCCTGCGGCCTCACCGCCCGGGTGTTCACCGACCGGGCGGGCTACCTGAGGGACCTGGAAGAGCTGTACGGCCCGGAGGCCGACCGATGAGGCCGTTGGAGATCTTACTGCTGCTGACCCTGCTGGGGGGCGTCGTGGCCGGCGCGGTCCCAGGGTTCCGGGCCACCTGGCCTGCGCGACGGGTTCCGCTGGCGGTGGCCCTGGCCGCCGCCGCCCAAGTGCTGATCGAGGGCGCGCGCTGGCAGATGGCGCCGGCCTATGCCCTGGCCCTGGCCATGGTGCTGGTCTCACGCCGAGGATCGCCGAACGGTGGCTGGCGACGGTTTCTGGGCGAGGCCGTCGTGACCGGGCCGGCCGCCCTGGTCCTGGCCTTGGCCGCCGCCCTGCCCTTCGCCATTCCCGTTCCGCGCCTGTCTGCGCCGGACGGCCCCTATGGCGTGGGGACCGCGACCTATCATTGGACCGACGCCGCGCGACCGGAGATCTTCACCGCCGCCCCGGACGACCGGCGCGAGCTGATGGTCCAGGTCTGGTATCCGACGCGGTCGGGCCAGGCAGGGCGCCGCGCGCCCTATGTCGAGGACGGCGCAGTCCTGACGCCGCTGGCGCGCCTGCTGCGCCTGCCGGGCTTCGCCCTGAGCCACCTGCCCCTCATCCGCACCAGCGCCGTGATCGGCGCGCCGGCGGCGCAGGGACCGGCCTTCCCGGTGCTGCTGTTCTCCCACGGCCGCGCCGGGTTCCGGCAGCACAACACCTTTCAGGTCGAGCACCTGGTTTCCCACGGCTATGTGGTGGCCGCCATCGACCATCCCTACGCGGCCAGCGGCGTGCGCTTTCCCGATGGCCGCACGGCCAGTTTCGACCGGCGCTTCATGGACCGGCGCTTCTTCGACCGGGTCATGCCCTATCTGGCCCAGGACGCCAGCTTCAGCCTCGACCGGCTCGCCGAGGTGAACCGGCGCGATCCGAAGAGGGTGCTGACCGGCCGCCTGGACCTGGCCCAAGCCGGGATGTTCGGCCTGTCCATGGGCGGGGTGGTCACCGCCGAGGCCTGCCTGCGGGACGCCCGCCTCAAGGCTTGCCTGCCGATGGACGTCCACATGCCCGCCGACGTGGTCCGCGCCGGCCTCGCCCAACCCACCATGTGGATCAGTCGCGACGCCGCCACCATGCGACGCGAAGGCTGGGCGGAGGCCGACGTCGTCGAGACCCAGACCACCATGCGGTCGGCCTTCGCCCGTCAGCGAGCGCCCGGCTACCTGGTGCTCGTCCCGGGCATGTACCACCAGGATCTGTCGGACTTCACGGCCCTGGTCTGGCCGCCCCTGGGCCGCGCGCTCGGCCTGTATGGCTCCCTGGACGGCGCCCGGTCCCACGCCCTCATCGACGCCTATTCCCTGGCCTTCTTCGACCGCCACCTGAAGGGCGCGCCCGCCCCCCTGCTGGACGGACCGTCGGCGGCCTATCCCGAAGTGGTCTTCGCGCGGCGCTGAAGGGCCCTACCCCTCGGTCCGCACCCGAGCCACGGCGTCGAGCCAGCGGGCGTAGGCGGCCTCGCGGCCGTGCATGTCGAGCTTGGGATCGTGGCGCTCGATGGCCGGGCGCGACGCCGCGGCCTCCTCCACCGTGGCGTAGACCCCGGCCCCCAGCCCCGCGAACAGGGCCGCGCCCAGGGCCGTGGTCTCCTGGTAGGTGGCCCGCCCCACCGGCACCCCGGTGAGGTCGGCCAGGCGCTGGCTGAACCAGGAAGAGCGCGACATGCCCCCGTCGATGCGGATCTCCACCGACTTGCCGAAGGCCTCTGGCGCATCGGCGCGCATGGCCTCCACCAGGTCGCGGGTCTGCAGGGCGCAGGCGTCGAAGGCGGCCCGGGAGATTTCGGCCAGGGTGGTGTCGCGGGTCAGGCCGAATAGGGCGCCTCTGGCCTCCGCGTCCCACCAGGGGGCGCCCAGGCCGGTGAAGGCCGGGACCATGACCACCCCGTGGTCCTCCTTGGCGCCCTGGGCCAGGGCCTCGATGGCCGCGCCGCCGCCGGGGACGTTCAGTCCCTCGTTGATCCATTGCAGGGCCGCGCCGGCGATGAAGATCGAGCCCTCCAGGGCGTAGGTGGTCCGCCCGTTGATGCGCGCCGCCACGGTGGTCAGCAGCTTGGCCCGCGACAGGGGGGCGGTCTCGCCGGTGTTCAGCAGCATGAAGCAGCCGGTGCCGTAGGTCGCCTTCATCTCGCCGGGCGCGATGCAGCCCTGGCCCATCAGGGCGGCCTGCTGGTCGCCGGCCACGCCGCGGATCGGAATGGCGCGGCCCAGCAGGGCGGCGTCGGTCTCCCCATAGTCGGCCGCGCAGTCCAGCACCTGGGGCAGCAGGGCGGAGGGCACGTCGAGCAGGGCCAGCATCTCGTCGGACCAGCGCTGGCGCTTGATGTCGAACAGCAGGGTGCGCGAGGCGTTGGTGGCGTCGGTGGCGTGGACCTTGCCACCGGTCAGCTTCCAGATGACCCAGGAATCCATGGTGCCCACCAGCAGCTCGCCGGCCTGGGCCCTATGGCGCGCACCGGGAATGTCCCCCAGCAGCCAGGCGATCTTGGTCCCGGAGAAATAGGGGTCGAGCAGCAGGCCGGTGATCTCGGTGACCCGGGGCTCGTGACCGGCGTGGCGCAGGCGTTCGCAGGTGGCCGCTGTGCGGCGGTCCTGCCAGACGATGGCCCGGTGGATCGGCTCGCCGGTGGCCTTGTCCCAGATCACCACCGTCTCGCGCTGGTTGGTGACGCCGATGGCGGTGACGTCGGCGATCGGCCGCCCGGACTTGGCGATCGCCTCGGCCATCACCGCGACGCTAGTGGCGAAGATCTCGTTCGCGTCGTGCTCCACCCAGCCGTCGGCGGGATAGAACTGCTCCAGGGGACGACCGGCCTCGGCCAGGGCGCGACCTTTGGCGTCGAACAGGATGGCGCGGGTGGAGGTGGTCCCCTGGTCCAGGGCCAGGATCAAAGGTTCGGCCATTTCGCCCCCCAAACTCATTCAAGCTGCACAATGCGCCGCAGGCGTGTTCAGCGGGTTGTAACCATGTTTTCATACCGTCCTGAGCAGAATCGCCGCCAACGATTCCGGCAAGGAAACGAGTTTGAGCGTAGCCGCCAAGACCGAGGAGATTCTAGGTCTCGCCAGGAGCCGCGCGGTTCACGACCGCGAGCGCCTGCTGCTGGCCATCGTCGACCTGTGCGACGCCGGCGAGGGCGCCGAGGCGGTGATGAGCTCCGCGCCCGTCCAGGCCCTGCTCTCCTCCATCTTCATGAGCCTGGTGGTGGAGGCCGAGCGGGACATCCGCCGCCGCCTGGCCGAGAAGCTGGCCACCGCCGCCTGGGCGCCCGCCGCCCTGATCAATGTGCTGGCCCTGGACGACATCGAGATCGCCCGGCCGATCATCGCCGCCAGCCCGGTGCTGCAGGACCAGGACCTGGTGCGCCTATTGGTGGAAGCCACCATCGAGCACCAGATCGAGGTGGCCCGCCGCCCCCATCTCGGCCTGCCGGTGGTGATCGCTATCCTGCAGCAGAACGAGCCGGCGGTGCTGACGGCGCTCGCCGGCAACATCAGCGCCGAGGTCGGCGAGGGCGAGATCGCCACCCTGGTCCAGGCCTCGCGGCGCATCGCCTCCCTGCGCTCGCCGCTGACCAAGCACCCGGGCATGACCGACGACCTGGCGTGCGAATTGTACCTCTGGGTCGGCCAGGCCCTGCGCCAGGCCCTGGTCGCCCGCTTCCGGCTGGATTCCCAGGCCATGGACGCGGCCCTGGCCGAGTCGGTGCGCGAGGCGCATGGCGGCCTGCCCTCGGACCACGAACCCCACGAGATCACCGAGCGCGAGGGCGAACGCGAGGAGATGGAACAGCGCCTGCTGGCCAAGCTAGACATCGCCGGCCAGCTGCGCCCCGGCTACCTGCTGCGGGCCCTGCGCGAGCAGAAGCTGTCCCTGTTCATCGGCGGCCTGGCGACCCTGGGCCGCTTCGATCCCGACCACGTGCGGCGCTCGGTGAATTCCGACCGACCCGAGCTGCTGGCCCTGGCCTGCGCCGCCGTCGGCATCGACCGCAGCGTCTTCCCCACCATCCTGGCCCTGGTCCGTGAGCTGAACGGCGGACGCCCCGGCGGCGGCCAGGAGGGGGAGCGCCGGGCCTCGGGCGCCTTTGGCCCCTTCGCGCCGGACATCGCCAACGCCGCCTTCCGCCAGGCCGCCGGCAGGGTTTGACAAGACCGCCGTTTCTCGCGCACCTCGGGCCATGTTCAAGGCCGAGCCCTACGTGTCCCGCCTCGCCTTCCTGGCCAGCGACCGCCCGGAAGCCCAGGAGGCGCGCGCCGCCCTGATCGCCCGCTATGGCGACGCCGCGATGGACGAGGCCCAGGTGATCGTGGCCCTGGGCGGCGACGGCTTCATGCTGGAGACCCTGCACGACCAGATCGGGACCCCGAAGCCGATCTACGGCATGAACCGCGGCTCCGTCGGCTTCCTGATGAACGAGTACAGCGAGGACGCCCTGCTGGAGCGGATCAACATGGCCGAGCGAGCCGTGATCCATCCCCTGCGCATGATCGCCATCGACGCCCAGCGGAACGAGCACAGGGCGCTGGCCATCAACGAGGTCTCCCTGCTGCGCCAGACGCGGCAGACCGCCAAGCTGCGGATCTCCATCGACGGCAAGGTGCGGCTGAACGAACTGTCCTGCGACGGCGCCCTGGTGGCGACCCCCGCCGGCTCGACGGCCTACAACCTCTCCGCTCACGGACCGATTATCCCCCTGGAAGCCAAGGTCCTGGCCCTCACGCCCATCAGCGCGTTCCGGCCGCGGCGTTGGCGGGGCGCCCTGCTGGCCCACACCGCCAAGGTGAGTTTCGAGATCCTGGAGGCCGACAAGCGGCCGGTCAGCGCCGTGGCCGACAACTTCGAGGTCCGCGACGTACTGGAGGTCCATGTCGCCGAGGCCCGTGACATCAGCATGCACATGCTGTTCGACGCTGGACGGAGTCTCGAGGAACGCGTGCTCGCCGAGCAGTTTTCCGTTTGATCTCCGGAGGTTCCCGCCTCATTCGTTGTTAACGCCTCCGATCTAGGCTTTCATCGACTAAGTGCAGGAGCCGAGTCGTGAGCCAAGAGAATTCCGGTCAGGTGATCCAGGTCCCCAACACCCTTCGCCTAAAGGTCGGCGGCCGGTTCGGAGCGATCGATCCCAGCGCCATCGCCAAGGCGGAAGCCGCCCTCAAGAGCCTCTCGGGCAACTTCTCCCAGTGGCTGAACGACGAAGTGACCAAGCTCGAAGCCGCCCGACAGCGGATCAAGTCCGAGGGCATGACGCCTGAGACCATGGAATCCCTCTATCTGCGCGCCCACGACCTCAAGGGCCTGGGAACCACCTATGAGTTTCCGCTGATCACCCGCATCGGCGCCTCGCTCTGCCGTCTGATCGATGACAAGGACAAGCGCATGCAGGCGCCCATGGCCCTGATCGACGCCCACATCGACGCCATCAAGGCGGCCGTCCGCGACGAGATCAAGACCGACGAGCATCCCGTGGGCAAGGCCCTGATCCAGGCCCTGGAAGCCCGCGTCACCGAGACCGGGCTGTAGGTGTCCCGTGGCTCCCCCTCGGGGGAGCAGTCAACGCAGCTGACCGAGGGGATCTGGGCGGCCGAGCCGTAACCCCCTCCACCGCCATCGGCGGCCCCCCTCCTCCGATGGGAGAGGAATTCACATCACATTGGCCAGCGGCTCGGCGACGATCCCGTAGCCGGCGTCGACCGGCAGGGTCAGAACGCGGCCCTCGGGACGATCCTCGATCTTCGGCAGGACGGTGACCAGGGTGCGGCCCTGGGCGCGGGCCACGCAGTCGGCGGCGCTGTTGGCCTCGGCCAGAAGTTGCACGTTCATCCGGGTGGGGAAGATCACCTTGCGCTCGCCGGCCTGGGCCAGGCGCAGCACCTCGCCGGGCTCGATCCATTCGGCGTCCACCGTCTCGCGGCCGTCGCAGGCGGCCAGCTGGTCGGCGGGCGCCAGGGCCGCATAGAACCAGGTGTCGAACCGCTTGGGGGTCAGCGGCGGGGTGATCCAGCGGGCGAAGATGGTCAGGGCATGCAGGTCGAGCTTGGCGTCGAGGTCCTTCACAACGTCCAGGAAGGCCAGTTCGCCGCGGTCCACGGCCTGGCGCACGTCCATCGGCGCGATCTGGTCGCCCATCGACGAGCCGTCGGTGTGGGAGGCCAGCAGGATGCCGGCCTCCTCGAAGACCTCGCGGATGGCGGCGATGCGCAGGCCGCGCTGCTCGGCGTCGAAGTCGACATGGCCGAGCGTGTGGTCGGCCCAGGCCGGGTCATGGTCGCCGGCGTGGGACTTTCCGCCGGGAAACACCAGGGCGCCGGAGGCGAAGTCGATCTGGTGGTGGCGCTTGACCATCAGAACCTCGAAGGAGGGGTCGTCGCGCAGGAGCAGGATGGTGGCGGCGGGCTTGATGTCCGCGTCGGGAGCGATATCGGTCATGCCGCCAGCTTGGAAGCCCGCGGCCTCCCGCGCAAGCACCAGCTTCAGGCGGTCTCGGACAGCCGCACGGTCTTGCGGGCCTCCTGGGAGATCCGGTCCATCTTCTCCAGCAGGTATTCGACGTCCTCGCGGGCGGCGTTGGCGGGCTGGGTGAGGAACCGCTGCAGCATGCGTTCCTGGAACCGCTCGCGGTCCTTGGCGCCGCCGTCGAACTCCATGGAGTGGAAGGTGTCCACCCCGGCGCGGAAGGCCGGGAATAGGCGCGCCGGCAGTCCCGCCCGCTCATAGATGGCGCGCAGGCCGAGCGGCCCGGCGTCGTGGATCATCAACCAGGTGCGGTGGTGGGGCACGCTGGCGAGCTCGGCCAGGCTCCACTCGAAGAAGGTCATGTGGCCATGGGCCAGGGAGCGCAGCAGCAGAGAGGCGCTGAGCCGTTCGTGCTTGTGCAGGTGGCTGACGAAACTCTTCACGTCCGGAGCGCGGCCCGCCTGGTCCACCAAGTCGATGGTGGCCCGCTCCTTGGCGCCCATGGCGATCTCGAGGGCGAGCTCCGCCGACAGGGCGTGGTGGTTCAGCAGGTGGTCGCGGATGTCCTCGCTCACCAGGTCGATGAGCTTCTCGGTGACGGCCAGCGGCAGGGCGTTGCGATAGGCCACGGCGGCCAGGACCCGCTCGGATTTCTCGAAGCGCTCGATGACCTTGGCCAGGGCCCGGTCGGCGAAGTCGGCGTTGTCGTTGGCGCAGGCGGCCTCCACGGCGCGCTCCACGCCGTACTCGACGATGGCGTTGGTGACGGTCTGGGAGACGCGGGGGCGTTTTGCGATGACGACCTGGCGGACGGGACCACCCAGGCGGACGATCTCGGCCAGGTCCTCGTCGGTGAAGACCGGCGAGGACGACAGCATCGGCAGCGAGATGCTCTCGACGTCCTTGGCGAGCTTCAGGGCCACGTCGCGTGGCACCACGGTGGAGTTCTTCAGGGTGACGGCGAGCGCCCGGCGCACCAGTTCGGCGGCGTCGGCGGCCATGACCCGCAGGATCTCCTGGGCCTGGACGCGTTCTTCCCCGGTCAGCTCGTAGCGGTCGATGTTCCGGCACAGCTTGTGGGCCGCCACGGCGCGCTCGTCCGGGGTCGCGCCCTTGACCAGGGTGCGTATGTCGTCGTCCGTCAGCGCCGCCCGCGTGGTCGCCATGTCTGCACCTGTCCCCGATCCGGAATCACCGGAGTCCCTCACAATCATAATGGCTGGTTAGGCTTAATGATCGGTTGCCTCGCAGGCTCCGTCGGAACCTGTGGATTAACGGTGTCGGGTAACCTCCCGCCAACCCTGCCGCACTACCTTACGTGGCGACATCTCTCCCGAGGCGCCCCATGGCCACGACCACAGACGATCGGACGGCCGAACCCGCGAGGGGTGGACAATCGGTGAGCCAGCAGGCTTTGGAGGCGCAAACCGCCCTCCTGCCCTATGCGCTCGCGGTCTTCGCTGTCAGCCTGCCGGCCTATGTCTGGGCCGGGAGCCACGCGGTCAACGCCGTCTGGATGACCGGCACCTTCGCCATCTTCGCCGCCGCCTGGGGCGCGTTCTACGGCGTGGTTAACTGGTTGAAGGACCCGCTGGCCGCCGCCAACACCGCGATGCGCGGCCGAATCCAGATCCTGGCGGCCCTGATCTGGGCCCTGGCCGTGGCCCAGATCGCCGCCTTCTCCGATGGCGCGGGTCCCGCCCGCGAGCCCCTGCTGATGACGGCGCTCGCCGCCTCGGTGGTGATCATCTTCTTCGCCTCCCCCTGGCTGCCCAGTCTGCTGATCGTAGGGCCAGCCGCCGCCGCCGGGCCGCTGATCGCCCTGTTCTCGCGACCGCAGGACCGCGACCTGGCCAGCAACGCCTGGGGCGCTGTGGCCCTGGCCATGGCCCTGGCCCTGATCCTCAACCGCATCCTGCGCCGCCAGTTCGCGCTCGCCGCCGAGCGCGAGATGCTGATCGCCGACCGGGCGGGCAAGGTCGAGGAAGCGCGGCGCCTGGCCCAGTCCAAATCCGACCTGGTGGCCACCTTGAGCCACGAGATCCGCAACGGCCTGACCGGCGTGGCCCACGTCCTGGCCGCCGCCGCCGGCCGCAACGGCCGCGGGGCGCCCTCTCGCGAGCAGCTCACCGCCGCCCTCGACGCCGCCAACGACCTGATCTCGGTGCTCAACACCACCCTGGATTCCGAGACCGCCGAGGCCGGCCGCCTGTCGGTGGACGCCCGGCCTTTCGACGTCGTGGCCCTGCTGCGCGACCTGGTGCTGCTCAACCGCCCCAACGCATCGGCCAAGGGACTGGAGCTGTCCCTGCACATCGCCCCGGAGCTGGCCGAGGGATCGGCCGGCGCGGCCCTGGCCGACGCCCACCGAGCCCGCCAGATCATCGCCAACCTGATCGGCAACGCCGTGAAGTTCTCCGTCCGCGGCCGGGTCGAGGCGCGGGTCGAGCTGACCGCCGCCGGACGGCTGGCCGTCGAGATCGCCGACACCGGTCCGGGCCTGGCCGCCGACGAACTGGAGCTCGCCTTCGAACCCTTCCACCGCATCGAGCGCACCAGCGCCGGCACCTCCGGCGCGGGCCTGGGCCTGTCCCTGGCCCGCCAGCTGGCCCGGCTGATGGGCGGCGACCTCACGGCCCACAGCGCCGTGGGCGTGGGCAGCTGCTTCCGCCTGGAACTGCCCTATGACCCCGAAGCCACCGCCGAGCGGGTGATCGAGACCGCCGAGGTCGCCCAGCAGCCCGATCCCACCGAGCGCCGCGCCCTGAAGGTGCTGATCGCCGAGGACGACGCCCTGAACGCCGCCATGCTGCGCGCCGTGATCGAACAGCTGGGCCACCAGGTGGTCCACGCCGTCGACGGCCGCCGCGCCTTCGACCTGGCCAAGATCTGCGACTTCGACCTGCTGATGATCGACGGCCGCATGCCCGGCATGGACGGCCCGGCGACCATCGCGGCCGTGCGCGGCCTCGAGGACTCCAAGTCCGGCGTGCCCATCGTCGCCGTGATCGGCGGCGACGCCGACGAGGCCAAGGAATGTGTCGACGCCGGCGCCGACGCGGTGCTGCGCAAGCCGGTCAGCGTGGCCGCCGTGGCCCGCGCCGTGGCCGACGCCATCGCCGTCACCCGCAAGGATGCAGCCCAGGCGCGCCTCACCGCTTGAGGGGCGGGCCGCCCTCCCCCACTATGATCCCAACCAACAAGGTGGGGAACGCGCGTGCTGCTCAAGGGTCTGAAGGTCGTCGAGTTCGCCTCCTATATCGCCGCCCCCGGGGCGGCGGGAATCCTGGCTGACTGGGGCGCCGACGTCATCAAGGTGGAGCGGCCGCAGGGCGACCCCATGCGGCACGTCTTCGCAGACGCCAAGAGCGAGCTCGCCGGCAACCCCACCTTCGGCATGGACAACCGCGGCAAGCGCGCCGTGGTGCTGGACATCGCCAAGCCGCAGGGCCGCGACGCCCTGGCCCGCCTGGCCGCCGAGGCCGACGTCTTCCTGACCAACGTCCGACCGGTCTCGCTGAAGAAGTACCGGCTCGACGAGGAGACCCTGCGGGCGGCCAACCCCCGGATGATCTACGCCGTGGTCACCGGCTATGGCCTGGAGGGCCCCGACGCCCACCTGCCGGGCTTCGACGTCACCGCCTTCTGGTCGCGGGCAGGCGTGGCGCGGATGCACACTCCCAAGGGCTCGGACCCCTTCATCCTGCGCACCGGGGTGGGCGACCACACCACCTCGCTGGCCACCACCTCGGCGATCCTGGCGGCCCTCTATGAGCGGGAGAAGACCGGGGTGGGCCGGTTGGTCTCCACCTCCCTGCTGGCCACCGGGACCTATGTGGTGGGCTCGGACCTGGCGGTGCAGCTGGTGTTCGGCAAGCTCGCCTCCAATCGTCCGCGCACCGATCCCTTCGATCCCCTGGCCAATTTCTACAAGAGCCGCGACGAGCGCTGGTTCGTGCTCAATCCCCGCGGCGGGGCCGCCGACTGGCCGGTCCTGGCCAAGGCCTGCGGCCGGCCTGATCTGCTGGAGGACGAGCGCTTCAAGGGCGGCAAGGCCCGCAAGGCCAACAACCGCGACCTGGTCGCCGAGTTCGAGGCCGCCTTCGGGGCCCTGGACTTCGACGAGATCGCCCGGCGCCTCGACGAGGCCGACCTGGTCTGGGCCCCGGTCCAGACCCCGGCCGAGGTGGCCGCCGACCCGCAGGTGGCCGCCGCCGGCGCCCTGATCGCGGTGGAGGACGGCCACGGCGGCACCTACCGCTCCCCCAACGCCCCGGCCCGCTTCCCCGGCGCCGACGCCACCCAGCGGCCGGCTGCGCCGGGCCTAGGGGAACACACCCGGGTGGTGCTGGAGGAGATCGGCTACTCGGCCGCGGAGATCGACGCGATGATGGAAAGCGGGGCGGCGGGGTAGTTTCCAGCTTCCCCCACGCAGGTGGGGGAAGCTGAAGAGCTAGCTCTTGTTGTCCCGCGCGTCCGACAGGACCCGCAGCATCTCGCTGGAGAAGATCGAGCCCGAGAGGCGGGCGCTGGTGGAGCCGCTGTCTGGGCTCTGGGAGCCGCGCAGGATCAGGTCCACCAGGGCGTCCTGCTCCTTCATGCGTTCGGTCCGGCGGGCCGAGGCATATTGCAGGAAGCCGTCGTCGGCCGGCGCGGCGGGCGCCTCGACGCCCCTCCCCATGCCGCCGGTGCGGGTGAGGTTGGCGTAGACCTCGGCCACGGTCGCCGCGCGGCCGTCGCGGTAGAAGATCGAGCGGTTGGCCTGGGCGGCGTCGGGGAACAGGGCGGCGGCCGAGGCGCCGGGCCGGGTGTTGGCCGCCTCGATCAGCCGGGCCGAGCCCTGGGGCCCCAGGAAGTGGGCGGCGTAGAGCTCGCCGGCGGTCGGCGTGCGGCCGGTGCGGCCCTTGAGGTAGGAGGCGTGATCCGACGCCAGTTCCCCGGCCATCAGGGAGGCGGCGTGCGGATCGAGCCGCAGATCCATCACCGCCTTGCGCGCCTCGGCCCCGTTCACCGAATAGCGGCCGTCGGAGCCCTTTGCGATCAGGTCGGCGTAGCGGGCGTAGCCGTATTTCGAGCCGTGCTGCTTGAGGGTGGAGAGCCAGGTCTGCTCGACGAACTGGAACAGGCCGGCCGCCGAGGAGGAGGACGCCTTGGCCCGGGGATTATACCCACTC
>JAZKBZ010000075.1:0-2606 GCA_040388315.1 Pseudomonadota bacterium | reverse complement strand
CTCTCGCGGTTGGCGGTCTTCATCAGGAAAGTGAAGTCGACCCCCGTCGCGGTGGACGCGCGTTGGATGGCGGCTTCGACCGCGCCCCTGAGACCCTGGATCGCCATGGTCCCTGGTGTGACGCGTCATGGTTAACGCCGCGCTAACCATGCTGCGGCGCAGGCGCGCAGTCAGGCCACGGCGGCTTCGGTCGGGCCGTCCCCGGTCCCACGGTTCAGGCAATCCTGGAGGATGCTGAGCAGCCGGGACAGCTCGATGGGCTTGGCGATGAAGTCATCCATGCCGGCGGCGAAATAGGCGTCGGTCTCGTGGGACAGCACGCTGGCGGTGACCGCGATGATCGGTATGCGGGCCCGGCCAAGCACCTGTTCCCGGGCGCGAATCCGCTGGGTGGCCTCCAGGCCGTCCATGCCCGGCATGTGGATGTCCATGAGGATCGCCGACCAGGCGCCGGCTTCCCAGGCCTCGATGGCCGCGGTCCCGCTGTCGACGGCGACGATCTCGATGCCGACCTGCTCCAGCAGGGTGCGGATCACCAGGCGGTTGGTGGGGTTGTCGTCGGCCACCAGCACCCGCAGGGCGGCGTCGAACTGCGGATCGGCCTCCTCCGGCCCCACGGCCGAGGGGGCCTCGGTCCTGGGGAGCGGGACGGTGAAACTGAAGCAGGAGCCCTCCCCCGGATGACTGGTGAAGTCGATCGCCCCGCCCATCAGGGCCAGGATGTCGCGGCAGATGGCCAGGCCCAGGCCCGTGCCGCCGAAGCGGCGCGTCGTCGAGGCGTCGGCCTGGACGAATTTCTCGAACAGCCTCGGCGCGCGGTCGGCGGCGATGCCCAGGCCCGTGTCGGTGACGCTGACCTTGAGCACGTCGCCCTCGGCGTCGATGCGGGCCGTGACCGAGCCGGCCTCGGTGAATTTCAGAGCGTTGGCCAGCAGGTTGGAGATCACCTGGCGCAGGCGAACCTCGTCGCCATATCGCCAGCCCTGCGCCTGCGGCGTCACCTCCAGATGGAAGGACAGGCCTCGGTCGCCGGCCAGGCCGCCATAGAGGGCGCCCAGGTCCTCGGCGAACCGCGCCAGATCGAAGGCGTAGGGGGAGAGCTCCAGGCGGCCGGCCTCGATCTTGGAGACGTCGAGGACGTCATTGATGATTCCCAGCAGGGCGCGGCCGGAGTCCTGGATGGTGGACAATCGCGCACGCTGCGACTTGGACAGGGGATCGCCGGTCATGGCCTGGGCCATCCCCAGCACACCGTTCAGGGGCGTGCGCAGCTCGTGGCTCACGGTGGCCAGGAACTCGGTCTTGCTACGGCTGGCGCCCTCGGCCACCAGGACCAGGTGCTGGGCCTGGATGCGCAGGGCTTCGTTGGTGGCCAACTCCTGCTCGATCTGCCGGGTCAGGGCCTCGGCCGCCAGCCTGGCGCGGACCTCCCGGAACACCACGCCCCGGGTCATGGTCGACAGGCCGATGGCGCCGAAACAGCCCGCCAGGCCGACGAAGGCGTACTGCGCCCCGGCGCCGGGACCGATCTCGGCGGCGAAGACCACCAGGGCGACGAGGGCGATGCCGACGCAGGGATAGAGCACGCGGCGGCTGGGCCCGACGGTGGCGAAACCCAGGGCCATGATCACGAAATAGATCAGCTTGGGCGGCTCGAAATGCAGGGCGAGGTAGGCCGCCACATTGGCGATGATCAGCAGGTTGGCGCCCAGGGTCAGCCCTTCCAGGCTGGGATAGCTCACGTCCTGCCGGCCGCACCAGGCATAGCCCGCCAGGCAGAAGGTCGACGCGCCCGCCGCAAGCCCCACCAGGGTGACCAGGGCCGAGCCGGTCTCATAGAACGGATGGCTGATCGAGATGATTAAATAATAGACACTGGCCGCAAGTAGATACCCCCGAACCACCGGGCGATATACTGATGCGAGCTCCGCGGCCGGCAACGCCAGGCGATTATTGATGAGCATTGTCTAATCGAATCCTAGCCGTGCCCCGCATGTATGGCCGAGCTGGAATTTAATTCAAGTTAATGGCCGTTATACTCAAGTTGGTGAGCCTCGAATACTCGCGACACTATGTCGCGCGCGCGCCGCCTGCGCCACGACCTCACCTCCCCTCGGACACGGTTTGGCTTCCCCAAGGTCAAGCCTCCGCCACGATCGGCGCGCGACCCTGGGGCCGGTGACAAGAACAACAAGGGAGGTCGCCATGGTCGTCCAACACCCATTGCTCGCCGGACATCCGCGCGATCCGCACGCCAAGCCCCACCTCTCGCGGGCCATGACGGCGGCCATCGGGGTCTCCATCGCCGCCCATCTGGGGCTGGCGGCCTATCTGGCGGTCCAGAGGTTCCAGGCTCCGCCGGAACCCGGTGCCGTCGCCCCCGATCCGGGTTTCAAGGTGGAGATCTACACCCCGCCCGCCAAGCCGGTCGTCGAGGTCAAGCCCGAGATCAACCTGCACGAGACCCCGCGCCCCGACCTGCCCCCCGTGGCCACGATCCAGGCGCCCCCCACCCCGCCCACGGTGATCGAGACCGGGCCGCCGCCCACGACGATCGCCCAGACCGTGACGCCGTCGAAGGTCATCGACGTGCCGGCGCCGCCGCC
>JAZKBZ010000074.1:0-13473 GCA_040388315.1 Pseudomonadota bacterium | reverse complement strand
CGCGCTTGAAGTTCTTCTCGGCGAACAGTTCGCAGAGCAGGGCGCGCTTGCGGGCCGTCTCCACGAAGATCACCTTCTGGTCCACCCGTTCCACGGTGGTGGCCTGCGGGGTGACCGAGACCTTCAACGGGTTGGGGTTGAGCAGTTCGCCGGCCAGCTTGCCGATCTCGGTGGGCATGGTGGCGGAGAAGAACAGGTTCTGCCGCTCCTTGGGCAGGTACTTCACGATCCGGCGGATGGGCAGGATGAAGCCCATGTCCAGCATCTGGTCGGCCTCGTCGAGGACGAAGATCTCCACGCCGCCAAGCGTGATGGTCTTCTCGCCGAGGTGGTCGATCAGGCGGCCAGGCGTGGCCACCAGCACGTCGACGCCGCCGGCCAGGGCGCGCATCTGGCCGCCGTACTTCACGCCGCCGAAGACGACGGCGACGGAGACGCCCAGGTGCTTGCCATAGGTCTTGAAGCTCTCGCCGATCTGGGTGGCGAGTTCGCGGGTGGGGGAGAGCACCAGGACGCGGCAGCCGCGGCGCGGCGCGGGCTTACGGTCGGCGGCTAGGCGATGCAGGATCGGCAGGGCGAAGGCGGCGGTCTTGCCGGTGCCCGTCTGGGCGATGCCCAGCAGGTCCTTGCCGGTCATGACGCCCGGAATGGCCTGGGCCTGGATCGGGGTGGGGGTGGTGTAGCCTTCGTCGGCCAGGGCCTTCAGCAGGGGTTGGGCGAGGCCGAAGTCGGTGAACTTGGTCAAAACAGGTGTATCTTTCACATATGCGCCGAATGCGGCCGCTCGCCGATGGCGAGGGTCGCGAAGACGCGGGTCATTTGTGGAAAGCCCCCGCGTGGCGGGGCGATCTATGCGATCTCTTTCGGCGCTCGACAGGCTGGGACCTTCGTAGATCCCATCACGCGGCTGGAGCGCCATAGCGCGGCGAATTGCTGCAGCGCGGGACTCATATGGGCCCCAAACCCCTGGAAGTCAAACGAATACGGCCAAGCTGGCCCTTCGCAGCTGCGGCGCCGACCCTAGCTTCGCGCCACCACGCCCGGATCGTCGCCGGCCGCGTAGGGTCGCATCTCGAAGCTGAGGACGTGAATGCCGGCGCCGATCTTGTACCGGTCGAGCGTGTCGGGCCCGCAGCTCGCCGTCCCAAGGCCGCGTTGGCGGACGTCCAGGTTCACCAGGGTTTCGGGCCTCGGGGTCAGGTCCGTCGTATGGGTGGCGGAAAACAGGTCCTGGGGCGCGAAGTGGCTGGCCGAGCCCTCGCAGGCGCCCACGAAGACCAGTCCCGCCTGCGGCCCCTCCACCGCCAGCCAGCGCAGGTCGGTCTTGTTGCCGTGTTCCTGGGGCAGGACATAGGGGACGTACTGGCCCGCCACCGTCCCCTCGAACCGCCCGATCCAGCCGGCGGCCTTGCGGTCGACATAGGTCTCGCCGGGCCCCCGGCCGAACCAGGCCAGGCGCTCGAAGCCCTCGGGCAGGGCCATCGTCACCCCCAGGCGCGGCAGGTCGGGCAGGGCCTCGTCCACCTCGAAGCGGTTGGTGACCGCGATCCGGCCGTCGGGGGTGATCTTGTAGACGTGGAGATGGACCACGGCCTGGGGACTGGCGGCGCAGGCCCAGGCCTGGCTCACCGTGACCACGACCCCGCTGGCCGCCTCCGCCACCGAGACCTGCGGGGCGCCGGGGACCAGGGCGTCCAGCCCCGCCGCGAGCCAGCGGCCGAGCGGCTTGGCGTCCTGGTTGGACCACCCCTTGATCCCGTCATTGTCTGTGGCCCCTCGCCAAATCTGCAGGCTTGGCCCGGCCAGGACCATGGGATGGTTGCGCCAGACATAGCGCTCCAGGGTCCCGGAGCTCTTGGAAAAGATGAGTTCGAAGCCGGCGCCTGTGACCCGCACGGTCTCCTCGGTCTCGGCTGCCGCCAGGGTTCCGGTGAGGCGCTCGGCGGGCGGCGCCTCGGCGACCGGCAGGTCCGCCAGCAACTGCACCCAAGCCACCTCGTGCCCCGCCGGCGCCCAGGCGGTGGCCTCGGCCAGGGTGAAGGCCACCCGCAGGAAGGCTTCCTGTCCCGGCTGGATCTCCGGTTTCGGCAGGTCCAGCGCTACGATCTCCGTCATTCCCGGCGCGGTGGTCAGGCGGGGCAGGCGCCCTTGCGCCACCGCCCGCCCGTCGACCTCCAGGCTCCAGGCGCCGGTCAGGTCGGAGAGCGTCGTGAAGTCCCGCCTGTTGGTGACCGCCAGCCGCCCGCCGTCCCAGGTCACGCCGACCGGCTGGGCCAGGGTCTTGAACTCCCAGAGCCCCGGATGGGGGACCCGGTCGGCGCCGACGATGCCGTCGCAGCAGAAGTTGAGGTCGTTGGGCGTGTCCCCGAAGTCGCCGCCATAGGCCATGAAGGTCCGCCCGTCGGCGGTCTGCTGCGCGATGCCGTGGTCCACCCATTCCCAGATGAAGCCGCCCTGCAGGCCATGGTGGCTCTCGAAGGCCTCCCAATAGTCCGACAGGCTGCCGTTGGAATTGCCCATGGCGTGGGAATATTCGCACAGGATCATCGGCCGCCGGTCGGCCGGGTCGTTGGTCTCCGCCCAGGCGACGATGTTCTCGATGGGCGGATACATCGGGCAGACGATGTCGCTGGCGAGCGCGCCCGGCGCGCCGCCGGCCTTCAGCCCGCCCGCCGCCACGATGTGCTGCAGGGCCGCGCTGGGGTCCCATCCCCAGATGGCGCCCTCATAGTGCAGGGGGCGGGAGGGATCGTACTGGCGGATCCAGCCGGCCATGGCGTCGTGGTTGGGGCCGTAGCCGCTCTCGTTGCCCAGCGACCAGAGGATGACGCTGGGATGGTTCTTGTCCCGCTCCACCATCCGCAGGCCCCGCTCCAGGAACTGGCTGGCGTAGCGGGGATCGCGGCAGAGGCCGTGCAGGAAGTCGTGGCTCTCGATATCGGCCTCGTCCACCAGGTAGAGGCCGTATTCGTCGCAGAGGTCGTACCAGGCCTCGTGGTTCGGATAGTGGCTGGTGCGCACCGCGTTGACGTTGAAGGCCTTCATCAGCAGGACGTCGGCCAGCATGTCCTCCCGGGTGATGGCCTTGCCCCGGGTGGGGTGGTGCTCGTGGCGGTTCATGCCGGCGATCATCACCGCCTTGCCGTTGATCAGCAGCTCGCGGTCGCCGATCTCCACCCGCCGGAAGCCGACGCGGATCGAGGTCGCCTCCACCGCCGGCCCGTCGCCCCGGTGCAGGCTGACCACCAGGGTGTAGAGATTGGGCGTCTCGCTGGACCATGGGCGCGCCGCCGGCACGCCGGTCTCCAGCACCGCCTGGCCCAGGGGCGGGCGATAGGGATTGTGCCCCTTCACCGCCGACCAGACCTTCTGGCGCAGGGGCGCCTCCAGCACGGCTGTGTCGCCGTCATAGAGCTGAGCCTGCACCACCCAGCCGTCGTCGGGCTCGCCCGGGAAGCCGAGCTTGGCGGTGATCCGCAGGGTCCCCGTCGCGTAATCGTTCTCCAGCCCCGCCAGGGCGAAGACATCGGCCAGGTGGGTGGGGGCGGTGGAATAGAGGGTCACGTCGCGATGGATGCCCCCCATCCACCACTGGTCCTGATCCTCGATGAAGGAGGCGTCCGACCATTTCACCACCACGCAGGCCAGCAGGTTCTCTCCGCCGGGCCGCACGAAGGCGGTGACGTCGAAGTCCTGCGGCAGGCGGCTGTCCTTGCCCATCCCCACCGCCTGACCGTTCACCCAGACATAGAGCACGCTTTCGGCCGCCCCGATCGACAGCACGATGCGCCGCCCGTCCCAGTCGGCCGGGACCTCGAAGCGGGTGCGGTAGAGGCCCGTCGGGTTCTCGTCGGGCACGTTGGGCGCGGCCAGCGGGAAGGGCATCTGGACGTTGGTGTAGTGGGGCCGGTCATAGCCGTGCATCGTCCAGTTGGACGGCACGGGCAGCAGCTCCCAGCCGGTGTCGTCGAAGGTCTCGCTCCCGAAGGTCTCGGGAACCGCCTCGGGACGCTCGACCAGGGCGAACTTCCAGTCGCCGTTCAGCGAGCGGACGAAGGGCGAGGGAGCCCGCGCCCGGGCGCTGTCGGCGTCGCCATAGGGCGTGAAAGTCGCCCGCGCGGGCAGCCGGCCGACCGACACGGTCTCGGGATGCACCCAGGTCCGGGTCGTCCCCTGGAACAGCAACTCTCTCACAGGTCGAGGCGATAGATCTGGGTGGCGGTGCCGGAGAACAGGGCTGCCTTCTCGTCCGCCGACGCGCCCTTGGCCAGAACCTTGAAGGCGTTCCACAGCACATCGTAGTCGCAGCTGCCGATGTCGACGGGGAAGTTGCTCTCGAACATGCAGCGCCGGGGTCCGAAGGCCTCGATGCAGGTTTCGATATAGGGCTTCCACTCCGCCGCCAGGGTCTCGGACGACGCGGGCGGGAAGGCCATGAAGGAGTCGAACCCCGGGAACACCATGGCCAGGCCCCCCAGCTTCACGGCCACATTGGGCAGGGCCGCGAGCTTCAGGATGCTGTCCTTCCAGATCGGGAACCGTTCCTCCCGCTTGCCGGCGTAGCTGGCGATGCCGAGCGGGGTGCCGACGTGGTCGAGGATGATCTGGGTCTCGGGGAAGGCCTTGGCGAGATCGATGAGATCGGGGAGCTGCGGCTCCAGCATCCAGGCGTCGAAGGACAGCCCCAGCGGCGCCAGCTGGGCGAAGCCCTCGCGGAACTTTGGCGACAGGTAGAGCCCGCCCTCGATGCGGTGCAGGGGGCCCAGCACGTCCTTGTCGGGATCGGCCGAGGCGCTCTGCCGGATGCCGCGGAAGCGCCCGCCGCCGGCGGCGATGTGGGCCTCCAGGGTCTCGCGGACGGCCGCGCCGAGATTGCAGTCGGCGTGGCCGACGATGCCGGCGCAGGCCAGGACGTCGCCATAGAGGCCGCTGGCCGACATGGCCGCGATCCCGTTGACGAACTCGGTCTCCCCCACGGGCTTGAGGGCCGCCGGGCCCCGGCCGCGGTACATGGAGCCGCACTCCATATAGACCGTCGCCTTGACGTTGTGGCCGCGCTTCATGTCGGCCAGCAGCTCGTCCAGCAGGTAGCGCGGGACCTTGCGGATGATGTGCTCGAAGCCGTGCTTGGGCGGGGGCAGGGCGGCGATCAGGGCGGCCGGGCGGTCCCACAGGTGGTGGTGCGGATCGACGATCGGCAGGTCGGGCTCGAGGATGGCTTCGCTCACGAATGGACCTCCTGCAGGATGGCGTCGGCCATCAGGGTCTGGGTGGTGGCCTGGAGGGCCGGGGCGGTCTCGGACAAGAGCTGGACCATGCCGACGAAGATCAGATCATGGGTGGGATCGACCCAGAACCAGGTCCCGGCCGCGCCGTCCCAGTGATAGGTCCCCAGACCCGCCGGCACGCCGGCCGCCACGGGATCGGTGAACACCACCCCGTTGTAGCCGAACCCGAAGCCCGGCCGGATCTGCTGCAGGCCGATGCCGAAGCCGCCGGCCATGATCGCCTCGGAGATCTGGTTGGTCATCATCTGCTTCACCCCGGCCGCGCTGACGATCCGCCGGCCGGCGAACTCGCCGCCGTTCAGCAGCATCTGGGCGAAACGGGCGTAGTCGCTCACAGTGGAGATCAGGCCCCCGCCCCCCGAGGCCAGGGCCGGCGGGCTCTCATGGTCGGGCAACAGGGGGTTGCCGGCCAGGGGAACCAGTCCCCGGCTGGCGCTGTTGCGGTAGAGGGTGGCCAGCCTGTGCTTCTTCTCGGGCGGGGTGTGGAAGGCGGTGTCGATCATCCCCAGGGGCCCGAAGATCTCGGCCTGCATGAAGTCGGGCAGGCTCTGGCCCGACAGCGTTTCGATGATGGCCCCCTGCAGGTCCATGGAGAGACCGTAGAACCACTTGCTCCCCGGCTGGAAGGCCAGCGGCAGGCCGGCCAGCTTGTCGGCCATCTCCGCCAGGCTTGCGGAGTTCCAGACGCCGGCGGCCTTGTAGAAGTCCTCCAGCCCGCCCAGGGGCTCGTGGCCATAGATCAGGCCCGCCGTGTGGGTCAGCAGCTCCCGCAGGGTCGGCGGGTGGTCGGGGTCGTGCCGGACGACCTCGCCTGCGGCGTCCACCCCGCCGAACACCTTCACGCCCGCGAAGGCCGGCAGATGCTTGGCGATGGGGTCGTCGGGGGACCAGAGGCCGCGGTCGTGCAGGATCATCATGGCCACGGCCGTCACCGGCTTGGTCATGGAGAAGATGCGGAACATCGTGTCGGCCGCCATGGGCTCGCCCGAGGCGATGTCCTTCTTCCCGATGGCGCTGACCTGGGCGAGGCGGCCGTGCCGCGCGGCCAGGGTGACGAAGCCGGCGTTGATCCCCTGGTCCACCAGGCCCTGAAGATAGGCGTCGATGGCCGCCAGGCCGGCGCTGGACAGGCCCGCCTCGGCGGGAGTGGCCGGGGTCAGATCACGGTTGGGCATCAGGTCGCAGCCCTCGCCGCCAGGACCGCGGCCCGCACCAGGGGCAGGCGGTCATTCCCGAAATACATGTCGTCGCCGCCGACGAAGATCGTCGGCGATCCGAAGCCGCCGCGGGCCATCACCTCCTCGGTGTTCAGTCGCAGCTGGTCCTTCACCTCCGGCTCGGCGATCCCGGCCAGGAAGGCGGCGGGTTCAATCCCCGCATCGCGGCAGATTCCCGCCAGCACCGCGTCCTGGGAGATGTCGAGATTGTCGCCCCAATAGGCCTCGAACACCTTGGTGGCGAAGGGAACCAGCTTGCCCTGGGGCGCCAGCCAGAGGCAGCCGCGCATGGCCTTGACGCTGTTCACCGGGAAGACCTTGGGCGGGAAGGTGATCCTAATCCCGGAATACCGGGCCCAGTCCTCCAGGTCCTTCTTCATGTAGCGGGCCTTGGCCGGCACCGGGGTCGCCCGCTGCTCGTAGACCGAAGGATTGACCGTGTTGAAGATCCCCCCCACCAGGATCGGCCGCCAGGTCACCTCGACCCCAAGCTCGGCGGCCAGGGGCTGCAGGTTGTGGAAGGCCAGATAGGTCCAGGGGCTGGAGCAGTCGAAGAAGCACTCGATCATGTCGCGGTGACTCCAAAGAGGGTCTTCTTGGTCTCTGCGTCCATCTCGCCCGGCCGCGCCATGCGCCCGACGGCCGTGCCGGCGACCACGCCGGGGCGGGCCCGCACCGTGGCGAACCAGCGCTTGATGTGGGGATAGTCGTCCAGGGTGAAGCCCTGGGCCTTGTGGGTGATCAGCCAGGGGAAACAGGCCATGTCGGCGATGCTGTACTCGTCGCCGGCCACATAGGCGCCGGTGCGCCCCAGCTGGCCGTCCAGCACGCCGTAGAGGCGGGCGGCCTCGCGCTCATAGCGCTCGATGGCGTAGGGAATCTTCTCCGGGGCGTAGAGCTTGAAGTGGCCGTTCTGGCCCAGCATGGGGCGCAGCCCGCCCATCTGCCACATCAGCCACTGGAGCACGGTGGAGCGCCCCCGCAGGTCGGCGGGCAGGAAGCGCCCGGTCTTCTCCGCCAGATAGACCAGGATCGCCCCGGTCTCGAAGATCGGGATCGGCGCCCCGCCGTCGGCCGGGTCCTGGTCGATGATGGCCGGGATGCGGTTGTTGGGACTGAGTTTCAGGAAGTCCGGCGCGAACTGCTCGCCGCGCCCCAGGTTCACCGGATGGACGGCGTACGGCAGGCCGCACTCCTCCAGCATGATGCTGATCTTCCAGCCGTTGGGCGTGGCGGCGTAGTAGAGGTCGATCACCGGCGTCTCCCGGGCCTCTCAGGGGCCTTGCCGACAGACTACCCGGCCTTGCGCTGGACGCCACCGTCACCCCGCGTCATTTGCCCCGCGCTTGACAGAAATCGGGTCCGGCCGCAGCATTTCGGACGTTCCTGTAGGGCGCATCGGCCATCACGGTCGAAAGGGCGTGGCCCGCCTACGAAGCCCCAATCGCAGGAACGCGCCCATGCCCAACCTCGACACCCTGAAGAAACACGCCAAGCAGCTGGTCCGCTGGCATCGCGACGGCGCTCTCACCGTCTGCGAAAAGATCCGCCTGGCCCTGCCGCGCTACGCCGGCATGACCGATGCCGAGATCCTGGCGGCCAAGTTCACCCTGGCCGAAGCCCAGGAGATCATCGCCCGCGACAACGGCGCCGAGACCTGGGCGGCGCTGAAGGCTGGCGCGACCGAAACGACGGACACCACGCGCTGGACCACGCCGGCGCCGATCCTGGGGCCTAGCGAGCCCACCCTGTTCGTCAGCAGCGTCCCCGCCACCCTGGCCTTCTTCGAGACCGTCCTGGGGTTCAGGGCAGGCTTCCTCTACGGCGAGCCACCCTTCTACGGGATGGTGGTCCGCGACGGCGCCCGCATCAGCCTGCGCTTCGTGGAGGAGCCGGTGTTCGCCGACGGCGTCCGCGAGCGCCGCGCCCTGATGGCCGCCAGCGTGGGGGTCGAAAACCCCAAGGCGCTCTACTTGGAGTACAAGGCCGCCGGCGCCGACTTGTACCAGGAGTTCCGCAAGGAGCCTTGGGGCTCTCAAGGGTTCGTGGTCCGCGATCCCGACGGCAACCTGATCCACTTCGGCGGCCTGCGCTGACTTGCATTTGGAGCCGAGGCCCGCGATGCAGGGCCATGGCCGATCCCAAACCCATGGTGCTTGTCGCCGCCGCAGCCCTCATCGACTCCGACGGCCGGGTGCTGATCGGCCAGCGGCCGGAGGGCAAGCAGCTGGCCGGTCTCTGGGAGTTTCCCGGCGGCAAGGTGGAGCCCGGCGAGACCCCGGAGGAATGCCTGATCCGCGAGCTGGAGGAGGAGCTGGGTATCCGCGTCACCAACGCCTGCCTGGCCCCCTTCGTCTTCGCCAGCCATGGTTATGAGTCCTTTCACCTCATGATGCCACTCTATCTGTGCCGTCGCTGGGACGGCGTGGTCACGGCCAGGGAGCATTCGGCGCTGGCATGGGTGAAGCCCTCAAAACTCAGCGACTATCCGATGCCGCCGGCCGATGCGCCGCTGGTGGCCTGGCTGCGCGATCTTATCTGAGCCGCTTCCTGCGCGACGAGCGCGGGGCGACCATGATCGAGTACGCCATCCTGGCCGGGGTGCTGGGCATGGCCGTGGTGGCCGCCATCGGCGCCTTCCAGACCGTGCTGTTCGACCTGATGAACAAGGCCGCCAGCGCCATCGAGGCGGCGATCTAACCACCTCCGCTCACCCCGGCGCAGACCGGGACCCAGATCCACCCGCCGCATTCCGAATCTCTGGCCCAGGCTGGGACCTATGACCTGGATCCCGGCCTTCGCCGGGAGGAGCGGATTGGGACATGTCCGCCCAGCCTGATCTAAGCTCGCCCCATGGACGCCTGGCTTTCCGACTTCATCGCCGCCGAGGGCCTGCCCCCGGACTTCGCCGACACCGCCCAGGCGATCTGCGCGCCGCTCGTCGACCGCATCGTCGCGGCCGCCCACCGGCCCGGCTTCGTGGTGGGGGTCTGCGGAACCCAGGCCAGCGGCAAGTCCACCCTCACCGCCGTCCTGCGCCGCCTGCTGGAGGCGCGCGGCCTGAGGGTCGCCGCCCTCTCCCTGGATGACCTCTACCTGACCCACGCCGAGCGTCAGGTTCTGGCCCGCGAGGTCCACCCCCTGCTGGCGACGCGCGGCGTACCGGGAACCCACGACGTGGCCCTGGGCCTGGCCGTCCTCGACGGCCTGGCCCGCCCCGGCGAGATCCTGCTGCCGGCCTTCGACAAGGCCGCCGACGACCGCCGGCCCGCCGGTGTCCCCGTCGTCGGCCCGGTGGACGTGATCCTGTTCGAGGGCTGGTGCGTCGGGGCGGTCGCCCAGGATCCCGCCGCCCTGGCCGAACCGGTCAACGCCCTGGAACGCGAGCGCGACCCCGACGGCCGCTGGCGGAGCTTCGTCAACGCCGCCCTGGCCGGCCCCTACCAGGACCTGTTCACCCGCATCGACCTGCTGGTTCTGCTCAAGGCCCCCAGCTTCGAGGTGGTCCTGGCCTGGCGGCGCGAGCAGGAGGCCAAGCTCCGCGCCCGCCTGGCCCGCGAGGGCGGCGACCTCAAGCGCGCCATGACCGACGACCAGGTCGCCGATTTCATCGCCCACTACGAACGCCTCACCCGCCACATCCTGGCCGAGATGCCGGGGCGGGCGGACGTGGTGGTGGAGTTGGACGCCGAGCGGCGGGCTAGGGCTTCTCCGCCGCCGCCTCCCGCGCCTTCATCTTCATGATCTCCGCCCGCCGCTCCTCCATGACGCGGCGCCACTTGGCTCGCAGCACCGCCGGGCGCTCGGGATAGCGGTCCTCCAGAAACTCGGCGCCGGTCACCCGGTCGGCGCGGAAGGAGCGGAAGTCCTGGCGCAGCTCGCACCAGGCCATCAGCATGCGGACGGTGTCGTGATAGCCGATGGTGACCGGCCAGATGGTGCGATGGCTGTCGCGGCCCTGCTCGTCGCGATAGTGGATAGCGATCTTGCGGCCGGCGTGGATCTGGCCGCGGACCTGGGCCATGTCGATGGCGTCGGGCTGGATTTTCCAGGACTTGGGCGCGCCAAGGGCCGGCGCGTCGATATAGGGACGCAGGCGCTCGGGGATGGCGGCGCTGATCTTGGCGATCAGGTCCTGGGCGGCTCGGGCGAGCGCCGGGTCGCCGCGGCCCGTCACCCACTGGGCGCCCAGCACCGCGGCCTCGATCTCGTCGGGGGTCAGCATCAGGGGCGGCAGGTCGTAGCCCTGGTCCAGCACATAGCCGACGCCCGCCTCGCCCCGTACCGGCACCCGCTGGGCCATCAGGTCGGCGACGTCGCGATAGACGGTGCGCTTGGAGGTCTCCAGCTCCTCGGCGAGCGCATCGGCGGTCACCGGCCTGCGCGCCCGGCGCAGGATCTGGATGATCTGGAACAGGCGATCCGCGCGTCTCATCCGCCTCCAAGCTCCACCGCTGCCGCCACCACGTTGTCAGTAGGATGGCAATAGAACCGGGATCGACGCAACGGAGAACCGCCATGACCCATCTGATTACGCTTTACGCCTGTGGCGAGGGCTTCGGCCTGCCGGAGGTCAGCCCCTATGTCACCAAGAGCGAGATCCAGCTGCGGATGGCGGGCCTTCCCTACGTGAAGGTCCAGGGCTGGCGGGAGGATTCGCCGAAGGGCCAGCTGCCCTACATCGAGGACGCCAGCGAGAAGATCGCCGACTCCACCTTCATCCGCGGCCATATCGAGGCGCGCTACGGGGTCGATCTCGACGCCGGCCTGACCACGGTGGCGCGCGCCCAGGCCTGGGCCATCGAGCGGATGTGCGAGAACCATCTGGCCTGGACCTCCGGTCACTTCCGCTTCCTGTTGCCGGAGAACTTCGAGAAGGGCCCCGCCCACTGGTTCGACAGCGCCCCGGAGACCGCCCGGCCGGTGCTGCGGGCCCAGCTGCTGGAGGCGGTCTCGGCCAATATCCGCGCGGTCGGGGTCGGGCGCCATTCCGAGCCCGAGATCCTGGCGCTGGCCTCCCGCTCCCTGATGGCCCTGGACGCCCTGCTCGGCGACAAGGCCTTCATGATGGGGGAGGAGCCCACCAGCGTGGACGCCATCGTCTTCGCCGTCCTGGCCGGGATGCTGACGCCCTTCTTCGACTCCCCCCTGCGCCGCCGGGCGGAGCGCTTCCCGCGCCTGGTGGCCTACACCGCCCGGATGATGGCCCGCTTCTACCCGGACTTCGCCTGGGCCGCCGCGCCCGAGGCGATCGCGGCCTAATCTTCCTCGCGGGGCAGCGGCTGTTCGACGGCGCCCAGGGCGTCGGCCAGGCGCATCCTGGCGCTGCCGGGCTTCAGCGGCTGCTGCTGGCTGGGGTCGGGGGTCCAGCCGGTGAGGGTGAGGATCTCGAAGGTGGCCGGGACGCGGCCGTCGGGCTCGGCGAACCGCTCGACATAGAGCTGCAGGGCGCGGGCCAGGATGGTCTTGGTCAACGCGCGGGGGTGGCGGTCGGCCAGGACGCTGGTCTCCCCCATGGCCCTCAGGTCCGCCAGCAGCTTGATGGGGTGGCTGTAGCGCACGGTCACCCGGTCCACGTCGGCGACGGGCAGGGCGAACCCCGAGCGCTGAAGCAGCCCCGCGGCGTCATAGGCGTCGGCGAAGGGGGAGATGCGCGAGCCGGCCCCGCCGGTCAGCTCGATCTCGGCCGAGAGCAGGGAGGCGCGCAGCTCGGTGAGGGTCGCGCCGCCGAACATCGAGCCGATGAACAGGCCGTCGGGCTTCAGGGCCCGGCGGATCTGGATCAGGGCCCCCACCACGTCATTGGTCCAGTGCAGGGCCAGCGTCGAGACCACCAGGTCAAGGGAGCCGAAGGCGAAGGGCAGGCGCTCCTCGTCGGCGACGATGCGGGGGCCGTCGCGGCCCGCCAGCATGGCCGCGGAGAGATCGGCCTCCACCAGCAGCCCGACGCGGGCGGCCGCATCGCTGGCGGCCAGGGCCTGGCGGAAGGCGCCGTTGCGGGCCCCCAGGTCGACGGCGCGCGGAAACTCGCGCAGGATCGCCTCCAGGCGAACCACGGCGTCCTCCGCCGCGCGGCGCTTGAGGAAGTCGGCGTTCCCGTAGCCGGGGGCGGCGCGGGTGAGGCGGGCGCGCAGGGTGGCGCGGTCGAAGAGCAGGGGCGGGGTGGTCATGAGCCTGCAAGATGGCCTGTCGGAGGCCTGGTGGAAACCAGGCCCGCGCCTGAAATCGGCTGCGCGGGCCGCGCTGGACCTGGTTTTCCCGCCCCAGTCCCTGGATGACGGGCCCCGGCCGCTGGCCACCGGCCTCTCGGCGGCGGGCTGGAGCCAGATTCACTTCCTCGACGATCCGGTCTGTGACGGCTGCGGGACGCCCTTCGAATATCCGCTGGGGGAGGGCGTGCGCTGCGCCGCCTGCATGGCCCGGCGTCGCGCCTTCGACCGGGCCCGCGCCGCCTGCCTCTATGACGACGCCTCGCGCGGGCCGATCCTGCAACTGAAACACGCCGACCGCACCGACCTCGCCCCGCTGTTCGCCCGCTGGATCAGCCGCACGGCGCGGGCCCTGCTGGAGGACGCCGACGCCATCGCCCCGGTTCCCCTGCATCCGACCCGCCTGCTGGGCCGCCGCTACAACCAGGCCGCCGAGATCGCCCGGCCGCTGAGCCGACTGGCCCGCGTCCCCTACCTGCCCGACGCCCTGATCCGGGTGCGCGCGACGGAGACACAGGGCGGCAAGTCCGGCTCCGGACGGCGCAGGAACGTGGCGGCGGCCTTCTCCGTGCCCGCCTCCCGCGCGAAACAGGTGGCGGGCCGGCGAATCCTGCTGATTGATGACGTCATGACCACCGGAGCCACTTTAGAAGAAGCCGAGCGCGCGCTCCTGCGCGCCGGAGCCGCCCAGGTAGAGTGCATCGCGCTCGCACAGTCGTAGAGCATCTACAGAGGTACAAATTTTAGGCGAGGCTTTTT
>JAZKBZ010000073.1:0-17561 GCA_040388315.1 Pseudomonadota bacterium | reverse complement strand
CCTGGCACTCCGTCCCAGCCGTCGTCACCGTCGTTGCCGCTCAGGCCGAGCGCGCCGGCAGCGCCATCGATGCCGCGAGGCCCAGGGGCGCCCGGCACTCCGTCCCAGCCATCTTCACCGTCGGAGGCCGAGAGCGCGGCGAGCCCGGCCTGGACCGACTCAGCCCGGGTGGCGCCGCCCGCGACAGCTTTCCAGCCCGTTAGCCCGGCAAGCGCCTCGGTTGCATCCTGCACGCGCTCGCCGGCGGTAACCACGATGATTTCTCGGGCTCCCGCGCGGACCAGGGCCTCCGCCGACCAGCGCAGAATCGGCCGGCCCCCCAGGCTGCGCCAGGGTTTGGGGACCCCGGGGCCGGCCCGGCTGCTGGAGCCGGCGGCGACGATGACGGCAGAAAAGTTCATGGCGACGTTGTTTAGAGGGCGATCGTGTCCTGTCTAGGCTTTACGGCGCCGCACAATCTGCCTAAAAAGGCGGCGATGGGGTTGATTACAAAATGAGCAACACGCTCGCAATCGGGGATGTCGAGGTGTCGGGTCGGGCGTGGATCGCGCCCATGACCGGCGTTTCAGATCTTCCATTCCGCAAGGCCGCAAGCAAGCTGGGGGCCGCCTATGTGGCCACCGAGATGGTGGCCTGCGCCGAGTTCTCCCGCGGCCGACCCGATGTGGTGCGCCGCGCCGCCGTAGGCGAGGGGCTGCCGCTGATGGTGGTCCAACTGGTGGGTCGCGACCCGGCCCATATGGCGCGCGGCGCGATCCTGGCGGCCCAGGCCGGCGCCCAGATCATCGACCTCAACTTCGGCTGCCCGGCCAAGGAGGTCACCGGCGGCGCCCAGTCGGGCTCGGCCCTGATGCGCGAACCGGCCCTGGCGGAGGCCCTGATCGCCGCCACCGTGGACGCCGTGGACGTGCCCGTCACCGTCAAGATGCGCTTGGGCTGGGACGACGCCTTCCGGAACGCGCCGGAGATCGCCGCCATGGCGGAGGCCCGCGGCGCCAAGGCCGTCACCATCCACGGCCGCACCCGCAGCCAGTTCTACAAGGGCGTCGCCGACTGGTCGGCCGTCCGCGACGTGAAGAATGCGGTCTCCATCCCAGTGATCGTCAACGGCGACATCGTCGATGGCGCGACCGCCCGCGAGGCGCTCGCCCAGTCCGGCGCCGACGGGGTCATGGTGGGCCGCGGCGTCTATGGCCGCCCCTGGGTCGCCACCCAGATCGAGACCGAGCTCATGGGCGGGACCTTTGTCCAGCCTGATGCTGAGACCCGACTCGCCATCGCCCTGGAGCATTTCCGGGACAGCCTGAATTTCTACGGCGATCGCCTGGGCCTGCGGATCTTCCGCAAGCACCTGGCGTCCTATGTCGATAACGCGCCTTGGCCCATGCAGGCCGAGGCCAGGCAGAGGGCCCGATCGGCGCTCTGCCGCCTGGAGGATCCCGCCCTGGTCGAGGAAGGCCTGATCGCGCTCTGGCGCGATCCTCAAACGAGATTGGCGGCATGAACAGTCAAACACGGGCCGCGAACAGCGGCGTCAACCTGGATGTCCTGAAGGCCGCGGCCTTCGACCTCTCCCCCGAACCCGCCCTGGTGGTGAACGCCGACGGCGCCCTGGTGGCGGTCAACGAGGCGGCCGAGGCCCTGTTCGGCCAGGGGCTCAGCCTGCTGACTCGAGGCCGCTTCGGCGCGGCCCTGCCTGAAGGCTCGGCCCTGGTCTCCCTGCTCAACCGGGCCCTGGAGGAGGACGCCCCGGTCCGCGAGCGCGGGGTGGAGATCAGCCTGTTCGGCCATCCCTCCTTCGAGGCGGACGGCGCGGCCGCGCCCCTGGGGGACGGCTCGGTCCTGCTGACGCTGCACGTCAAGGGCGGGGCGCTGGGCGGCGAACGCACCGGCGCGGAGGCCGCGGGCCTGCGCACCATCGTGGGCCTGGGCCGCATGCTGGCCCACGAGATCAAGAACCCGCTGATGGGCATCCGCGGCGCGGCCCAGCTGCTGAAGGCCGGCGCCAAGGCCGAGGACACGCCGCTCGCTCAGCTGATCGTGGACGAGACCGACCGCGTCCGCCGCTTGGTTGACCGGATGGAGGCCTTCTCCGACGACGCCCTGCCGGTCTGCTCGCCCATCAACATCCACCAGGTGCTGGACCGTGTCCGTGCGCTCGCTGTCAACGGCTTCGCCGACGGCCTGGTGCTGAAGGATCTCTACGATCCCTCCCTGCCGCTGACCTATGGCGACGAGGACCAGCTGATCCAGATCTTCCTGAACCTGGTGAAGAACGCCTCGGAGGCCGCCCACAGCCGGGGCGACAACCGCGGCGAGGTCACCATCCACACCGCCTACCGGCACGGCGTCCGGGTCCGGGCCGCCAAGGGCCAGGCCCTGCGCGGCGCGCCCCTGGAGATCCGCATCCAGGACAATGGTCCGGGCATTCCCGCCCACCTGCGCGAAAGCCTGTTCCAGCCCTTCGTCACCACCAAGGTCAACGGCGCGGGCCTCGGCCTGGCCCTGGTCTCCAAGCTGGTCTCCGGACATGGAGGCTTGATCGATTTCGAGTCCGAGCCGGGCCGCACGACCTTCCGCGTGCTGCTCCCCATCGCATCTGAAGAGGACGTCTCGGCATGAACGCGATCGCCAACGCCAACAAGAAGATCCTGATCGCCGACGACGACTCCTCGATTCGCCTGGTGCTCAGCCAGGCCTTCACCCGTCTGGGCTATCAGGTTCGCGCCACCGGCAACGCCACGACCCTGCTGAAATGGGTGTCGGATGGGGAAGGGGACCTCGTCGTCACCGATGTGATGATGCCAGACGAGAACGTCTTCGACGTGCTGCCGCGCATCCGCAAGGACCGCCCCAAGCTGCCCGTCATTGTGATGAGCGCCCAGAACACCCTGCTGACGGCGGTCAACGCCGCAGAGGTCGGCGCCTTCGACTACATCTCCAAGCCCTTCGACCTGGACGACATGACCTCGGCCGCGCGCCGAGCCCTGGCCAAGCCCGCGGACTCCGAGGCCTCCAAGGCCCAGGCCCGCGCGGTGCGCGACGAGCGCCTGCCGCTGATCGGCCGCTCGGGTCCGATGCAGGACGTCTACCGCACCATCGCCCGCCTGGTGGGCGCCGACCTGACCGTCCTGATCCTGGGCGAATCGGGCACTGGCAAGGAACTGGTGGCCCGCGCCCTGCACGAGATGGGGCGCCGCAAGGACGGCAAGTTCGTGGTCATCAACCTGGCCGCCGTGCCGCGCGAACGGGTGGAGACCGAGCTGTTCGGACGCGAGGACGGCGACCACGGCAAGCTGGTGGAGGCCGACGGCGGCACCCTGTTCCTGGACGAGATCGGCGACATGCCGCTAGACGCCCAGACCCGCCTGCTCCGCGTCATCGACGGTTCCGAGCCGGCGCTCAACCCCAAGACCGGCCGCCGGCCCAATGTGCGGATCATCGCCGCCACCAACCGAGACCTGCGCGGCCTGATCCAGCAGGGCCTGTTCCGCGAAGACCTGTTCTTCCGGCTCAATGTCGCTCCTCTGCGGCTGCCGCCGCTGCGCGACCGCGTGGAGGACATCCCGGACCTGGCGCGGGCCTTCCTGCTGCGGGCCAACCGCGAGGGCCTGCCCTCCAAGACCATCGACGCCGCGGCCCTGGAGCGTTTGAAGCTGCACTTCTGGCCCGGCAATGTCCGCGAGCTGGAGAACCTGATCCGCCGCATCTGCGCCCTCTACGCCGAGGAGTTGATCAGCGCCCGCATCGTCGAGCGCGAACTGGCCGACCAGCAGCCTCAGGTCCAGGGGCAGGAGGGGCCGGTGACCCTGGCCACCCTGGTGGAGCGCCACCTCGGCGGCTACTTCGCCGAGCAGCCGGACGGCTTGCCGCCTGCGGGGCTCTACGATCGGGTGCTGGAGGAGATCGAGCGTCCCTTGATCCAGCTCACCCTGACGGCGACTCGGGGCAACCAAGTTCGAGCCGCCGAGATCCTCGGCCTCAACCGCAACACCCTGCGTAAGAAGATCCAGGACCTCGGGGTGGAGATGGCGCGCGGACGTCGCTGAGGGTCGGGTTCCTGACGCGGATGTGAAGCATTCTCGCAACAACCTGTTGAGTTGCGGGCACAGTTCCGCCTAGGGTCGCCGCGTTATGGCGTCCCTGACCCACGACGGCGAGAATCCTCGAGCGCCGGCCGCGCGGCTGTGGCGGGCGATACAGTCACGCTATGTGCTTGGCGGGGGCTATGCGCTGGCCCTGTTGCTGACCGGCGTGGCGATCCTGCTGGCCGCCTCGCCCCCCGAGACCGGCCCCCTGGCGCCGGCCAGCAAGAACATTCTGGTGCTGCTGGGCTTCAACCTGGTGCTGATCCTCGGCCTGGCCGGGATCATGGGCGCACGGCTGGTGGCCCTGCTGGACGCCCGCTCCATGGACGCCGGGGCCCGCCTGCACCTGAGGTTCGTGGCCCTGTTCGCCCTGGCCGCCGTGGCGCCGGCCGTGGTGGTGGCGCTATTCTACGGCGTCCTGGTCAATCGCGGGGTGGAGAACTGGTTCTCCGAACGGGTGCAGACCGTGGTGGAGAACTCCGCGACGGTGGCGAGGTCCTATGTCGAGGACCAGAAGCGCTATATCGGCGACCACGTCACCCTGATGGCCGTTGACTTGAACCGCGCCGCGCCGGCCCTGCAGTCCAGCCCGATCACTTTCAGCCACTTCCTGGCCTACCAGGCCTCCTATCACGCCTTTCCCGCGGCCTATCTGATCGACCGCGAGGGCCGGGTCCTGGCCCGGGCCGAGGCCGGCGACGCCCCGGCCTATGTCACCCCCCCCGACTCCAGCTTCAAGGCCGCCGACGAGGGCGACATCTCGGTGCCGGCCTTCGATTCGGCCGACCTGATGCGGGCGGTCTACAAGCTGTCGGCCTATCCCGACGCCTATCTCTACGTGGCTCGACCGGTGGAGAAGGGGATCATCAACCACCTCACCGACGCCGACGCCTCCCTGGTCTCCTATCGCGAGGCCGCCCAGAGCCGGCAGCGGATCCAGGCAGTCTTCGCGCTCTCCTACATGGAGACCGCCCTGCTGGTCCTGGTGGGGGCCGTCTGGCTGGGCATGGCTGCGGCCAACGCGATCTCCGGTCCCGTGGGCCGGCTGGTGCAGGCCGCCGGTCGGGTGGCGAGCGGCGACCTGACGGCCCGGGTGGATGCCGAGAACGATCCAGATGAGATCGCGGTTTTATCCCGTGCGTTCAACAGTATGACCCATGATCTTCAGGCGCAACAGGCCGCCCTGCAGCGGGCCCGGGACGAGGCTGACCAGGACCGGCAGTTCATCGAGACCGTGCTCGCGGAAGTCTCCGCCGGGGTCATCGGCCTGGATTCCGAAGGCCGAATCTCGGCGGCCAACCGCCAGGCCAGTGAGCTGCTGGGTCTGGATGACGCTCCGATACGGGGCCGCAAGCTGGCGGAGATCGCTCCGGAGTTCGCGACCATCGCCGACAATGCCCGCAAGGCCGGCGAGGCCGAGGAGGAGGTGGATGTGGAGCGCGAACGCGAGACCCGGCGCCTGCGGGTGCGCGCCAGCCGCAGCGAGAGCGGCCTGGTCCTGACCTTCGACGACATCACCCGCCTGGTCTCGGCCCAGCGGAACGCGGCCTGGCGCGACGTGGCCCGCCGCATCGCCCACGAGATCAAGAACCCGCTGACCCCCATCCAACTCTCGGCGGAACGCTTGCAGCGCAAATTCCGCAAGGGGGTGGCCGCCGAGGACCTGGAGATCTTCGACCGCTGCACCGACACCATCGTGCGCCAGGTGGGGGACATCGGCCGGATGGTGGACGAGTTCTCCTCCTTCGCGCGCATGCCCGCGCCGAAGTTCGCCGAGCAGGACCTGGTGGAGCTGCTGCGAGCCGGGGTCTTCGCCCAGCGGGTGGCCACCCCCGACATCGAGATCGACCTGGTGGAGCCGCTGCCGGCCACGACCCTGATGGCTGATGGCCGCATGCTGGCCCAGGCCCTGACCAACATCCTGAAGAACGCCTCGGAGGCCGTGGCCGCCCGGGTGGCCGATCAGCCCGAACCCCAGGGACGGATCATCGCCGAACTGGTCTCCGACGGGTCGGGCGTCTGCGTGGCCGTCGAGGACAATGGGGTGGGCCTCCCCGAGAAGGACCGCGACCGCCTGACCGAGCCCTATGTCACGACCCGCGAAAAGGGCACGGGCCTCGGTCTGGCCATCGTCAAGCGGATCCTCGAGGACCATGGGGGCGAACTGATTCTGACCGATGCAAAGCGCGGACGCGGCGCCCGCGCGCTTCTGAAACTTCCGATGACGGCGCGGGTGAGCGCCGTCACCGACGATCACGGCTTAGAGGTGACCAATGGCGGCTGATGTTCTGGTAGTCGACGACGAGGCGGACATCCGCGAGCTGGTGGCCGGCATCCTGTCGGACGAAGGCTATGCGGTGCGCACGGCCAACGACTCGGAGTCGGCGCTGGCCGCCATCCGGGCCCGCAAGCCGGCCCTGCTGATCCTCGACATCTGGATGCAGGGCGGGGGGATGGACGGGCTGGAGCTGCTGGACATGCTCCGCACCCTGGACGCCGACATCCCGGTGATCATGATCTCCGGCCACGGCAATATCGAGACCGCGGTCAGCGCCATCAAGCGCGGCGCCTATGAGTTCCTGGAAAAGCCCTTCAAGTCCGACAAGCTGCTGCTGACGGTGGAGCGGGCCCTGGAGGCCACCAGCCTCAAGCGCGAGAACCGCCGGCTACGGACCCAGGCCATCATGCCCGACGGCCTGGTGGGCAAGTCCATGGCCACCCAGCAGCTGCGCAGCCTGATTCCGAAACTTGCGGGGGCCAACAGCCGCGTCCTGATCGCAGGCCCCCCCGGCGCCGGCAAGGAGACCGTGGCCCGCATGATCCACGCGGCCAGCCCCCGGGCCAAGGCCGAGTTCGTGGTGATCAGCGCCGCCGGCATGACCCCGGAACGCATGGACCTGGAGCTGTTCGGCGAGGAGGCGGAGAACGGCCGCCCGGCCAAGATCGGGGTCTTCGAGCGCGCCCACACTGGCACCCTCTATCTCGACGAAGTGGCCGACATGCCCTTCGAGACCCAGAGCCGCATCCTGCGCGTGCTGGTGGAGCAGAGGTTCCGCCGAGTGGGTGGGGACAATGATGTGCAGGTCGACGTCCGCGTGGTGTCGTCCACCTCGCGGGACCTGCGCGAGGAGATCGCCGCGGGACGTTTCCGGGAGGACCTGTTCCATCGGCTGAACGTGGTGCCGGTGACGGTGCCGGGCCTGGCCGAGCATCGCGAGGATATTCCGGAGCTGGTGGATTACTTCATCCAGCGCATTTGCGAGGCCACCGGCATGCCGCGCCGCCGGCTGGCCGACGACGCGCTCGCCACCCTGCAGGTCAAGGCCTGGCCGGGGAACCTGCGCCAGCTGCGCAACAATGTGGAGCGGATGCTGATCCTGGCCTCGGGCGATCCCAATGAGGCGATCAGCGCCGACATGCTGCCGGGGGATTCATCTCCGTCGGACCAGGGGTCGTCCCTGGGCGCCGACCGGATCATCGCCTTGCCGCTACGGGAGGCCCGCGAGGTGTTCGAGCGGGAGTACCTGAACGCCCAGATGCTGCGGTTCTCCGGCAACATCTCGCGCACGGCGGCCTTCATCGGCATGGAGCGCTCGGCCCTGCACCGCAAACTGAAGTCGCTGGGCCTGTCCGGCGCCCGCCCCGTGGAAGAAGAGGACGCCTGATGGGCCGCATCGCCTATGTGAACGGGCGCTTTTCGCGCCATGCCGACGCCGTGGTCCACATCGAGGACCGGGGCTATCAGCTGGCCGACGCGGTCTATGAGGTCTGGTCGCTGTTCGACGGCAAGCTGGCCGATCCGGAGGGGCACTTCGCCCGCCTGGAGCGCAGCCTGGGCGAGTTGAAGATCGCCATGCCCATGAGCCGCCGCGCCCTGACCCTGGTCCTGAAGGAGACGGTGCGCCAGAACCGCATCCGTGAAGGCATGGTCTATCTGCAGGTCGGTCGCGGCGTGGCGCCGCGCGATCACGCCTTCCCCCATCCCGACACCCCGCCCAGCATCGTGGTCACGGTGAAGGCGGTGGACCGGGCCGCGACCGAGGCCAAGGCCGCCAAGGGCGTTTCGGTGATCACCCTTCCGGAAAACCGCTGGGGCCGGTGCGACATTAAGACCGTCGGCCTGCTGCCCAACGCCATGGCCAAGCAGGCGGCCAAGGAGCGCGGGGCGGCCGAGGCCTGGTTCGTCGACGAGATGGGACTGGTGACCGAGGGCGCGTCCTCCAACGCCTGGATCATCGACGCCGACGGGACCGTGCGGACCCGGGCCACCAACGCCAACATCCTGCGCGGCGTCACCCGTTACAGCCTGCTGGACATCCTGAGGGAGCAGGGGATGAAGGTCGACGAACGCCCCTTCACCCCCGACGAGGCCAAGGCGGCCAAGGAGGCTTTCATCACCGGCGCCGGGGCCCTGGTCCTACCCGTGGTGGCCGTCGATGGGGCGCCGGTGGGCGATGGAACGGTCGGTCCGGTGGCGATGAAGCTCCGGAGCCTCTATATCGAGCGTGCGCGAGCAACTGCGATCTGAGGCCAACGGCGCGATTGCGCCGGTCACAGAGAGGGGTCTAGCGTCCAACTTGTGTGTGGCGACCGGTTTGCGGACGCCGATCCAAAACAAAGGGCGAAAAGCCATGTCGAACGAAAAGAAACAAAACCTGCAGGACACGTTCCTGAACAGCGTGCGCAAGTCGAAGACGCCGCTGACCATCTTCCTGGTGAACGGCGTCAAGCTGCAGGGTGTGGTGAGCTGGTTCGACAATTTCTGCGTGCTTCTCCGTCGCGACGGCCAGTCACAGCTGGTCTACAAGCATGCCATCTCGACCATCATGCCGGCGCAGCCCGTGCAGCTGTATGAGCCGGCGGAAGACGAGGCCGATTGAGTTCAAAATCCATAGATCGCGAGGCGCCTGCCCAGCAGGCCATCGTCATCCACCCCGCCCGTGATGAGCGGGGCACGTCCCGGACCGCAGAGGGGCGGCTGGAAGAGGCCGTCGGCCTGGCCCAGGCTCTCGACCTGGAGATCCACGACGCCTTCGTCGCGCCGTTGCGCAAACGCGTGCCGGCGACCCTGTTCGGCAAGGGCAAGGTCGAGGAGATCGGCAAGCTGCTGGAGGACGCCGAGGCCGATGTCGCGGTGATCGACGACGCCCTGAGTCCCGTCCAGCAGCGGAACCTGGAGAAGACCTGGAAGGTCAAGGTCATCGACCGGACCGGCCTGATCCTGGAGATCTTCGCCCGCCGGGCGCGGACCCGCGAGGGCCGGCTGCAGGTGGAGCTGGCTAGGCTCTCCTACGAGAAGTCGCGCCTGGTCCGAACCTGGACCCACTTGGAACGCCAGCGCGGCGGGGCCGGGGTGATGGGCGGGCCTGGGGAGACCCAGATCGAGACCGACCGCCGGCTGATCGCCGACAAGATCGTCAAGCTGAAGAAGGATCTGCTCGAGGTGCGCCGCACCCGGGACCTGCAGCGGGGCGCCCGTCAGCGGCATCCGTACCCGGCGGTGGCCCTCGTGGGCTATACCAACGCCGGCAAGTCGACCCTGTTCAACCGCCTGACCAAGGCCGAGGTGGTGGCCGAGGACATGTTGTTCGCCACCCTGGATCCCACCATCCGGATGCTGGACCTGCCCGATGGGCGGCCCGCCATCTTGTCGGACACCGTCGGCTTCATCTCCGAGCTGCCCCACGAACTGGTGGAGGCCTTCCGCGCCACCCTGGAGGAGGTGAAGGAGGCCGACGTCATCCTGCACGTGCGCGACATCTCCAGCGAGGAGACCGACGCCCAGGCCCAGGACGTGCGCACCGTGCTCTCGCGCCTCGGCGTGGATATGGAGGAGCGCCGGCTGATCGAGGTCTGGAACAAGGTCGATCTGGTGGAGCCCGAGGCTCGCGAGCGCCTGACCGGCGACGCGCGCCGGGCCCATCCCCCGGCGGTCACGGTCTCGGCCGTCACCGGCGAGGGCTGCGACGAGCTGCTGGCCATGGTCGCCGAGATGGTGGACGAGGCGCCGGCGGTGGAGATCGTGGCCCCGCCCAGCCAGGGCGCGGCGGTGGCCTGGCTCTATCGCCACGGCCGGGTTCTGGAACGCACGACCGAGGACGACGGTGGCACGCGCCTTGCTGTCAAGCTGAGCGCCCAGGCCCTGGGCCAGTTCGAACAACTCTTCCCGCAGGCCCGCCTGCGGGCCTGACCCCGGAGCCGGCCCTTGGACTACATCCCGATCCAGCTTGGCCGGCGGCGTGCGCCGCGGGAGCTGATCCTGATGAGCGGGCTCGAGGCCCTGCTGGCCCTCGTCGCCGGCTGGGTGGCGCTCGCCCGCACACCGAGCTTGGAGATGGCCGATCACCGCGAGCTCATCGTGGCGGCGGCTGGAAACTCCCTGCCGCTGGCCCTGCTGGTCTTCCCGACCCTGGCCTGGATCGCCTTCCATCGGCGGGCCGACGGCGCGGTCTGGCCTCTCCTGTGGAGCCCGGCCCTCTGGGCGTTGTTGATGATCGCGGGGGCTTAAGCCCTCTCCGCCGCCTTGGCCGCGTCCCACAGGGCGTCCATCTCGGCCAGGTCCGACTAATCGGGGGTCTTGCCCCGCGCCTTCAGCGCCGTCTCGATGAAGCGGAAGCGGCGGGCGAACTTGGCGTTGGTGGCGCGGACGGCGTCCTCTGGATCGATCTCCAGGGTTCGCGCGATATTGGCCACGACGAAGAGCACGTCCCCCAGTTCGTCGCGGGCCTTGGTTAGATCGCCGGCCGCGATCTCGGCCTTCAGCTCGGCGACCTCCTCATCGAGCTTCTCCAGCACCTGATCCACCGTGGGCCAGACGAAGCCCACCCCGGCGGCGCGCCGTGAGAGCTTCACCGCCCGGGTCAGGCCCGGTAGGCCGACGGGGACGTCGTCCAGCAGGCTCTGGTCGCGCCCCTTGCCGGCGCGCTCATGGGCCTTGATCACCTCCCAGGCGCGGGTCTGCTCGGCGCTGCTGCGCTGGGCCTCCTGGCCGAACACGTGGGGGTGCCGACGGATCATCTTTTCGGAGATGGCGGTGGCCACGTCGTCGAAGGAAAAGGCGCCCTGCTCCTGCGCCATGCGGGCGTGGAAGACCACCTGCAGCAGCAGGTCCCCCAGCTCGTCGCGCAGGTCGGTCAGGTCGTTGCGCTCGATGGCGTCGGCCACCTCGTAGGCCTCCTCCACCGTATAGGGGGCGATGGTGGCGAAGGTCTGCTCCAGGTCCCACTCGCAGCCGCCGTCGGGGTCCCGCAGACGGGCCATGATGGCCAGCAGGCGGTCGATGGGGCGCAGGTCGGTGTCGCGCATGGAGATCCTCGGTTGGGTCGCGGTCCGACAGCGGACGTCCCTGTGGCGCGGCGGGATAGGCCGCCCGCGAAGGCGGCGATCTGACCGCGCGGAGCGCGTCGAGGCAAGGTCGTATTGGGTAGTAGGGGGCGGATATCGCGCCGCACCGCCAGGGCGTGGAGAGGCGCCGTAAAACAAGCCCGCTCCGGGACGGATCGCACGACCCACCACAATGCGACCATGGTGGAGGAGACCACCCGCGCCAGCCATGCCCTGGCTGGGCAGGCCGAGGAACTGAACGGGATGGCGGCGCGCTTCGGCGCCGGTCACCCTCCGGCAAGCGCGGTTCAGCGGGCGGCGTAGGTCTCGCCGCGGCCAAAGCGATAGGCGAAGCGGTCGAAGGCGTAGTTGGCGTCGGCCCAGGTCGGCTTGCGCCAGGCTTCGCGAATGTCGCTCTCATACCATTGGAAGTGGATGGGCGTGACCTCGCCCTCGACGGAGACGGCCTGGCCATCCACGGTGGCGCCGCCGATCCCGAAGCTCTCATGGGAGAGGCCGGGCTTCTTGCCGAGCTGGCGCATGGTGGGCCGGTTCGGCTTCACGTCGGTGAGCACCAGCTCCATCCGGCCGCCGGCCAGGACGCCAGTGCGTTCCAGCTCGCGCAGGACATCCCGGCGTAGTTCCGCGGCCAGGCGCTGAACGTCCTTTTCGCCGAGATCCTCGACGGCCTTCTTCTGAAGTTCAGGACCGATCCGGACGTCGACGCTGGCCACGGTGGAGAATGGGGCGGCGGCGGCCGAACCCGCGGTCAGGACGGCGATGGCAGAGGCGATGAGCAGGCGCATGGCGGGATCCGGGTCAGACCAAAATCGGGGCGGACCAAGCCGCCCCGCCGCCATGAAGGCCCGCAAGCGTGACCTTACTGTGGCGAAGCCGCCCTCAGGCGGCGGTGGCCGCGACGACCTTCGGCTTGGCCTTGGCGCGGGTCTTCTTGACCTTCACGGGCGGAGCCACCGGCTCAGGCTCGGGTTGAGGATCGAGATCCAGCACGCTGACCGGAATGTTGCCGACGATGACCCGCACGCCCACGAATCGCATCTGGCCATCGACGAAGCTGACTTCGTCCAGGCCGACATCGGGGCTGCGCTTAATGAGGGATTCGTCACGGAAGGTCAGGCGCAGGGCCATGGTCTCGCGCGAGACGCCGTCGGCCTCGCCCTTCGCGACAGCGTCACGAAGATCGTCGATGGTGGGTCCGCGGGTGTTCACCGGTGAGACCTTGTAGGACTTTATCATAGTTCGCCTTTCTTCCCCGATGGGCCCCACAAGGCGCGGGACGCGGTTCGGGCAGGTCGGCGGGGTGGGCGAGTCGCCGACAGGGCCCCTATGCGGAGCGAGCTGCAACATAGCACAAACCCGGCCCGCCGGGGGGTCTTTGTCGTGGAACCGACAAAAGAAAACGGGCCGGCGCGAGGCCAGCCCGTCTGACGTTCAGAGCTCCGCTCAGGCGGACGCTCGGCTCGTCTTAAGCCGCAGTGAGTTGCCCGGCGGACATCTTGCCGCTGCGCTGGTCACGCTCGAGCTCGTAGCTCAGCTTTTGACCCTCATGGATCGAGCCGAGGGTCGAACGTTCAACGGCCGAAATGTGGACGAACACGTCGCCGCCGCCATTTTCAGGCTCGATGAAGCCGAAGCCCTTTTGGGCGTTGAACCACTTAACAGTTCCGGTAGCCATAGTCGTTTAGTCCTAGCAATAGTGTATTCGGCTGGCAAAGCGCCGCCGCAGAATCAAAGTTCATGATGGTAAGGAGGGTAACTTCGGGGCTCCACCAGGGTGGGCCGAAATCGCAAGCCGCGCCAAATCGAAATTCGATAGGGCGCGTATCCCATGAATAGGCAGGATTTGCAAGGATTCATTGGGCGATGACCAAATGCCTGCGCGAAATTCTGTTTCGCGCGACGTCAATCCTCACATCTTGAGCGGCGAAACATAGCCGGTGAGTTCGAGATAACCCCGCGCGCCCGGGGCTCGAACAGCGCCCTCCCAATAGACCGGCCCCCCGGTCCGGCGGCTGTCCAGCTCCTGGTCGTCGAACAGTGGGGTCAGCCGCCAGCGCCGCTCGCCGGCCGGGGTTCGCACCACCAGCTCGCGCTGCACGGGATAGCGGCCGCCGGTCCGCGGCGAACGCCAGACCCGCTCCGTGCTGAAGCTTACATCGCCAGGGCCCAGATGCGCCGTCGCCCCGCCGGCGGACCGCAGGGAGCCCCCCGCCCAAACCGTCTGACCCGCGGCGTCGCGCACCCGGAACGCCGTCAGGGCGCCGCCATCGTCGAGGTTGAGCCCCACCCAATCCCAGCCCACGGCCTTCGGGTCCAGCAGGGTGGAGGACCATTCGTGGTCGAGCCAGGCCTCGCCGGTCACCTTCACCCGCTTGCCGCCCTGGATCACGCTCCCCGACACCTTCAGGTGCGGCAGGCTGTAGTAATGGCTGGCCTGGGAGGGCAGCGGCCCCTTGCGGCTGAACCCCCGGTCGCCCTGCAGCAGGACCGGCTGGGTGGGGACGAAGGCGAGGTCCAGGGTGAAGTCGGCCGCCTTGGCGCGAGCCTGGAAGCGGTTGTCCGGCCCCCGCGCCAGCCGCCAGTCATCGATAACGATGTCGGCGTCGCCGACCTTGGCCTGCGCCAGGCCAAGTCCCTGCCGCGCCATCCGACCGTCATGCAGCAGCTTGCCGAGCCTGGGGTCCGACAGGCCGGCATGGGCGAACAAAATCTGCTTGGGCGCGAAGGCGCTGGGATTGCGCTGGTCCACCGAAAGGCGGCTGCGGAAGAAGGTCACCTGGAACCCCAGGTCGCGGCCATCCTGCGTCTTCAGCCAGCCGGTGACGTACCACCACTCGGTCCGGTAATCGGGATGGGCGCCGTGGTCGGCCGGGAAGCTCAGGGCCTGCTCGGGACGGACGGGCGCGAAGCGGGGCATCACCGGCGTGTCCGGCGCCGCGGCCATGAGCAGGGCCGCCAGCAAGGCCACGCCCACCGGCTTGAGACCTCGTTCCATCACCAGTCCTCCCGCACGGCGCGCACCGCATCGCCCGACAGGGCGCGGCGGCCGGCCAGGACCGCGGTTCCCGCGCCGGCCGCCACCAGGGCCACCGCCAGGCTGGCGAACAGGCCCAGCGGCAGTCGGGTCTCCATGGTCCAGTGGAAGGACTGCGGATTGACCACGTGGATCAGCACCTGGCTCATGGCCAGGCCAAGCCCAAGGCCGGCGATCACCCCCACCGCCCCCAGCAGCGCGCCCTCGGCCGCTAGCATGGCCATGACCTGGCGGCGCAGGACGCCCACATGGCGCAGCATGCCGAACTCCTTGGTGCGTGCGAGCGTCTGGGCCGAGAAGGTGGCCGCTACCCCGGCCAGTCCCACGACGATGGCGATGGCCTCCAGGGCGTAGGTCAGGGCGAAGCTGGAATCGAACAGCCGCAGGGCGAGCGCCCGCATCTGCCGGGTCTCGAAGAACTGCACCTGGGCTGCGAGCGGCAGGGGCAGCAGGGCGCGCAGCGTCCTGGTGGCCTGGGCCGGGGTGACGCCGGGCGCGAGGTCGAGGGAGGCCTCGGTGCGCAGGTCGTCCCCGGTCAGGCGGCTGTAGTCGGCTCCGTCCATGGCGATCGCGCCGGCCTGGCGGGCGTAGTCGCGCCAGATCCCCCCGATGAAGACCTCCGAGCTTCCGCCCCCCAGAGGCAGAATCATGCGCTCGCCCACCTTGCGACCGTAGAGCCGGGTGGCGGGTTCGGAGAGCCAGACCGGCGTCACCCCCGCCGGCGCCTGGGCCACGGCGCCGATCATCGGCAGATTGTCGGCGGGCCGGTCGCGATCCACCGGCCGCACCAGCAGGATCAGGGGCGGCATGTCCGGCGACAGACGCACCGGTAGGGTCTTCTGGAACAGGACCGCGTCCACCCCCGGCGCGGCGGCGAGCTTCGCCCGCAGGGCGGGATCGAAGCCGCCGCTCTCCACCCGGAACAGCAGGTCCGAGGGCAGGATGTCGTTCAGCCAGTCATCCACCGAGCCGCGCAGGCTGGCCACCATCACGGCCATGGCCACCATCAGGCTGGTGCTGGCCACGATGCCGCACAGGGCCACGGCGGCCTGGGCCGGTGCGCCCCAGAGCCGCTGGATCGCCAGGTCGAGGACCATGACCCGCCGCGCCGGCCGGCGTAGGGGCGAGAGCAGCACGCGCGCCAGCCAGGGCATGGCCGCCACGCCGCCGGCCAGCATCAGGCCGATGGAGAGATAGCCGAACAGGGGCAGGCCGCCGACCGCCGGCAGGAAGGCCGCCAGGGTCCCGGCCGCCAGCAGGCCGACGCCCCACCAGGCGGCGGGCCGGGCGTCGGGATTGTTGCGGTCGCCGATGTCCTTCAGGGCGATGCCCGGCTGGGCGCGAGCGGCCTCCATCGCCGGCAGCAGGCTGCCGATCAGGGCCGCGGCGAGGCCAAGGACGAAGAAGATCAGGGCGGGCAGGGGCGTGATCACCAGGTCTGGCGTCGTGCCGCGGAAATAGCCGCCGCCGAGATCGCCCCCGAGGAATTTCAGCGTGCCCACCGCCACGCCAAGTCCGAGCGCCAGGCCGAGGACCGCGCCGACCCCGCCCACCAGGGCCCCCTCGACGAAGACCTGGGCCAGGAGGCCGCGGCGCTCCAGGCCCAAAACCCGCAGCAGGGCGAACTGCGGCCGGCGGCGGGCCACCGACAGCGACTGGGCCGAATAGACCAGGAATCCCCCGGTCAGCAGGGCCATCAGGGCCAGCATCTCCAGATTGACCCGATAGGCCTTGGTGAGGTTGTCGCCGCGCCGGGCCTCGGACTGGGCGGTGACGATCTGGGCGTCGGCGGGCAGGCGGGCGCGCAGGGCCGCCTGCACCGTCTGCGGATCGGCGCCGGGGGCGAACTTCAGGTCGATCCGCTGCAGGCGGCCGAGGCTGCCGAACAGCCACTGGGCGGTGGCGATGTCGATCACCGCGATCTGCTGCTCAGAGGACGTCTGGGACAAGACCCCGGCCACCCCGAAGGTCACCGTCCGGCCGGCCGCCGTCAGGGTGACGGTCTCCCCCACCTTGCGCCCGCTGGCCGCCAAGGCCGCGGGCGACAGGGCGATGGCGCGGGGATCGAACACGCTCTCGGGCACGAAACCCCCCGCGCCCTCCGCCGCCCGGACTGCGCCACGGCCCAGCAGGGTCGGGGTGACGGCCGCGGCTCGCAGGGGATCGATTCCCAACAGAGTCAGGCCGCCGCCTTCCAGGGACTGGGACGGCCCGACGCCGAACCGGGCCCGCAGCTCCACGACCGGACTGGCCGCCGCGATCCCCGGCGCCCGGGCGAGGCTGGGATAGAGGCTCTCGTCGAAGCCCAGCGGGGTGGTGGAATGGACCTGCAGGTCTGCGTCGGCGTTCACCGTGCGGACCGCCTGGGCCAGTTCGTTCTGGGCCGAGCCATTGATCAGGTGGACGGCGAAGCCGAGGGCCACGCCGATGGCGATGGCGAGCGCGGCGGTCGCCACCCGGCCGGGATGGGCGCGCCACTCCCCGACCATCATCCAGGCCAGCGCCGTGCGGCTGAGGGGCCGGCGTTCAGCCGTCATGGCGCGCGACCAGGCCCTCGCGGGTGAGGGTGAGACTGCGGTCGGCCACCGCCGCGGCCCGCTCGGAATGGGTGACCAGGATCGCCGCGGCGCCGAAGCTGCGCACCTGGGCGACGAAGAGGTCGAGGATGCGGGCGGCGGTCTCCGGATCGAGATTGCCGGTAGGCTCGTCGGCCAGGACGAGGGCGGGGCGATGGACCAGGGCGCGGGCCAGCGCCACGCGCTGCAACTCACCGCCGGAGAGCTCGGCGGGACGATCATTGGCGCGCCCGGTCAGGCCGATGGCGTCCAGCAGCGAGGTCGCCCGCCGGGTCGCCTCGCCGGCCTCCACGGACTGCAGGACCAGGGGCAGGGCGACATTCTGGGCCAGGGTCAGGTGAGGCAGGATGTGGAAGGCCTGGAAGACGAAGCCGATCCGGTCGCGCCGAAGCCGTGTGCGGCCGTCGTCGTCGAGGCTCTGCAGCGCCGTTCCGTCGATCGCCACCTGGCCGCTGTCGGCCTGGTCCAGCCCCGCGATCAGGTTGAGCAGGGTCGACTTGCCCACCCCGGACTCCCCCA
>JAZKBZ010000072.1:0-6341 GCA_040388315.1 Pseudomonadota bacterium | reverse complement strand
CCTCCGACCCTCTGGTCCCAAACCAGATGCGCTACCAGGCTGCGCTACACCCCGAGAAGCACCGGCGGCCGTGGGATATAAGGCTTTGGCCTTTCCCGCAAACGATAGGAGGCCGCAGGCGCCGATGGCTCGACCTTTGCACCCCTCCCCTGTTAGGTCTTGGACCAGGGATGGAAACAATGCTGGGCGCAAAGCCGAAGTCGAAGCGTTCGCGGCGCATGGAGATGCGCAAGCGGGCCCAGTTCTGGGATCGGCACGCCGAGCGCGTGCGCCTGCTGCTGATCGGCGGCGGCGCGGTCGCCCTGGCCAGCCTGGTGGCGAAGGTCGCCCTAGGTTAGCTCGGCGTCCGTCGGTGCATCAGCTTGAACACCCCTGAGGCGCGGACCACATCGTGGCCGCCCACATAGGCGCGGCCCTCCACGAAGGCCACGTCCCGGGTCGCGCGGGTGACGCGGGCATCGCCCATCACCCATTCCCCCACCCGGGCCATGTGCAGGAAGTCCACCGACAGGTGGATGGTCACCGAGCGGGTCTGGGTCTCCCGCCAGACCGCGGCCGCCAGCAGTCCGTCCAGGAAGGCGGTCAGCATGCCCCCATGCACCAGGCCCAGGCCATTGGCGTGGCGCTGCTCGGCGAAGAAGGCCTGCTCGGTCAGGTCTCCCTGCTGGGCGCGGTGATAATAGGGGCCGTTGATGGTGGAGAAGTCGCCGCGCCCCTGGGAGCGGATGAAACCCTCCGGCGGAACGATCTCGGCGGCGGGATCGGGTTTCATTTCGCGGCGGCCTTCAGGGGTTTGAGGACGATCTCGTAGAGGTGGGGCCAGTTCTTGCCGGTGACGAACAGCCGGTCGCCGTGGCGGTCATAGGCGATGCCGTTGGGGACGGCGTCAGGGTCGCGGCGGGACAGGGTCTCGGGCAGGCCGGTCAGGTCGATCCAGCCCTTCACGGCGCCCGTGGCCGGGTCAATGCGGGCGATGCGGTTGGTCATCCAGATGTTGGCCAGGATTTCGCCCTTCACCCACTCCAGTTCGTTGAGATTGACCACGGGTCGGCCCTCGGCGGTCACCCTCACCCGCCGCGTCTCCCTCAGGGTCTTGGGGTCGAGGAAGCGGAGGAAGGGTGTGCCGTCGCTCATGATCAGGCTCTTGCCGTCCTGGGTCAGGGACCACCCCTCCCCCGGATACCTGAAGCTCCCCTTGCGGGCGAAGGTCTTCAGGTCCCAGCGGTAGCCGATCTCGTCCCGCCAGGTCAGGCTGAGGATCTCGGAGCCCCAGTTGACGATGCCCTCGCCGAACTTGTCCGGATCGGTGGCCACCGACCGCATCACCACGCCGTCCTTGAGCCGCACCTTGCGGATCGAGGAGCGGCCCTCGAGGCCCGTGCTCTCGAACATCACGCCGTCGAGGTAGAACAGGCCCTCGGTGAAGGCGCCGGTGTCGTGCGGATAGGTCGCGCGCACCTCATAGCCCTGGACTGGGACGAGGGCGGCGGCCTGACCGCCGACGGTCACCGCGAAGAAGGCCAGACACAGGGCGACGAGCGGCCGGAGGATCGAAGACGGCAAACCAGGCTCCCTGAGCGAGGACGGAGCTATCCTTTGCGGGAGGGTCGTGGCGGAGGCAAGGCCAAGCCTCAGGCCATGCCGATCGACTCCAGTTCGGCCACCACCAGGCCCTTGGGCCCCTCGGCGAAGCGAACCATCACATCGTCGCCGGGTTGCAGGTCCTCGATGCCCGAGCGGCGCAGGGTCTCGATGTGGACGAAGATGTCGCCCGGCTCGCCGTCGCGGACCACGAAGCCATAGCCCTTGGCGCGATTGAACCACTTGACCTTGGCCCTCTCCAGCGGTCCGCGCGCCTGGGGCATGGGCCGGGGGGTGCGGGCCTGGAAACCGCCGTTGGGACGGTCGAAGCCGCCGTGGCGGTCGAAACCGTCGCGGTCGCGCCGGAAGCCGTCGTCGCGGCTGCGCCGCTCGGCGGGCGGCGGGGCGGAACTCTCGTCCAGGTCCACCACCTCCGAGACCTGCCAGCCCTTGGGCCGCCGGATCACATCGCAGACGATGATCGCCCCCTCCAGGGCGTTCTCACGCCCGGAGTTCCGCAACGATGTCACATGCAGGAGCACATCTTTCAGGTCGGTCTGGCCAGGATCGTCGGGAACAATGAAGCCATAGCCCTTGCCCGCGTCGAACCACTTGATCCGCCCACTGATCCGCACCGCATCTTCGTGCGAATCCACACCCTCGTATTCGTAACCAGACATTTGCCCCTCTGGCCCGATCTCCCAATCCCTACGGATACTGGCCAACCATAACACTGTTCTCGTAACAGGAGAGCCGTCAATGGGGGTTTTTCACCCAAATGCACGCATCTGGTGTGTTTCTCGCGCAATGCGCGATGCTTGGGCGTTCGCCGTCGCCTCAGGGGCGGTTTCGCGTGGCAGTCCCTAGGGGAGTCGAACCCCTCTCTCCAGGTTGAAAACCTGGCGTCCTAACCGATAGACGAAGGGACCGCAGCGGCGAAGGGCGGCTCTATATCTGCGTTCCTGGGGGTGTGCAAGCGCACTGAGCCCGACTTGTCGCAGTTCCCCACAATGGTCGCGCTTCACCCCACCCGGCGCAGGTCGGCGACGTCCTCGATCTCCAGTTCGACGCTGGAACGGCCCTGCCAGTCGTCGGGCTTCAGACGGCCGACGACGTGCAGTCCCCCGCCCTCGGCCAGCAGGCGGGCGCCGATCTCCGTGCCCTCGGAACGCCAGGCCACGGCCTTCAGCTTGCCGCCGGAGCGATCGGTCAAGGTGACCCTGACATGGCCGCCCTTGAGCGCCATGGCCCGCTCCACGCGGACGTCGGACAGGGCGAAGACCGGCTCGGGGTTTCCGGGGCCGAAGGGCGCCATCCGCTGGAAGCTCTCATAGAGGGCGCGGTCGGCGCCGCCGGTGGTGATCAGGGCGTCGATGTCCAGGCCGTCCTCGGCCGCGGCCACCTGGCTCTCGTCGGCCAGGCGCTCGCAGAGGAAGGCGCCCAGGTCGGGAATGGTGTCGGGCTTGATGCTGAGCCCCGCGGCCATGGCGTGGCCGCCGCCGGCGATCAGCAGGCCCGCCTCATAGGCGGCCTGGACCGCCCGGCCCAGGTTCACCCCGGGCTGGGAGCGGCCCGAGCCCTTGCCGACATTGGCCGCCCGGTCGATCCCGATGACCATCACCGGCTTGCGGTAGCGTTCCCGCAGGCGGCCGGCCACGATCCCGATCACCCCGGGATGCCAATCGTCGGCGGCCACCAACAGCACCGGCAGGTCGACTTGGTTGCTCTCCCGCTCGATGATCCGGACCGCCTCCTCCAGCACCTCGCGCTCCACCTCCTTGCGCGAGGCGTTCAGCGCGTCGAGCTCGGCGGCCAGGTCGGCGGCCTCGCGGGGGTCGTCGGTGGAGAGCAGGCGCGCACCCAGGTCGGCGCGGCCGATGCGTCCTCCGGCGTTGATGCGCGGCCCCAGGACGAAGCCCACGTGGAAGGCGCTGGCCGGGCCCTGGCTCTTGGCGACCTCCAGCAGGGCCTTCAGGCCGGGATTGCGCCAGCCCGACATCACCTTCAGCCCCTGTGACGCCAGGGCGCGGTTGAAGCCCACCAGCTGGGTCACGTCACAGATGGCGCCCATGCAGGCCAGGTCCAGCCACTGGCGGATATCGGGCTCGGGGCGCTCGGGGCTGAACAGGCCCTGCTTGCGGGCCTCGCGGTTGAGAGCGGCCAGCAGGACGAAGGTGACCCCGGCGGCGGCCAGCACCCCCTGCCCGGACTCGCAGCCGGGCCGGTTGGGATTGACCAGGGCGGTGGCGGGCGGCACTTCGTCGCCGCGCATCAGGTGGTGGTCGATCACCACCACCTCCAGGCCGATCTCGACGGCGTAACTCACCGCCTCCATCGCCGCGGCGCCGCAGTCGACGGTGATCACCAGTTCGACCCCCTCGTCTTTCAGACGTCGGAAGGCGGCCGGCGACGGGCCATAGCCTTCCGTGATGCGGTCGGGGACGTAGATGCGCAGCGGCGCCCCCATGGCCCGGGTCCAGCGCACCAGCTGGGCGGCGCTGGAGGCGCCGTCCACGTCATAGTCGGCGAACACGGCCATGGGACGACCCTTGGCGACGGCGTCCACCAGGATCTGGGCGGCCTTATCCATGTCCATGAAGCTGGACGGATCGGGGAACAGGGCCTTGAGGGTCGGGTTGAGATAGTCCTCGCCGCCGCCGTCCTCGACCCCGCGGGAGGCCAGCGCCCGGGCCAGGGGCTCGGGCAGGCCCAGCGCCATCTCGTGGCGGCGCACGGTCTCGGGATCGGCGGCCCGCTCCCGCCACAGCCGGCCGCTGAGCGACTTGGTGACGCCCAGATAGCCCGCCGGGGTGGAGCCGTCGGCCATCACACCGGCCGTTTCATCCGCACTTCGCGCACGGTCTGGGTGGCGGAGTTCATGACGATGGTATGGGTGTGGACGAAGCCGTCCTCGTAGTGGACGCCGTCCAGCAGGGCCCCGTTGGTGACGCCGGTGGCCGAGAAGATGGCGTCGGCCCGGACCATCTCGTGCAGGTCGTACTTGCGGTCGAAGTCGGTGATGCCGATCCGCCGGGCGCGGGCCTTCTCGTCGGCGTTGCGGAACACCAGGCGGCCCTGGAACTGGCCGCCCACGCACTTCAGCGCCGCGCAGGCCAGCACCCCCTCCGGCGCCCCGCCCTGGCCGACATAGAGGTCGACGCCGGTGGAGGGGTCGGCGGTGTTCATCACCCCGGCCACGTCGCCATCGGTGATCAAATAGACCCGAGCGCCCACCGAGCGGACGCTGGCGATCAGCTCGGCGTGCCGGGGACGGTCCAAGATGCAGACGGTGATCTCGGCAGCCTCGACGCCCTTGACCTCGGCCAGGGCCTGGACGTTCTGCGCGGCGCTCTTGTCCAGATCGATGATCCCGGCCGGATAGCCGGGGCCGCAGGCGATCTTGTCCATATAGGTGTCGGGGGCGTTCAGCAGAGTGCCCTTGGGCGCCCAGGCCATGACGGCCAGCGCATTGGCCATCGCCTTGGCGGTGAGCGTGGTGCCCTCCAGCGGGTCCAGGGCGATGTCGATCTTGGGGCCTTTGCCCCGGCCGACCTTCTCGCCGATATAGAGCATAGGGGCTTCGTCGCGCTCGCCCTCGCCGATCACGATCTCGCCGTCGATGTCCAGGTCGTTCAGGGCCGTGCGCATGGCGTCGACAGCCGCCTGGTCCGCTTCCTTCTCGTCACCCCGGCCCACCAGTTTCCAGGCGGCGATGGCGGCGATCTCGGTCACCCGGACAGCGTCGATGACCAGACCGCGATCCAGAATTTCGGAACTCATGAACACGTCTCCTGCCGGCATCCGGCATAGCCGGCGACTATCGTGAGATTCTTAGATGCGCGCGATGCGCAACAGCCGCGGCCTCTCCAGCACCGAGGGCAGATTCGCGATGCGGTCGATCGCCGCCGTGAGCACCGATTCGGCCACCGCATGGGTCGTCAGCACGATCGGCACGCCGTCGGCGTTCTCCACCGGCTTCTGCAGGAAGCTCTCGATGGAGACACCCGCCTCGGCCAGGGTCTCGGAGACGGCGGCGATGACGCCGGGCTCGTCCTTGACCATGAAACGCAGATAGGCCCGGCCCATGCTCTTGGAGGGGTCGACCGGGGTGAAGGGCTTGAGCTCGCCGGCCGGCTTCTGGAAGACCGGGCGCACGGCGCCGGTCATCACGTCGGCGATGTCGGCGGCCACGGCCGCGGCGGTGGGGCCAGACCCCGCGCCGGGACCCTGGATGTAGATGGTGCCGATCCGGGTTCCCTCGATGAAGAGGGCGTTCAGCGCCCCGCCGGCCTGGGCCAGGGGGTGGTTGATGGGGGCCAGGGAAGGATGGACCCGCACCAGCACGCCGTCCGGCGAGCGGTCGGCCGAGGCCACCAGCTTGACCCGGTAGCCCAGGTCGCGGGCCAGCTTGATGTCCATCAGGTCGACGCCGTCGATGCCCTCGATCTCGGCGGCGGCGAAGGTGGGCGCGCAGCCGAAGGCCAGCGCCGCCAGGATGGAGATCTTGTGGGCGGCGTCGAAGCCGCCGACGTCCATGGTGGGATCGGCCTCGGCGTAGCCCAGGCGCTGGGCCTCGGCCAGCACGTCGGCGAAGGCCCGGCCGCCGGAGTCCATCTCCGTCAGGATGAAGTTGCAGGTGCCGTTGAGGATGCCGGCGACCGACTTGATGTCGTCGCCCACCATGGCCTCGCGCAGCATCTTCACCGCCGGGGTGCCGCCCATGACCGCGGCCTCAAACAGCAGGGGCACGCCCTTGGACT
>JAZKBZ010000071.1:15254-16227 GCA_040388315.1 Pseudomonadota bacterium | reverse complement strand
AGCTCGGCGCCCCGGTGACGGTGAAGGGCTTCGTGCGCTTCGCCCTGGGTGAAGGCGTGGAGAAGAAGGTCGACGATTTCGCCGCCGAAGTGGCTTCGATGACCGGCCAGGCCTAACAGCCTCCACCAAAAAAGACGGCCCAAGGGCGTGGTGCGTTCGACGCGCACCACGCCCTTGGTTTATGTAGTACCCGCCTAGATTCTCGAGAGCGCCCCATGTCCGACGCCAAGCCGCGCTACAAGAAGATCCTCTTGAAGATGTCGGGCGAGGTCCTGATGGGCGACGCCATGTTCGGCATCGACACCAAGACCATCGAAGCGGTGGCCGAGGACATCAAGGAAGTGGTCGACGCCGGCGTCGAGCTCTGCCTGGTGGTGGGGGGCGGCAACATCTTTCGCGGCGTCTCCCTGGCCGGCAAGGGCATGGACCGGGCCAACGCCGACTATATGGGCATGCTGGCCACGGTGATGAACGCTCTGGCTCTCCAGGGCGCCCTGGAAAAGGCCGGAGTCTATACCCGCGTGCAGTCGGCCATCCCCATGGAGGCGGTCTGCGAGCCCTATATCCGCCGGCGCGCCCAGCGGCACCTGGAGAAGGGCCGGGTGGTGATCTTCGCCGCCGGCCTCGGCGCCCCCTTCTTCACCACCGACACGCCCGCGGCCCTGCGCGCCGCCGAGATGGGCTGCGACGCCCTCTTCAAGGGCACCAGCGTCGATGGGGTCTACACCGCCGATCCGAAGAAGGATCCGAGCGCCAAGCGCTACGAGACCCTCAGCTACCAGGATGTCCTGGCCCAGGACCTGCGGGTCATGGACGCCTCGGCTATCGCCCTGATGCGCGACAACAACGTGCCGATCGTGGTGTTCTCCATCCGCGAACGGGGCAACTTCATGAAGGTGCTGAAAGGCCAAGGCGTCTTCACCACCATCGCCTGACACCACTTAGACCTAGGGAGAAGCGCTCATGGCCGCCG
>JAZKBZ010000071.1:9654-15244 GCA_040388315.1 Pseudomonadota bacterium | reverse complement strand
TGGCCGCCGCAGAAAAGCCGGTGCTTTCGCGATACCGGGACCGCATGGACAAGGCGGTCGCCGCCTTGAAGGACGAATTCGCCAGCCTGCGGACGGGCCGAGCCTCGGCCAGCCTGCTGGACCAGGTGATGGTGGAGGCCTACGGCTCGACCATGCCGCTCAACCAGGTCGGCGCCGTCAGCGTGCCGGAACCCCGCTCCATCACGGTCAGCGTCTGGGACAAGGCCATGGTGGCGGCGGTGGAAAAGTCCATCCGCGCCTCGGGCCTGGGCCTGAACCCCGTGGTGGAGGGCCAGAACCTCCGCATCCCGATCCCGCCGCTCACCGAGGAGCGTCGCAAGGACCTGGCCAAGGTGGCCGGAAAGTACGCCGAGCACCAGAAGATCGCGGTGCGCAACGTCCGCCGCGACGCCAATGACGACCTGAAAAAGGCCGAGAAGGATGGCGCGATCAATCAGGACGAGCAGAAGCGCATGGAGACCGAGGTCCAGAAGATGACCGATGAGGCCATCAAGCGCGTGGACGAAGCCTTGAAAACCAAAGAGCAAGAGATCATGCAGGTTTAGTCGTCCAGACTGCCGCCAAGGACGAAACGGAAAACCTCATGGCCTCCGCTCCCCCAGAGCCGCCCGAAAAGGACGCGCCGCTGCACGTGGCGATCGTCATGGACGGCAATGGCCGGTGGGCCAAGCGCCGCGGCCTGCCGCGCAAGCTGGGCCACCCCAAGGGCGTGGAGGCGATTCGCAAGGTGGTGGAGGCCGCTCCGGACCTCGGGGTTCGCTGGCTCACCCTCTACGCCTTCTCCACCGAGAACTGGCGTCGCCCGGCCGGCGAGGTGGCCGAGGTGATGCGGCTGCTGAAGCACTATGTGAACAGCGACCTCGAAAAGCTGACTCGAGAGGGCGTGAAGATCCGCATCCTGGGGCGCCGCGAGGGCCTGCCCCCGGACGTCGCCGAGATCGTCGAGCGCGCCGAGACCCGCACCGCCCACAATGACCGCTTCTTCCTGCAGGTGGCCTTCAACTATGGCGGCCGGGCCGACATCGTCGACGCCGCCCGGGCCCTGGTGGCCGACGCCCTGGCCGGCAAGCTCGACGCCGCCGCGGTGACCGAGGAGGCCTTCGAGCAGAGGCTCTCCACCGGCGGCCTGCCGGCCCCCGACCTGGTGGTCCGCACCAGCGGCGAACAGCGCCTGTCCAACTTCCTCCTGTGGGAGTCGGCCTATTCGGAGTTCGTCTTCCCCGACGTGCTCTGGCCCGACTTCACCCCCGACCACCTGCAGTCGGCGATCGATGAGTTCCACCGGCGCGAGCGCAGGTACGGCGCCGTCGCGGACGATGTCCTTGCCGCCGGCTAAGCGTTTCAACTGGTCCAATCTGGGCGTTCGGGTGGCGTCGGCCACCGTCCTGGTGCCCACCGCCCTGGCGGCGGTCTGGTTCGACACGGGTCTGGCGGCCGGGGGCTGGCCGTTCCTGGTCCTGATCGCCGTGGCCGTCGCCCTGCTGTCCATCGAGTGGGGCGGCATGAGCGCGCCCTACGCCCCGGTCCGCGTCTCCACCGCCGTCACCGTGGCGATCCTGGCCGGCGTCTTCCTGGCCCATCGCGACCACATGTGGTTGGCCTGGGCCGGCCTGCTGCTGGGCGGAGTGGCTTCTGCGCTTGTGGCGCGTGGCGTGGCCGAGCGGCCCACCGACGCCGCCTTCGGGGTCTTCTATATCGGCATCGCCTGCATCTGCTTGGTCTGGCTGCGCGCCATGCCCCAGGGTCAGTGGTGGACCCTGATGCTGTTCGCCATCACCTGGACCGCCGACATCGCCGCCTTCGCCGTCGGCAGCGCCCTGAAGGGCCCCAAGCTCTGGCCGCGGTTCTCGCCCAACAAGACCTGGTCCGGCTTCGTCGGCGGGCTGGTGTTCGCCATGGCGGTCGGCGCCTCGATGACCGTGATTCCGGCCTTCGAGCTGAACATGGCCGCCGGCGCCCTGGTGGGCCTGCTGGGCGGCCTGGCCACCATGGCCGGCGACCTCTGGGAATCGGCCCTGAAGCGGCGGTTCGGCGTGAAGGATTCCGGCGACCTGATCCCCGGTCACGGCGGCCTGCTGGACCGCGTGGACGGCCTGTTGTTCGCCGTGGTGGTCATCGCCATCGCCCGGCTGGTCAATCACCTGGGGTGGGGACATTGACCCTGCCGCGCCGCATCAGCGTCCTGGGCTGCACCGGATCGGTTGGGGTCTCGACCCTCGACCTGCTGGAGAAGTCCGGAGCGGAGGTCGAGATGGTGGCCCTGGCGGCGGGCCGCAATGTCCAGGTCCTGGCCGAGCAGGCGCGCCGCTGGCGCCCGAAGCTGGCCGTGATCGAGGACGAGAGCCGCCTTGCCGAGCTGCGCGATCGCCTCGCCGGCACCGGGATCGCCACCGCAGCCGGCGCCCAGGCCGTGGTGGAGGCCGCGGGGATGGACGCCCAGTGGGTGATGTCGGCCATCGTCGGCTTCGCGGGTCTTGGCCCGACCCTGGCGGCGGCCCGGTCCGGCGCGATCGTGGCGCTCGCCAACAAGGAGAGTCTGGTCTGTTCCGGGCCCCAGCTTCTGCGCATCGCCAAGCTGGCCGGCGGCGTGGTCATCCCGGTGGATTCCGAACACTCGGCGATCTTCCAGGTCTTCGATCCCATGGTCGCCCAGCACGTCTCGCGCCTTGTGCTCACCGCCTCGGGCGGGCCCTTCCGGGGCTGGACGCGGGACCAGATGCGCCTGGCCAGCGTGGAGCAGGCGGTCAATCACCCGAAGTGGGACATGGGGATCAAGATCTCCATCGACTCCGCAACCATGATGAACAAGGGGCTGGAGATGGTGGAGGCGGCCTATCTGTTCGCCATGCCGCCGGAGCGGGTCGACGTGATCGTTCACCCCCAGTCCATCGTCCACTCCATGGTGGAATATGTCGACGGCTCCACCCTGGCCCAGCTCGGGGCGCCGGACATGCGCACCCCCATCGCCTGCGCGCTCGCCTGGCCCGATCGTCTTCCCTGGCCGGCGCCCAAGCTGGATCTGGCCCAGATCGGCCAGCTCACCTTCGAGGCGCCCGACTACGAGCGATTCCCCGCCCTGCGACTGGCCAAGGACGCACTGGCGGCCGGCGGCGTGGCTCCAGCGGTGATGAACGCCGCCAATGAGGTCGCCGTGGCCGCTTTTCTTGACCGTCGGATAGGCTTTCTCGATATTGCCGCAATCGTGGCCGACACACTGGAATGTGTTGAGGCCAAGGGCCTCGCGGGGGAACCCACCGGCGATGTCCTGGAAACGGCGAAGGCGACAGACACCATGGCGCGCCGCGTCGCCGGCGAGGTCGTGGACCGGCTCGAGCCGGTCACGCTGTAAGGAGTAGCCTGCGCCATGCTTCAATTCCTCCACACGGCCGTGACCTATATCGTGCCCTTCGTGCTGGTGCTGACCCTGGTGGTCACCATCCACGAACTGGGTCACTTCTGGGCGGCCAAGAGCTTCGGCGTGGCTGTCGACCGCTTCTCCATCGGCTTTGGCCGCTCCATCGCCGCCTGGACCGACAAGTCCGGCGTCGAATGGCGGATCGGCTGGGCGCCGCTGGGCGGTTATGTGCGCTTCGCGGGCGACGAGAACGTCGCCAGCGTCCCCGACCAGGACGACCTGGAGACCCTGCGCCAATCCATCGTCGCCCGGGAAGGGCAGGGGGGCCTGGCCCGCTACTACCATTTCAAGCCGATCTGGCAGCGCGCGGTGATCGCCGCCGCCGGGCCCTTCGCCAATTTCGGCTTGGCCATTGTCCTCTTCGCCCTGCTGCTGATGACCGTCGGCGAGACCGTCCTGCCCGCCCGGGTGGATGCCGTGTCCCCGGGCAGCGCCGCCGAGCGCGGGGGGTTCCGCGCCGGCGACCTGGTGGTGGAGGCCAACGGCAAGACCATCGACAGCTTCTTCGAGCTGCAGCAGATCGTGGCCCTGCGCGCCGATGTCCCCACCCGGTTCACGGTCCAGCGCGGCGAACAGAAGGTGCTGCTGACCGCCACGCCGGAGCGCAAGATCGTCAATCAGCGCCTCGGCGGCGAACAGCGCCTGGGGGTCCTGGGGCTGGCCAGCTCCGAGAAGCCCGGCGACCGCCAGGTGAAACGCTACGGCCCCATTGAGGCCCTGGTGGGCGGTGTGAAGCGCACCTGGAATGTGCTCGACACCACCGTCTACTATCTGGGCCGCCTGGTGCGCGGCCAGGAGACCGCCGACCAGCTCGGCGGGCCCCTGCGCATCGCCCAGGCCTCGGGCCAGGTGGCCGAGGCCGGCGCCGAGGGGGCCCGGGATCTCGGGTCCCAGATCCTCGGCTCGGGTGTCGCCCTCCTGGGCCTGGCCGCCGTACTCTCCGTGGGGATCGGGTTCATGAACCTGCTGCCGGTGCCCGTGCTGGACGGGGGACACCTGCTGTTCTACGCCTACGAGGCTGTGGCCCGCAGGCCTCTCGCGGCCAAGGTTCAGGCCGTGGGCTATCGCGTGGGCCTTGCGCTGTTGCTGGGATTGATGTTGTTCGCGACCTGGAACGATCTGCAGCAACTGCGTGTGTTCAAAATCCTTGGCGGTCTGCTTTCCTGACCCGCCCTTTTCCGTTGACGGCAGAAACGATGCAAAGAACCCGCGCCCGTAGCGCCGCGCTCGCCTCCGGTCTCGCCCTGCTTTTGGGCTCGACCGCGCTTACCCTGCCGAGCCTTGCGTTGGCCCAGGCCGCCGAACAGGGCGGCGTCGTGCAGAGGATCATTGTCGAGGGCAATGAGCGGATCGAGCAGTCGACCGTGCTCTCCTACCTGCCGATCCAGCCCGGGGAGACCGCCGACCCGGCCAAGCTCGACCTGGCGCTGAAGGCCCTGTTCCGCACCGACCTGTTCTCGGACGTGAAGATCAACCTGGTGAACGGCGACCTGACCATCACGGTCGTGGAGAACCCGATCATCAACAAGGTGGTGTTCGAGGGCAATTCGGGCCTGAAGGAAGAGAAGCTGCGCGACGAGGTCACCGTGCGTCCGCGCGGCATCTTCACCCGCGCCAAGGTCCAGGCCGACGTGCAGCGCATCGTCGAGCTCTATCGACGCTCCGGTCGCATCTCGGCGACGGTGACGCCGAAGATCGTGGAACTGCCCCAGAAGCGCGTGGACCTGATCTTCGAGATCGACGAGGGCCCCAAGAGCGGGGTGCTCCGCGTCAACTTCCTGGGCAACAAGGAATTCTCCGACAACGACCTGCGCGACGTCGTCGTGACCGAGCAGACCAGCTGGTACAAGTTCTTCTCGTCCAACGCCAACTACGACCCCGACCGCCTGGAGTATGACAAGGAGCAGCTGCGCAAGCACTACCGCAACCGCGGCTTCTACGACTTCCGGGTGATCTCGGCGGTGGCCGAACTGTCCACGGACAAGAACGGCTTCGTCATCACCTACACCCTGGACGAGGGCCCCGAATACAAGTTCGGCAAGATCTCCGTGGAGACCGAGCTGCAGAAGCTGGACAAGGATCTGCTCCTGCAGCTGGTCGAGGACCTTGCGGCTGCTCTCGTACTCAAAATAAGCCGCGGCCTGCGGCACCAGC
>JAZKBZ010000071.1:8566-9644 GCA_040388315.1 Pseudomonadota bacterium | reverse complement strand
CCTGCAGCTGGTCCCGATCCGCTCGGGCGAGCTCTATCAGGATCAGGTGATCGAGAACGCCACCGACGCGCTCACCTTCGCGGCCGGCGCCGCGGGCTTCGCCTCGGTGGACGTGCGGCCGCGCTACGTGGCCAACAAGGAAACCAAGACCGTCGACGTGGTCTTCCAGGTCCGTGAAGGGCCGCGCGTCTATGTCGATCGCATCGACATCGTCGGCAACAGCCAGACCCTGGACTACGTCATCCGCCGCGAACTGAACCTGGTGGAGGGCGACGCCTACAACCGCGCCCTGGTGGACCGGTCGAAGAACAACATCCGCGCGCTCGGCTTCTTCAAGGAAGTCGACATCACGGAAATCCCCGGCTCGGCCCCGGACCGCACGAACCTGCAGGTCAAGGTCGAGGAGCAGCCCACCGGCGAGCTTTCGTTCAGCGCCGGCTACTCCTCCGTCGACCAGCTCGTGCTCGACCTGGGCGTCACCCAGCGCAACTTCCGCGGCCGCGGCCAGGACGTCCGGGCCCGCATTTCCGTGGGCTCCCTGCGCCAGCAGCTGGACTTCTCCTTCACCGAGCCGCGTTTCCTGGGCCGCAACCTGCGGGCCGGAGTGGACATCTATTCCTACCGCTACGACCTGACCGACTACTCGGCCTACCAGACCAGCACGCTGGGCATGAACCTGCGGGCCGGCTTCCCGCTCACCCTCAACTCGTCGATGACCACCCGCTACGTGATCCGCAGCGACGAGGTGAAGATCGATGATTCCTACTGCGATCCGGCCTCGCCGATCGTCTCGCTGTCGCTCTGCGCCCAGCGCGGCTCCTTCGTGACCTCCCTGGTGGGCTACGGCCTGCACCTGGATCGCCGCAACAATCCGATCAACCCGACCCGCGGCTTCTCCGCCGACCTCAGCCAGGACCTGGCCGGTCTGGGCGGCGACGTGAACTACATCAAGACCGACGTCAGCGCCGCCTGGTACCATGGCTTCAACAAGAACTTCATCCTCAGCGTCACCGGCCAGGGCGGCTACATCGCCGGCTGGAGCGGCGACACCATCCGGATCAACGACCGATCCTACAAG
>JAZKBZ010000071.1:0-8556 GCA_040388315.1 Pseudomonadota bacterium | reverse complement strand
ACAGCTTCCGCGGCTTCGAGACCGCCGGCATCGGCCCGCGTGACACCAACTTCGCCCGCAGCGACGCCCTCGGCGGCCGCGCCTACGCCATCGGCTCGGTGGAGCTGACCATTCCGACCTTCGTGCCCGAGCAGTACGGTATCAAGGCCGCCCTGTTCACCGACTTCGGGACCGTCGGCCTGCTGGATGACGTGGACAAGGAATACCAGCCGGGCGCCATCAATCCCGCCACAAACCTTCCCTATCCTGCCGGGACGCGCGATCCCCTGATCTATGACGATCTGTCCTTGCGCGCCACGGCCGGTCTGTCGGTGTTCTGGAAGTCTCCGATGGGTCCCATCCGCTTCGACTTCAGCCAAGTTTTGGCCAAAGAAGCCTACGACAAGACCGAAACCTTCCGTTTCTCCACTTCAACGAAGTTCTGACCCCCATGACGATCAAAAACCTTGTCGCGGCGACCTGCGTCGCCGCGCTTTCGCTCACCGCGAGCTCTTCGGCCTTCGCCCAGGCTGCGGCGCCGGCCATCACCCACGGGCCCGCCATTCCGGGCGTCTGCGTCATGTCGATCGAGGGCGTCATCGGCTCCTCGACCGTGGGCAAGTACGTCCAGACCCGCCTGCAGCAGATCGCCACCCAGGTCGGCGCCGAGCTGAAGGCCGAGGAGACCTCCATCCAGAACGACGCCAAGGCCCTCGACGGCCGCAAGGCCACGATGGACCAGGGCGGCTTCGAGAAGGCCGCCGCCGACCTCCAGGTCCGCGCCAACGCCTATCAGCGCAAGGCCCAGCTGCGGGAACGCGAGATGCAGGCGACCCAGCAAAAGGCGCTCGGCCGCGTCGGCCAGGAGCTGGACCCGATCATCCGTCAGGTCTACCAGCAACGTCAGTGCAGCGTGCTGCTGCAACGCGACGCCCTGGTCATCGCCAATCCGGCCATGGACATCAGCCCGATGATGACCACGGCGCTGAACGCGAAGATCACCCAGTTCGCTTTCGACCGCGAACGCCTGGACCAACCGGCCGCGGCCCCGCAAGCTGCGGCTCCCGTCCGCAAGTAGGACGACTCGGGCTATGCGCGGGTCGAGCTGAGAGTGCTTGATGCCTGACCCGCGCTTTTTCGAAGATTTGGGCCCCGTCTCCCTGACGGAGCTCGCCGAGTTGACCGGGGCCGAGATTTCGGCGCCCGGGGCCGGCGCGTCCCGGGTCGCCCGCGTCGCCATCCTGGCGCGGGCCACCCCCGACAGCATCACCTACTTCTCCGACCGCAAACTCGCCGGCGACCTGGCCGAGACCCGCGCCGCCGCCTGCTTCGTGGGCCCCCGCGACGTCGACCTGGTTCCCAAGGGCTGCATCGCCCTCGTCACCCGGCAGCCCACCGCCGCCTACGCCATGGCGGGCCAGCGCCTGCACCGGCCGCGCCAACACCTGGGCGGGGCGGTGTCGAAGGAGGCCAAGCTGGAGCCCGGCGTCGTGCTTGGGCCCGGCGTGGTGATCGGCCAGGGGGCGGAGATCGGCGCCAATACCGTCATCGGCGCCAACACCGTCATCGGGCCCGGCGTCGCCATCGGCCGGGACGGCCACATCAGCCCCAATGTCAGCATCCACTGCGCCCTGCTGGGCGACCGGGTGAAGATCCTGGCCGGCGCCGTCATCGGCGAGGCGGGCTTTGGCGCCACGGCCGGCCCCAAGGGGGTCATCGACATTCCCCAGCTCGGCCGCGTCATCCTGCAGGACGGGGTGACCATCGGCGCCAACAGCTGCGTGGACCGTGGGGCCTATGACGACACGGTCCTGGGGGAGAACACCAAGATCGATAACCTGGTGCAGATCGCCCACAACGTCCGCGTCGGCCGCAACTGCGTGATGGCCGCCCACACCGGGATTTCCGGCAGCGTCACCATCGGCGACGGCTCGGCCTTCGGCGGGCGCGCCGGGGTCGCCGACCACGTCATCATTGGCGAGGGGGCCCAGGTCGGCGCCGCGGCCGGCGTGCTGCGGGACATCCCGCCGGGCGCGATCGTGGGCGGCTATCCGGCCCTGCCCATGCGACAATGGCTGCGCGAAGTCGCCTGGCTGAGCAAGTCGGCGGCCAAGCGCCGCCGGGAGGAACCTGATCAATGAGCCGCAAGGCCCCCGTCAACCAATCGCCCACCGAGATCGACATCACCGAGATCGTGAAGCGGATTCCGCATCGCTATCCCTTCCTGCTGGTCGACCGCTGCGAGGACTACAAGCCCAGCGAGTCCATCGTCGGCATCAAGTGCGTGACCATCAACGAGCCCTTCTTCCAGGGCCACTTCCCCGACTATCCGGTCATGCCGGGCGTCCTGATCATCGAGGCCCTGGCCCAGACGGGCGCGGTGCTGATGTCCAAGTCCCTCGATGTGGACGTGGCCGGCAAGACCATCTTCTTCGTCTCGGTGGACAACGGCCGCTTCCGCCAGCCCGTGCGGCCCGGCGACGTCCTGCGCCTCAACGTCAAGGTCATCCGGGCCCGCGGCGATCTCTTCAAGTTCCAGGGCCAGGCCATGGTGGGCGACAAGGTCGCGGCCGAATGCGAGTTCGCCGCCATGGTGGTGGCCACCCAATGATCGCCCAGATCCATCCCAACGCCATCGTCGCCGACGGCGCCGAACTGGGCGAAGGCGTCGTCATCGGCCCCTTCTGCACCGTGGGCCCCAATGTCCGGCTGGGGGCCAACACCAGGCTCGTCTCCCACATCGTCGTGGACGGCCATACCGAGCTGGGGGAGGACAACACCGTCTATCCCTTCGCCATGCTGGGCGGCCCGCCGCAGCACACCGCCTACAAGGGCGAACCCACCAAGCTTGTGATCGGCGACCGCAACACCATCCGCGAGCACGCCACCATGAACGTCGGCACGGTCGGCGGCGGGGGCGTGACCAGCGTGGGGTCGGACGGCTTCTACATGATCGAAAGCCACGTGGCCCATGACTGCAAGGTCGGCGACCACGTGATCCTCACCAAACAGGCGACCCTGGGCGGCCACTGCCAGATCGGCGACTATGTCATCGTCGGCGGCCTGGCGGCCGTGCACCAGTACACCCGGGTCGGGCGCCACGCGATGATCGGCGGCCTGGCGGCCGTGGTGAAGGACGTCATCCCCTACGGCTCGGTCTGGGGCAACCACGCCCACCTCGAGGGCCTGAACCTGGTGGGCCTGAAGCGCCGCGGGTTCAGCCGCGAGACCATCAACACCATGCGCGCGGCCTATCGCATGCTGTTCGCCGACGAGGGCACCTTCCAGGAGCGCCTGGACGATACGGTCGAGACCTATGCCAGCTGCGACGAGGTGCTGGAAATCATCGACTTCATCCGCGCCGACGGCAGCCGTCCGCTATGCCTGCCCGAGCGCGAGGTCTAGTCCCAGCCATGCGCAAGCTGGGCCTGATCGCCGGCGGCGGGACGCTTCCCGTGGAAATCGCCGAGCACTGCGAACAGGAAGGCCGCCCGGTGTTCGTCGCCCGGCTCAAGGGCTTCGCCGGGCCTGAGCTGAACCGCTTCCCGGGCGCGGACGTGGGCCTGGCCGAGGTCGGAAAGACCATCAAGGCGCTCAAGCGCGCCGGGTGCCAGGCCGTCTGCCTGGTGGGCAATGTCAGCCGGCCCGACTTCAAGGCCCTGAAGCCCGATCTGCGGGGCCTGGCCATTCTGCCGGCGGTGATCGCCGCGGCCCGGCATGGCGACGACGCGCTGCTGCGGGTGGTGCTGAACGAGTTCGCCAAGGAGGGCTTCGTCATCGAGGGCGCCCACGAGGCCAAGAGCGACCTGTCCCTGGCCAAGGGACCGCTGGGCAAGGTCGCCCCGGGACCCGAGCACATGGCCGATATCGAGCGCGCCCTGCTGGTGGCCCGGGAGATCGGCCGCCTGGAGGTGGGGCAGGGGGCCGTGGTCTGCGACGGCCTGGTCCTGGCCGTGGAGGCCCAGGAGGGCACCGACGCCATGCTGCGCCGCGTCGCCCACGAGATCCCAACCGCCATCCGCGGGACCCCAGGGGCCTATCGCGGGGTCCTGGCCAAGGCGCCCAAGCCGATCCAGGAAACCCGGGTCGACCTGCCCACCATCGGCCTGGCCACCGTCCAGCGCGCCGCCGCGGCGGGCCTGGCCGGGATCGTGGGGGAGGCGGGCCGCCTGCTGGTCCTCGACCGCGAGGCGGTGATCGAGATGGCCGACGAACTGGGCCTGTTCATCGTCGGCGTCGAACCATGACCCGGCCGCTCAGCGTCATGCTGGTGGCCACCGAGGCCTCCGGCGACGACCGCGGCGCGGGCCTGGCCAAGTCCCTGCGCGCCCGTCTTGGCGACAAGGTCCGCTTCATTGGCGCTGGCGGGGCCCAGATGGCCGCTCAGGGCGTGGAGAGCCTGTTCGACATCGCCCAACTCTCCATCCTCGGCGTCGTGGACGCGCTCGCCGTCTATCCCCGAGCGATGAAGCTGGTGGACCAGACCGTGGCCCTGGCGGCGCGGGAGAAGCCCGACGTGGTTGTGCTGATCGATTCCTGGGCCTTCAGCCTGCGGGTCGCCAACCGCCTGCGGAAGCTCGATCCCTCCATCCCCCTGGTGAAGTATGTCGCCCCCCAGGTCTGGGCCTGGCGACGGGGACGGGCCAAGGTCCTGGCCCGTTCGGTGGACCACCTGCTCTCCATCCACACCTTCGACGCCCCCTATTTCGAGGCCGAGGGCCTGCCCACCACCTTCGTCGGCAACGCGGCTTTGAAGGTCGACTTCTCCGCCGCCGATCCGGCTCGCCTGCGGGCCGAGCACAACATCGCCCCCGAGGCGCCGATCCTTCTGGTCCTGCCCGGCAGCCGCCCCAGCGAGATCAACCGGGTGCTGCCGCCCTTCGCCGAGGCGGCCCTGCTGCTCAAGGCCAGCCGCCCGGACCTGGAGATCGTCATCCCCGCCGCCACCACCGTCGCCGAGGCGGTGAAGGCCCAGGTGGCCGGCTGGCCGCGCCGGGCCCACGTGGTGGAGGGCGAACAGGCCAAGCTGGATTCCATGAAGGCCGCCACGGTGGCCATGGCCTGCTCGGGAACGGTGACCATCGAACTGGCCCTGGCCGGGTGTCCGATGGTGATCGGCTATCGCATCGACAAGCTGACCTACGCCCTGGTCAACCGCCTGGTGCGCCGGCCCATCACCCTGTTCAATATCGCCGCCGGTGAGATGGTGGCTCCCGAACTGATCCAGGACGACTGCACGCCGCAGGCCCTGGCCCGCGAGATCGCCCTGCGCCTGGACGATCCCGCGCTCTGCGCCCGCCAGGTGGCGGCCCAGTTCGCCGCCCTGGAGACGATGGGGCGCGGCGGTCCCGACCCCTCCGACGCCGCCGCCGACGCCATCCTCAAGATCCTGGCCGCACGCCCAGGGGGCTGAGGTCTCGGCCGCCGCGACTCCGCACAAAGAAAATCCGCCGAACCCGAAGGCGCGGCGGATGATCTGTCTCGGCGCTGGAAGCGGGCCTAGAGCACGTCAGGCGGAAGTGGATACCGGTTCCGCCGCCCGATGTGCTCTAAATTATTGAATCTAGACCCTTCTTGCCGTTTCAGATGGGACCATCTGAAACGGTCAGGGTCTAGCCGCGCTTGTCGATCGGCTTGTAGTCGCGGAGCGGGGCGCCGGTATAGATCTGGCGCGGACGCCCGATCTTCTGCAACGGATCCTCGATCATTTCCTTCCACTGGGCGATCCAGCCCACGGTGCGGGCCACGGCGAAGAGCACCGTGAACATCTCGGGCGGGAAGCCCAGGGCGCGCAGGGTGATGCCCGAGTAGAAGTCGACGTTCGGATAGAGCTTGCGCTCGATGAAGTAGGGATCGGAGAGCGCGATCTTTTCAAGTTCCATGGCGACCTTCAGCAACGGGTCGTCGGAATTGCCCACCTCGGCCAGGACTTCATGGCAGGTCTTCTGCATGACCGTCGCGCGGGGGTCGTAGTTCTTGTAGACCCGGTGGCCGAAGCCCATCAGGCGGTAGCGGCGGTCCTTCACGCCCTGGACGTACTCGGGAATGCGATCGACGGTGCCGATCTCCTTGAGCATGTTCAGCGCCTCTTCGTTGGCGCCGCCGTGGCTGGGCCCCCAGAGGCAGGCGATGCCGGCCGCGATACAGGCGAAGGGGTTGGCGCCGGAGGACCCGGCCAGACGCACCGTCGAGGTCGAGGCGTTCTGCTCGTGGTCGGCGTGCAGGATGAAGATGCGGTCCATGGCGCGCGTCAGCACCGGGTTGGGCACCCAGTCCTCGGCCGGCACCGAGAAGCACATGCGCAGGAAGTTCTCGGCATAGGACAGATCGTTGCGCGGATGCACGAAGGGCTGGCCGCGGAAGTACTTGAAGGCCCGCGCCGCGATGGTCGGCATCTTGGCGATCAGCCGGTGCGACGAGATCATCCGCTGCTCGGGATCCTCGACGTTCGTGCTGTCATGATAGAAGGCCGACAGGGCGCCCACCGCGCCGACCATGATCGCCATCGGGTGAGCATCCCGGCGGAAGCCCTGGAAAAAGCGATCGAACTGCTCGTGCAGCATGGTGTGGTAGGTGATCGTCTTCTCGAACTGCTCGGCCTCGGCCGCGTTCGGCAGCTCGCCGTGCAGCAGCAGGTAGCAGACCTCCAGGAAGCTCGACTTCTCGGCCAGCTGGTCGATCGGATAGCCGCGGTGCAGCAAAACGCCCGCGTCGCCGTCGATGAAGGTGATCTTGCTCTCGCAGCTCGCCGTGGAGGTGAAGCCGGGGTCGTAGGTGAAGACGTCGGCCTCGGCGTAGAGCTTGCGGATATCAACGACGGCCGGGCCGTCGACGCCCCTCAGAATCGGGAGTTCAACGGTCTTTGAGCCGATGCTCATTTTCGCCATGTCGGCCATGCCATCCCCTTCGCATGTCTGGAACAAAACGCCTGTTTGGCGAGCCTTATACCGGCTTACGCAGCGGGCGAAAGGGCATCGTCAAGCCGACCCAGACTTTCCGCTTTTCCGAGACTTACCAAGGCGCCGGCGAGGTCGGGCGCCGGCGACCCGCCCGACAGGACGCCACGTAAGGCTGGGCCGATCTTTCCAAGGCCCACCCCCTCGCTTTCGGCGAAGCCGCGCAGGGCCGCCTCGAGGGTGACGACATCCCAATCGGCCTGGCCTGCGAGGTTATGGCGCAGGCGCGCGAAGCGCTCGCGGGTCTCGCTGGTGAGCAGGGCGAGCGTCTTTTCCGGAAGTTCCAGCGGCCGCCGCTTCAGGGCGAAGACCACGGCGTCCGCCAGTTCCAGCAGGGTCTTGGCGCCGTCGCGAACCAGCGGAATGGTGCGGTGCAGGATGTCGGTGTCGCCGTCGTGCACGGTCTCGCCGCGGCTCTGCAGGACGCGGACGGTCAGCTCCACGAGCCGGCCGATCTCGGCCTGGCGCAGATAGTGGTTGTTGATGTGGTTCAGCTTGGCCCAGTCCAGGCGGGCCGGCGCGCTCACCACGTCGGTGACGTCGAACCAGGCCTGGGCCTGTTCGTCGGAGAAGATCTCGTCGTCCCCGTGGCCCCAGCCCAGCCGCGCCAGATAGTTGCGCATCGCCTCGGGCAGGTAGCCCATGTCGTCGAACTCGCTGACCGCCTGGGCGCCGTGGCGCTTGGACAGCTTGGCGCCGTCGGGGCCATGGATCATCGGCAGGTGCGCCCAGATCGGCACCTCCCAGCCCAGGGCCTCGTAGATCAGGGTCTGGCGGGCGGCGTTGTTCAGGTGGTCGTCGCCGCGGATCACGTGGGTGATTCCCATCTCGTGGTCGTCGACGATGACGGCGAGATTGTAGGTGGGTGTTCCATCGGTCCGCAGGATGATGAGGTCGTCCAGGTCCTTGTTCTTGAAGGTCACATCGCCCTTCACCAGGTCGTGGATGACCGTCTCGCCCTCCTGCGGACCCTTGAAGCGCACCACGAAGGGGCGGTCGTTGAAATTGGCGTCCTGGTCGCGCCAGGGCGAGCGCACGGCCCGGCCCTCGGCGCGGGCGATCTCCCGCTCGGCGGTCAGCTCGTCAGGCGTCATGTAGTCGCGATAGGCCCGGCCGCGGGACAGCAGCTCCTGGGCCGCCAGGACGTGGCGGTCGGCGCGGGCGGCCTGGAAGACCGGCTCCTCGTCGGGGGTGAGGCCCAGCCAGGCCATGCCGTCGAAGATCGCCTGGACGGCGGGCAGGGTGGAGCGCTCGCGGTCGGTGTCCTCGATGCGCAACAGGAACTTGCCGCCCATGCGCTTGGCGTAAAGCCAGTTGAACAAGGCCGTGCGGGCCGTGCCAATATGCATGTAGCCGGTGGGCGAGGGGGCGATACGGGTGACGACGGGGCGGTCGGACATCGAACTCGGGGCTGGGGCTGTGGCGGCGCCGGCGGAGGCCGGTGCGATCGCGGCGCCTCATAGCACGCGGGCTCGCAAGCTTCCTAGCGCTGCGGAGCTCCTGGCCTGGCTGCGGCGGCAGGCCGCCGCCCAGGCCGACCGGCTCAGCCTGTGGACCCCGGTGGCCTTCGGATGCGGCGCGGCGGCCTATTTCGCCCTGCCGCGAGAACCCCTCGCGCTCC
>JAZKBZ010000070.1:7022-7768 GCA_040388315.1 Pseudomonadota bacterium | reverse complement strand
CGTGGCGGCCCTCGCCGCAGCCCAGGTCCAGGACCCAGTCGCCGGCCTTCAGGCCCAGGGTCTCGAGGCGGACGGTCAGCACTTGCGAGCCACGGCGCGGCGCAGGACGGTCTCGTAGGCGGCGGCGACGCGGGTCCAGGAGAAGGCGGTGCGGGCCCGCTGGCGGGCGGCGGCGCCCAGGTCGGCGCGGCGGGTGGGGTCGTCCAGCAGGGCGGCGATGGCGCGGGCCAGCGCGGCGCTGTCGCCTCGGGGCACCACGACGCCGGCGTCGCCGACGACTTCCGGCAAGGCCCCGCCGTCGGTGACGATGACCGGGGCGCCGCAGCTCATGGCCTCGGCGGCGGGCAGGCCGAAGCCTTCATAGAGGGAGGGCGTCACGCAGAGGGTGGCGCGGGCATATTGCTCGGCCACCTCCTCGTTGCTGAGGTCGTGGATGAAGCTGACCCGGTCCAGCAGGTTGAGGTCGTCCAGCATCTGCGCGGTGGGCCCCTCGCGCAGCTTGCCGATGACGACGAGCTCCAGGCGCGGATAGGTTTCCAGCAGGGTGGAATAGGCCTCGATGAGGTGCTTGAGCCCCTTCAGCGGCACGTCGGCGCTGGCGGTGGTGAGGATGCGGTTGTCGCGGCGGCGGATGTCCGGTTGGGGCTTGTAGATCTCCTGGTCGATGCCGAGGTGGATGACGCTCATCACCTGGGGGTCGACGTCGAGGCACAGGGCCACGTCGCGGGCGGCGGCTTCGGAGACCA
>JAZKBZ010000070.1:2904-7012 GCA_040388315.1 Pseudomonadota bacterium | reverse complement strand
GGGATCTATCTCGGTTCCGAATGCCTATGACCCCGCGCATCCGACCATCTTCAAAGACTGGAAGGCGCTCGGTGCGCTTGATTTAAGACATGCTATCGGGTGGTCTTCGGACGTGTATTTCTATACGGTCGGCGGCGGCTTCGGAGACCAGGATAACGTCGTCGAGCCTGGGGGCGACCTTCTCCTGCATCTTCAGGAAGGAGTACCACTGGGCGATCAGCAGACGCATGCCCCACCTAGGCTCGGCGGCCAGGGCCAGCTCCAGGTCGCGGCGGATCGGGTGGTGGACGACGCCGACCACGGGCAAGCCGGCCCGCTCGATCTCCAGCAGGCCCTGGCTGAGGGACTGGTTGTCCAGCACCACGTCGTAGTCGCGCCGGTGGGCGCGCAGGTACTTGGCCGCACGGCGGCCGAAGCTCCAGGGCTCCATGAACTTGCCGGCCCAGTGGCCGAAATACTCGGCGGTGTCGGTCCAGCTCAGCAGGTGCTTCCAGCGCAGGGCGCGGTGGCCGTTGTGCGGCTGGTTGTAGAGATCCAGCGACGGCAGCTTGATGAGGCCCACGCCGGCCGGGACGTCGGGATAGGGCGGCCCCGACAGGATATCGACGCTGTGGCCCCGGCGGGCCAGGGCCGCGGCGGCCTGGCTGAGATAGACCCCCTGGCCGCCGACCCGCGGATCGGAGCGATAGGAGAGGAAGGCGATGCGCAGAGGCGGCTGATCGAGCGCCCCGGAGGGCGCACGCGTCTCGGAGACGCCGACGGGGGGAGAAGGTGTTTTCAGCATCGCCGATGTCCTTAACGCGCCAGCGGGCGAAAGGACTAGGTCGAATGCCGGGTATGGACCCGGAATGTTGTTTCAGGACGGAATTGTGTCGGCTGACGGGCATGGGGTGGGCCCTATACGCGCTCCACCACCAGGGGCAGGCCCCCCTTGGGGCGGATGGCGATGTCGCCGGTGGGCTCGACGGTGTGGCCCGCGGCGGGGCGGAAGCGGAACCGCGCCAGCCAGTGGGAGAGCACCAGCAGACCCTCGGCCTGGGCGAAGGCCATGCCGATGCAGACCCGGGGCCCGGCGCCGAAGGGGATGTACTGGAAGCGGTGGTGGCCGGCCTTGGCCTCGGGGTGGAAGTTCTCCGGGTTGAACAGCTCCGGCTGGTCCCAGAGGGCGCGGTGGCGGTGGACGATCCAGGGCCAGATGGAGATCTGGTCGCCCTTGCGGACGGCGTGGCCGCAGAGCTCGTCCTCCACTGCGGCCTCGCGGTCGATGCGCAGGGCCGGGGGATAGAGGCGCAGGGTCTCCTCCCAGACCATCTTCAGATAGGGCAGGCGGGCCAGGATCTCCTCCGGGGTTCCGCCGGCGTCCCAGGCCTCGCGGGCCTCCTCGCCGGCCCAGTCCTGGGCCTGGCGGTCGCGGCTGAGCAGGTAGAGGGCCCAGGTCAGGCCGTTGGCGGTGGTCTCGTGGCCAGCGCCCAGGAAGGTGACGGCGTTGTCGAGGGCGAGCTTGGCGGCCTCCCTCGGCGGATGGCTCTGGGCGAAGGCCTCGATCACCCGGGTCATGAAGTCCTGGGGCGGGGCGGGATCGGCCTGGCGCCTGGCGATGAACTCGGCCAGTCGGCCGATGATGAAGCGCCGGCCGGCCGCGCCCCGCCACTGGACGGGGTTCTGATCCAGCCACGGCGCGCCGAACACCACGCCGAGCCGATACTGGCCGGTGGCGGCCATGATCGCGGCCATGTGGCCGGCCGACTCCTCCACCGAGAGGCCGGCGTCGGAGGAGAAGAGGGTGGCGTTGATGATGTCGAAGGTGGTGCGCAGGCACTCGGCGGCCACGTCGATGACGTCGCTGTCGGCGGTGGCCCAGCGGTCGGCGGTGCGGGCGGCGATCTCGCCGAAGATCGGGGTGAACTCGGTGACCATGGAGGGCGTGAAGACCGGGGCCATCATGCGGCGCTGCTCGCGCCAGGTCTCGCCCTCGGTGGTGAGCAGGCTCTCGCCCATGGCCGGGGCCAGCATCTTCTTGACGATGCCGGGCTTGGGATAGGCGTCGACCTTGTCCAGCAGGACCCGCTTGATGGCGGCGGGGTCGCTGATGAAGTGGTAGCGCAGGTTGAAGACGCGGCGGGCGTGGTGGTGGTGCTCGAAGGCCTCCTTCGGCCAGCCGTTGAGGGGGTTTTGGGCCGCCTTGTCGACGAAGATCCGCCAGGTGGGCGCCCAGTCCTCCGGTTGTTCGGGCGCAGCGGGTCGGAAGGGCGCGGGGCCCAGGATGGCGGTGTCGGTCATGACCAATCCCCTCGGTCGCAAGCTCGTTGGCTCGCGCGGAGGATGTGGAATTTGATGCAGCGCAACAAACGATATAACGGTGTTGTTCTTGTGATCTCACCTCACATGAGACGGCGATGACCAAGCGTTCGCTTCCGCCCCTGACCGCCCTGCGCGCCTTCGAGGCCTTCGCCCGGCTGGGGCGAATGACCACGGCGGCCGACGAGCTCTGCGTCACCCACGGGGCGGTCAGCCGGCAGATCCGCAGCCTGGAGCTGGCCGTGGGCCTGCCGCTCACCGAGGGGCCGCGGCACCGGCTGAAGCTGACGGACGCCGGCGAACGGCTGGCGGCGTCGCTGTCGGGGGCCTTCGATCGGGTGGAACGGACCCTGGCCGACCTGAGGTCGGCGGCCGACACCGAGCTGCATCTGTCCTGCCTGGGCACCTTCGCCATGCGCTGGCTGATCCCGCGGCTGGGGTCGTTCCACGACCAGCATCCGGGCCTGCGAGTGCGGGTGACCGAGAGCTTCGCCCCGGCCGACTTCGCCCGCGAACGCTATGACGCCGCCATCCGGCTGACCGAACACGTGCCTGCCCATGGCGGGGAGGCGATCGCCTTCCTCGACAACTTCCATGGCCCCGTGGCCGCGCCGCAGCTGATCGGTGGGACGCCGGGGGTGAAGGCCTTCGCCGGCCTGCCGCGGCTGCACACCCGGCCGCACCTGCAGGCCTGGGCGGAGTGGGAGAGCCACACCGGCCTTTCCCTGCCGGAGGCGCCGCAGAACCGCGAGTTCGAGCACCTGTTCTACATGCTGGAGGCCGCGGTGGCGGGGCTGGGGGTGGGGTTGAGCCCCTTCGTCTATGTGGCCGCCGATATCGAGGCCGGGCGGCTGGCCGCCCCGGTGGGGTTCGTGCGGACGCCCGCCCAGTTCTACCTGATCCTGCCGCCGGGGCCGGCCAAGCCGGCCGCCGCGGCGTTCCGCGACTGGCTGCTGGACGAGGCCGGCAGCGTCCCTGTTCCTAGTTAAACACGTGCATCAGCCGGAAGGCGGCCGGCAGCAGCAGGACGCCCAGCAGGCAGGGGAAGATGAACAGGATGAGGGGGACGGTGAGCTTGACCGGCAGGGCCAGGGCCTTTTCCTCGGCCCGTAACATCCGCTTCTGGCGCATGTCCTGGGAGAAGACCGAGAGAGTCTCCCCCAGGCTGGTGCCCATGTCCTCGGCCTGGCGCAGCATGGTGGCGAAGGAGCGGGCGTCGTCTATGCCCAGGCGGTCGGCGAAGGCCGTCCAGGCCTCCTTGCGCGACTTGCCGGCCCGCAGTTCCAGGGTCAGCATCCGCAGGTGGACGGTCAGGCGCGGATAGCGGCGGACCAGCTCGTCGGTGACGCGGCCGACGGCGGCGTCCAGGGAGAGGCCCGCCTCCACCGAGGCCACCAGCAGGTCCAGCAGGTCGGGGAAGCCGTCGGCGTATTCCCGCTCGCGGTCCTTCTGGCGCGCAGACAGCACCTGGTCGGGGCCCAGAAGGGCCAGAAGGGCCAGGACGGCGGCCAGCAGGACCGGGGCCATGCCGCGGCCCGGCTGCAGGGCGAAGGGCAGGAGGACGATGGTGCCCAGCGTCGCCAGGGCCAGGGCCGCGGCCCGGGCGCCCAGATAGTAGATCGGCGCCTCGCGACCGAAGAAGCCGGCGCGGACCAGGCGCATGCGGACGTCGGAGACCTTGGAGGGATCGCGCACGGCGGCCTGTTGGCCCAGGCGGCGCACGCTGGCGGTCACCTGGCCGAGGATGCGGACCTCGCCGCGGGACTCGACGGTGGGAACGGCCGGATCCTGGAAGCGGGCCTTGCGCAGG
>JAZKBZ010000070.1:0-2875 GCA_040388315.1 Pseudomonadota bacterium | reverse complement strand
CCGCCTTCGGGCTTGGTGCGCTTCAGCGCATCGGCCACCATGGCCATGCCGAACCAGAGGATCAGGGTCTGGAGGTCCATGGGCTCAGATCCGCATGTCGACCATGCGGCGCATGATCAGGTTGCCGATGGCCACCCAGATGAACATCGCCAGCAGTCCGGTCTGGATGAAGGGTTCGCCAATCACCTCGCCGTAGAAGTCGGGCGACATGAGGCTGATGGCGCCGCCGGCGATGAAGGGGGCGGCGGTGAGGATGATGGCCGAGATCCGGCCCTCCGCGGAGGCCGCCTTGATCTTCAGGCGCATGCGGTGGCGCTCGCGCACGGTGGCGGCGTTGAGCTTCAGCAGGCCCGTCAGGTTGCCGCCGGCCCGCTCCTGCAGGCGCACGGTGGCGGCGAACAGGTCGACGTCGGGGTGCTGGCAGCGCTGGGACATGCGGCCGATGGCCTGTTCCAGGGTGGCGCCATAGGCGATCTCGTCGGCGGCCATGCCGAATTCCGAGCCGATCGGGTCGGCCATCTCGCGGCCGACCAGCTGGATGGCGGTGGGGACCGGGTGACCGGCCTCCAGGCTGCGGACGATGATCTCCAGGCCCTGGGGCAGCTGGTGGCCCAGGGCCTTGGAGCGGCGGGCGGCCATGAACTTCAGGAAGAAGATGGGTCCGGCGCCGCCCAACAGCAGCGCGCCCACGGGCGCCATCAGCAGGCTGTGGCTGACGACGACGATCAGGATCGCGCCCGCCACGGCCGCGGCGATCACGGCCATCAGCCACTTCTTCGGGTCATAGGGCACGCCGGAGCGGACGATCAGCTCGGCCAGCCATTTCACCCCGGCCCGCAGGTCGCCGGCGGCGGTGAGGCCCCGCTGCTTGCGCAGCTCCACCACCAGCTCCTGGATGCCGCCGATGCGCTCGGAGACCTTGAGCCTCTGGTTGACCTTGCGCTTGACCTTGGCCGTGCCCAGCAGGCCAAAGGCGGCCTGACAGGCGGCGAAGACCGCGGCGAAGACCAGGACCAGATAGGCGCTGGAGGCGTCGAAGCTCATCCCAGCACCCGCGAGGGGTCGAAGTTGGCGGTGTCGTAGGCGATGCCGCGCCGGGTCATCTCGTCCAGGCAGCGGGCCCGCAGGCCGCTGGCGCGGAACTCGCCATGCACCGCGCCGTCGGCCGAGGTGTGCAGGCGGTTGAAGAAGAAGATCTCCTGCATCTGCACCACCTGGCCTTCCATGCCGGTGATCTCGGTGACGCTCATCAGCTTCCGTTTGCCGTCCGACAGACGCATGATCTGGATGATCAGGCCCACCGCCGAGGCGATCTGGCCGCGCACGGCCTCAGGGCTCAGCTTCATGCCCGACATGGCCACCATCTGCTCCAGGCGGGTGATGGCGTCGCGCGGGGTGTTGGCGTGGATGGTGGCCATGGAGCCCTCGTGGCCGGTGTTCATGGCCTGGAGCATGTCGAAGGCTTCCTCGCCCCGGACCTCCCCCAGGATCACCCGGTCGGGACGCATCCGCAGGGCGTTCTTCACCAGCTCCCGCTGGCGGATCTCGCCCTTGCCCTCGATATTGGGGGGACGGGTCTCCAGGCGCACGATATGCGGCTGCTGCATCTGCAGCTCGGCGGCGTCCTCGATGGTGATCAGCCGTTCCTTGTGGCTGATAGCGGCCGACAGCGCGTTGAGCAGGGTGGTCTTGCCCGAGCCGGTGCCGCCGGAGATGACGGTGGAGACCCGGGCCTTGATGGCGCCGTGCAGGAAGTCGGCGACGCACTGGGGCATGGCGCCCACGTCCACCAGCTTCTCCAGGGTGTAGGGCTTTTTCGAGAACTTGCGGATCGAGACGCAGGCCCCGTCGATGGCGATGGGGGCGATGGCGGCGTTGACCCGGCTGCCATCGGGCAGACGGGCGTCGACCATGGGCTGGCTCTCGTCGATCCGGCGGCCGACCCCGGCGACGATGCGGTTGACGATGCGCAGCAGGTGATCGTTGTCGCGGAAGCGGACGGCGGTGGGCTCCAGCTCGCCGCGTCGCTCGACATAGACCTGGAAGGGGCCGTTGATCAGGATGTCATTGATGCTGTCATCCTTGAGCAGGGGCTCAAGGGGGCCCAGGCCCATCATCTCATCATAGACCGACGAGCCCAGCTCCTCGAGTTCGGCGGTGTTGAGCACCAGGCGCTCGGCGCGGGCGAAGTCGCCGATCAGGGCCATGACCTGGCGACGGATCTCCTTTTCGCCGACCTTCTCGAGCTTCGAGAGGTCAAGCTCTTCAATGAGTTGCGCATGAAGTTTGAGCTTGATGTCGAGCATCTGGCTCTCGGCGAGCGCGGTGGAGGCCGCGGACGCCGCGGCGGTGGCGGCGGCCACGTGCTCCGGGGTGGGCGCAGGCGCGGGCGCCTCGGTCTCGACGACTTCGAGGACGACCGGCTTGGCGGGGCTGAAGCGTCCCATCAGGCGGCCCGCGAGGCGGAGGGGGCGGCCGGAACGGCCAGGGGCGCGCGGCGGCCGCGTTCGGCCAGCAGACGGTCCACCAGGCCCCCGACGTCGCGCACGATCTTGGACTTGGGCCGGTGCTGGGCGATGGCGCCCCCCAGATTGACGGAGGCCGCGGCGGCCTCCCAGTCCGAGGAGATGGCCCCGTCGGCCTTGCGCTGCAGGGCCTTCTCCGCCTCGGCGGTGGAGGGGGCAGGGCCGAACATGCGGCTGGCCAGGCGATTGAGCACGATACGGGGACGCAGGGCCGCGGCGGCTTCCACCTCACCCAGCAAGCGCGCCCGTTCGACTGCTATGATCTGCGGGTTGTCGATCCAGCGGTTCCACGCTGCGAAGGTGACGCCCACGAGCGCGGTAGAGCCCAGCGACCCGACGATCACCGCGAT
>JAZKBZ010000069.1:26139-35662 GCA_040388315.1 Pseudomonadota bacterium | reverse complement strand
GGCGCCGGCCTCGCGGACCATGCGGGCGACGCGGACGGAGTTGGTGCCGCGGACGATGGAGTCGTCGATCAGCATCACCCGCTTGCCGGCCAGGACCGAGCGGTTGGGCGAGAGCTTCATGCGCACGCCGTTCTCGCGGGCGCCCTGGGTCGGCTGGATGAAGGTGCGGCCCACATAGTGGTTGCGGATGATGCCCATCTCGAAGGGCACGCCGGTTTCCTGGGCGTAGCCGAGGGCGGCGGGGACGCCGGAGTCGGGGACGGGGACGATGACGTCCACCGGCACGTGGCTCTCCATGGCCAGCTTGCGGCCCATGCGCTTGCGCACTTCGTAGACCGAGCGGCCGTTCACGACGGAGTCGGGACGGGCGAAATAGACGTATTCGAAGATGCAGGGCCGAGCCTTGGCCGCCGGGAACGGGCGCAGGGATTCGATGCCGTCCTCGTCGATGACCACCATCTCGCCGTGCTCGATGTCGCGGACGAAGCTGGCGCCGATCATCTCCAGGGCGCAGGTCTCGGACGCCAGGACGGGCTTGCCGTCCAGGTCGCCGAGGACCAGGGGGCGGATGCCGAGGGGGTCGCGCACGCCGATCAGCTTCTTGTTGGAGAGCGCCACCAGGGCGTAGCCGCCCTCGATCCGCGACAGGGCGTCGATGAACTTGTCCACCAGGCGGGCGCGCCGCGAGCGGGCGATGAGGTGAAGGATGACCTCGGAGTCCGAGGTGGACTGGAAGATCGCGCCCTCGGCCACCAGCTGCTGGCGCAGGGTCAGGAAGTTGGTGAGGTTGCCGTTGTGGGCGATGGCCAGTCCGCCGGCCTCGAGATCGGCGAACATCGGCTGGACGTTGCGGATGAAGCTGCCGCCGGAGGTGGAGTAGCGGGTGTGGCCGATGGCCGAGACGCCGGGCAGGCGGTCCATGAGGTCGCCGCCGGCGAAGGCGTCGCCGACATGGCCCATGTGGCGCTCGGTGTGGAAGCCCTGGCCGTCGAAGCTGGCGATGCCGCAGGCTTCCTGACCGCGATGCTGCAGGGCGTGCAGCCCCAGCGCCGTGATGGCCGAGGCGCCCTCGGTGTTGAAGACGCCAAACACGCCGCACTCCAGGCGGGGCGTGTCGTCATCCGGATCGCGGGGAGCCTGTCGCCATCGATCCGAAGTCTGCCTCATCGGGATTTCTCCACTAGATCGTCGATACTGCCGCGATCGCGGGCGTCATAGCCGCGACCGTCGCCAGAGTCACGCGGGGCCTTCGCCGAACCGTCACGAACCGCCTCGGAAACCGCCGGCTTGAGCTTGTTGGCCATGTCCAGGCCGCGCGGCGCAAAGGCCTTCAGCAGCTGACCGGCCGCCGTGGTCATCGGATAGAAGACCGCACCGGTCATCCATTTGGGCCGAAGCTCCGGCGGGGTGGCGGCGTTGAAGGCCAGGTTGAAGGCTCCCAGCACCACGAAGGCGCGGATCAGTCCAAAGCCGAGGCCGACGGTCCGGTCCAGCAGGCCCAGGATCTGAGTTTCCTGGATGCGCCGCGCAAGGCCTGCGCCCGTAAGTCGCAGGGCGCCATAGACCAGGACGAAGGTGGCCACGATGGCGCCGGCCATGCCGGCCCAGTCCGGATCGACCATGGCCCGCCCCATGGGGCCGGTGAAGCGCAGACCATAGACCGCCACCACGGCGGCGATCAGGAAGGACAGCACCGCCACCATCTCGCGGGCCGCGCCCTGATAGAATCCGATCCCCGCCGAGGTCAGCAGGATGGACAGCACGACGATGTCGAACCAGGGCAAACCGTCTAATCCCAATCGCCGTCGCCGATGCGGCGGATGGCGTCGCCCAGGCGGGCCACACCGGTCATCTTCAAGGGGCCGCCATCGACGTCGGCGGGCCCGAAAGCCCTTTTAAATCCAAGCTTTGCGGCTTCTTTCAGACGTGAATCCATCCGGCTGACGGGGCGAACGTCCCCCGACAGGCTGACCTCGCCGAACACCACGCAGTCCTGGGGCAGGGCGACGTCCAGGGCCGAGGACGCCAGGGCCGCGGCGGCGGCGAGATCGGCCGCCGGCTCGCTGATGCGCAGGCCGCCGGCCACGTTGAGATAGACGTCGCGGTTGCCGAGACCGAGGCCGCAGCGCGCCTCCAGCACCGCCAGGACCATGGCCAGGCGTCCGGTGTCCCAGCCCACCACCGCGCGGCGCGGCGTGCCATAGGCCGAGGGGGCCACCAGGGCCTGGAACTCCACCAGGACGGGCCGCGAGCCCTCGATGCCGGCGAAGACCGCGGCGCCGGCCGCCCGCTCGCCGGAGGTGTCGAGGAACAGGGCCGAGGGATTCTTCACCTCCGCCAGGCCGGCGTCGCCCATCTCGAAGACCCCGATCTCGTCGGTGGCCCCGAAGCGGTTCTTGACCCCGCGCAGGATTCGGAACGGGTAGCCACGCTCGCCCTCGAAGGCGAGGACGGCGTCCACCATGTGCTCGATGACCCGGGGACCGGCGATGGTCCCCTCCTTGGTGACGTGGCCCACCAGGATGATGGCCACGCCCTGTTTCTTGGCCAGGCGCACCAGCTCGCCGGTGGCGGCGCGGACCTGGGTGACGGAGCCGGGACCCGCCTCGTGGGCGTCGCTCCACAGGGTCTGGATGGAGTCGATCACCACGAGGTCGAACTTCTCGCGCTTCAGGCCCTCGACGATGTCGCGCAGGGAGGTCTCGGCGGCCAGGCGGACGGGCGCGTCGGCCAGGCCCATGCGCTGGGCGCGGCTGCGGACCTGCTCCACGGCCTCCTCGCCGGAGATGTAGGCGCAGTTGGCGCCGCGGCGGGCGGCGAAGGCGGCCACCTGCAGCAGCAGGGTGGACTTGCCTACCCCGGGGTCGCCGCCCACCAGGATGGCCGAGCCGGGCACCACGCCGCCGCCGCAGACGCGGTCGAACTCCGCCACCCCGGTCAGGATGCGGGGCGGGGCCGGCGTGTGTTCCTGCAGGCCCTGGAAGGGCAGGCCCTTGCCGCGCAGGCTGCCGCGGCTGGGAGCCAGGGCGCCGGGCGGGCGGCTCTGGACCTCCTCCACCAGCGAGTTCCACGCCAGGCAGGCCGGGCACTGGCCCGCCCACTTGGACTGGGTCGCGCCGCAGGTCTGGCAGACATAGACGGCGCCGTCGCGGGCCATGGGGTCTCCTGATTCGGGGTCGGGGCAGACTAGCCTGAAACGCCGCACGGGGGCGGCGGATCGGCGGCGTTCCGGTACATATAGGGAACAAACCCCGCTCCGGGAAGGCGGTCGTGACCGTGCGCGACGTCCCGAGGCCCTAGGCGGCCTGGGCCAGCCGCGCGGTCCAGGCCCGGAGGTTCACGCCCTTCAGCAGCAGCCACAGGCAGAGGGTGGATTCGCCCACCAAGGCCGGCAGCAGGATGGCCGGGGTGATCTGGGCGGCGAAGGCCGGGGCGAACAGCTGGGCGAAGGCGGCGATCAGGTAGCTGGCGCCGGCCGCCTGCATCAGCAGGCCCACGAGGCGGGGCAGGTAGCCCGAGCGGAAGATCAGGAAGCCGCTGAGCAGGCAGGCGCAGCCGAAGAAGATCAGGGTGATGTGGAAGGCGATGTCGTGGGCGGTGAGGGCGATGCCCGCCAGGGCCTGGATCTGGGCGGGATCGAAGGCGCCGTCGGTGCGGCTGAGGATCGGGACCACCATCATCAGGAACAGCTTGCTGACGCACTCCACGGCCAGGGAGACCAGGTTGAACAGCAGGAACAGCAGCGAAAGGTTCCGGCTGACCGGCCGCAGGAGCAGGTACTCGATGCACAGCTGCGCCACCGCGATCAGCGGCACGACGAGATTGCCGGCCACGCTGAGGGTCCAGAGGTCCGGCGAGGCGATGATGTTGTGGGCCGTCGCAGCGGGGTCACCGGAGACCACCAGGGCGCTCATGACAAACCCCTCGGAGAAGCCGCCGAACAGGATCACCAGCAGGTAGATGGCGCCGGCCAGCCGGGCATAGAGGTTGGGATGGGTTTCAAGGGTGCGGCGGGTCATGGCGTTCTCGACAGGCTGGAGACGCCGAACGATCCGGCTGTTCCATTTCATGTGTCAGAAATATCTGACGTATGATTGAAGGTCAAGACAGGGGTGGGCCGGGCCGTGGAAGTGGTGCGCGGGAGGGCCTCAGGCTTGCCCGAGATAGACCCGTTCGGCCCGCGGGCTGAGGCGGACCAGACATTCGTGGGCCACGGTGCCGGCGGCGGCGGCCAGGTCGTCGATGTGGGCGTTGGGGCCCATGAGTTCGACCATGTCGCCCAGTCCGGCGGGGGTGTCGCCGATCTCCACCAGGATCAGGTCCATGGTGACGATGAGGAAGGGGCGGGCGGCGCCGGCGTACCAGCCGTGGCCCGCGGCCTTGGCGGCGCGCACCAGGCCGTCGGCATAGCCCGCGGCCACCACCGCCACCCGGGTGGGGCGGTCGACGACGCGGCTGGAGCCGTAGCCCACGGTCTCGCCGGCCTCGATGTTGCGGATGTCGAGGATCGGGGCCTCCAGGGTGGCCACCGCCTTCAGGCGCGGATCGGGGCGCTCCTCGGGGCCGCCGCCATAGAGGCTGACCCCGGGTCGGACCATCTCGAAGCGGTAGTCCTCGCCGAGGAAGATGCCGGCCGAGGCCGCGAGGCTGGCGCGGGCGTCGGGGAACAGCCTGCGGACCGCTGCGAAGCGTTCCAGCTGGCGGGCGTTGCGCGGGCTTTGGGGCTCGGGCGCCGAGCCCAGGTGGCTCATCACCAGGCCGACCTCGAGATGGGCCAGCCGGTCGCGGGATTGGGCGAGCGCCACGGCCTGGTCGGGGGTGATCCCCTGGCGGTTCATGCCGGTGTCGATGTGCAGGGCCACGGCCAGGGGGCGGCCCAGGCCCGAGGCGAAGCTGCCGGCGGCCTCGATCTGCGGCACGCTGGTGAGGGATGGCGTCAGGTCGGCGGCCAGCAGGCGCGGGGCCGTGCCGCTGGTCATGCCGTCCAGGACATGGATGACAGCCGGGCGGTCGGGGCCGAGCGCCGCGCGCAGGGCCTCGCCCTCGGTGAGGCGGGCGACGAAGAAGCTGCGGGCGCCTTCGGCCCAAAGCCTGCGGCCGATGGGGCCGGCGCCCAGGCCATAGCCGTCGCCCTTGACCACCGGGGCGGCTTCCGCGCCGGGGGCCTGGGCGCGCAGGACGCCGTAGTTGTGGGCCAGGGCGTCGAGGTCGATCGTCAGGCGCGCGGAGGAGGGGAGAGCCATTGGCGCTCCCTTAGAGGCTGGCAGGCGGAAGGGAAAGGCGGTTCAAGCGGCGGGATCAGTCGCGCTGCTGCTGGTCGTAGCGGCTGTGGTCGCGGGCCAGGTTGCCGAACTTGGTGAGGTCGGAGTTGAAGGACAGCTTCACCGTGCCGATGGGGCCGTGACGCTGCTTGCCGATGATCACCTCGGCCAGGCCGGCCACCTGGTCCATCTGGTCCTGCCAGGTGAGGTGTTCCGGCGTGCCTTCCCGGGGCTCGGTGCGGGAGAGGTAGTACTCCTCCCGGTAGATGAACATCACGCAGTCGGCGTCCTGCTCGATGGAGCCCGATTCCCGCAGGTCGGAGAGCTGGGGCTTCTTGTCCTCGCGGTTCTCCACCTGGCGGGAGAGCTGGGCGAGCGCGATGACCGGGACGGAGAGTTCCTTGGCCAGGGTCTTGAGCCCCTGGGTGATGGCGCTGACCTCCTGCACCCGGTTGTCCACCTTGCCGCCCGGGCCGATGGTGACGAGCTGGAGGTAGTCCACCACGATCAGGTCCAGGCCCACCATGCGCTTCAGGCGCCGGGCGCGGGCGGCCAGCTTGGCCATGGTGATGCCGCCGGTGTCGTCGATATAGAGGGGCGCGTCCTGGATCTCGAGGGCTGCGTCGCGCACCCGGCCGAACTCCACGGCGTCGATCTCGCCCTTGCGCAGGCGGTCGCCGGACACCCCCGAGACGTCGGCCAGCATACGCATGGCCAGCTGGTCGGCGGACATTTCGAGCTGGAAGAAGGCCACCACCCCGCCGCTCACCGTCTTCTTGGTGCCGTCCGGCTGCGGCTCCCAGGCGTAGTTGCGCGCCACGTGGAAGGCGATGTTCACGGCCAGCGCGCTCTTGCCCATGGAGGGACGGGCCGCGAGGATCAGCAGGTCGGAGGGGTGCAGCCCCCCCAGCTTCTGGTCCAGGTCGATCAGGCCGGTGGAGAGGCCGGCCAGGCCGCCGTCGCGGCTGTGGGCCTCGGCGGCCATGGTGACGGCGCCGTGCAGGGCCTCCGAGAGGGGCACGAAGCCCTGGCTCTGGCCGCCGCTCTCGGCCAGGGCGTAGAGTTGCTGTTCGGCCGCCTCGATCTGGTCGCGGGCCGAGAGGTCGTCCTCGGGCGCGGTGGCCGCCTGGGCGATGTCGCCGCCAATGCGGATCAGGTCGCGGCGCAGGGCCAGGTCGTAGATGACGCGGGAATAGTCCGGCGCGTTGGCGCCCGGCGGGGCGCGGTCCACCAGGTCGGCGAGATAGCGGATGCCGCCCAGCTCCTCGAAGGCCGGGTCGCGGCTGAACTGCTCGGCCAGCAGGATCGGCTCGGCCAGCTGGCCCTTGCGGACATGGGTCTCGATGGCGGCGTAGAGGCGGGCGTGGAAGGGCTCGTAGAAGTGCCGGGCCTGCAGATAGTCGCCGATCCGCTCGAAGGTGGCGTTGTCATAGAGAACAGCGCCCAGCAGGGCCTGTTCGGCCTCGATATTGGCCGGGGCGTGGGGGATCGCCGTGTCGTTGTGGGCGGGGCGGAGATCGAGCGCGGGAACGAGGGCCATGGGTTACTGATAGCTTAACGAGGAGGCCGGAACAGTGCGGCGAGACGCCCTACTCACAGGTTCGGGCCAGGCCTGTGGATGACCTCACTTTGGGTAAGCGGGAAGTCTAGCAGAACTGGAACAAAAGAGAAACGGCGCGGAACCGGGGTTCCGCGCCGCTCGGTCTCAGAGGTCGTGGGGTCCTACCACTTGTAGGACAGGCGGCCGTAGACGAACCGCCCGCCGAAGCCGAAGGGCGAGAAGGACGAGAAGGGCGCCGCACCCGAGGTGTTGAGGTTCGGCGCGATCTGCAGCGGGTAGCCGTCGAAGAGGTTGTCGGCGCCCACCGAGACCGTCAGGCCCATGGGGAAGGTGTAGCGGCCCTCCAGGTCAACGATGCCCTGCGAGCCGGTGTGGCTGTCGCCGCTGCCGTTGGCCAGGGTGCCCGGCGACAGGACGTCGCCGTAGAAGGTGGTGCGCAGGGTGGCGCCCCAGCCCTCCTTCTTCCAGTCGCCCTGCAGGGTCAGCTTGTGCTTGGGCGCGCCGTCCTCGAACCGCAGCGTCGCCTGGCGGGCGAAGAGCGAGACCGGGGTCGGCAGGATGGTGGCCGAGGTGGTGGGGGTCTTGGTGACGCTGAAATCGTTGACGTTGCCCGCCGCGGTCAGGTCGAAGGTCCCGGCCTGGTCGTCGACGATCTTGTAGTGGGCGACGATGTCGACGCCCTTGGTGTCGGTGTCCACGCCGTTGATGAAGAAGCGCGCGGCCGAGGCGCCGTAGGGCGACAGCAGGTCATAGATGATCCGGGCGTTGGTCCCGGGAGCCGCGGTGGCGCTGCCGGTCAGGGTCTCCGACAGGACGATGCGGTCCTTCACCTTGATCTGATAGGCGTCCACCGTCAGCTCGAAAGCGCCCTTCCGGAAGACGAAGCCCAGGGCGTAGTTGTCCGAGGTCTCCGGCTCCAGGGGCTTGCCCCCCAGGGCGCGGCCCACCGGGCTGACCGAGGGATAGGTGCCGGTCTCGAAGGGCACCCCGTTGATGTAGAGGATCGAGGTGGCGGTGTAGTACTGCTGCTGCAGGGCCGGGGCCCGGAAGCCGGTGGAGACCGAGCCACGGATCGCGAATTCCGGCGTGAAGTCGTAGCGGGCCGAGAGCTTGCCCGTCGTGTTGCCGCCGAAGTCCGAATAGTCCTCGTAGCGCACGGCCGCCGAGGCCGAGAGCTTCTCGGTCAGGTTGCCTTCCAGATCCAGATAGACCCCGACGGCGTCGCGATCGACGTCGACGATATTCGACGGGGTGAACCCGGTGAAGCCGCGCGATCCCAGGGCCAGCGTCGTGAACGGACCGCGGATATAGGAGCCGGGTTCGCCGGGGTTGATCTTGTAGTTCTCGCGGCGGGCCTCGAGGCCGAAGGCCACGTTCAACGGCTTCACCAGCCCGACCTCGACCTCGCGGCTGAAGTCGGCGCCGAAGACGGTCTGGTCATAGGTCAGGCCGCCGGCCTGGAACGAGGTGGGGGAGGTGGGGCCCAGCGACGGGTTGAGGGTGTGCTGGACGCCGAAGTCGATGTCGTTCTTGCCGTAGACCAGGTTCACGTCGACGTTGAAGCCCGCCCATTCGCCCTTGAGGCCGACCCCGGCGCTGTTGTCCTCGGTGTCGGTGGTGATCAGCGGCAGGTAGCCGTTGGGATAGACCGAGAGGATGTTCTGGCTGGCGTCGGTGGGCAGACGGTAGGTGGCCGCCGAGGAGGCGTCGCGGTGCTCGTAGCCATACCAGCCGTAGAGGTTCCAGTTGTCGCCCAGCGGCTTGCCGGCGTTGGCGTAGAAGGACAGGTCGTCGGCGTCGCCGTCGCCGAAGCGCGAGGTGACGCGCACCGGGGTGACGCGCGGGTCGACGTCGCTGCGGTTGGTGTTCTCGCGCGTGCGGTACTCCGCCGAGAGGGTCAGGAAGCCGTCGCCCAGCAGGCTCAGGCCCTGCCAGCCGGAGACCGTGGTGGTCTGGCCGTCGGTGAGGTCGCGCTTGCCGCCGTAGAAGCCGTCGAAACTGGTGACGTATTCGCCGGTGGTGACCGTCAGGCCGCCGCCGCTGCTGGCTTCGCGCAGGCGCATGTTGATGACCCCGGCGATGGCGTCGGAGCCGTACTGGGCCGAGGCGCCGTCCCGCAGGACCTCGATCCGTTCAATGGCGGTCGAGGGGATGGCGTTGAGGTCGACGGCGGCCGAGCCGCGGCCCACCGAGCCATTGGTGTTCACGAGCGCCGTGGCGTGGCGGCGCGTGCCGTTCACCAGGACCAGGGTCTGGTCGGGACCCTGGCCGCGCAGGGTGGCCGGGCGGATGGTGTCGGTGCCGTCGGTGTTGGACGGCCGCGGGAAGTTGATGGAGGGCACCGTGGTGGCCAGGGCCGTGGCGAGCTCGGTGGTTCCGCGCTGCTGCAGGGTCTCGGTGGTGATGACGTCGACGGGGGCCAGGGTCTCAAGCCGGGTGCGGCCCACCGCGCGGGTGCCGGTGACGACGAATTCCTCGACCTCGGTCTGGGTCTTGGGGGCGGTCTGGGCGGCGGCGACGCCGGTCCAGAGGCTGACGGCCGACGCCGTGGTGATCAAGAGTGTACGGTAGCGCATATTATCCCCTCTGCTCCGGGAGACCCGAAGCTCTAGCTTGGCCCTTGTAACTGCCTAGCTAGGGGGCGCCGCTGCCCGTGAAAATGACATTTCTGCAACGGCGGGCATGAAAACGGCGCGGAACC
>JAZKBZ010000069.1:15206-26129 GCA_040388315.1 Pseudomonadota bacterium | reverse complement strand
GGGGTTCCGCGCCGTCATCAATGTCGACAAGTCAGATTCGAAGATCAGCTCTCGACGTAGTCGCCTTCGTGCGAACCGGCGCCGCCGGCCAGCATGTCCTGGGCGGCTTCCTCGGCCGCGACGCGATCTTCCTCGAACTGAGCGTTGATCACGTCCTCGCCGCGGGCTTGGCGCTCGGCCTCGTCCTGGCTGCGGGCGATGTTGAGGGTCACCGTCACGACGACTTCGGCGTGCAGGACGACCTTCACCGGGTGGAGACCCAGGGTTTTGATCGGCTTGTCCAGCGCCACCATCGCGCGTTCCAGCTTGCCGCCGGCCGCGTTGACGATGTCGGCGACGTCACGGCCGGAGACCGAACCGTAGAGCTGGCCGCTTTCGCCCGCCTGACGGATCAGGATGTAGGACGTGCCGTCCAGACCTTCGCCGGTCTTGGCGGCCTGTTCCTTGGCCTTCTGGTTGCGGGCCTCGATGTCGGCGCGCTGGGCCTCGAAGACCTTGACGTTGGACGCATTGGCGCGGAGCGCCTTGTTGCGCGGAAGCAGGAAGTTGCGCGCGTAGCCGTCCTTTACGGTGACCACATCGCCCAGGGCGCCCTTGCCTTCGACGCGTTCGAGCAGAATGACTTTCATGTGCCTGTCTCCCTACTTCACGACGTAGGGGAGGAGGGCCAGGAAGCGGGCGCGCTTGATGGCCTTGGCCAGCTCACGTTGCTTCTTGGCCGACACCGCGGTGATGCGCGAGGGCACGATCTTGCCGCGTTCGGAGACGTAGCGCTGCAGCAGTTTCACGTCCTTGTAGTCGATCTTCGGCGCGCCGGCGCCCGAGAACGGGCAGACCTTGCGGCGACGGAAGAAGGGGCGGCGCTGGCCACCCGCGGCGGGAGCGCCGGCGGTGGTGGCTTCGGAGGTTTCGTCGGTCATGTGATGATCCTCCCTTTCTTAGGCTTGGAAGCTGTCTTCGCGGCGCGGTTCGCGCTCACGATCGCGGTCGCGACGGGCCAGGACCGGCGAGAGCTCGAGGTCGAGCTCCTCGACGCGGACCGTCAGGTGGCGCAGCACGTCTTCATTGAGAGACAGCTGGCGCTCCATTTCCTTCACCGCCGGCGCCGGGGCGTCGATGGAGATCAGGGAATAGTGGCCCTTGCGGTTCTTCTTGATGCGATAGGTCAGGTTGCGAAGGCCCCAGTACTCGATCTTCGCGACCACGCCGCCGCCCTCTTCGATGAGGGCCTTGATCTGGTCATTGAGGGCTTCGGCTTGTTGCGGCGAGATATCCTGCCGCGAGATAACGACGTGCTCGTAGAGCGCCATGTTTTCCTTCTTCCGTTGTGGAGGCGGCGCTTTCGACGGCGGAAGCCCGGCGAAAACGATGGATCTCAATGCGGCGCGCGGGAGGCTCCCGCGCCTTTTACGTTCCGACTTGAGACCGCCGTCCGTGAAGAGGCGGGCTGATACGGGAAAACCGCTTGTTTCGCAAGCCTTTCCCGCCTGGCCCGGTCGCGTCTACTTCTTCTGCTTGGCCTTCCAGGCCTTGAGCGCGCCCAGGGTCTGGTTGACGTGGTCGTCGGCCTTCATGTTGTCGTAGGCCAGCAACACCGTCCCGTCGGGGGCGATGACGTAGGAGGTGCGGGCCGAGAGGTCCACCGGGGCCTTGATGCCGGCCATCCTCATGGGCGAGTCGTAGGCCTTGGCGATCTTGGCGCCCGGATCGGCGGCCACGGCGAACTTGCCGCCGCAGGTGGTGGTGTCGGCGGAGAATTCGGCCAGGCGTTCGACCTTGCCCGCGGTGACCCCGATCAGGGTCGCGCCCTGGGCCTTGAAGTCGGCGGCGGCCTCGGAGAACAGGTGGGCCTCGAGATTGCAGCCGCCGGTGAAGGCCGAGGGGAAGAAGTACAGGACCACCGGTCCCTTCTTGCGGGCGGCGGCCATGTCGAAGGTGAAGGGCTTGCCCGCCAGATAGGCCGGGGCGGTGAAGTCGGGGGCCTTGGAGCCTACCGCGAGATCGGCGAGGGCGGGCGTGGCTGCGGCGGTGGCGGCCAGGACGGCGAGGGCGATCAGGCGTTTCATGGGGTGTTCCTCCGGGGTTCGATGATCATACGAACTGGACGGCGCTTTGTCTTCGCAGCATAGCCAGACAATGAACCCGCAGCTTCCCGCGCGCCCCGACCAGGTGCTGGCCGACGCCACCCTTCCCGAATTGCCCAACCACTACCGGGGCAAGGTGCGGGACACCTACGATCTGGGCGATGGGCGCATGGTGCTGATCTCCAGCGACCGGCTGTCGGCCTTCGACACCATCCTGGCGGTGATCCCCTACAAGGGTCAGGTCCTGACCCAGACCGCGCGGTTCTGGTTCGAGGCCACCAAGGACATCTGCCCCAACCACGTGCTCGCCTATCCCGACCCCAATGTGGTGGTGGGCGCGCGGCTGGACATCCTGCCGGTGGAGATCGTGGTGCGCGGCTACCTGGCCGGGACCACGGGGACCTCGATCCTGACCCTCTACAAGCAGGGCCAGAGGGAGATGTACGGCCACCGGCTGCCCGACGGCCTGGCGGACAATCAGGTCCTGCCGACCCCGATCATCACGCCGACCTCCAAGGCCTTCGACGGCGGCCATGACGAGCCCCTGACCCCGGCCGAGATCGTCGAGCAGGGCCTGCTGAGCGCCCTTCAGTGGGAGACGCTGTCGAAGTACGCCCTGGCGCTGTTCGCCCGCGGCCAGGAAATGGCGGCGGCCCGGGGCCTGATCCTGGTGGACACCAAGTACGAGTTCGGCGTCGACAAGTCCGGGACCATCATCCTGGCCGACGAGATCCACACCCCGGACTCCAGCCGCTACTGGTTCGCGCAGAGCTATCCGGAGCAGTTCGCCAAGGGCGAGCGGCCCGAGAGCTTCGACAAGGACTTCGTGCGGTCCTGGGTGGCGGCCCGCTGCGACCCCTACAAGGACCCGATCCCGGAGATTCCGGCGCAGATGATCGACGAGACGGCCCGGGTCTATATCCGCGCCTTCGAGACCATCACCGGCCAGGCCTTCGAGGCGCCGCCCTCCGACGTCCCGATCCTGGAGCGTATCCGGCGCAACCTGGCCAGCTACGTTCCGGCCTAGAATTTCTGAGTGCGCCGAGAGTCGCGCGCGTGGGGGGAATCCGTCATGGTCCCGCTCCATGCAAAACGAACCTTTTTTCAAAAGGGACGGTCAATTTTACGTCCCGCAATCGTCCTGCCGTGGCCCCTGGAACCCTCAGTCCCTGCACGGGCGCGTCATCGTCGGCCTGCTCGGCTTCGAGATCGAGGCCAAGCACGGCAGCCCTGATTTCATGCCGGCCCGCCTGACGGTGGACATGTACCGGCTGCCCGGTTTCGACCCGATCGAGGTCAAGACCACGGTGATCCGGGACGGCAACCGCATCCGGGTCGTCGACGCCGAGTTCATCTCCGGCGGGGTCAGCATGGCGCGGGCCTCCGTGCAGTTCCTGAAGCGCACCGAGAATTCGCCAGGCGAGTCCTGGCATCGCCCCGACTGGGACGCCCCCAGGCCCGCCGATATCCCGGCCCCGACCGACGGACGCCAGGGCATGGGCGGCATGTGGGCCATGCGGCCGATCACGGGCGGCTTTGGCCAGCCGGGGCCCCGCAAGACCTGGATGAGCGAGGTCCGAGAGATGGTGGAGGGCGTTCCGCTGACGCCGTTCCAGCGGGTGTCGCTGGCGGCGGACTTCTCCAGCCCGTTCGCCAATTCCAGCACCGAGGGGCTGGGCTACATCAACTCCGACGTGACGGTCTATCTGCACCGCCTGCCGGCCACCGAGTGGATCGGGTTCGAGGTCGCCGACCACCACGCCACCGACGGCGTGGCGATCGGCGAATGCTGGCTCTATGACGAGCAGGGGCCTATCGGACAGGCCTCCTGCGCGGCGCTCGCCCAGCGGCGGCTCAGCCCTGGGGCGCCGCCGGCGCCGGCGCCGGCGAAGGCGTAGTCGCGGGGGTTGGCGCTGGCGTCGTGACAGGCGCCGGCGCGGTCGGCGCGGTTTCGACCGGCGGCGTCTCGACCTTGGGGACGGGCGCCGTCGTCCGTCGCGCGCTGAGGATCGGCACCGGGGGCTTCAGCATCTCGCCCTTCATCACCCCCACGCCCGCCGTGGGGGAGCGCGGCTTGACGAGGATCTTGCGGACCACCTCCATGCCTTCGACGACATAACCGAAGGCGGCGAAGCCGAGGTTGTCGCCCTTGGCCTTGGGGTTGGCGTCCAGATAGGTGTTGTCACCCACGCAGATGAAGAAGTCCGAGGTGGCGCTTCCCGGCGCGAAGCGGCCCATGGAGATGGCGCCGTCGGTGTGGGACAGGCCGGTCTTGGTGGTGGGTTCGTGGGCGATGGGCTTCATCACCTTGGCCGGGTCGTTCTGCAGCCCGCCCTGGATCGAGCCGTAGTCGTCGGCGGTGTAGCCCTTGGGACGCGAGGCCCGGTAGAAGGTCGCCCCGTCATAGCGCTTGGTGTCGGTGTAGCGCAGGAAGTTGGCCACCGTGATCGGCGCCTTGGCCTGTTCGAGGGCCAGCACGATGGCGCCGACCGGGGTGGTGAGCTTCACATAGACAACGCCGGGCGCGGCCAAGGCAGGGGAGGCCGTGAGGGCCGCGGCCCCCGCAAGGAAGGTTCTGCGCTGCATGATCATCCGATCCGGCTCCCCATGCCGCCGTCCACGGGCAGGATCACCCCGGTGATGAAGTCGGCTTCGTCGGAAGCCAGGAACAGGGCCGCATAGGCGGTGTCCCAGGCGTCGCCCATCTTGCCGCCGAGCGGGACGCGGGCGTTGCGGGCGGCGCGGACCGCCTCCTGCTCCTGGCCGCTGGCCTGGGCGATGCCGGCCACGGCCATTGGAGTGTCCATCAGGCCGGGCATGATGGCGTTGCAGCGGACGCCCTTGGCCGCGTTGGACTGGGCCACGCTGGTGGTCAGGCGGTTCACCGCAGCCTTGGAGACCTCGTAGGCCACCTGATTGCCCCCGGCGATCCCCGCCAGGGACGAGATGTTGACGATGGCCCCGCCGCCCTGGTCGCGCATCACCGGGATGGCGGCCTTGATGGTCAGCCACATGCCCTTGAGGTTTACGCTCAGGATTCGGTCGAAGGCGGCCTCCTCGACCCGGTGGGCCGGGCCGTCGCCGCCGCCGATGCCGACGTTGTTCACCAGGATGTCGATGCGTCCGAGGCGGGCCTTGCCGGTCTGGATCATGGCGTCGCAGTCGGCGGCCGAGGTGACGTTGGCGGTGAAGGCCGTGGCCTTGCCGCCCTCGGCGACGATCATGGCGACTGTCTCCTCGGCGCGCTCGGCGACGCGGTCGACGCAGAGGACCTCCGCCCCTTCGCGGGCGAAGAGGATGGCCATGGCCCGGCCGTTGCCGATGGTCTCGCCCGGGGTCTGGCCGGCGCCGACGATGATGGCGGTCTTGCCCTTCAGGCGGTCGGCCATGCTCAGAACCCCTTGAGGTCGGGGTCGAGGGTCTGGCCCTCGTCGAGCTGCACCCCGAAGGAGTTCAGGATCATCGAGACCTGGGTGTACTGGCCGGCGGTGAAGACCACGTCCATGCACTGCTTGTCGGTGAAGTGGGCCTTCAGGTTGGCCCAGGTGGCGTTGGTGATGAACTGGTCGTTGTGGAGCTCGTCGGAGGCCCGCAGCAGGGCGGCGTCGGCGGCGCTCCAGCCCGGGGCGTCGGCCCCGCCCTTGATGCGCTCACACTCCTCGGCGGTGAGGCCCTCGCGCTGGCCGATCGGCACGTGCTGGGTCCACTCGTAGCCGGCCTTGCAGAGATAGCCGATGCGCAGGACGACGATCTCCCGCTCGCGGCCGGGCAGGTCGTTGCGGCGCGACAGGACATAGTTGCCCCAGGCCAGGAAGCCCTTGGCCGCCTTGGGGGCGTTGACCATGGTGCGGAAGATGTTGAGCACGCGCCCCGTGGCGACCATCGGCGCCAGGACCTCGGCCTGAGCCTCGTCCAGCCTATTCAGGTCGACCGGTTGGATCCGGGGTTGGGTCAGGCGCATGCAGGTTCCTCCGCGACGCCTTACGCAGCGTCATTGGAGATATCTTACCGGAGCGCCGGCGCGGCCTGTCAAACGAATGTTCGGCGAAGGTTCAGCCGAAGTCGCCGGAGCGGATGACGAAGGGAATCATCTGCAGGAGCAGCAGGATGCCGAAGCCGATGATCAGGGCGCGGCCGAACCACTTGCGGCGGTTGGCGGCCTTGAGTTCCTCGGGTGTGGGATCGGGTTGGTCGGTCATGCGGCGCGGCCTATCACGCCCATGTCATCGCCCGCAACGTGGGCGTCTGCGGTTTATCTGGCCTATGTCGGCCATAAGGCGCATAAGGTCTGCGTCGATCTCTGCCGCGCAACGCTCTTAAGCCCTCTCGCTCAGCGCGCGGAACTTTCGAAGCCGACCCTCTCAGACCTCGATGGCCGCCGGGCTGTTCCGGCGCGCCTACGCACTTCTCGGAGGCTGTCATGGCGACCGGTACTGTCAAATGGTTCAATTCCACCAAGGGCTTCGGCTTCATCCAGCCGGCTGACGGCGGCAAGGACGTCTTCGTCCACATCTCCGCCGTCGAGCGCTCGGACCTCAATGGTCTGAACGAAGGCGACACGGTGTCCTACGAGCTGGAGCGCGATCAGCGTTCCGGCAAGGAAAGCGCCGTCAATCTGAAGTCGGCCTAAGACGAAAAGGGGCCGGTGCGATCCTCGCGCCGGCCCCGATCTTATGTGCGCGGCGTTCGCGCTGACGGGAGCTGCTCATGGCCATGGCCGACCTGATCCCTACGCTCGACGACGAAGGCCTCGCCAATCTGCGCGCCAACGCCCAGCGTCTCGAAACCTCGAGTGTCGCCCGCCAGGCCGAGCAGGCCTCGGCCCTGCTGCCGCTGATCGACGCCGAACTGGCCGAGCGCCTGACCCGGGTCCCGCCCAAGGCGCCGGCCAAGGCGCGCGCCAAGAAGACCGCCGTCCTCGTCGAGGACGCCGATGAGGACGACGACGAGTCCTGAGCGCATCCCAGGATAGCGCGGCGCCCAAAAACGCAACCTCACCCCTGATTTTTCAGGGGAAATTTGTCGCACCCCCCTGAAGTTAAGCATTCAGAAAGCGTGTCGCCCGCAATCGGGTAACATGTTTGACAAGCTGTCATCCGAGCGCCTGCCGCTTTCGAGCTTGATCTTCATCGGGCTGATCGCGATCGTCAGCGTGGCCGGCGCCACCCTGCTCGGCGCGCGCCCCCTTGATCCCCACGAAGCGGCCGGTGTGTTCCCGCCCTGGTGGGGCCGCGAGGCCAGCCTGATCGCGGCCTCCGACGCCGGCGCCGTCCTGGCGGTCGGGACCCTGCCCTTCATCGTCATCGTCCGCACCCCCCAAGCCGACGCGACCGCGCGGCTGCGGGCCGCGGGCGCGCTGTTTTCCATCGATCCCGGCCGGGTCTCCCCCTGTGCCGCCTAGGAGCCACCATGTTCCAGTCCATTGAAGACCAGCGCCGGTTCGCCGACCGACTCGTGGTGACCATGCTCTGGCTGCTGGTTCCGATCATCGTCGCCGTCGCCGCCGTGCTCAAGGCGCCCTGGATCGGCTTTGGCCTGGCCTCGGCGGGGCTGGCCGGCGCCGTCACCCTCTTCTGGCGTCTCAATCCGCAGGGTTCCGCCGTGCGGATGGCCGCCGCCGCCGCCCTGATGGGATCGGTGTCGCTGCTGGTGGCCGCCTTCGCCGGCAAGCCGTGGCAGGTCGACATGCACATGGCCTATTTCGCCGCCCTGGCGGTGCTGATCGTCTCCTGCGACTGGCGGGCCATCGCCGTCGGCGCCGCGGTGGTGGCCGTCCACCACCTGCTGCTGAGCTTCGTGGCGCCGGCTGTGGTCTTCCCCGGGGGCGGGGACCTGGGCCGGGTCGTCGTTCACGCCGTGATCCTGGTGGCCGAGGCCGCCGTCCTGATGTGGGCGACCTTCAATATTTCGAGCATGTTCGCCCGGTCGGGCGCCGCCCTGGCCGAGGCCGCCCAGGCCCGGCAGGTGGCCGAGGACTCCGTCCATCAGGTCGAGGCCGCCCGCCTGGCCGAAGGCGCCGCGGCGCGGGACCGTGAGGTTTATCAGAAGACCGTCGAGGACGAGGCGGTGGTGGTGGTGGACGGCCTGGCGCGAGGCCTGAAGCAACTGTCCGAGGGCGATCTGACGGCCCGCATTCCGCAGGCCTTCCCCGCCAAGTACGAGACCCTGCGCGTGGACTTCAACGCCGCCTCCGAGCGGCTGGAGCAGACCCTCGCCGGCATGGTCGCCTCGGCGCAGATCATCCGCAACGGCGCCTCCGAGATATCCTCGGCGGCCGATGACCTGTCGCGCCGCACCGAACGCCAGGCGGCCGGCCTGGAAGAGACCGCCGCGGCTCTGGACGAGATCACCGCCACGGTCCGCAAGACCGCGGGCGGCGCGAAGGCCGCCGCCGACGTCGTCCTGGCGGCGCGCGGCGACGCCCAGGCCAGCGGCGAAGTGGTGCAGCAGGCCGTCGCCGCCATGAGCGGCATCGAGAAGTCCGCCTCCGAAATCAGCCAGATCATCGGGGTGATCGACGAGATCGCCTTCCAGACCAACCTCCTGGCCCTCAACGCCGGGGTCGAGGCGGCCCGCGCCGGCGAAGCTGGCCGTGGCTTCGCCGTCGTCGCCTCCGAGGTCCGGGCGCTCGCCCAACGCTCGGCGGAAGCCGCCAAGGAGATCAAGTCGCTGATCTCGGCCTCCAGCCAGCAGGTGGGAACCGGGGTGCATCTGGTCGGTCAGACCGGCGAGGTCCTGCAGAGGATCGTCGGCCGTGTCGCCGAGATCGACGCCCTGGTGGGCGAGATCGCCGCCAGCGCCCAGGAACAGTCCAACGGCCTGGCCCAGGTCAACACCGCGGTCAATCAGATGGACCAGGTCACCCAGCAGAACGCGGCCATGGTGGAGGAGTCCACCGCCGCCAGCCACAGCCTGTCCTCCGAAGCCGAGAACCTCGCCGCCTCGGCCGGACGCTTCCGCGTCGGCGCCGTGGCCGTCGAGGCGCGTCCCCGGCGTCAGGCGGCCTGACGCCTCAGGCTGCGAAGATCCAGTCGCCGGTGAGCGCGGTGGTCTGGACGCCCACCAGGACGATCTGACCGCCGCCGGCCATGGAGATGATCGCGTCGCCCCCGACCTGGACCAGGGTCCAGATCGTGCCGACATCGAGCTGGATGCGGTCGCCTTCGGCGCGGCTGAAGTCGGTGATGCGGTCGATCCCGGCCGCCCCCCAACTGTGGAAGATGTCGGCGCCCGCGCCGCCTGAGATGGTGTCGTCGCCGAGGTCGCCGGACAGCCAGTCGTCGGCGGCGCCGCCGGAGAGGCTGTCATTGGCCTGGCCGCCGCGGACCCAGTCGCGGCCGTCGCCGCCGTCCTGTGTGTCCGACCCCAGATTGCCATAGACCACATCGTCGCCGGCCTCGCCGAGCAGCTGGTCGTCGGCCTGACCGCCCACCACCCAGTCGGGGCCGTCGCCGCCGCGCACGGTGTCGTTCCCCTGGTTGCCCAGCATATCGTCGAAGCCGCCGCCGCCGATCAGGCTGTCGTCGCCCTCGTTGCCGCGCAGATAGTCGTTGGCCTCGCCGCCGTCGATGGTGTCGTTCCCCAGGCCGCCGAGGATCTGGTTGGTGGCGCTGTTGCCGTTGATCTGGTCGCCGCCCGAGCCTCCCAGGGCGTTCTCGATCGTGGCGCCCACGGCCACGGCGACATTGCCCACCAGGCCTCCGACATTGGAGAAGAAGCCCTGGCGCAGGTCGATCACCTGGTTCTGGCTGAAGCCCGAGAAGTCGAAGGTGTCGTTTCCGCCGGCGTCCCAGACGGCGAAGACCAGGCGCGAGCCCCCCGAGGTCGCCTCGAACCAGGGCCGGCCGGTGTTGGAGTTGAAGCCGTAGGTATTGTCGCCCAACCGGGTGGCGGTGTTGACGCCATACTCCAGCTGCGCCGCGGCGATGTCGTCCAAGAGGGGCGCGGCCGAATAGGTCCCGCCGAAGCTGGCGCCGGTGTTGGTCTCGCTGAAGTAGCTCATCACCGTGTACTGGCGGCTGTCCTCGGCATATTCGGCGCTGGCGGCGTAGGTGGGGGCCGTGGCGTCGCTGGCGTCGTAGTTGCTGGGGTGGCCCAGCCCGATGGCGTGGCCGATCTCGTGGACCAGCACCGAGCCGCCAAAGTTCCCGACCGTGGGATTGGCGTTGTAGCCGAAGGTGCTGTTGGTCCAGACGTCCCCCGATTTGGAGGAAAAGCTGGTGGTGGCGGGGAAGAAGCTGAAGGCCGAGGCGCCCTCGACGCCTCCCGAGTAGTTGGAGAACAGGATGCTGGCCGAATTGGAATAGGCCGCATCGCCGGACGATCCCGCGCCCACCCGGACGAAGCTGATATTGGCCACGTCCGACCAGCCGGACAGGGCCAGCTCGGCCTGGCGGATCTGGGTGGCGTTGAAGCGCGAGAAGCCGGTGGCGTCGTCTGGCATGGTGGCGGGCGCGTCGGCCCGGAAGCCATAGGTCACCGTGAAGCCGACCCCGAGCGCGCTGGACCAGCCCGGTTCGCCGCCCACCAGGCGGTTGGCGGCCTCGGCGACCGTGAAGCTCTGCTTGCTCCCCACCATGCCCCCGCGGGCGTCGGCGTTCAGATAGGATTGAGGGGAGGCGTCACTCTCCTGGGCGAAGGCGCCACCCATGGGATCGCCGGAAGAGGTCATGGCCATGGAACGGTCACCACACTACAAGCTCCCCAGCTCCAGACTCCCGTACGGGGCGGCGGCGGCCCCAGCAAGCCGGAACACCGCGTTGCGACGTTTTCCCGCAGGTTTCAATGGCTTAGCTGTAGTTTCCTGTTATCCGCCGTTCATCTTCGCGGCTGATCTGGA
>JAZKBZ010000069.1:3805-15196 GCA_040388315.1 Pseudomonadota bacterium | reverse complement strand
AACCGGGATCGGAGGCGGCCATGGCGGCAGCGAAACTTGCCCGCTACCAGAAGATGCGGGACTTCGAGCAGACGGCCGAGCCGTCGGGACGGGACGCCAAGGTGGTCAAGTCCAACCGCCTGCGGTTCGTCATCCAGAAGCACGCCGCCACCCGCCTGCACTTCGACCTGCGGCTGGAGCACGACGGGGTGTTCAAGTCCTGGGCCGTGACCCGCGGGCCATCGCTGGATCCGCGCGACAAGCGCCTGGCCGTGGAGGTGGAGGACCATCCCCTGGACTATGGCGATTTCGAAGGCGCGATTCCCAAGGGCCAGTACGGCGGGGGCACGGTCCAGCTGTGGGATCGCGGTTACTGGGCCCCGGAGCCCGGGATGGAGGACATCGACAAGGCGTTGAAGACCGGCGAGCTGAAGTTCGTCATGGAGGGCGGGCGGCTGCACGGCTCCTGGGTCCTGGTGCGGCTGCGCCCCGACGCCAGGTCCAAGCGCAGCAACTGGCTGCTGATCAAGCACCGCGACGCGGCCGCCGTGGAGGGGGAGGGCGGGGCCCTGGCCGCGGAGGACCGCTCCATCGCCTCGGACCGCACCATGGCCCAGATCGCGGCGGGGGAGGGCGAGCCCGCCAGCCCCTTCATGACCGCCAACGGCGCGGCCGCCGACGCGGTCTGGGAAACCCGTGAGAACGCCCATTCCACCGCCGCGGCTTCGCCCAAGGTGGGCCGCGCCGCGCTGAAGTCCGCTGCCAAGCCCAAGCCTCTCGCCGTCCTGCCGGCCTTCGTCGAACCCCAGCTCTGCAAGACCCTGGAGAAGCCGCCCCGGGGGCCGGGCTGGGTGCATGAGATCAAGTTCGACGGCTATCGCATGCAGTTGCGGTCAGCTGGCGGCGCGGCGACCCTGAAGACCCGCAAGGGCCTGGATTGGTCGGTCAAGTTCCCGGCCATCGTGGCGGCGGGCGCGGGCCTGCCCGATTGTGTGATCGACGGCGAGGTGGTGGCGCTGGATCACACCGGCGCGCCGGACTTCGCGGCCCTGCAGGCGGCGATCTCGGAGGGCAAGACCGACGACCTGATCTTTTTCGTCTTCGACCTGCTGATGGAGGGGGCGGAGGATCTGCGCGGCCTGCCGCTGACCGAACGCAAGGCGCGGCTGCAGGCCCTGACGGCCAAGGCGGCGCCCAACATCCGCTATGTCGACCACTTCGCCACCGCCGGCGACGCGGTGCTGCAGTCGGCCTGCCGCATGGACCTGGAGGGGATCATCTCCAAGCGGGCCGACGCGCCCTATCACTCCGGCCGCAGCGAGACCTGGGCCAAGTCCAAGTGCCGCCAGGGCCATGAGGTGGTGATCGGCGGCTGGACCACCAACGGCCACGCCTTCCGTTCGCTGATGGCCGGGGTCTATCGCGACGGCGAACTGGTCCATGTGGGCCGGATCGGCACGGGCTTCTCGCGCGACAAGGTCGATCGCCTGCTGCCCAAGCTGAAGGCCCTGGAGACCGACAAGAGCCCCTTCAAGGGCAAGGGGGCGCCGAAGACGGCCGTCGGGGTCCACTGGGTGAAGCCCGATCTGGTGGCCGAGATCCAGTATGCCGGCTTCACTGGCGACGGCGCCATCCGCCAGGCCGCCTTCAAGGGCCTGCGGGAGGACAAGCCCGCCCAGGAGGTGGAGGCCGAGGTCCCGGCGCCGGCGGCGAGCGCCGAGTTGGCCGATCCGGCGCCGAAGACCGTCCTCTCGAAGACCGATTCGCCGAAGGGCTCAGCGGTGGTCATGGGAGTCACGATCTCCAACGCCGGCAAGGCGCTCTGGCCCCACGCCCATGACGGCCAGCAGGTGACCAAGCTGGACCTGGCCCGCTACTACGAGGCGGTGGCGGGGGCGATCCTGCCGCACATCAAGGGCCGGCCCTGCTCGATCATCCGCATGCCGGACGGGATCACGGGCGGGGAGACCTTCTTCCAGCGCCACGCCTCGCGGGGTTCGTCCTCGCTGTTCACCGAGGTGCAGGTGGCCGGCGACCCCAAGCCCTACCTGCAGCTCGACCGGCCCGAGGCCCTGATCGCCGCGGCCCAGATCGGGGCTGTGGAGCTGCACCCGTGGAACTGCGAGCCCTTCAAACCGGAGGTCCCCGGCCGGCTGGTGTTCGACCTCGACCCCGGGCCGGACGTGGCCTTCGACGCGGTGGTGGAGGCGGCGCGCGAGGTCCGCGACCGGCTGGAGGACCTGGGCCTGGTGAGCTTCTGCAAGACCACCGGCGGCAAGGGCCTGCACGTGGTCACACCGCTCAACGCCGGCAAGCTCGACTGGCCCACCGCCAAGGCCTTCGCCCGCGATGTCTGCAAGGCCATGGCCGCCGACGCCCCCGAGCGCTTCCTGATCAGCATGGCCAAGAAGGATCGCGGCGGACGGATATTCCTCGACTATCTGCGCAACGACCGCATGGCGACGGCCGTGGCGCCCTTCTCGCCGCGCGGTCGGGAGGGGGCGCCAGTCTCCATGCCGCTGAACTGGAGCCAGGTGAAGAAGGGGCTCGACCCGGCCGCCTACACGCTGCGCACCGTGCCGGCCCTGCTGCCCAAGCTCACGGCCTGGGCCGACTACTTCGAGTCCGAGCGGTCCCTGGCGGTGGCGATCAAGCGGCTGGGGAAGGTGTAGCAGACACTCGTCATCCCGGACGGCCGTCAGGCCGGGCCGGGACCCAGGGGGCCAGCGCACCGCCCCTGGGTCCCGGCTCTCCGCTTCGCTGCGGCCGGGATGACGTAGAGACTACGCCCGTTTCTTAGCCGGCGGGTGTTTGGCGGCGGCTTTCTTGGCGGACGTCTTCGCCGCGCCCTTGCCGCCGGCCAGGCTGAGGCGCAGGGCCTCCATCAGGTCGATGACCTCGGCGCCCTGCGGCTCCTCGACGGTGACCTCGCGGCCGGCGCCATTTTCCTTCTCCTTGATCAGGGCGCGCAGGGCGTCCTCGTAATTGTCCTTGAACTCGCGCGGATCGAAGTCGCCCTCCTGCTGCTCGATGATCTTGGCGGCGATAGCGATCATGTTCTTGTCGGCCTTGGCGGCCGGGATGTCCTCGAAGAAGTCCTCCGGCGCCTTGACCTCGTCGAAGGTGCGCAGGGTGTAGGCCACCAGGCCCTTGCCGCGGGGCTCCAGGGCCAGCATCCGCTCGCGCTGGTGCATGACCAGGCGGCCGAGCGCGATCTTGTCGATCTCCTCGGGCGTGACCACCACGTAGCGGTCCTTCTCGATCTCGTAGCCCTTGACGATGTCGGACCGCTCCACTGGCCCGATCTCCGGATCGGTGGGGACCATGCGGATGCGATTGTGGGTCGTCTTGTGCAGCATGTTGAAGGACACGTCGCCGGTCCGGCTGGTGGCCGTGTAGAGCGCCACCGGACAGGAGACGAGCGAGAGACGCAGGTGTCCCTGCCAGGTTGGACGCGCGGTCATGTGACCCTCCGGAAAACCGAAGGGGTGAACGCGTCAGGCGGCGCTGTGTTGCCTAGAGCGCGCCGGTGAAGAAGCGCGCGACCTCGGCGCGCGCGGCCTCCGCCGCCGTCCTGTTGAATTCCATCAGCACCGGGCCGCCCGCGCCGTTGTGGGCGAAAGGGTCGTTGATGGTCTGGGCCGGCAGGTCGCGGTCGAAGCCGTGGCCGGCTCCGGCATAGGTGATGTTGCGCACCTCCGCCGTCCCCTGGGCGCTGAGGGCGGCGGCCAGCTTCGCCCCGGCGTCGGGGTGGTCGTAGGTGTCGATGTCCCCGGTCTGGATCAGGATTGGTGCGCCGGTGAGGTCGGTGAGCGCCATGCGGGGGTCCGCGGCGTAGGCGTAGCAGACTGGATAGTGTGCGGCGTGGGCCTTGAACCCGGCCAGCGCCCCGCGCAGGGGATCTGCCCGGCCGCGGGTGGCGCTGAGCAGGCTGACCACTCCGCCCCAGGAGAAGCCCAGGATGCCGATTCGGGCAGGGTCGATCTCCGGCTGCTCCCCCAGCAGCTTCAGGGCGCCGAAGGCGTCGGGCAGGGTCTCCATGGGCGAACGCGGCCGGCCCGCCGCGCCCCGCGAGGTGCTCCGCGCGGCCCACATGTCGATCTCCAGGGTGGCGAGGCCCGCGGCGTTGAGGGCGCCGGCGTAGTACTCGCCGCGCCCATCCACCCCGTCGGAGCCATGGCAGATCAGCACCGCGCCGACCGGAGCGGTGGCCTCGCGCGGGGTACGCAACAGGCCCGCCACGTGCAGGCCGGCGGAGGTGGGGAAGCTGACGAAAGAGGTTCTCATGGGCGGCATCCTAGAAGCGCCGCGCCAGGCCGGCATAGACTTCGATATCGGGCGTCTGGCGGTTCAGCCCCGCGTTGAGGCCCAGGTCAAGCTGAAGGTCGTCGGTTGGGCTCCAGGCGGCCATCAGGTCGAGGCTGGCCTGGGTGACGGCGCCAGAAGGGTCGTCGTCGTGGCCGGCCCAAAGCTCGACCCCGACCTGGACCGGACCGAAGCCGTGGCCCACCCCCGCCGCGGCGCTCCAGGCCAGATGGGTCCCCCGGCCCCCGCTGTCGCGCACCAGATCGAGCTCGGGCGAGAAGGCCAGGGCCAGGTCCGGCGTCAGGGGCAGGGACATGGGGACGATCAACCCGCCCTCCCAACCGCCCGCGCCGAAGCCGTGGGTGGCGGTGGGCGCGCTGACATAGGGCTGGAGGGCGATGGAGAGGCCCTGGCCGTCCGGGTTCCTCAGCGAGGCGCGCAGGGCCAGGGTCAGGTCGCCGACGCCGTTCTCGCGGGTGGTGAGTCCCGCCGCCTTCTGGCGCATGGACAGCGCCGGCGACCAGCCCAGCTGAGCCTCCAGGCGGGGCGTCAGGCCGGCGCGCAGCTCAAGGTCGCCATAGGCGAAACTGTCGGTGGTCACGCCCGACTGGCGGTCGCGCTGCAGGTCGGCCAGGCCGATCTCGGCCTGAAGGTGGCCGACATCGAGGATGCAGGGCGGGCTGCCCTTGCCGGGCCGGTCCGGACAGAGGTCGCGCAGGGCGCCCTGGGCGCTGGCGGGGCCGGCGGCCAGGATCAGGGCGGCGAAAGCCAACCCGGAGAGGCGGAGCATCAGCGGCCGGGCTCGACGAGGATCTTCACGTGGGATTCAGGGTCGCCGAGGGTCACGAAGGCCTGGGCGACCTCCGACAGGCCGACCTTGCCGGTGACCACCCCGCTGACATCGATCACGCCCTCGGAGATCTGGTGCAGGGTCTGGGCGAACTCCTCCGGCGAATAGCCGAAGACGAAGGTCAGCTCGATCTCCTTGGTGATGGCGATGGCCGGTTCGATCTTGTCGGTCTCCATGCAGACCCCGGCGACAACGATCTGGCTGCCGGCGGGGCTGGCCTCGATCAGATGTTGCAGGATACCCGGCGAGCCGACGCACTCGAAGACCACCGGCTGGCCGAAGGTCTTGCCCATCATCCGGGCCATGTTCTGAGCGGCGCGGGCCGTGGGCACCCCGAAGGCTTCCCAGCGGGCGTGGGGGCTCTCGGTCGCCGGGTCGATCACCAGGTCGGCGCCCAGCATCTCGGCGGCGGCGCGGCGGCGCGGGGAGTAGTCGGCGGCGATGACCGGGCCGTGGCCCTTGGCCTTGAGGCCGGCGATCACCGCCAGGCCCACCGGGCCGCAGCCGATCACCAGGCTGACGCTGTCCTTGTCCAGCCGCGCCTTGGCCACGGCGTGGGCGCCGACGGCGAAGGGCTCGGTGAGGGCGGCCTGGTCGGTGGGCAGACCGTTCTTCACCTCCAGCAGCATCATCTCCGACAGGATCATCCGCTCGGCGAAGCCGCCGGGCAGGGCGTTGGAATAGCCCAGCAGCTCCACCCCGGTCCCCGTGAGGGTGGCGGGCACGCTGACCACGCGGGCGCCGGCCTTCAGGGCGCCGGTGGTTCCGGGGCCGTGCTCCAGGATCTCGGCGCAGAACTCATGGCCGAAGACCGTGTCGGCGGATGGATTGAAGCCGCCGCCCATGGCGTCGCCGCCGCCGCTGGCGCGCCGCGAGGTCTCGATCATGTGTTCCATGTGGTGCAGGGCGTGCAGGTCGGACCCGCAGATGCCGCAGGCGAGCGTCTTGACCAGGACCTGGCCGGCGCCGGGCGTCAGCTCGGGGATTTCATCGCAGACCAGCTGCTTGTTACGGCGGATGACGGCGCGCATGGAGGCCTCCCGGGTGTTTTCGCCAGCTTGCGGGCGGACCGCCCGGAATTCCAGCCTGTCGTGGCGGAATGCGGCCCGCCTTGCCCGGCGGGGCGCAATCCCCTAACCCTCCGCCCTTGAATCGAAGTGGCGCCAAGGCGCGCCGAAGGGAGCCCCAGATGAGCCTCGCCTTTCTCTTTCCCGGTCAGGGCAGCCAGGCCGTCGGCATGGGCGCCGACCTGGCCGAAGCCTTCGCCAGCGCGCGCGAAGTGTTCCAGGAAGTCGACGACGCCCTTGGCCAGAAGCTCTTCAAGCTGATGAAGGAAGGTCCGGAGGACCAGCTCACCCTCACCGAGAACGCCCAGCCGGCCCTGATGGCCGTCAGCCTGGCGGTGAGCCGGACCCTGGAGAAGGAGTTCGGCGTCGGGATCGACAAGGCCGCCTTCGTGGCCGGCCACTCGCTCGGCGAATACTCCGCGCTCGCCGCCGCCGGCGCCATCAGCCTGGCCGACACCGCGCGCCTGCTGAAGCTGCGCGGCCAGGCCATGCAGCGGGCCGTGCCGGTGGGGGAGGGGGCCATGGCCTCCCTGATCGGTCCCAAGAGCGACGTGGCCCTGGCCGAGGAAGCCGCCAAGGCGGGGTCGGCCTTCGGGGTCTGCGTCGTGGCCAATGACAACAACAACGGCAATGTGGTCATCTCCGGCGCCAAGGCCGCCGTGGACGCGGCCATCGAGAAGGCCAAGGAACTGGGCGCCCGCGCCATCCCGCTGAACGTCTCGGCGCCCTTCCACTGCCCGCTGATGCAGCCCGCCGCCGACGAAATGGCCAAGGCGCTCGGGTCCGCCACCATCCTGGCGCCGCGCGCGCCGCTGGTGGCCAATGTCACCGCCCGCCCGACCCTCGATCCCGAGGAGATCCGCCGGCTGCTGGTGGAGCAGGTCACCGGCCGCGTACGCTGGCGCGAGAGCATGATCTGGCTGGTGGAGGAGGGCGGGGTGACCCGCTTCGCCGAGGCCGGCTCCGGCAAGGTGCTGTCGGGCATGGCCAAGCGCATCGCGCCCGACGCCGAAGCCACGCCCCTGAACACGCCTGCAGACCTTGAAGCCTTCGCGAGCAGCCTCTGATGTTCGACCTCACCGGAAAGACCGCCCTCGTCACCGGGGCCACGGGCGGCATCGGCGCCCATATCGCCCGCGCCCTGCACGCCCAGGGCGCCCATGTGGTGCTGTCGGGCACCCGCGAGGCCGTGCTGGCCGAGCTGGCCAAGGAACTGGGCGAGCGCACCTCCATCGCCGCGGCCAATCTGGCCGACGCTGAATCGGTGGACGGCCTGATCGCCAAGGCCGAGGAGGTCTCCGGCCATCCCCTGGATATCCTGGTGGCCAACGCCGGCATCACCAAGGACGGCCTGCTGATGCGCATGAAGGACGAGGACTGGGAGTCCGTCCTGAAGATCAACCTGGAGAGCTATTTCCGCCTCAGCCGCGCCGCTATGCGCGGAATGATGAAGCGGCGGGCCGGCCGGATCATCGGAATCACCTCGGTGGTGGGGGTGATGGGCAACCCCGGCCAGGCCAATTACGCGGCCTCCAAGGCCGGAATGATCGGGTTCTCCAAGGCCCTGGCGCAGGAAGTCGCCACCCGCGGGATCACGGTCAACTGCGTGGCCCCGGGCTTCATCGAGAGCCCGATGACCGACGCCCTGAACGAGGCCCAGAAGGCCCAGATCCTGGCCACCATCCCCGCCGGCCGCCTGGGCCTGGGGAGCGATGTGGCCGCGGCCTGCGTCTATCTGGCCAGCGATGAGGCCGCCTACATGACGGGGCAGACCCTGCATGTGAACGGCGGCATGGCGATGATCTGAACTGTTGGCCTAGGCCAAGCGAACATGCTACGGCCACGCCCGAAGCGGTTGGGCGAAGGCCGAAATCGAAGCTCCGTACCGGTTGACAACATGTCGGCGGTCACGGATGGATCAAGTGACTAATTGAGGAACTAAACCTGATGTCCGACATCCTCGAGCGCGTGCGTAAGATCGTCATCGAACACCTCGACGCCGATCCGGAGAAGGTCACCGAGAAGGCGAGCTTCATCGACGATCTGGGCGCCGACAGCCTCGACAACGTCGAACTGGTGATGGCCTTCGAAGAAGAATTCGATATCGAGATCCCCGACGACGCGGCGGAGCACATCCAGACCGTCGGCGACGCGGTGAAGTTCATCGGAGAGCGTCTGGGCGCCTAAGGCCCGGAGTTCGTTCAAGATTTGACCGCCGCGACGCTCATATGAGCCGCGGCGGTCTGCGTTTTGGAGCTTCCCCATGCGTCGAGTCGTGGTCACTGGCATCGGTCTGCTGACCCCCTTGGGGCAGGGGACCGAGCATTCCTGGCAAGCTCTCCTGGCCGGCAAGTCCGGGGCGGGTCGGGTCACCACCTTCGATCCGACCGACTATGGCTGTCAGGTGGCCTTCGAGGTCCCGCGCGTCGATGGGCGCGGCGGCGGCGGGCCCGACGTGCCGGGCTCCTTCGACCCCGACCAGACCATGAGCCCGCGCGACCAGCGCCGGGTGGACGACTTCATCCTCTACGCCATGGCCGCGGCCGACGAGGCGGTGAAGGATTCGGGCTGGGTCCCGGAGACCGACGAGGACAAGGAACGCACCGGAGTCATCATCGGCTCGGGGATCGGCGGCCTGGCCACCATCGAGAAGAACGCCGTGGAGCTGCACCTGAAGGGGCCGCGCCGCATCGGGCCGTTCTTCATTCCGTCGGCCCTGATCAACCTGGCCTCGGGCCAGGTCTCCATCCGCTACGGCTTCAAGGGCCCCAACCACTCGGTGGTGACGGCCTGCGCCACCGGCGCCCACGCCATCGGCGACGGCGCCCGGCTGATCAAGTACGGCGACGCCGACATCATGATCGCCGGCGGGGCCGAGGCGGCCATCTGCCCGGTGGGCATGGCCGGCTTCATCGCCGCGCGCGCCATGTCCACCAACTTCAACGACCAGCCCACCAAGGCCAGCCGTCCCTATGACAAGGACCGCGACGGCTTCGTCATGGGCGAGGGCGCCGGCATCCTGGTGCTGGAGGAATACGAGCACGCCAAGGCGCGCGGCGCGAAGATCTACGCCGAGGTCGTGGGCTACGGCCTGGCCGGCGACGCCTACCACATCACCTCGCCGGCCGAGGACGGCGACGGCGGCTTCCGGGCCATGCGCGCGGCCCTCAAGGACGCCGGCGTCACGCCCAACGACATCGACTATGTGAACGCCCACGGCACCTCGACGCCGATGGGCGACGAGATCGAGCTGGGCGCCGTCACCCGGCTGATGGGCGACCACGCCAAGGACATCTCCATGTCGTCCACCAAGTCGGCCACCGGCCACCTGCTGGGCGCGGCCGGCGCCATCGAGGCGGCCTTCTCCTGCCTGGCGATCCGCGACCAGATCGCCCCGCCGACCCTCAACCTGGACAACCCCTCGGTGGATACGGTGATCGACCTGATCCCGCACAAGGCGAAACCGATGGCGATCACCTACGCCCTGTCCAACAGCTTCGGCTTCGGCGGCACCAACGCCTCGGTCGTGTTCAAGAAGGTCACGTGAGCCAGAGGCCGCGATCCCCCAAACGGAACGGCGGCATCACCCCCTTGCGCAGGCTGGTCGTCATGCTGCTGAGCGCGGCGGCCACCCTGGCGGTGGCCGCGATGCTGGTGGCGGTGTGGGTGGTGTGGTCCTTCCAGGGCCCGGGGCCCGGGGCCAAGTCCGGCGACGCCACCACGGTGATGCTGCGCCATGGCGCGAGCCTGCCGGAGATCGCCTCGACCCTGTCCCATGACGGCGTCATCCACTCGGCCCCGGTCTTCGTGGCCGCCGCCCAGATCACCGGGGCGGCGCGGGCCCTGAAGGCCGGCGAATACGAGTTCGCCAGCCGCGCCTCCATGGCCAGCGTCCTGGCCGATATCCGCGACGGCAAGATCGTCCGCCACCAGATCACCATCCCCGAGGGCCGCACCAGCGCCATGGTGGTGGCCGCCCTGGCCGCCAAGACCGACCTGACCGGGGTGGCCGCGGCCCCGCCGGAGGGCTCGATCCTGCCCGAGACCTATCAGTACGAGCGGGGCGAGGACCGCTCGGCGGTGCTGCGCCGGATGATGGACGCCCGCGACGAGCTGCTGGCCAGCCTGTGGGCCAAGCGCCAGCCGGGCCTGCCCTTCACCACCCCGGAGGAGGCCGTGACCCTGGCCTCCATCGTCGAGAAGGAGACCGGCAAGGCCAGTGAACGGCCCCGGGTGGCCGCGGTGTTCATCAACCGCCTGCGCCAGGGCATCCGCCTGCAGAGCGATCCCACCATCATCTACGGCCTGACCCAGGGCGAGCCGCTCGGGCGCGGCATTCGCGCCTCGGAGCTGGCGGCGGCGACGCCGTACAACACCTACGCCATCAATGGCCTGCCGCCGACGCCGATCGCCAATCCGGGCCGGGCGGCCATAGCCGCGGTGCTGGACCCGCCCAAGACCGACGAGCTCTATTTCGTGGCCGACGGGACCGGGGGGCATGTCTTCGCCTCCACCCTGGAGGAGCACAACGCCAATGTCGCCAAGTGGCGCAGCATCGAGCGGGCGCGCGGGGCCAAGGCGGGCGACGAGACCTCCGACCTGGCCGGGGCGCCCGTGGACGCGCCCGGCGTGACGGTGGAGCAGTAGGGTGACGTCCTGCGTCGCCGTGCGGGCGGACGGGCCCATGAGATCGTCCACGAACGACACGAACGATACGGGCTCGGTCGCTGTGCGCGCTCTTCCTCTCCCGCTTGCGGGAGAGGGTAGGGTGAGGGCTCTTTCTGACGGGCCGCTGTCCCTGCAACCTTCGACGCGCAGCCCTGCTGCGCGCCCCCTCACCCTTACCTCTCCCCCTGAAGGGGGCGAGGAGGGCGCTTTGTCCGGAGGGACTCGCTAATGCCCCTCTCCGGCATGACGGGCTTCGGCCGCGCGGAGGGCGCCAGCCACGACTGGAGCTGGTCGGTGGAGGCGCGCTCGGTGAACGGGCGCAACCTGGAGATCCGCTATCGCGGGGTCCCCGGGTTCGAGGCCCTGGACCGGACGGCGCGCGACGCGGCCCAGGCGCGGTTCCAGCGGGGCAATGTCACCATCGGGATCACCGGCAAGCGCAGCGACGCGGCCGGCAAGGTCGTCATCAATCTGGATCAGCTGGAACGCTATCTGGCCGCCGGCGCGCCCTATGTGGCGGAG
>JAZKBZ010000069.1:2049-3753 GCA_040388315.1 Pseudomonadota bacterium | reverse complement strand
CGGGCTGCTGGCCCTGCGGGGCGTGATCGAGGCCGGCGAGGCCGTGGACGATCCCGAGACCTTGGCCGAAATCGAGGCGGCGATGGCCGCCAGCCTGAACCTGGCCCTGGACGCCCTGCTGGCCAACCGGCGGGAGGAGGGGGCGTCGCTGGCGGTCATCCTGGCCGGGCAGATCGACCGCGTTGCGACCCTGGTGGTCCAGGCCGAGACCGAGGCGGCGGGCCAGACGGCGGCGATCAAGGAGCGCTTCGAGCGGCGGATGAACGAGCTGGCGCCCGACGCGCCGGGCGTGGCCGAGCGGATCGTGGTGGAGGCCGCGGCGCTGGCGGTGAAGGCCGACGTCCGCGAGGAGCTGGACCGGCTGGCCGGCCATGTGGAGGCCGCGCGGACCTTGATGGGCGGCGAGGGCCCGGCCGGGCGGCGGCTGGACTTCCTGACCCAGGAGTTCATGCGCGAGGCCAACACCCTGTGCTCGAAATCGGCCCTGCCGGGCCTGACCACGGTGGGGCTGGACCTGAAGGCCACCATCGAGCAGTTCCGCGAGCAGGTGCAGAATGTGGAATAGCCGATGACCGACGACCATTCGAAGCCCTGGGAGACCACCCGGCGCGGCCTGCTGCTGCTGGTCTCCAGCCCGGCCGGCGCGGGCAAGACCTCGCTGTCGCGGCGGCTGGTGTCGGACAACAGCGACCTGACGCTCTCGATCTCGGCCACCACCCGGGACCCGCGGCCCGGCGAGGAGGAGGGGCGCGAGTACTTCTTCGTCGACCGCCCGGGGTTCGAGGCGATGATCGCCCAGGGCCACTTCCTGGAATGGGCCGAGGTGAACGGCAACCTCTACGGCACGCCGAAGGCCGCCGTGATGGCGGCGCTGGACGCCGGCAAGGACGTGCTGTTCGACATCGACTGGCAGGGCGCGGGGCAGATCGCGCAGGCCGCCCCGGCCGACAGCGTGCGGGTCTTCATCCTGCCGCCCTCCTGGGAAGACCTGTCGCGGCGCCTGCACGCGCGCGCCCAGGACTCAGAGGCGGTGATCAACAGCCGTCTGGCGCTGGGCAAGGACGAGATCGCCCACTGGGGCGCCTATGACTATGTGATCGTGAACAAGAACTTCGACCGCGCCTATGCGGATCTCAGCCACATCTACCGGGCCGAGCGGCTGAAGCCGGGGCGGAATACGTGGCTGCCGGGGTTTGTGGAGGGGTTGCTGGCGGAGGGGTGAGGTTCTCCCCCCGCTCATCCCGGCGAAGGCCGGGACCCAGGTGAAACCCACTCCGATCTCAGGATGTCTCACTGGCTTGAGGGATCAGTTCCGGTGTTGGGGATGAATCTGGGTCCCGGCCTTCGCCGGGATGAGCGGATTTAGAACGCCAGCAGATTGTTGAGGTCGTCGCCGAGGTCGCGCCAGTCAGGGTTCAGCTCTTCGATCAACCGCAGCTTCCAGACCCTTCGCCATTCCTTGATCTGGCGTTCGCGGCGGAAGGCGTTTTCGCGACGTTCGAAGGACTGGAACCAGACCAGCTTGTCGACGTCGTACCTGGCGGTGAAGCCGGGGCGGGCCTTGGAGCGGTGTTCGAAGACCCGCTTGGCGAGGTTGTCGGTGGAGCCGGTGTAGAGCGTGCCGTTCCGCCGGCTGGCGATGATGTAGGTATAGAACATGCCCCCTCCGCTCGTCCCGGCGAAGGCCGGGATCCAGGTGAAACC
>JAZKBZ010000069.1:0-2039 GCA_040388315.1 Pseudomonadota bacterium | reverse complement strand
CACGGTGTTTTGGGAATCAGTCCCTGGCGCCCGGGATGAATCTGGGTCCCGGCCTTCGCCGGGATGAGCGGTGTGGGGGGCTCGGCCTCGCAAGATGTTCCCGAAATGTTCTTGCATTTTCGCGGCGATTATATACTTTGCAAACCCGATGATCTGAGCTACAAGATTCCTACAAGGAATCAAGCTCATGTCCGTTCTCGCCCGCCCCTACTTCCACGACGAACAAGCCGCCTTCGACCTGGTGGAAGCGACCATCTGGCCGCAGGGTCCGGTGTGCCCCAAGTGCGGCGGTTTCGAGCGCATCACGGCCATCAAGCCGAACCCTGAAAAGCGCGTCCGCTTCGGCCTGAAGAAGTGTGGCCAATGCAAAAGCCAGTTCACGGTTCGCATGGGCACGATCTTCGAGGAGTCCAAGCTGCCCCTTACGAAGTGGCTGCAAGCGATCTTCCTGATGACCGCCAGCAAGAAGGGCGTTTCCTCCCACCAGCTGCACCGCACGCTCGAAGTCACCTACAAGACGGCGTGGTTCCTGAGCCACCGTATCCGCGAGGCGATGCGCACCGGCGATCTGGCGCCCTTCGGCCCCGGCGGCGGTATCGTGGAAGCCGACGAAACCTTCATCGGCGTCGAGCCCGGCGAACCCAAGGCCAAGCGCGGCGGCAATCACAAGATGAAGGTTCTGACGCTGGTTGACCGCAGCACGGGCCGCGCCAAGTCCACCGTTCTGGACTTCATCAGCGCCAAGGCCATCGGCGAAATCGTCGTCACCAACCTCTCTAAAGAGGCGATCCTGATGACGGACGAAGCCCGCCATTACGTGAAGCTGGGCGAAGGCTTCGCCGGTCACGGCCACACGAACCACGGCGCGGGCGAGTACGTCTCCCGTTTCAATCCCCGCGTCCACACGAACACCGTCGAAGGCTTCTTCTCCATCTTCAAGCGCGGCATGAAGGGCGTCTACCAGCACGCCTCCAAGAAGCACCTGCATCGCTACCTTGCGGAGTTCGACTTCCGCTACTCGAACCGTGCGGCGCTGGGCGTGGACGACACCGCCCGCGCCATGATGGCGCTGCAAGGCGTGGTCGGGAAGCGCCTGACCTATCGGTGACTTGTAGGCGGGCAAGCGGCTTATGGGCCTAAACCCACGACTAGGAGGCGGTCGCGATGGATCACGAAACGCCGACACTTGCGACCCGCGACAACCCGACTCAAGGCGTTAACTCGTGCAAAACAGCGCGGGGCGCATTATCTTATTGCTGTGTTTAATCGCGAGAAGTTCACGCGGCTTGTGCATTACGTCATTGCACAAGCTGGAAGCCGACCCGGCTTTGGGGCCACGAAACTCAACAAGGTTTTGTGGTTCGCTGACGCTCGCCAATACGTCACGACTGGTAAGGCGATAACCGGCGCCGAATACGTTCGGCAGCAATTCGGCCCCGTTCCAAAGGTTATCACGAGCGTCCGAAATGACCTTACGGCGCAAGGCATGATCAAGGTCATCCCCCAGCGAGCGGCCTATGAAGGCACACGGTTTGTCTCTTTGATGCCGCCACTAGCCGTAGGGTTTGAGGGCACAGAGCAGCAGACGGTCGATTACTGGATCCGACACATAGCGGACGATCACACAGCGAACTCCATCAGCGAGGAGTCTCACGACTACGCGTGGGAGATCGCCAAGATGGGTGAGCCGTTGCCGTATTATGCGTACCTCGCCACCAGAGTTCGGGAGCCAAACGACGAAGAAATGGAGTGGGCGCGCGAGAGCGCGACAAGGCTCGGTCTCCACTAGGTGCTTGGGGTTCGCGAAGACAGCGCAGCGGCTGCTGCTTATGACGAGGCTGTCGAGCGATGGGAACGAGCCGATGATGCGTGGAGCGGAGCAATCTGGGTTCTCGCGCACGACCCCATAAGTGATAGCAAGCCGCTCAACGAAAGCGGTACCCTCCGCGTCTTTACGACCGAGGGCGCCCGCTCAATTGGGCTACTGATCCTCCCTCGTTTCAGTGGACACCCATGCTAGCTTTTCGGAGCTGGAGAGG
>JAZKBZ010000068.1:5660-13619 GCA_040388315.1 Pseudomonadota bacterium | reverse complement strand
TATGTCTGCCTCGGGCTCGCCCCAGTCGTCAGTATCGCTCATTTGTTTACCCTCCCCTGCCACTTCCTTAATTCCTGCAAAGCCCCGTGCATGATCTGCGAGACCCGGCTAGGCGTTATCTTCATAATCTTGGCGATCACCTGCTGATCCATCGCCTCACCCTCCAGCCCAAAGTGCAGGACGACAAACTGGCGCTGGCGCTCACCCAGCCGGCCGACCAACTGCCGCACGGCGGCATGTTCGTCAGTAGCTTCCAGACCGTCCCTCGGCGTGCGCGCGTCGATCAGTGCGTGGTGCTCGGTGCGCGCATCGAGGCAGATGTGCGAGATCCCGGATGTACCGTGTTTACCCAAGCCGCCTGACCGCACCAAATTCGCGTGTCGCCAAGCGTCGACCATGTGGTACTTCACCTGGGTGCTCGGACTGGGCCTCGCCGTCGCCTTCGGGATTCTCAACGGCATCTGGCACGAGTTCCATCTCGTCGATTCCGGTGACGACGGCCGCGACGATGAGTGAGGGCGAACCGGCGGCGCGGACCGTCGTCGTCTCGGACACCGGTCCAAAGCCCTTCGGCGCGGAGATCGCGATCGGCCCGCACCGGCTACTGGCGGACGAGCCGGAGTCCGTGGGCGGCGGAAACGCCGGGCCCGATCCCTTCGAGTTCGTGATGGCGGGGCTGGGCGCCTGCACCACCATGACCCTTCGCCTCTATGCCGGCCGCAAGGGCTGGCCTCTCGAGCGGGTCGAGGTGCGGGTCACCCACGCCGTCCGCGCCACCGCAGGTGCGCCGAAGGACATCTTCGATCGCGAGATCCGCCTGGAGGGGGAGCTCTCGGCGGAGGGACGCGCGCGGCTTCTGGAGATAGCCGACCGCTGCCCGGTCAGCCGGACCCTGGCCGGCGGCTCGATCATCCGATCCCGCCTCGCCGATCTCGCGCCCGTAGGCGAGGCCACCGCCTAGCGGCGTTCACCGAACAGCCCTTCCTGCACCTTCTCCAACTCCTTGGCGTACCTGCGGATGGCGAAGGCCTCGGCCAGCAGGCCCAGGACCGCGCCCTGGGGGTCGACCACGGCGAGTTCCTCGGTCTCGGTCTGGTCGAAGATCCGCATGACCTGTTCGATGTTCATGTCGGGAGCGAGGGTGACGTCCCGACTCTCGGCGAGGGTGGCCACGGGGGCCTCGAGGTCACCGCCCTCGATATAGGCCTTGGCGGTCTGGACGATCCCAGCATAACGCTGGGCGTCGTCCAGCAGGATCACACGGGTGGTGGCGCCCAGCGGGAACTTGCGGCGGAGCTCCGCCAGGGTGGCGCTGGCCGCCAGGGTGGCGGTGTCGCGGCGCATCATCCGACCGGCGGTGAGGGTGCGGATCCACCCCACGTCGCGGGCGCTGCGGATCGTCTCGCCGCGCAGGTGCAGGCGCCAGGTGGAGAAGGAATAGCCGAAGCGCTCGCGGACGATGGTGCTGGCCACCAGGGAGGCGGCCAGGGTCGCGGCGGTCACCCCGAAGTCGCCGGTCGTCTCGAGCACCAGGAAGGACATGGTCAGGGGGCCGCCGACGATGGAGACCGCCAGGGCGCCCATGCCCACCAGGGCGGCGTTCTCCGGCTGGAGCACCAGGTCCAGGCCGCTCAGCAGTTGGGCGTAGATCTGACCCAGGAGCGACCCCAGGAACAGCGAGGCGAAGAACAACCCGCCGCGGAACCCGAACCCCAGGGAGACGATGGAGGCCGAGGTCTTCAAGAGCAGGATGAAGGCCAGGGCGCCGAGGGAGGCGCCCATCGCCAGGTCGGCGTGCAGGGCCCCGTGCCCGGAGGACAGGGTCTGGGGCGAGACATAGGCCAGGAGCGCCAGCACGCCGCCGCCAATCATCGGCGTCAGCCAAGCCGGAAGCGCCAGGCTCCGCAGGCCCTGCTCGGTGCGCGCCACCAGCCGCATGATGACGATTCCGACCCCGGCGCAGACCGCCCCCAAACCCGCATAGAGGAGATAGGCGGCGACGTCGGGCGCCTGATGCACCGACACGGAGATCGAATAGGGCGCCGCCCCGAGGGCGCGGGCGGTGATGACGCTGGTGAGCGCCGCGGCCGCCACAGGCGCGATCATCGAGGGCGCGTAGGAGCCGATGACGATCTCGAAGGCGTAGAAGGCGCCGGTCAGGGGCGCCCCGAAGGCCGCGCCGATGGCCGCGCCGGCGCCTGCGCCCACCAGGGTCCGCAGGTCGTGACGCCGGAGCTTCAGCCGCTGGCCCAGGGCCGAGGCCACGCCGCCGCCCGCCTGGGCGTAGGCGGCCTCCAGTCCCACCGAGGCGCCGACGCCGTTGGACAACAGGGTCTGCAGGCAGACGATCAGGCTGTCGCGCAGGGACATCCGGCCGCCATAGAGGGCGTTGGCCTCCACCACGTCGATCAGGGGCGTCGTACGCGCCCGGGCGATGATCCAGGTGGACAGGCCCAGGGCCAGACCGCCGAGGGGAAGCCAGATCAGGGCGCCCAGGGGCACAAGGGTCTGGGTGCTCAGCCGGTCGTCGCCGCCGAGGCCGTAGAGCAGGACCTGGGCGGCGTGGGCGACCTGGCTCTGGACGACGGTGAGCAGGCCCGCCGCCGCGCCGACGCCGATGGCCAGTAGGATGAACCAGCCCTCGCTGGCGCGGAAGCGGGCGCGGAGCCAGGCCAGGGGGCGGGCGAACAGACTGGGCGCGGGGGGCAGGGCCACCATCCTGCTCACCTATCCCTCCCGAAGGTCTCAGGAAAGGTCCCCCGGGCCTCGGGACAGGGTGACAGCAAAATGGGGCCGCCAGCTGGCGGCCCCTTCCTGCCGTACGCTTGAGTGTGGATCAGAAGCGGAACTGACCGAACAGGCCGACCTCGTCGTAGGTCCCCTTGTTCGCGCCGCCGATGGTCCCGTTGGAGGTGGCAAGCAGGCCGCGTTCGACCTGATCGCGCTTGTAGACCAGGGACAGGTCCACGATCTTGGCCGGGCTGTAGGTCAGGCCGACGTTGAAGTAGTTGTCCTTCTTGGCCGGCGCGGTGTCCTTGTTGGGCTTCACCCAGTCGTAACGGGCGAAGGCGCCGAGCTTGTCGTTGAACGCGTAGGAGCCGAACACCGAATAGCCGTCGGCGCTGTCGGAGGCCGCGGTGGTCACGTTGTTCCAGTTCTCGGCGGAGAAGTACTCGACCCCGAACCGGTACTGCTTGGTGGTGTAGGCGGCCAGGGCGTTGAAGCGGTTGGCGGTGTGGAAGGTGGTGGCGCCCTGGGTCTCCTTGCCCAGCTTGCCGGTATAGCCGCCGATGGCCAGGGTCACGTGGTCGATGGGGGTGACACTGACGCGGGCCTCGACATCCATGCCCTTGGAGCGCAGCGGCGCCTTGTAGCCAGCCCCGTCGATCACCGCGATGGCGTAGTTGACCTTGCCGTCGGCCAGCTTGCCCGAGGCGTGGACGCCCCAGTCGGCCGAGGTGCCGTACTTGGTGCGGTCGATCAGGGTGTTTTCCACATAGCGGTAGCCATAGATGTCCTCGGCGAAGGGCACCCAAGGCAGGTCGGTGGAGCCCAGGCGGATCACCAGGGCGTCGGAGACCTTGGCCTGCAGATAGGCCTTCTTGATGTAGAGCTCGGTGGAGGAGATCGCCGACGAGTACTGGAAGTCGGTGGTGACGTTGGCCGAGAAGGTGTCGTTGAACTTGTGATCGACGCCGACATAGAACCGCTTGATGTCGAAGCCGGTGCCGCTGGGCGCGACCCGGCGGCCGTCCGACTTCTGGGTGATGTTGGAGAGGTCGTAGTACATGCGGCCGGAGACGACCGTGTCGTCGGCCCAGGACTTCTTGGCGACCGGCTTGGGCAGAGCGGCGACCGCCGTCTGCACCTGGGTCGGAATGGTCTGGACCTGGCTGGCGGTCTGGGCCTGGGCGGCCTGGGCCTGCTGCAGCGCGGCTTCCTGGGCGGCGAGCCGGTCCGACAGGGCCTGGATCTGTTCGCGCAGGGCCTGGAGCTCCTGGGCCTGGGCCTGGGCGCTGGTGGCCGCTTGCGCCGGCGCGGCGAACCCGGTGACCAGCAGCACACTCATGGCGGCGCCGCCCAGCAGGGCGCCCCGCAGCTTCATCGGCGACGCCTGGACTCCGAAGCGCTTCTTCATCTGTTGAATCCCTATCTAACCCCATTCCGACCTTGTGATCGGGCAGGAGGGGCCTAGCGGGGATTTGCAACAGATTCTTAACGTGACGCTTTCTTGCGTAAGTTCGACTTACGATGTGCTTCCTCCGCCACAGGCGCCGCCGGGTTAGAATCCTCGCGCAACAGGGCATGGATGCAGTCTGGGGTGCGGCGATAGATCAGGCCGATCCGCCGCGCGGTCACGCCCGCCCGCGCCAGCCGCCGAATGTCTTCGATCTGATCGTCCCGCAGCAGCTGGCGCGCACTGTCGGGCATTCGCGGGCCGGTCACCCGGCCGCTGGAGATACGGGCGCGATGAACCTCGGCGAGGAGGCGCAGCAGCATGACGGGATCGGTCTGCGAATCGATCTCCACAAGGGTTTCGTCGGGGATGAAGCTCAGGCAGCGGACCCCGCGGCCCAACAAAGTCGCCAGCAACTCCGCAGCCTCGCCGGCCTCCAGGCGGAGGGCTGTCAGGGAAAAGAGGCAGAGTTCGTCGCCGCGGCCCAACTGTTCCAGACACTCGACAATCCGCTGGGCCGCATGGATCGAGGCGGTCTCCTCGACGTGGTAGGCGTCCGGGCGCAGGCGCTGGAGCAGGGCCATCTGCGCTTCCAGCGGCGGGAAGTCTGGCCCAAGCTGTACGAAGGCGGTGCGCATCCCAAAACGGTGGCCAGCTGCGCGGAGCAAGTCAAGTTGAACTTACAATGCAGACGATCCGCCTAAGATTGGTCATGGGACGGCGGCAAAACTGTCATCGAAACGCAGTAAGATCGCCGGCGGTCGGCGCGCGGAATGGCGCGTCAGGAGATATCCCATGATGCGCCCCACCGCCGCCCGGCATCCGCTCGCCGGCTATGCGACCGCTCTGGCCCTTGTCCTCGTCGGCTTCGCCGCGCGTCTGGCCCTGGCCCCGGTGTTCGGCGACAACCACACCTACACGGTCTTCTATCCGGTGGTGATCGTGGCGGCCTACTTCCTGGGCGCCGGGCCCGCCATCGGCGCGGCCATGCTCTCGGCGGCCCTCGCCTATTGGTGTTTCGCGGTTCCCGTCCTGGCGTGGAAGAGTGACTTCACCAGCCTGGCGCCGGTGATGTTCTTCGGCTTCACGGCCGCGGTCTCCATCTACTTCATCACCGGCATGGCGCGCGCGCTCGAGGATCTCGCCGTGGCCCGGGGCCGCGCCGAGGGCCTGGCGAGAAGCCATGCCGAACTGTTCGGTGAGCTGAACGAGCGGGTCACCAACCATCTGCAACTGGTGGCCGCCCTGCTTCAGCTGCAGGCGCGCGACGAGGCCGACCAACCCCTGGCGCGCGCCCTGGCCGAGGCCTCGGCGCGCACCCTGCTGATTTCGCGCGTGCACCGCAGCGTGGCCGGCGAGGCCGACAAGACGCTCGACTTCGACACCTTCGCCCGCCAGTTGCTGGACGCGACCCTCGCGGCCCGCGGCCATCCCCCCGTGCGGGTCGAGGTGGCCGAGGAGGGGCTGCGGCTGCGGCTGGACCAGGCGACCTCGGTGGCCATCGTGCTCCTGGAGTGCCTGAACGCGCGGCTGGACCTGAACACGCCGGCCAGCCTGCAGGTGCGGCTGCGCGGGGATGGGCAGGAAGCGACCCTGGAGGTGAGCGAGGTCTGCGATCAGCCGGGCGGTCTCGCCGGCCTCGACCTGAAGCGCCATCCCATCGAGGCGATGGTCGAGCAGCTGGGGGGACGATTCTCCTTCAAGGCGGACGCCGGCCGGGCGATATCCTCCCTGGTGTTCCCCCGGCCTGGCGTCTTGGCCGCCGCGCGGGAGACGGTCGTCGCGCGCACCCTGCATTGAACCTCGGCGCTCTCACCGGCGAGCAAATCGCCCTAGGCTCGCCCAAACCCCGACCTTGCGATTGCTGAGATGACCGAACGCCCGCCACCGTTTTCCGCTCTCCGCGCCGTCGAGGCTGCGTCGCGTCACCGCAGCTTCACTTGGGCGGCCAAGGAGTTGCAGATCACCCACAGCGCGGTCAGCCAGTCCATTCGGCGCCTCGAGGCCGATCTCGGGACCACGCTCTTCGAGCGGAAGGGTGGGGTGATGGAGCCCTCCGAAGCGGCCCTGAGGCTCGCCGAGAGTTATTTCGAGGCCGCCCAGTCCCTCGATCGCACCCTGAAGGAGATCACCGGCGCGCCGAAGGAGGGGGTCCTCGCCGTGGCGATGCCGGCCGACTTCGGCCGACTCTGGTTCAGCGGAAAGCTGGCGCGGCTCACCGAGGCGGTGCCGGATCTGCGGATCGAGGTGCGCACCCTGAGCGCTGGCGCCCAGGATCGTCAGTCCGATGTGGAGATCGAGTTCTCGGCGACCGAGGGGAGGACGGCCGACGACGTCGTGTCCGATGTGGCGTCCTTCCCGGTCTGCAGCCCGGAGTTCCTGGGCCGCAAGGAGTTCTCGCGGCCGCAGGAGGTCCTGCGCAACCCGTTGATCTCCGGAGGCGGCCTGGCCTGGGACGGCTGGGCGACCCACTTCCAGGTCCCACCCAAGGCTCCGACCCACCTCTTCGACGACGCCGCCATGGCGCTGGACGCCGCGGCCCAGGGGGCCGGCGTGGCGCTTACGCATCTGTTCGCCGCCGAGGGCCATCTCGACGCCGGGCGCCTGGTGGCTGTGCCGCTCGAAGCGCCCACCGGGCGGTCCATTCGGCTGAGCGCCAACACCTCGCCCGGCAAGGCCGACCTCGTCGCCCGTTTCTCGATGTGGCTGCGCCTGGAGGTCGGCCGGAGTCTGGCCCTGCATGCCGCGCGGCCCCCGGCTCTCGCGACAAGAACGTAAGATCAGCTAACAGAGCGTCACATCCATGTTGCAAACTTCACCTAGTCCAACGGGCGAAGGCCGCATGAAGACCATGCGCCCGATGGAGATGACGGATGTTGAAGACGCTCGCGGTCGCCCTGGGTGCGACCCTTCTGGCTGGGGCCAGCGCCCAGGCCGCTGACATTTCTGGCGCCGGCGCCACCTTCCCCGCGCCCGTCTATGCAAAATGGGCGGAATCCTACAAGGCCCAGACGGGCGTCGGCCTGAACTATCAAGCGATCGGTTCCGGCGGCGGCATCAAGCAGATCAAGGCCAAGACCGTCGCCTTCGGCGCCTCCGACAAGCCGCTGAAGCCGGCCGAGCTTAGCGAAGCCGGCCTGATGCAGTTCCCGACCGTCATGGGCGGGGTGGTGCCCATCGTGAACCTGCCGGGCGTGCTTCCGGGTCAGCTTCACCTGAACGGCGTCGTGCTCGCCGACATCTATCGTGGCGCGCTCACCAAGTGGAACGCGCCCCAGATCGCGGCCCTGAACAAGGGTGTGAAACTGCCCAACCTGCCGATCACGGTCGTTCACCGTTCGGACGGGTCGGGGACCACCTTCCTGTTCACCTCGTATCTGTCGATGAAGAGCCCCACCTGGCAGTCCAGTGTCGGCGCCAGCGACTCCGTCCAGTGGCCCGTGGGTCTCGGCGGCAAGGGCAATGACGGGGTCTCGGCCTTCGTGAAGCAGACCATCGGCTCCATCGGCTATGTCGAGTACGCCTACGCCAAGCAGAACAAGCTCACCCACACCAAGATGATCAACAAGGCGGGCAAGACCGTGTCGCCGACTGCGGAGACCTTCCAGGCCGCCGCCGCCAGCGCCGACTGGAAGAGCCAGCCGGGCTATGGCGTGATCCTCGCCAACCAGCCGGGCGATCAGTCCTGGCCGATGACGGCCGCCACCTGGATCCTGATCTACAAGAAGCCGACGACCGATCCGGCAATCACCGCCGAGGCGCTGAAGTTCTTCGCCTGGTCC
>JAZKBZ010000068.1:5289-5650 GCA_040388315.1 Pseudomonadota bacterium | reverse complement strand
CCCGGTGGCCGCCAATTTCGCCGCGGCCGCGGCGGGCGCCGACTGGGCCAAGGCGCCCGGCAACTACCTGCTGCTGCTGGACGAGCCGGGCGCCAAGTCCTGGCCGATCACCGGCGCCACCTTCATCCTGGTCTACAAGAAGCAGGATGACGCCGCCTCGGGAGCCAGCGTCCTGAGGTTCTTCGATTGGGCCTACAAGAACGGCGACGCCGCCGCCGGCGCTCTCGACTACGTGCCCATGCCGCCCGCGGTGAAGACCATGATGCGCAAGCAGTGGGCCGCGCAGGTCAGCGGTCCCGACGGCAAGCCCGTCTACGTTTCCCGCTGACGACGCACCCCTCTCGTCGAAGCGGCGGGCGGG
>JAZKBZ010000068.1:0-5279 GCA_040388315.1 Pseudomonadota bacterium | reverse complement strand
GGGAGCCAAGCGCTCCCGCCCCCTTTTTGTAACTGAGCATATGACCGACGCCAGCCACAGCCTTCGCGCCGAGCCCCGCGGCGCCGGGTTCGACCCGATCTTCCGCTTCGCCTGCTTGGCCGCGGCGACGGCGCTGCTCGCCGCCCTGGCGGGGATCGTGCTGTCCCTGGCCATTGGGGGGTGGCCGGCCTTCCAGAAGTTCGGCCTGGGCTTCTTCACCAGCACAACCTGGAATCCGGTGACCGAGGTCTACGGCGCCGCCGGCCCGATCGCGGGCACCCTGATCACCTCGGCCCTGGCCATGGCCGTGGCCTTGCCGATCGCCATCGGTGTCTCGGTGTTCCTGGTGGAGTTCTGCCCCAAGGTCCTGGCCCAGCCGATCGCCATCGCCGTGGAGCTGCTGGCCGGCATTCCCTCCATCGTCTACGGCATGTGGGGCCTGTTCGTGCTGGCGCCGTTCTTCGCCCTGCATGTGCAGATCCCGCTGATGATGAACCTTCCCGAGGGGTCATTTTGGGAGAAGATCCTGTCGGGGGTTCCCAACGGGGCCAACATCTTCACCGCCTCCCTGATCCTGGCGATCATGATCCTGCCCTACATGGCCGCGGTGTTCCGTGAGCTGCTGCTGACGGTGCCGTCGCAGGTGCGCGAGGCGGCCTATGGCATCGGCTGCACGCCCTTCGAGGTCGTGCGCTCTGTCAGCATACCCTATGTGCGCACAGGCGCGGTGGGAGTGGTGATGTTGGGCCTCGGCCGGGCGCTGGGCGAGACGATGGCCGTGACCTTCATCATCGGCAACGCGCACGGCCTGCCGCACTCCCTGTTCGACAGCGGCTCCACCCTGGCCTCCACCATCGCCAACGAGTTCACAGAAGCCACCGGCGAGATGCACACCGCCGCCCTGACCGCGCTCGGCCTGGTGCTGTTCGTGATCACCTTCGGCGTGCTGGCGATCGCCCGCGCCTTGCTCGCCATCCAGCGCCGGGACTGATCCGCCCATGATCCTTGACCGACGCTTCCGCCGCACCGTCCTGAACGCCGTCTTTGTGGCCGCATGCGGCCTGGCCACGGTGGTCGCCCTGGCGGCGCTCGGCATGATCATGACATCGCTTGTCAGGCAGGGCCTGGCGGGCATGAACCTCGACGTCTTCACGCTCTCCACGCCTGCCCCCGGGTCGAAGGGCGGGTTGCTGAACGCCATCATGGGGTCGTTGATGATGTGCGGTCTGGCCATGGTCCTGGCGGTCCTGGTCGGGCTGCTGGCCGGAACTTGGCTGGCGGAGTATGGCGGCGACACCCCCTATGGCCATGTGGTGCGTTTCCTGAACGACGTGCTGCTCTCGGCGCCCTCAATCCTCGTGGGCCTGTTTGTGTATGAGTTGATCGTCCGGCCCCTGCACGGCTTCTCCGGCTTCGCCGGCGCGGTCGCCTTGGCCCTGATCGCAGCGCCAGTGGTCACCCGCACCACGGAGGACATCCTGCGGCTCCAACCCAACGCCCTGCGCGAGGCCGGGGTCGCGCTGGGCGCCGCGCGCTGGATCACGATCCGCAAGATCATTTGGAAGGGGGCCGGCGCGGGCCTGCTAACCGGCGGCCTGCTGGCCTTCGCCCGCATCAGCGGCGAGACCGCGCCCTTGCTGTTCACCGCCCTCAACAACCAATTCTTCAGCCTGGACATGGGCAAGCCGGTGGCGAGCCTGCCGGCCGTCATCTTCCAGTACGCGCTCAGCGCCTACGACGATTGGCGGCGCCTGGCCTGGGCCGGCGCCCTGCTGATCGCGCTGGCGGTGCTTTCCGTAAACATCATTGGCCGGGTGCTCGCCGCCCGGGGGACCCATCGCCCATGATCGAGCAACCCGTCGTGGAGTTCGAACGCTTCATCGCCGAACCCGAAGCCGACAGCGTCACTCTGCGCGCGCGCGGCCTGGACTTCTTCTATGGCAAGACCCAGGCCCTGTTCGGGGTCGACGTGCCCATCGCGCGCAACAAGGTGACCGCGCTGATCGGGCCCTCCGGTTGCGGGAAATCGACGCTGCTGCGGACCTTCAACCGCATGTACGATCTCTATCCGGGCCAGCACGCGTCCGGGGATTTGACGCTGAACGGCGAGGACTTGCTCAAGCTCAAGGATATCGCCCGGCTTCGATCGCGGATCGGCATGGTGTTCCAGAAGCCCACGCCGTTCCCGATGTCGATCTATGACAATGTCGCCTTTGGCGTGCGGCTCTACCATCGCAAGGGCCGCGCCGAGATGGATGAGGTCGTGGAAAGCGCCCTGCGGCGCGCCGCGCTCTGGGACGAGGTGAAGGACAAGCTCAAGGCCTCGGGCCTCAGCCTCTCAGGCGGCCAGCAGCAACGGCTTTGTGTCGCCAGGGGGATCGCGGTCCAACCGGAAATCCTGCTGCTGGATGAGCCCGCCTCGGCCCTCGATCCGATCTCCACCGCCAAGCTGGAGGAGACGATCGGGCAGCTGAAGAAGGACTTCACGATCGTCATCGTCACCCACAACCTGGCTCAGGCCGCGCGGATCTCCGACAACACGGGCTTCATGTATCTCGGCCGCATGATCGAGTTCGCGCGCACCAGCGAGATCTTCATCAAGCCCAGCGCGCAGCGAACCCAGGACTATGTCGTCGGCCGGTTCGGTTGATCCGCCGCGCCGCCCCGAGACCCAACGGAGCCCCCATGGCCGAACATACCGTCAAAGCCTACGAGGACGAGCTGAGGGCGCTGGACACCAGCTTGGTCGCCATGGGCGAACTCGCTCTGGCCCAGGTGCGCGGCGCCGTGACCGCCATCGCGGCGCAGGACTTGGTCCAGGCTCAGGCCATCGTCGATCGGGACGCGGGCCTGGATCATATGGAAGCGGAGACAGAGCAACTCACCGTCCGGCTGATCGCCCTTCGCCAACCCGTGGCTCAGGACCTGCGCCGTGCGCTCTCGGCGCTGAAGATCGCCGGCAATCTGGAACGCATCGGCGATCTCGCCAAGAACATCGCCAAGCGGGCCCTGGTGACCGGCGTCGCCGATCCGGATGGCCTGGCGCATGGTTCGATCGCCCGGATGGGCGAGCTGGTCGCCGACAGGTTCGCCCAGGTGCTGACCGCCCACCGGTCGCAGGACATGGAAGTGGCTGAGGATGTCTGGCGCCGAGACGCCGAGATCGACCAGCAATATGACAGCCTGTTCCGGGAGTTGCTGACCTACATGATGGCCGACGCCCGCATGATCACGCCTTGCGCCCACCTGCTGTTCGTCGCCAAGAATCTCGAGCGCATCGGCGACCACGCGACCAACATCGCCGAGGTGGTCCACTACCAGATCACCGGCGACCCCATGCCCGGAACGGGCCGACCCAAGTGGGATGCGCTGGAGGCGCGCTGACGCCAGGAGTTGGCGTGGGTTGGTCCCTTGCACGCGTGACGCCGCGGTTGCGTGCGCGCTTGTCCGATTGCACCTCGCCCGTGTCTGTGATCGCGAAGCCCCAGGCGTGAACGGTTTCTGCAAACCGCTCTGCGAGCTGGCTTGGCCTTGCGCCGAATTCTCTAGGAAAAATATGGAGGCCTGACCCGGAATCGAACCGGGGTGCACGGATTTGCAGTCCGCTGCGTAACCACTCCGCCATCAGGCCACCGCCGACGTTTCGAACACGCCGGGAGTTTTGAAGGGCGGATGGCTAACAGAACGACCCGCCTCGGGCAATGTCTGTCGCAGGGTCGCATTGCGTTCGGGTTAAGGGGCGACCTATAAGCGCGGAAATTGCTGTTTCCGGTTTGGGGAATCATGGCCGATCTCGCCGAAGCCCGCTCGAACATGGTGGAGAGTCAGGTGCGTCCCAGCGACGTCACCGACATCCGTATCCACGACGCCATGCGCGCCATCCCGCGCGAGGACTTCGTGCCGCCGGGCAAGCGCTATCTGGCCTATGCCGACGCGCCCGTGGAGTACGCGCCGGGCCGCGTGCTGCTGAAGCCCCGTGACGTGGCCAAGCTGCTGCAGATGGCCAAGCCGGTGAAGGGTGAGCGGGCGCTGGCCATCGCCGCCCCCTACGCCGCGGCGGTCCTGGAGGCCCTGGAGGTGGTGGTCGAGCGCCTGGAGGAGGGCGACCTCAAGATCGTGCCCGGCGCCAACTACGACCTGATCGTCGTCGAGGGCGCGGTCGCCCGCGCGCCGGAGGCCTGGCTGAAGGCGCTGGCGCCCGGCGGACGCCTGGCGGTGGTGGAGCGCGATGGCCCGGTGGGCAAGGCCTGCCTCTATGTGCGGGGCGAGGGGGATCTGGGCCGGCGCACCGTCTTCGACGCCACGCCGCCGCTGCTCGCGGGCTTTGAGGCACATCAAGGTTTCGCCTTCTGAAGCCTGCTGAAACACCCCCGAAACCTTGGCGTGAAAAAAGCTTAAGGTGACGCCCCCTGGCGTCATTTCAATTCGGCGGCCATATAGGCCCCGATCTCTCTCGCCGATTTCGGGGATAAGCATGTTGAATAGCCGTCGCGGAGGTTTGCTCGCCGCAGTCTGCAGCGCGGGCCTCATCTGCGGTTTCGCCGCCGGTCCCGCCGCCGCCGAAACCCTGGCCGACGCGATCGCGCTCGCCTACGACTCCAATCCGACCCTGCAGGCCCAGCGCGCCACCCAGCGAGCCCTGGACGAGACCTATGTCCAGGCCAGGAGCGGCTACCGGCCCAGCCTGAGCGCCTCGGTGCAGGAAACCTATTCCGACAGCCGCACCCCCGGGGCCTCGGGCCTGGTGGACACCAACGGCGACGGCATCCCCGACACCTTCGTCACCCGCAGCATCAGCCAGAGCCAGCGCGGCAACGCCTCGCTCTCCCTGAGCCAGCCGCTCTACACCGGCGGCCGCGTCGGCGCCGCGGTGTCGGCGGCCGAGGCCGATATCCTCACCGGCCGCGAGAACCTGCGCCGGGTCGAGGCCCAGGTGCTGGGCAACGTCATCACCGCTTATGTCGACACTCGCCGCGACCAGGAAGCCCTGCGCATCCGGCAGGAGAACGTCCGGGTCCTGGAACGCCAGCTCGAGGAGTCCAAGGCCCGCTTCGACGTCGGCGAGATCACCCGCACCGACGTGGCCCAGTCGGAGTCGCGCCTGGCCTCGGCCCAGGCCCAGTTCCAGACCGCCCAGGCCCAGCTGGCCATCAGCCGCGCCAACTATGTCGCCATCGTCGGTCAGAGCCCCGGGGACCTGGCGCCCGAGCCGTCCCTGGCCAACCTGCTGCCCGCCAGCGTCGACCAGGCCTTCGACAGCGCCCAGGTGGACAATCCCC
>JAZKBZ010000067.1:38374-44592 GCA_040388315.1 Pseudomonadota bacterium | reverse complement strand
TGCAGATGTTCGACGTCGCCTTCTCGCGGCGGATGTGCTGCTCGCGGGTCGACAGCGTCAGGACGAAGCCCCGCGCGCCCTCGGCGTCCACGGTCTCGCCGCAGAGGCGGCCGGGCATCTGACGAACCAACTTCTCCCGGGCGGCGAAGAGGCCGACATAGGGGCCGCCATAGTTCAGGCCCACCCCGATGGACTGGCCCTCGCCCACGGCGATGTCCGCGCCCATCTCGCCGGGCGACTTCAGCAGGCCGTAGGAGACGGCCTCCGTGGTCACCACGATCAGCAGGGCGCCGGCGGCGTGGGCCGCCTCAGCGATCTTGCTCACGTCGGTGACCACCCCGAAGACGTTGGGGGTCTGGACCACCACGCAGGCGGTCTCGGCGTCGATGGCCGACAGCACCGCGGCCTCGGCGTCGATGGCCACGGCCTGGCGGGCGATGTCCATGCCCTCGGCGTGGGCGATGGTCTGGGTGACCGCCGCATAGTGCGGGTGCAGGCCGCCCGACAGCACCGCCTTCTTCCGGCGGGTGACCCGCTGGGCCATCATCACGGCCTCGGCGCAGGCGGTGGAGCCGTCGTACATCGAGGCGTTGGCCACCTCCAGGCCGGTCAGGGCCGCTACCTGGGTCTGGAACTCGAACAGGACCTGCAGGGTGCCCTGGGCGATTTCCGGCTGGTAGGGGGTGTAGCTGGTCAGGAACTCCGACCGCTGGATGATGTGGTCCACCGTGGCCGGCACGTGGTGCTTGTAGGCCCCGGCGCCGCAGAAGAAGGGGCCGGCCCCGGCCGGCCGGTTCTTGGCCGCCAGACTCAGGAGCTCGCGCTCCACCTCCATCTCGCCGGCGCGCAGCGGCAGGTCGAAAAGGTCGGCCTTGCGGGCGGCGGCGGGCACGTCGGCGAACAGGTCGTCGATGGTGTCGACGCCGATGACGCCGAGCATCTCGGCCCGGTCGAGCGGCGTGAGGGGCAGGTAGCGCATGGGTGCTTACAGGGTCCCGAGATAGGCTTCGTAGGCGGCGCGGTCCATCAGGGCCTCGAACTCCGCCTTGTCAGCGATCTTCAGCTTGGCGAACCAGCCGCCGGATTCCGGCACGGCGTTGACCGTCTCGGGCGCGTCGCCCAGTTCGGCGTTGGCCTCGACGACCTGGCCGGAGATGGGGGCGTAGACGTCGGAGGCCGCCTTGACGCTCTCGACCACCGCCAAGCCGTCCCCGGCCTTCACGGTCTTGCCGACCTCGGGGGTCTCGACGAACACCACGTCGCCCAGCTGCTCGGCGGCGTAGGCGGTGATGCCGACGGTGGCCACGTCGCCCTCGAGGGCGACCCACTCGTGATCCTTGGTGAAACGCATCGGGGTGATCTCCTCAGACCTTGCGGACGTAGCGGTTGGGAACGAAGGGCATGGCCACGACCTGCGCGGCCTGCGGCTTGCCCCGGACAATGACATTCAGCTTCGTGCCGAGCTCGGCCAGGGCCGGCGGCACGAAGCCCATGGCGATGGGATAGCCCAGGCTCGGCGAGAAGCCGCCGGAGGTCACGACGCCGACGACGGCGCCGCTCTCATCGGCGATCTCGGCGCCCTCCCGGGCCGGAGCGCCTTCCAGCACCCGCAGGCCGACGCGCTTGCGCGACGGGCCCTGCGCCAGCTCCTTGGCGATGCGGGCCGCACCGGGGAAGTCGCGGGCCTCGCGGCGCTTCACCGAGACAGCGAAGGCCAGGTCGGCCTCGATGGGGCTGACGGTCTCGTCCACGTCGTGGCCATAGAGCGGCAGGCCGGCCTCCAGGCGCAGGGAGTCCCGCGCGCCCAGGCCGATGGGCCGGACGCGCTCGTCCTCCAGCAGCAGGTTCCAGATGTGCTCGGCCAGATGGGCCGGCACGGAGATCTCGTAGCCGTCCTCGCCGGTGTAGCCCGAGCGGGAGATCAGGATATTGGTTCCGAAGCCGGGCATGGCGCGAGAGTCCATGAACACCATGCGTAGGGCGGCGGGCAGGTGGCGGCCGACCACGGCGGCGGCCTCGGGGCCCTGGATGGCCAGCAGGGCGCGATCCTCCAGGCGCTCTATGGTCACCTGGCCGGCCAGCTCGTTGTCGATGACCTTGAAGTCGTTGTCCTTGCAGGCGCCGTTGACCACCACGAACAGGCCGTCGTCGTCGGGGCGGGCGGCCATCAGGTCGTCGATAACCCCGCCGGTCTTGTTGAGCAGGACGGAATAGCGCTGCTTGCCGGGCTTCAGGCCGATGAAGTCGCCCGGCGTGATCTCCTCGAAGGCCGAGAGCGGCGAGACGCCGCGCAGCCGGGCCTGGCCCATGTGGGAGACGTCGAACAGGCCGGCGTGCTCGCGGGTCCAGAGATGCTCCTTCAGCACCCCGTCCTTGTACTGGACGGGCATGGAATAGCCCGCGAAGGGCACCATGCGCGCGCCGGCGGCCACGTGCGCGGCGGCCAGCGGGGTGGTCTTCAGGGCTTCATCGGACACGTATGAGACTCCGGCTGACGATTGCAGACGCCCACGGAAAATCCGCCTGCGCCCTGCCCCCGCTGTCCTTGGGCCTGAGAGATTTCGGATCGCGCCCGTCGGGCCAGATCCTTGCTCCTTCGGCGAGCGGCCCGAACGGGGCCGCTACTTTCCAGCGTTCATCAGCCTTCGCGGTCCGTTTGCCTGAGCGTTTCCGGGGCGGTTGCGCCTTCGGCTCCGGGCTCGAAGCCCGGTCTCTCCCGCGAGAGTCGAGGCGGAACCTGTTCGAAGGGTGGGCCTGAGTCAACGCGCAAAGTCGCGCGGTCGGCCTCCCGCACCGTCATGGGCAGGGTGGATGGCGCGAAGCGCCGGACGGGCGGGGCATTCAGGCGGGGTCTGCGAAAATTTCAGGCTTCCCCACCCGAGCGGCAGAGCCGCCTGTCCCTCCCAAGAAAGGGAGGGCGTAAGCGCTACATGCGTGCCGGCGCGCTGACACCCAGCAGGTCCAGGGCCTGCTCCAGCTGGCGCAGGGTGGTGTCGGCGAGCGCCAGGCGGGACGATCGCAGCACGGGCTCCGCCGAAAGGATCGGGCAGGCGGCGTAGAAGCGGCTGAAGGCCTGGGCCAGCTTGAAGGCGTGTTCGGCCACGAAGTGCGGGGCGCGCTTGTCGTAGGCGTCGTTGAGCGCCTGGTCGAAGGCGTCCAGCAGCAGGACCAGGTCCCGCTCGGCCGGATCGGCCACCGTGATGGGGCCGGTCTTGACCCCCTCGTCGGCGGCCTTGCGCAGCAGGGATTTCACCCGCACCGCCTGGTACAGCAGATAGGGGCCGGTCTTGCCCTCGAAACTGGAGAAGCGGTCGAGGTCGAAGACATAGGAGGTGCCGCGGAAGTTCTGCAGATCGGCGAACTTCAGGGCGGCCACGGCCACCTTGTGGGCGGTGTCGTCGAAGGCGTCGGGGTCGAGCTCAGCGCCCAGATCGGCCTCCCGCAGGCGCTCGCGCGCCTTGGTGCGGGTCATCTCGATCAGGTCGTTGAGCTTCAGCACCCCACCCTCACGGGTCTTGAAGGGCTTGCCGTCAGTCCCGTTCATGGTGCCGAAGCCGATGTGCTCCAGGCTGCCCTCCGGGGCGTATCCGGCCAGGTAGGCGGCGCGGAACACCACCTCGAAGTGGTCGGCCTGACGCTGGTCCACGACGTAGAGGACGTGGTCGGGATCGAAGCTCTTCTCGCGGTCGAGCACGGTGGCCAGGTCGGTCGTGCCGTACATGGCCGAACCTTCCGAGGAAACCACCAGCAGGGGCGGCAGGTCGCGCTTGTCCCCCTGGCGGGCCACACGGATGATCCGCGCGCCCTGGTCGTCCACCAACAGGCCCTTGGCGTCCAGTTCCTTGACCATGGGCGCGATCAGGTCGTCGACGTCGCTCTCACCCTTCCAGAGGTCGAAATCGACCCCCAGGGCATGGAAGTCCCGCTCCAGGGCGACCTTGGTAACCCGGGCGAAGTGGCGCCACAGCAGGTGATAGCCTGGGGTCTTGGCCTGGAGTTCGGCGGTGAGCTTGCGGGCTCGGTCGCGGTACTCCGGCTCTTCCTTGCCCCGGGCGGCGGCGGCCGGATAGAGGCGGTCCAGATCCTCCAGGCTGACGCGGCCCTCCAGCGCGGCGAAGGCGGTCTTCTCCTCCTCCGCCGTCACCGGCCGGCCGCGGCCGTTCAACTGCTCCATCAGGGCCTTGATGAAGGGGTCCTCGTCCATGACGGCGCCGATGAGCAGGCCCATCTGGTAGCCCCAGTCGCCGAAGTGGGCGTCGCCCACCACCAGGTCGCCACGGAACCGGAAGATGCGCTTGATGGCCTCGCCGATGATGGAGGACCGCAGGTGGCCCACGTGCATCGGCTTGGCGACGTTGGGGCCGGCATAGTCCACCAGGATGCGGCGCGCGGTCTCCACTTTTCCGGCGCCAAGGCGCGGATCGGCGGCGATCTCGTTGGCGCGCTCCGACAGGGCGGTGTCGGAGACCCGCATGTTGATGAAGCCCAGGCCGGCGATCTCCACCACCGAGAGGCGCGGATCGGCGGCCAGGGTCGCGGTGACCCCGGCGGCGATCTCGCGGGGATCGCGGCGCGCTGTCTTGGCGGCGGCCAGGGCGCCATTGCACTGGAAGTCCGCGAGATCGGGCCGGTCGGACGGCGTCACCCGGCCCAGCTCGGCCGGCAGGCCCGCGGCGGCGAAGGCGGCGGCGACCGCTTCGCTCAGGCCCCTTTTCAGATCACTCATTGACGGTCGGGTGTCCCCGTCGCGGCGGCCGTGCCGGCGTTCACCCGGAAGCGCTTGCCGTCACGGTTGAAGGCCGCCATCTGCGGCGTCACGTCGAAGCCGACCAGGACCTCGAAATTGGCGCCGCTGGTAGTGTCCTTGGCGCGCGGAATGACGATCTGGGCCATCTTCTCGGTGACATAGACCCGGTCCTGGCCGGGGGCGAAGGTCACCGGCAGGTCGAAGTACTGCTTGGCGATCACCGCCTCGTTGCGCTTGGTCACCGCCACCCAGTAGCGATAGGTCTTGGAGGAGCCCTGGGCCTGCGGGCCGCGGCCCAGCTCGAACAGCACTTCCATCTGGACCTGGATCGGATCGGACTCCTTGTACTGGCAGCCCGCCGAGATGCCCTGGATCTCGCCGGAATAGCCGACATTGGCCGAGGCTTCCTTGTTGTCCTTGAACTCGATGTAACGGCCGGCGTCGTAGAGCACCTTCACGAAGGGGCACGGCCCAGCGTTACGCAGGGCCTGCAGCGGCGCCTGGACGTCGTTCCACTCTTCCTTCTGCTTTTTCTTCTTGGCCGCCTCCTGCTCCTGGCGCTGCTGGTCGCCGCCGCGGCGGGCCTGGGCCATGGCGAGGTCGGGAAGGGTGGTGGCGACCGCGAGGAACGCGCAGGCGGCCAGCAGGAGGGAACGGCGCATGGGGTCGTCCAGAACAGAGAGAGTTGTCGCGCGGGGGTCCGCACGGTCGGACCTCTACTACTGACTATCGATTGAGGCCGCAACGCGGCTGGCGGCGGAAGCCTCGGACGCCTACTTTGGGGTCATGTCCGAACCTGCCCGCCTCCGCCCCCCGCTGACGGTCCTGCTCGCCACCCCACGCGGCTTCTGCGCCGGGGTCGACCGCGCCATCCAGATCGTCGAGCGCACGATTCAGAAGTACGGCGCGCCGGTCTATGTGCGCCACGAGATCGTCCACAACCGCCACGTGGTGGACCGGCTGAAGTCGCTCGGCGCCGTCTTCGTCGAGGAGTTGGACGAGTGCCCGGTCGACCGCCCGGTGGTGTTCTCCGCCCACGGCGTGCCCAAATCGGTGCCCGCCGACGCCAAGGCGCGCAAGATGCTCTATCTCGACGCCACCTGCCCCCTGGTCTCCAAGGTCCATGTCGAGGCCCAGCGCCACTACGACGCCGGGATGGAGATCGTGCTGATCGGCCACGCCGGCCACCCCGAGGTGGTCGGCACCATGGGCCAGCTGCCCGAGGGCGCGGTGACCCTGATCGAGACCGTGGAGGACGCGCGCGCCTTCACCCCGAGAGATGCGAGCAACGTGGCCTTCGCCACCCAGACGACGCTCTCGGTGGACGACACCGCGGCCATCGTCGCGGCCCTGCGCGAGCGCTTCCCGGAGATCGCCGCGCCGCACAAGGAAGACATCTGCTACGCCACCACCAACCGCCAGGAGGCGGTGAAGGCGATCGCCACGAACGCCGAGGTGCTGCTGGTGCTGG
>JAZKBZ010000067.1:0-38364 GCA_040388315.1 Pseudomonadota bacterium | reverse complement strand
TCGGTGCGCCTGGTGGAGGTGGCCAGGCGCGAGGGGGTGGCCCAGGCCCACCTGATCGACGACGCCTCCTTCCTCGACCTCGCCTGGCTGGAGGGCGCGGCCACCGTCGGCGTCACCGCCGGCGCCTCGGCCCCCGAGGTCCTGGTCCAGGGCCTGATCGACAAGCTCGGCGAGACCTTCGAGGTCACCGTGGAGGAGGTCGACGCCGCCCGCGAGACCGTCAGCTTCAAGCTGCCCCGGGTGCTGGTGGAGGGGTGACGACCGAGCGGTCGGCTATCCATCGTCCCAGCTCGGCCACATCCCGCTGGCCTGCCGCCACCGACAGGACCATCAGGGCCGCCTCGGCGGGCTCGGCCGTCAAGCGTCGACCGTTCTTCATCAGGAAAAGGCCCATGGCGAGATAGGCCGCCCGCTTGTTGCCGTCGGCGAAGGGGTGGTTGCTCGCAACCGCCACCAGATAGGCCGCCGCGAGGACGCAAAGATCATCGACGCCCTCGTAGTGGAAGAGGTTGGCCGGCCGGGCCAGGGCTGACTCCAGAAGCCCCTCGTCGCGCAGGCCCGGGGCGCCGCCATGGAGGGCGATGCTCCGGTCATGAAGGACCACCAGGCCTTCCTTCGTGACCCAGCGCGGCTCGGGTTTCACTTGGCCAGGGCGCGGAAGGTGTCGCGGTATTCATCCATGAACGCCTCGCCAAGCGCGATATCCTCGGCCACTTCGGCGCTGTAGGCCGACAGACGTAGGTCGCCGCCGGGCGCCTCGGTGAGGTAGACCGTATCGCCCTTCGCGACGCCGAGCTTCAACAGCGCCTCCTTGGGCAGGATAAGGCCGACGGAATTTCCGATCTGGCTGAGCTTGAGGGTGATCATGACAGTCGCCTCCACCGGCACCTTATCGTTATAACAAACGTAATACAAACTTCGACCACGCGTCCGAAGACAAGTCAGCAGGGGATGGCTATCAAGTGTCGATGATCCGCGCCCTCGCCAGCTACGCCCCGCCTCCCTTGCGCCGCGCGCTCTCGGGCCTCTGGCTCGACATCAAGAGCCTGCCGACGCGGCGGCCCGGCGACCCCTGGAGCGTCATTCACAATGTCGGCAATGGCGACCACCACGCCATCGGCTTGCAGGCCGTGGGCTGGCTGCGGACCTATGGCGGCCTGCGCCCCGGTGACGCCCTGCTGGACATCGGCTGCGGCACCGGCCGGATGGCCGCCCACCTGACCGACCATCCCTATACGGGGTTCGATCTCTCCAAGGCCGCCATCGGCATGTGCCAGCGCCGCTATCCGCAGCTGAACTTCGTCCATCTCGACATCTGGAACGGCGACTACAACCGGTCGGGGACGCTGGCCGAGGACGCGGTGGTGTTTCCGGCGGCCGACGGGTCCATCGATGTCGCCTTCGCCATGTCGGTCTTCACCCACATGCGGTTCGGTCCGGTGCGGCACTATCTGGAGGAGGCCCGTCGGGTGCTGAAGCCGGGGGGCCGCTTCGCCTTCACCGCCTTCTCGCCCCGGCCCGCCGAGGCGCCGCAGTTCGACTTCCAGCCCTATGACGCCACCTCCAGCGTCGTGGATGCGCGCAGCCCCGAGCGCGCCATCGCCCACGACGCGGCGGCCCTGACCCAGGCCATCGCCGCGGCCGGCCTGGAGGTGGTGTCCTTCCAGCGTGGGAACTGGGCGCCGCCGAGCGACTATGACGGCGGCCAGGACCTCTGGGTGGTCTCCAAGGCTTGACGCCTGGGCCGGGCTCCCCCATCCCGGCGCCAGCATGGCCGTTTACACCGACATCACCGACGAGGAGCTCGCCCTCCTGCTCGCCGACTACGACCTCGGGACGCCGGTGGCGTTCAAGGGCATCGCCGAGGGGGTGGAGAACTCCAACTTCCTGCTGGAGACCACGGTCGGGCGCTATTTCCTGACGGTCTATGAGAAGCGGATGCGGGAGGAGGAGCTGCCCTTCTTCCTCGACCTCATGCTCTGGCTGGCCCGGCACGACTATCCCTGCGCCGCCCCCATGGCCGATCGCGCCGGCCAGACCATCAAGCGGGTGCGGGGCAAGCCCGCCGCCATCGTCGAATTCCTGCCCGGCCTGTCTGTGCGCCGTCCCACCGCGGCCCACTGCCGCGAGGCCGGCGAGGGCCTGGCCCGCCTGCACCTGGCGGCCCAGGGCTTCCCCGGGACGCGGGCCAACGACCTGGGCCAGAACGCCTGGGCGCCCCTGTTCGCCACCCTTCGCGGGGCCGCCGAGGACCTGAAGCCGGGACTCGCGGCGACCATCGGCGCCGATCTCGACCGCCTGGCCAAGGCCTGGCCGCAGGACCTGCCCACCGGCATCGTCCACGCCGACTATTTCCCCGACAACGTCTTCTTCAACGCCGGCAAGTTCGCCGGGGCCATCGACTTCTATTTCGCCTGCGTCGACGCCCTGGCCTACGACATCGCCGTGGCCTTGAACGCCTGGTGCTTCGAGGCCGACGGCAGCTTCAATATCACCAGCGCCCGGGCCCTGGTGGCCGGCTATGAGCGCCACCGCCCCCTGAGCGGCGCCGAGCGCGCCGCCCTGCCGGTCCTGGCCCACGGGGCGGCCATGCGGTTCTTCCTGACCCGGCTGGAGGCCTGGGGCGCGACCCCGGCCGGCGCGCTGGTCCGCCCCAAGGACCCGCTGGAATACGAACGCAAGCTGGCAGTGCACCGCGAGGCGCCCGACCTGGTGCTGTTCGGGGACCCCGCGTGACCCCCAAGGTGGTGATCTATACCGACGGCGCCTGCTCGGGGAACCCGGGACCGGGCGGCTGGGGGGCCCTGCTGATCTCCGGCGGCCATCGCCGCGACATCTGCGGCGGCGAGCCCGACACCACCAACAACCGCATGGAGCTGATGGCCGCCATCCAGGCCCTGGAGGCGCTGAACAAGCCCTGCGAGGTCGAGCTCCACACCGACTCCACCTACGTGATGAAGGGCATCTCTGAGTGGATCCACGGCTGGAAGAAGCGCGGCTGGAAGACCGCCGACAAGAAGCCGGTGAAGAACGAGGACCTCTGGCGGCGGCTGGACACCGCCCGCGAGCGGCACCAGGTTGACTGGCGCTGGGTCAAGGGCCACGCCGGCCACGAGCTGAACGAGCACGCCGACGCCCTGGCCGGGCGTGGCCTGAAGGAAGCCCTGGCCGCCAACCGGCGTTAGGCGAATCTGCGCGCGGCCCTTGCGGCGGCCCGCGACGCAACCCATATCGTTCACGGTTGAACGATATGGAGGCGCGCATGACGACGCCCACCCCCCTGCGCAACGCGCCGCTTGCCCACGACCATCCCTATGTGGAGGTGTTCGGCGAGATCGGGATGATCGAGCACTATCTGCGCATGGCGGTCTGCCGCCACCTGCCCGAGGGCATGACCCACGCCCATTTCGAGCTGCTGCGCTGGTTCATGCGCCACGGCGACGGCCAGACCCCGGCGGAGCTGGCCCGCATCATGCTGATGACCAAGGGGGCGCTGACCAACATCCTGCAGCGGATGGAGGCCATGGACCTGGTGGCCGTGCTGGCCGACACAGCCGACCGCCGCAAGAAGCGGGTGAAGATCACCCGCACCGGGATCGAGACCGCCACCACCGTCATGAAGGCGATGAAGGCCAAGACCGAGGCCCTGCGCGATGGTTTCACCGACAACGAATTCCGCGCGGTGACGCCCTTCCTCAAGGCCCTGCGCAGCTTCCTGGCCGAGGTCAGCGAGCCGGACGCACCCGCAGCCGCGCCCCGCTGACGCCGGTCACCTCCACCGCCGCGCCGCGAGCCAGCGGGGTGTCGTCGTCAAGGTCGGCGGCCCACTCCTTGCCGTCGATGAACACCCGGCCCGCGCGGCCGTGGAAATTGGTGGTCGCCTTGCCGTGGTGGCCCACCAGCCGGGCCACATTGTCATTGATGTCGTCGGCCTCACCAGCCTGCCGCGCCGGCCAGAAGCGCCGGGCCAGCAGGGTCGAGATGATGGTCAGGGCCGCATAGAGGCCCACGGCCCCCACCCAGGGCAGGCCAAACAGCGCCACGGCCACGGCGGTCGCCGCCGCGCTCGCCGCCGGCCACAGCAGCCAGCCGGAGCCGGTGGCCACCTCGACGGCCAGCACCAGGGCACCGATCGCCGCCCACACCCAGAACGGATTGGCGACCGCCAGCTGGATCAGGCCCTCCACCCGATCAGCTCCCCGCCTTGGGGACCGCCGTCGCGCGCGGCGGCTGGGGCGGACGCGGCGGCGGCGGCGGACGGTCGGACTGGATGGTCTTCACCAGTTCGCCGATCCCGGCGATGGAGCCGACGATGGAACTCATGTCGGCCGGCACGATGACGGTCTTCTGCTGCGGGCTCTCGGCCAGCTTGGCGAAGGCCTCCACGTATTTCAGGGCCACGAAATAGTTGATGGCGTTGACGTCGCCGCTGGCGATGGCGTCGGAGACAAGCTTGGTGGCGGTGGCCTCGGCGCCCGCCGCTCGCTCCCGGGCCTCGGCGTCGCGGAAGGCGGCTTCGCGACGGCCCTCGGCCTGCAGGATGGCCGACTGCTTGGCGCCCTCGGCCACGGTGATGGCCGCCTGCTTCTCCCCGTCGGCCTCGGTGATCACCGCCCGGCGCTCCCGCTCGGCCTTCATCTGCCTCGCCATGGCGTTGGTGATGTCCGGCGGCGGCTGCAGGTCCTTGATCTCGATGCGGGCCACCTTCACCCCCCAGGGGCTGGTGGCCTGGTCGATGACGTCCAGCAGGCGGGTGTTGATCTGGTCGCGCTGGCTCAGCACCTCGTCCAGCTCCATGTTGCCCACCACCGTGCGCAGGTTGGTCATGGTCAGCTGGGTGATGGCGTAGTCGAGATTGGTGACGCGGTAGGCCGCCGCCGCGGCGTCCATCACCTGGATGAAGACGATGGCGTCCACCTGGACCGAGACATTGTCCTTGGTGATCACGTCCTGGCGCGGCACGTCCAGCACCTGCTCCATCATGTTGATGCGCCGCCCCACCCCCTCGACGAAGGGGGTCAGGAACGAGATGCCGGGCTTGAGGGTGCGGGTGTAGCGGCCAAACCGCTCGACTGTGTACTCGCGGCCCTGGGGTACGATCTTGATGGCCCCCAGCACGATCACCAGGGCCAGGATCAGGAAGGCGATCGACGCGATTGTCGCAGCAGCCATGACAACGTCTCCGAGTGTTCGGAGACGACCTTAGCGCGCGCCCGGGCCCGCCGTCTCGCCTGCCGCGTTCAATTCGAAGATGGTGGGCGGCGCCTCGCGTTCGGTCCTGACCATCACCTTCGCCAGGCGGTTGGAGATGTCCAGGCCGTGGCTGGCGGCGGCCATCTCGGCCCGTCGGCTGGCGGGCGTGCAGGCCTGGAACTCGCTCTGGCGGGAGGCGAATCCGGTGTTGAAGCTTTCCTTCAGCCGGCGGTCCAGGGACTCATCGGGCTTCTCGGCGTCCACCATGTTGATCATGCGGGTGCGCCAATACTGGTCCTCGACGCCGGCGCAGGCCTGCCGCAGGGCATGGCTCTCCCCCAGCACATAGGCGAGATCCACCAGGCTCTGGCGCAGGGCCGGGCTGCGGTCCTGGGCGAGGGCCGGGAAGGCCAGGGCGGCGAGCGCGAGCGGAAGCATCAGACGGCGCATGGCTGCACCTTAGGAGAGGCTGCGCGCCCTTGTCATCCCGGCGCGCGCGGCGGGCGAGCGCCATTCTCCTGCCGCCGGATGCGGTGAATTGAGCTATGCCCACCCTTCGCATCGCCCAAGGAAGACCCATGCGCACCGTCACCCTCGCCGCCGCCGTCGCCGCCCTGGCGGTCGCCGCCCACGCCGCCACCCCCGCCAAGCCGCTGTTCGACGTGCGCGATCCCGCGGCCCTGGTCACCCTGTTGAAGTCGATGAACGCCAAGGCGGAGGTCGCCAAGACGGCGGGGACCGAGGTCTTCGTCAATGTGGAGACCCCGGGCGGGGACTTCGGCGCCCAGTACGTGGACTGCGACGCCAAGGGCAAGGCCTGCCACGCCCTGATCTTCACCACCGCCTTCTCGGCCAAGGGGGTGAGCTTTGCCGAGATGAACAGCTTCAACAAGGGCCAGGTGGCCTGCCGCGGCTTCATCGCCGACGACGGCAAGCCCAATGTCGCCTACGCCACCCTGGTCAATCTGCGGATGACCGCCGACGAGGTGAAGCAGCACATCGGCGTCTGGCAGGGCTGCCTGGGATCCTTCGCGGAGTTCACCAAGGGCGCGGAATAGGCGGCGGAGTTCAAGCCACCTCCTCCGCCACCGCCCAGGGCGCCGTCGCCAGGCGTTGCGCCAGGAAGTCGTACAGCACCCGCACCCGCGCCGGCCGCAGCCGCCCGGGTGGGGAGACCAGGTGCAGGGCGATGGGCGGGGTGCGCCAGTCGCACATCACCGGTTCCAGGGTTCCGTCGGTCAGTTCCTGCCAGATCAGGAACTCCGGTTGCAGGGCCAGGCCCAGGCCGTCGCGCAGGGCCGGTCCCAGGGCGTCGGAATTGTTGACCTTCAGCGGCCCGCTCACGCTCACCGCCTGCTCCCCCAAGGTGGGGTGCGAGAACCGCCAGACCTCCGGGGTCAGGACATAGGCGTAGGTCAGCGCCCGGTGCAGCATCAGGTCGCGGGGATGGGTCGGCCGCCCATGAGCCTGGAGATAGGCCGGCGAGGCCACCAGCACGATCCGCACGGCGCACAGCCGGCGGGCCAGCAGGGAAGAGTCCGGCAGGGCGCCGATCCGCAGGCCTAGATCGAACCCCTCCCCCACCAGGTCCACCTTCTGATCCGACAGGCTGAGGTCGATGGAGACGTCGGGATAGAGCTTCAGGAACTCCGGGATCAGGGGGGCCACGTGCCGCACCCCGAAGGACATCGGCGCGGCCAGCCGCACCAGCCCCTGGGGCGTCGCCGACTGGGCGGCGGCCTCGGCCTCCACCGCCTCGCCCTCGGCCAGCAGGCGCTGCGCCCGCTCCAGGGCCGTCCGCCCGCTCTCGGTCAGGGACAGCTTGCGCGAGGTGCGGTGGAAGAGCGTGGTTCCGAGCCTGCTCTCCAGCCGCGCCACGGCCTTGGAGACCGTGGCCTTGGAGAGCTCCAGCTCGGCGGCGGCGCGGGCGAAGGCGCCGGTCTCGGCCACCTTGGCGAAGATAGCCCAGGCCTCGAAGTCAGGAAGGCGTGTCATGACGATTTCCGAAACGATCTGTTTCCATCGTTTCTATTTCGGAATGCGCGAGGATGGCTACCTTGATCTCAACAGCGACGCGGGCCGCTCGGCCGCCGTCCTCAAGATCAGGAGACCACGAGATGATCGAACGTAGAGCCTTTGACTCCCTCGGCGGCGCCAACCACGGCTGGCTCGACGCCAAGCATCACTTCTCCTTCGCCGAGTACCACGATCCCAAGCGGATGGGCTGGGGGCCCCTGCGGGTGTGGAACGATGACAAGATCGCCCCGAACTCCGGCTTCCCGCCCCACCCCCACGCGAACATGGAAATCATCACCTATGTCCGCACGGGCGCCATCACCCACAAGGACAGCCTGGGCAACGAAGGTCGCACGGAGGCCGGCGACGTCCAGGTGATGAGCGCGGGCTCGGGCATCCGGCACGCCGAGTTCAACCTGGAGAACGAGCCCACCACCCTGTTCCAGATCTGGATCCAGCCCAACAAGACGGGCGGCGAGCCGAGCTGGGGCGCCAGGCCCTTCCCCAAGGGTGACCGCGCCGGGAAGTTCGTGACCCTGGCCAGCGGCGTCGAGGGCGACACCGACGTCCTGCCGATCCGCACCAATGGCCGGGTCGTGGCCGCCACCCTGAAAGCCGGCGAGACCGCCGAATACGAGCTGGGCGCCGACCGCTACGGCTACCTGGTGCCCGCCACCGGCTCGGTGGAGGTCAACGGCGTCACCCTGAAGGCCCGCGACGGCGCGGCCATCCGTGATGAAGCCAGGGTGCGGGTCACCGCCCTGGAAGACGCCGAGCTCGTCCTGGTGGACGCAGCCTAAATCCCTTCCGCCCCGGTGAAAGCCGGGGCGGCCCTCCCCTCTCCTCCCCGGAACCCTCCCATGACCAAGGTCCTCGTCCTCTATCACTCCGCCTACGGGCACATCGAAACCATGGCCAAGGCCGTGGCCGAAGGCGCCCGCGCCACCGGCGCCACGGTGGACATCAAGCGCGTCCCCGAGACCGTCCCCGACGAGATCGCCAAGGCGGCCCACTTCAAGCTCGACCAGGAAGCTCCGATCGCCAAGATCGAGGACTTGGCCGACTACGACGCCATCATAGTGGGCGTCGGCACGCGGTTCGGCCGCATGAACTCCCAGATGGCGGCCTTCCTCGACCAGGCCGGCGGCCTTTGGGCCAAGGGCGCCCTGAACGGCAAGGTCGGCGGCGCCTTCACCTCCACGGCCACCCAGCACGGCGGCCAGGAGACCACCCTGTTCTCGGTGATCACCAATCTGCTGCACTTCGGCATGGTCGTCGTGGGTCTCGACTACGGCTTCGCCGGCCAGATGACCCTGTCGGAAGTCACCGGCGGCAGCCCCTATGGCGCCTCGACCATCGCCGGCGGCGACGGCTCGCGGCAGCCCAGCGAGAACGAACTGGAAGGCGCCCGCTACCAGGGCCGCAAGATCGCGCAGACCGCCGCCAAGCTGGCGGCCTGACGAACATGCCGTCGTCCCGACCTCCCCCGGCGGACGACGGCTGCCGCCGCCAAGGCTGACCCCCAGCCCGGCGGCGCAGGAGGGGTGGAGGCGCTGCACACACCGCGCCTCCACCCTGATCGCTTCGCGATCTGTCCCTCCCCAGGGCGGGGAGGGAGACGTCTCTAGGCCGTCACCTTCACCAGCTTGCTCGCCCGGGCCAAGGCGGCCTCGGCCTCGGACACCAGGTTGGCCACGATCTGGGCCGCCGGCAGCACTTCGTGGATCCCGCCCGCCGACTGGCCCATGGCGAAGCAGGACTTGTCGGGGTCCAGGCCCTCGATCTGGCCGCCGATGCCGCCCATGACGCCGGCCTGGCTGGAGATCATCGCCTGCATGGGGAAGGGCTGGATGTCCTGGGGACGGGTCTCCCAGTCCTCCACATAGGGGTTCTTGCGCACCCGCATCGGCTTGCCGGAATAGGACCGTGTGCGGACGGTGTCCTCGTCGGCCGCCTCGACGATGGTCTGGCGGTAGAGCTCGCCGGCATGGGCTTCGTGGCTGGCGATGAAGCGAGTGCCCATCCAGACGCCGACGGCGCCCAGGGTCAGGGCCGCGGCCAGGCCTCGGCCGTCATAGAGGCCGCCGGCCGCCACCACCGGAATCTTCACGGCCTCCACCGCCTGGGCCACCAGGGGCATGGTGCCCACCAAGCCCGTATGACCGCCGCCCTCGCCGCCCTGGCAGATGACGGCGTCGCAGCCGGCCTGCTCGGCCTTCACCGCGTGCTTCACTGCCCCGCAGACCACCATCACCTTCAGCCCGGCCTTCTTCAGCTTCTCCATGATCGGCATGGGCACGCCCAGGCCCGCCACGAAGCTGGAGGCGCCCTCCTCGATGATGATCTCCACCGAGGCGGTCAGGCTTTCCGGGCTGGCGGCCAGCAGGTCGACGCCGAAGGGCTTGTCGGTCAGGCTTTTGACCTTGCGCATCTCGTCGCGGATGAAGTCGGGCGTGCGGCCGGCCATGCCCAGCACGCCATAGCCCCCGGCGTTGGAGACCGCGGCCACCAGCTCGGCATAGGAGACGCCCCCCATGCCCGCCAGCATGATCGGATGCTTGACCCCCAGGAGGTCGCAGAGGGGTGTGTGCAGGGTCATGGCGTCTTCTCCCGAAATCTCGTTGGGGACAGGATGGCGCCGCAGCCCCCGCAAGGAAACCGTGACCCAAGGTCAGGGAGGCTCACAACAGTTCAGTCAGCCGCTCGACATACCCCCGCGCCCAGCCGCTGAAGGTCTTGCCCGCCGTCCAGTCGGCCCGCTGCGGCGGCCGGGTGAAGTATTCCCAGAGCAGCAGGCGCTCATAGATCACGTAGAGCGGCGCCCTGGCCTGCGCGTCCAGCCCGCCGGCGCCCGCCCCGCGATAGGCGCCGATCAGGGCCTTGGTCAGGGCCGGGTCCTGGTCCAGATAGTTGGCGGCTTGGCGACAGAGATCGGCCTCCCCGCCGCCGAAGCAGGAGGTCATCAGGTCCACCACCCCGGTGATCGCCCAACCCCCGCCGCGGCGTTCGGCCAGGATGTTGTTGAGGCTGAAGTCGTTGTGCAGATAGACCGCCGGTCCGGCCTCCGTCACCGAGGCGGCCTGGTCCAGGACGCCCTCGATCCAGGCATGGTCCTCGGGGGTCAGCGAGCCTGACGTGTCGGCGGCCGCCGCCTGGCTGCGCACTCCGCCGATCAGGTGAGCGAGGTGACCGCCTTCGAAGGGCGCGACGCCACCGGTAGCCATGTCGAAATCGCCGGCCGCCGCCCAGGTCAGGGCCTGCAGCGCCGCCAGGGTCTCGCCCTGCGCGCGGGCGATCTGCAGCCTGTCGTCCATCGCCAGACCCGCGATCACGGCAGGGTCGGCCAGCGCCCGCCCCGGCAGGCGTGGGGCAACGATGTAGGGCCAGCCGAAGATCTCCGGCGAGGCCTCCAGCCATTGCGGCCAGGCGACGGGCGCGATCGTCTTCTCCGCCAGCAAGCGCGCGAAGAACACCTCCTTGGCGAACTGCCAGTCGCCGTGCTGGGCGCCCCGGAAGATGAACTCGCCCCGGCTGGTGGTCAGGAAGACGTTCTGCCCGAACAGGCCGAAGGGCACGGCGGTCGCGCGGACCAGTTCGCCCAGGTCCAGCCGGTCGAGCGCGTGCTGGAACTGGGCGTCGGAAATCTCCCCCAGGCGGGCGGAATAGGCGCGCGTCGTCATGCGCGCCGGGCCATCAGAAGATGCCGTAGCCGCCGTCGATCAGGAAGCTGTCGCCGGTGTGGAAGGCCGAGGCGTCGGAGGCCAGATAGACCGCCATGCCGCCGAAGTCGGCCGGCTGGCCCCAGCGGCGCATGGGCACCCGCTTGATCACCGCGTCGTTGAACTTGTCGTTGCCTTGCGCGCCGGCCGTCATGTCGGTGGCGATCCAGCCGGGCAGGATGGCGTTGGCGCGCACGCCATAGCGGGCGTGCTCCACGGCGATGGCGCGGATCATGGAGATCACCGCGCCCTTGGTGGCGGCGTAGGCCTCGTTGCGCGCGGCGCCGTCGAGGGCCGACAGCGAGGAGATCACCACCAGGGAGCCGCCGGCCTTGTCGCCGGACCCGGCCCGCTCGACCATGTGCTTGCAGGCCTCGCGGAAGGTGAAGAACACCCCGTCCAGGTTCACCGACAACACCTTGCGGTAGGTTTCGGTGGGGAACTCGGAGAATGAGGACGCGCCGCCGCCGATGCCGGCGTTGGCGATCACGGTGTCCACGCGGCCCATCTTGGCCACGGCCTCGGCCATGCCGGCCCTCACCGCCTCTTCGTCGGCCACGTCCACCACCTGGGTCAGGACGCGAACGCCCGCGCCCTTCAGCCTGGCCTCGGCGTCGGCGTTCTTCTTCCCGTTGGAACCCCAGATCACCACGTCGGCGCCGGAGAGGGCCAAGGCTTCCACCATGCCGAAGCCGATGCCGCCGTTGCCGCCGGTCACGAGGGCCACCTTGCCGGTCAGGTCGAAGGGTTTGTAGGCCATGACGTGTGCTCCCGATCTCGTTTCTGACGATTGTTGGGACGACAGAGGCGATGTTGACGCCCGGTCCGTCAAGCCGCGGCCGCGCCATTTGACTTACCCGGCGGCGGGGGCTCCGGATGGGCGAAAGACGTCCCGGGAGGACCGCCATGCTCATCCTCTATGACCACCCGCTCTCGCCCTACGCCCAGAAGGTCAAGATCGCCCTGCGCGAGAAGGGCCAGGCCTTCCAGGCCGTGGCCCCGGGCGGGCTGGGCGCGGGGGGCGCCCAGGGCGACTTCCTGGCGGCCAATCCCCGCGCCGAGGTCCCGGCCCTGGTGGACGGGCAGACCGCCGTCTTCGATTCCACCATCATCCTGGAATATATCGAAGACCGCTGGCCGACCCCACCCCTGCTCCCCGCAACGCCCGCCGAGCGGGCCCGCGTGCGGATGCTGGAGGAGGTGATGGACACCCACTTCGAGGCCATCAACTGGGGCCTGTCGGAGATCTACTGGTTCCGCCGCGCCGAGGGGGAGCTGGCCCAAGTCCTGATCGCCAAGGCCGCCGAACAGACCGCCGGCTTCTTCGCCTGGCTGGAAGGCCAACTGGCCGACCGTCCCTGGTTCAATGGCGAGAGTTTCGGCTGGGGCGACCTGGCCGTCGTTCCCTATCTCAACGGCGCGGTGGGCCACGGCAATCCACCCGCCCAGGGGAGCCGGCTCTCAGACTGGCTCACCCGCGCCAACGCCCGGCCCTCCGTCGCCGAGACCACCAAGGAAGCCGGCGCCGCGGCGGCGGCCTCGGCCATGCCCAATGTCGCCGAGCTGGTGGAGCAGGGCCTGTTCAAGCGCGAGTACCGCGACCACCGCCTGGAATGGATGATCAAGAGCGGCGGCGCCCAGGTGGTCATCGACGGCCTGGCCCGCGACAACATCCGCTTCAGCCCGACCTTCGGTTAGGCCGTCTTCAGGGGCGGCTGCGGACGGGAGAAGACCCACTCGCTCTCGCTGGAGGCCTGGGGCTGGAAGCGGTAGCCCTCGCTGTCGAAGGCCTTCAGGTCGGCGGCCGTCTCGATGCGGTGGTCGACGGCGTAGCGGGCCATCAGGCCGCGGGCCTTCTTGGCGTAGAAGCTGATCACCTTGGCCTGCCCGTCCTTCTCCTCGACGAAGCGGGGGGAGACCACCGGCAGCTTCAGCGCCTTCAGGTCCACGACGCCGAAATATTCCTGGCTGGCGCAGTTCACCAGGGTCGGGTCCTTGTGGCGGGCGGCCTGCGCATTGAGCGCCGTGGCGACCTTGTCGCCCCAGAAGGCGTAGAGGCTCGGGCCGCGCTTGGTCTTCAGCCGCGTGCCCATCTCCAGGCGGTAGGGCTGGATGCCGTCGAGGGGCCGTAGCAGGCCGTAGAGGCCCGACAGGATGCGGACGTGGTCCTGGGCGAAGGCCAGGGCCTTCTTGTCCAGTTCGCGGGCCCTGAAGCCCATATAGACGTCGCCGTTGAAGGCGAAGGCGGCCTGCAACCCCTCCTCCATGGCTGGATCGAAGGCCTGGAAGCGCTCTCGGTTTAGCTTGGCCAGGTTGTCCGACAGGCTCATCAGCGACTTCACCTGGGCCACCGTCAGCTTGCGTGTGGTCTCCGACAGCAGGGCGATGTCCTCCCCCATCTCCGGCGTCGTCATCGGCAGGGATTGGTCCGGCGCGGCGAAGTTCATCGCCTTGGCGGGGGACAGGACAATCAGCATGGCGGCTCAGAAGAAGACGCGGGGATTCATGATCCGCTTGGGGTCCAGGCTTTGCCGGATCGCGCTCAGCGCCGCAACCTCCACCGGGCTTTTGTAGCGCCGAGCCTCCTCGGTCTTCATGGACCCCAGGCCGTGCTCGGCGGAGATCGAGCCCCCCATGGCCGCGGCGATATCATGCACGATCCGCGAGCCCTCATTGCGCCTGGCCGAGTGGGCGGCGTCATCCCCGCCGTCGGGCCGGATGACGTCGTAGTGGATGTTGCCGTCGCCGACATGGCCAAAGGCGGTGATCCGGCAGCCGGGGGCGAAGGCCTCCATGGCCGCGGTCGCCTCGCCGATGAATTTCGCCACCTGACTGACGGGCACGGAGATGTCGTGCTTCCAGGTCGCGCCCTCGGGCTTCTGGCCCGGCGACTGGTTCTCCCGCACCGACCAGAAGGCCTTGGCCTGGGCCTCGCTCTGGGCGATGGCGGCGTCGAGGATCAGGGCGTCCTCCAGGGCCTTGCCCAGCAGCCGCTCCATGGCCGATTCCGCCGCGCCGGGCTCGCCCGAGGCGATCTCGATCAGCACGTACCAGGGATAGGCCTGGTGCAGCGGGTCGCGTTGGTTCGCGATGTTCTTCAGCACGAACTCGACGCCGCGCCGGCCCATCAGCTCGAAGGCCTCCACCGCCCCGCCGGCCTCTTCCTTGGCCCGCACCAGCAGCTGGATCGCCACCTCCGGCGACTCCACCGCCGCCACCGCCGTGGCGCGGCTGGCCAGGATGGGGAACAGCTTCAGGCTGGCGGCGGTGACGACCCCCAGGGTCCCCTCGCCGCCGATGAACAGCTGCTTCAGGTCATAGCCGGTATTGTCCTTGCGCAGGCGCTTCAGGCCATTCCAGATCTCCCCGTTGGGGAGGACGGCCTCCAGACCCAGCACCAGGTCCCGGGTGTTGCCGTAGCGCAGCACCGCCGTGCCGCCGGCGTTGGTGGAGACGATGCCGCCGATGGTGGCGGTGCCCTCCGAGGCCAGGCCCATGGGGAACCGGCGGCGCACCTTCAGGGCCGCCTCGTGGACGGCCGCCAGCGTCACGCCCGCCTCCGCGACGATGACGTCATCGAAGGCGTCCACGTCGCGGACCTGCGACAGCCGCTCGGTGGAGAGCAGGATCTCGCCCTGGGGAATCTGGCCGCCCACCAGCCCGGTGTTGCCGCCCTGGGTGGTGATCGGCACGCCGGCCTCATGGCAGATCCCCACCACGGCGGAGACATCGGCTGTGGTCCTGGGCAGGGCCAGGAGGGGCGTGGTCCCCTTCCAGCGATCGCGCCATTCCAGCAGCTTGGGCGCCAGGCGCTCGGGCTCCTGGCTCCAGCCGCCCTCGCCGAGCACGGCCTTCAGGCGGGACAGGACGTCGGCGGGAACGGGGATGGTCATGGTCGTCAGCCTACTCCCGATGGTCCTAGCCGACAAAGCCCGCGGCGCGGGTCAGGCGGTCGTTGATCGCCTCGCCCAGGCCCTCGGCGGGGATCGGCGCGACGGCGATGGCGGTAGGTCGGGTGCGGTCGGCGGCGCGCAGGAAGGCGAACAGGTTGGCGGCGGCTTCGCGCAGGTCGCCGCAGGGGCTGAGGTTCAGGACATTGCCGGTCACGCCAGTCGGACCGAAGGCGAGATAGGCCTCGCCCGGCGCTGGAGCTTCGGCGTTCAGCCGCACGGGCGCTTCGGGCGAATAGTGTCGCGCCAGCCGGCCCGGCGAGCGCTTGGCGTCGTCCTCGGCTTCGGCGAGCGGCCCGATCACCGCCTCGATCTCGTCGCGCGTCACCGAGCCGGGCCGCAACAGGCGGGGCTTGTCCAGCAGCGCCACGACGGTGGATTCCAGGCCCACGGCGCAGGGGCCCCCATCGAGGCTGGCGGCGGCCTTGTCGCCCGTCTCCTCCATCGCGTCGGCGTATGTGGTCGGGCTCGGCCGCCCGGAACGGTTGGCCGACGGCGCCACCACCGGACCGCCGAAACGGGCCAGCAGTTCGCGGGCGAGCGGGTGACCGGGAACGCGGATCGCCACGGTCTCCAGACCGGCGCGGGCGAGGTCGCAGACCACGGTGTCGGGGGCGATGGGCAAAACGAGCGTCAGCGGCCCGGGCCAGAAGGCGGCCGCCAGCGTCCGCGCCCGGTCGTCGAACACCGCCAGCCGCTCGGCCGTGGCCAGATCGGCCACGTGGCTGATGAGCGGATTGAAGCGCGGCCGGCCCTTGGCCTCGTAGATGGCGGCCACGGCGGCGGGATTGGCGGCGTCGGCGCCCAGGCCGTAGACGGTCTCGGTGGGCAGGATCACCAGCGACCCCGCGCGCAGGGCCGCGACGGCCGCGTCTAGCGCGTCGCCGTGAGCTGGACGCTCACCTTCACCTGAGCTGGAATCTGATCGGTCGCCTGCCACTCGCCCTGCCCCACGCCGAAGGCGGTCCGGTCGAGGCTGGTTACACCGCTCATGCGCGCCTTGTCGCCGTCGATCTTCAGGGTGAAGGGCAACCGCACCGGCTTGGTGACGCCCCGCAGGCTGAGCTTGCCCCGGGCGACATAGCGGTCCCCGCCGGCGGCCTCGAACCGGTCGGCGGTGAAGATCGCCTTGGGATGGGTCGCCACATCGAAGAAGTCCGCGCCCGGCAGGGCCGCGTCGCGCTGGGGATCGCCGGTGGCGACGGAGGCCAGGTCGATGGTCACCTTGGCGTGGCTGCGGTCCAGGGCGTCGGGGGAGAAGGCGATATCCGCCGTCCACTGATCGAACCGCCCCTCCAGCGCCTGGCCGCCCCAGGAACTGGAGAAGCCGATGACCGAGCCCTTGGACACGGTCCACTTCGAGGACTCTGCGGGAGTTTCCGCGACCTCGGCGACAGGCGCGGGCGTCGCCGTCGGTGCGGCGGCCACGGACTCGGCCACCTGGGGAACCGGCGGCGGCAGGGGCGCCGAGGCCGGGGGCCGGGGATGGATCAGCCAGGCGCCGCCGATGGCCGTGGCGACGCCGAGCGCGATCAGCAGCAGGCGCGGCTCCAGCCAACGGCCGGCCTGGGCGCCGGGCGCCATGCGATGCAGGACCGGCTCGTCGCGGCTGAACAGCTGGTGCTTCAGGGCGCCGGCCACGTGCAGGCCGATCAGGACGTAGAACCCCCACCCCAGGGTCTCGTGGGTCTCATGGGCCGCGCCGTTCCAGACCGCCTTGCCGGCGGCGGGCAGCTGCGCCAAGCCCGGGACGTGGGGCCAGGGGATCAGGCCCCAGAGCACCGTCGGGATGCCGGTCTTGCTGGTGGAGACCATGACCCAGCCGGTGATCGGCATGCCGATCATCAGGGCGTAGAGCCCCCAGTGCACAGTCCTCGACAGCCACAGCTCCCAGACCGCCAGGGTCGCGGGCTCCGGCGGCGGGGGATTGGCCAGCCGCCAGCCGAGCCGGGCCAGGCTGAGCACCAGGATGGTGATCCCCACCGACTTGTGCAGCTGGATCAGGGCGAAGGCTTCCGGCGTCTTCAGGTCGTGGAAGCGCCAGGGCAGCTGCATCTGGAACAGGATCGCCGCGGCGATCAGCCAGTGCAGGACGATGGCGGGCGTGGCGTAGCGGTCGCGCCTCATGGCCTACTTCCTCACGAACTCGACCTCGAACAGCAGGTCGAGGTCATCGCCGGCGAACTGGCTCATGGCGGTGACGCCGAAGTCCGAGCGCTTGAGATGGGTGGTTCCGGAAAAGCCGATCCGCGTGCCCGCCCCCAGCATGCCCGGGCCCACGCCATTGAAGGTCACGTCCAGCACCACAGGCCTGGTCACGCCATGGAAGGTGAGGTCGCCGCTGACCGTCCCCTTGCCGTCGACGCCCTCGGCCTTGGTGGAGACGAATGTGATGGCCGGATACTTGGCGCTGTTGAAATAGCTGGGGCCGGCGATGGTCTTGTCGAACTCGGGCAGGCCAGTGTTGATGGAGGTGGGATCGACGGTGATGGTCACCTTGGTGGCGCCCCAGGTCGCCGGATCGTAGGTGAAGCCGCCGTCGATGCGATCGAAGCGCATGGTGAACTTCGAAAAGCCCCCCATGTGCGGGACCTTCACCAGCAGGCTCGCGTGGCGCTTGTCCAGGGCGTAATCGCCGGCTGGAACCTTGGCCGGGTCCTGGCTGGCGGGGTTGGCCAGGGCGGCGGAGGCCCACAGCGCCCCGGCGAGAACCACTGCGGGCATGGCATATCTTGTCATTGAGAGGTCCTGGCGGCGCGTTTGCACGACCGTGCGTACATGGGGCGCATTCCGGGCTGAAAAAGGGCCTCGGCAAGCGGCGTCTTCCTCCAAACGGAGGAGGCGGAGTCCGAGCCGGACCGCCAGGATCGCGGGAGCAAGCCCCCACGACGGCCGACGAGACCCCCGCCATGCTCCGCGCCACTCCGATCTGCCTGCTCCTCCTGGCCGCCGGCCCGGCCCACGCAGCCTCCGGCCAGACCAGCGCCTATGTCTCCAAGGTCAGTTTCGAAAAGACGCTGCCGGCCGTGGTGTTCAAGATCGGCAACACATCGAGCCAGACTACCTCGGACGCCCGCGACATCCGCGTCCTCGGCTCGCCCCAGCCCCTGTCGGTTTCCGGCTCGGTGCAGTGCCAGCAGGGCGCCCAGGCGGCCGGCGCGGAATTCTACCAGGCCAAGGCCTATGTCTCCGCCGCCTCGACGCCGAACTATCACTTGGTCACCCTCGCCCAGCCCTCGGCGACGGCGGATCTCCCCCAGACCCGACGAATCGAGGCTGTGCAGATGGTCGTTCCGGTGGACTATCAGGACGGCGTCGGGAACAGCCTGATCAACCTGGGCCTCGCCCCGGCCGCCCTATTTGAACAGCGACTGGCCAACCACGTCGCCAAGGGCGGCTCGGCGGCGGACTACCTGCGGCAGACCCAGGCCTTCGAAAGCGCAATGTCCGTCACCCTGGTGGGCTACTGCTTCCGGCAGGGCGAGCCACGGCTGCACCTGGGGACCGCGCCGGCGGAGGTGAAGTTGATCATCCTCTATGACGGGGACCTTCGCATCCAGGACGGGATCGGGCCCCGGGCCGGCGCCAAGGGCCTGAAGGCGCCCGCGGGGCCCCGGGTCCGGCGCTAGGGGACCGCGAAGCAGCGGCTGACCAGGCTCACCAGGGCGTCCTCGTAGCGGGTCGGTGGGTCATCCGTCAGGCCGGTGAGCCAGGAGCGGGCGATCCACTGGCTGGGGCCAAAGACCAGGGCCGCGAACACCTCCGGCGGGGCCAGGGGCAGCTTGCCGGCGGCCAGCCAGGGGGAGGCCCAGGCGACGAAGCGGGTCTCGAACTCGGCGTTCAGCGCCCGCACCGGCTCGCTGTGGCGCGACATCCAGTCGGAGCTGGCGCATTCAATCATGAAGGTGTGCCGCTGGGGGTGGGCCTCCTGGTAGCGCAGGGTGGCGCGGATGGCGGCGCCGATCGCCGCGACCGGATCGGGGTGGTCGCCCTCCAGGGCGGTGACCGCCGCCTCCCAGTAGGTGCGGCGCTCCAGCAGATAGACCTCGATGCCGACGCCGTCCTTGGAGCCAAAGTGGTGGAAGATGCTGCCGTGCGAAACCCCGGAGAGCCGGCCCACCTCCGCCAGCGACGTCTGGTCGTAGCCCTGCTCGGTGAACAGGGTCAGGGCGGCGTCGACGACCTTCTGACGGGTGGTGGTCTGGGACATCAATAAACTCACGGTAGAGAACTAGATTGACAGTCTAGACCTGTAGTCTAATAGACTTCGCCCCGCGGGACCACCGATCCGAGGTCCAGGTGACAGGAGACGTCCCTTGTCGCGTGATCTGATGAAGGCCCAGGTCGAGCTGATCGACGCCGCCTACGCCACCGCCACCGACGCCGGCCGATGGGCCGACATGGTGGCCTGCGCCCAATCGTGGTTCGGGGGACTGGGCGCCGTCTACGCCCGCTCGGCGGACCGGCCCGCCGCCAACCGCCTGCTGGCCACCAGCTATGACGGGGCCTTCAAGGCCAGCTACAACGCCCGCTACGCTGGCATCAATCCGCTGATCGCCAACCCACGCAAGATCGCCAAGCCCCTCCTCCACAGCGAGGAGGTGATCGCCTATGACGACCTGACCCGGACCGAGTTCTACGCCGACTGGATGGCGCCCCAGGACATGGACTACGGGATCAGCCTGGAGATCTCCGGCGGCGGCGACTCCACCCTGAACTTCGCGATCCTGCGCTCCCGCACGCTCGGCCGGTTCAGCGACGATGAGCAGCGCCTCTGCGAGAGCCTGATGCCCCACCTGCGCCGGGCCCTGAAGATTTCCGATCGCCTGGGCCTGCTGGAGACCAGCCTCACCGCCTGCCTGGACAGTTTCGAGACCCTGGCGGCGGGTGTCCTGCTGGTGGACGCTCGCGGCCAGCTGCGGTTCGCCAACGGCGAGGGCGAACGGCTGCTGCGGGCGGGCGACGGCCTGTTCCTCTCGGGCGATCGGCCCACCGGACGCGCCGGCCGGGCCGAGAGCGCCCTGCGCGCGGCGATCCAGGCCGCGACCCGCCGCGACGGCGGCCCGCGCACGGCCTCCACCTTCGGGGTCTCCCGCCACGAGAGCCACGCCCCCCTGTCGGTCACCGTGACCCCGGCCCGCGGCGAGGGCGACCTGGCCCTGGTGCTGATGCACGATCCAGACCGCCGGCCACGGCCCGACCCGGAGGCCTTGCGGCGGGTCCACGGCCTGACGCCGGCCGAGGCGCGGCTGGCGGCGGCGCTCTGCGACGGCCTGACCCTGGCCGACCACGCCCTCAGGGAGGGGGTCAGCCAGACCACCCTGAAGAGCCACCTCAAGGCGGTGTTCGGCAAGCTGGACGTCAACCGGCAGACTGACCTGGTGGGCCGGCTCACCGGCGATCCCAGCCTGCGCCTTCCCCCGGACTGACGGCGCGATTGTCGCCGCGCCTCCCTCGAACGGAGGAGGCGGGCCTCGCGCCCCGCCCCTAAGCCGTCTCCAAGCCGCCCGCTGATGGGCGAAGTCAAAACGGAGACACCCATGTCGATTCGAAACCGCGTCCTGCTGCTGGCCGCCGCCGCCTGCACCCTGTCGGCCCCGGCCGTCGCCGCCGGATATCTCAAGTTGGGCGACATCAAGGGCGAAGCCGCCGTCGCACCCCAAATCCGCCCCCAGGCCGCCGGCGGCGCCAAGGCTGACATCCTGATCGAGGCCCAGGCCGCCAGGCGCAAGGCCGCCCGGGACGCAGCTGGCCGCAGCGCCGCCTCCCAGGCCAACCAGACCCCCGACATCATCACCGGCGCCGGCGCGGGCGGACATCCCGCCCTGCTGGTGCCCGCCGTCCAGAAGGCCCGCGTGGCGCCCGGCGACGGCGAATAGCCCCGCGACGCTGACGACCAGGCCGGGCGACCGGCTTGGTCCGACGCCCGCCAGGAGCTACACAGCGGCCCTGAGCTTCAGGAGCCGCCCATGACCTTCCGCGCCCCGGTCCGCGACCTCGCCTTCGCCCTCAAGACCGTCGGCCACTCGACCCTGATGGCCCAGGCCTTCCCGGACCTGGACGAGGACACCGTCGTGGCCGTGCTGGATGCCGCCGGCGCCTTCGTGGAAAGCGAACTCGCCCCCCTGAACCGCACGGGGGACACGCAGGGCGCCAAGTACGCCAACGGCAAGGTCACCGCCGCGCCGGGCTTCGCCGCCGCCTACCAGGCCTTCGTGGCCGGCGGCTGGAACGCCCTGTCGGCCGATCCGGAATATGGCGGCCAGGGCCTGACCGGGGCGCTGGGCCTGGCGGTGTTCGAGATGGTCCACGCCGCCAACATGGCCTTCGGCCTCTGCCCCATGCTGACCCAGGGCGCCATCGAGGCCCTGGCCCTGCACGGCACGGAGCGCCAGAAGCGGCTGGTCCTGCCCAAGCTGGTGAGCGGCGAATGGACCGGCACCATGAATCTCACCGAGCCGCAGGCGGGCTCCGATCTGGCCGCCGTCTCCACCCGGGCCGAACCCGATGGCCAGGGCGGCTACCGCCTGCACGGCCAGAAGATCTTCATCACCTGGGGCGACCACGACGCCGCCGATAACATCTGCCACCTGGTCCTGGCCCGCCTGCCCGACGCGCCTCCGGGCGTGAAGGGCATCAGCCTGTTCCTGGCCACCAAGCGGCTGGTGGACGATCAGGGGAACCTCGGCGATCCCAACGACCTTCGCGCCGGCTCCATCGAGCACAAGCTGGGCATCCACGGGTCGCCCACCTGCGTCATGCTGTTCGAGGGCGCCCAGGCCGAGCTGGTGGGGGAGGTCAACAACGGCATCGCCCACATGTTCGTCATGATGAACGCCGCCCGCCTGCAGGTGGGCGTCCAGGGCGTGGCCATCGCCGAGCGGGCCTTCCAACAGGCGCTCGCCTTCGCCCAGGAACGCAAGCAGGGCCGCGCCGCGTGGAGCGCCGAGGGCGTCATCTACGGCCACCCGGACGTGCGCCGCTCGCTCATGCTGATGAAGGCCAAGATCGAGGCCGCCCGCGCCATCTGCCTGTCCACCGGCGTGCTCAACGACGTGGCCCGGCTGGCGACCGACCCCGCCGCCCGCGCCGTGGCCAAGGCCCGCGCCGAGCTCTTCACCCCCATCGCCAAGGCCTGGTCCACCGATGTGGGCGTGGAGGTCGCCTCCCTGGGGGTTCAGATCCACGGCGGCATGGGCTTCATCGAGGAGACCGGCGCGGCCCAGCACTATCGCGACGCCCGCATCGCCCCGATCTATGAGGGCACCAACGGCATCCAGGCCATCGACCTGGTGGGCCGCAAGGCGCCGATGGAGAACGGCGGCGTCATGGACGCCCTGGCCGCCGAGATGCACGCCACCGCCCAGGTCCTGAAGGACTCTCCCGGCCTGGAGGGCGTGGGCGCGCGGCTGGACTCAGGCGTCGCGGCCCTGGAGCGGGCCACCGACTGGATCCTGGCCAACCGGGGCCCCACGGCCCTGTCGGGGGCGACCCCCTATCTGAAGCTGGCCGGCGACGTCGTGGGCGGCTGGATGTTGAGCCTGCAGGCGCTCGCCCTGGCCGGCGCCTCCGACGACTGGGGGATGAGCAAGGCGGCGCTCGCCCGCATCTACGCCAGCCAGGTCTTGGCCCAGGCGCCCGGCCTTGCCGAAGGGGTCATGGAGGGCGCCGAGGACTACGAGAGCGTCAGCGCACAAGCGCTGGGGGGGTAGTCACCACCGCAGCAGCCGCCGGCCCACCAGCGCCCCCAGCACCGCCACGGCCGCCATGCCCGCCGTGTACCAGATGGCGATGAAGGCCGCGGCGCTTTCGTTGCAGTGGAAGGCGTAGATCCAGGCGCCCATGGCCCCGGCGCAGCCGCCGGCCACCAGGCCCGACAGCACCAGCCGGGTGGGCGCCAGGCCTCGCAGGGCCCAGACGGCGCCGGCCAGGATCGGCAGGCTGAGGATCACGATTCGCCAGGGACAGACATCGGCGGAATCCCCCATCAGCATCGCCTGCCGGGTGGCCGCGTCGGCGCCGGCCAGCCGCACCACCGCCATCAGCCCCACCAGGCCGAAGGGGGCGGCCAGCGCCCAGGCCAGGCTGCGCACCGAGCCGCCCGGCCTCGCCACCCGGATCAGGGCCGCGGCCAGGACCGCCGAGCAGGCCAGGGTGTAGGCGAACTTCATCCAGAACATCGTCCCGGTCATGGCGTCCATCAGGTCGGGCCGCACCCCCAGCCAGAGCACCATCAGCACGGCGGAGAAAAAGGCGCCCGAGCCCAGGCCGATGAGCACGCGCCGGGTCACCCACCAGGGCGGCGCCGGCTCCAGGTCCGCCGACAGCCGGTCGATCAGCTCATCGGTTTTCATCGGCGCCTCCGAACCGGGCGGTGAGCGCCTTGAGGCCCCGGTGCACGGCGACCTTCACCGCCGTCTCGGTCAGGCCGTGCTTCTCGGCGGCCTCGCGGGTCGACAGCCCCTCCACCTTCACATCGCGGATCAAGGCCTGGGTGCGGGCCGAGACCTCGGCGAGGACACGGTCCAGGTCGCGCTTGACCACCAGGTCCTCCGCCCCGCCGTCGGTGAACAGGCCGTCGGCCTCCTCCAGGGGCGAGGAGGGCCGCACCTTGGCCCGCCGCAGGTGGTCGATCATCTTGTAGCGCGCGATGGCGTAGGCCCAGGCGGTGAAGGGCTGCTGCGGATCATAGGTGGCGCGTCGGGTGTGCACGGCGATCAAGGTTTCCTGGACGAGGTCTTCGGCCTCCGGCGTTCCGAAGCCCAGCCGCCGCGCATAGTACCGGCGCAACAGCCGTCCCAGTTCCCCAAGCAGGGCGCGATGCGCCGCGGCGTCGCCGGCCAGGCCGGCGAGCATCAAGGCCCGCAATCGCGCTTCGGTCTGGTCCACGTGTCTGCCTCAGGTACGCGGCGGCGGAGGTGTTGGTTACACTGAGCCTAGCTGTAACCGAACGCCAGGGCGCGGCGAACCTGTCGATGAACGCGCCCCACCGGCGCGCAACGGAGCACCTGCCGTGCGATCGACCCACATCCTGGCCCTGGCCCTCGGCCTGGCCGCCGCCCTGCCCGCCGCGGCCCAGCCCGCCCGGCCGCTCACCGTGGTGGAGTTGTTCACCAGCCAAGGCTGCTCATCCTGCCCGCCGGCCAACGCCAACCTGGCCCGGCTGGCCGACCGTCCCGATGTCCTGGCCCTCTCCTTCGGGGTCACCTACTGGGACCAGCTCGGCTGGAAGGACACCTTCGCCAGCAAGCAATACACTGACCGCCAGTGGGCCTATGCCAAGGGCCTGCGTCACAGCCAGGTCTGGACCCCGCAGGTGGTGGTCAACGGCCGCACGGACGTGGTGGGGACGAAGCTCTCCGAGATCGAGGCGGCGGCCCGCAAGGTTCCCCTGTCCGGCGGTCCCCAGCTCTCCTTCGCCGGGGGCGCGGTGACCGTGGGGGCGGCCAAGGCGACCAAGGCCGACGTCTGGCTGGTGCGCTATGACCCAGCGATCGTCCAGGTGCCGGTCAAGCGCGGCGAGAACACCGGCAAGACCCTGCCCCACCGCAACGTGGTGCGCGAGCTGACTCGGCTTGGCGCCTATGCCGGCCAGGCCCTCACCTACCGTCTGCCGGCGGGCGCCGACCCCAGACTGAAGACCGCCATCCTGGTCCAGACCGGCCCAGGCGGTCCGATCCTGGCCGCCGCCAAGACCTAGTCCTTCACCCCCACTCCTGACGTCTCCGTCCTCCGGCCTTCCGGATTCGGACGTCGCGAGCCTGCGCCGCCATTCCGGCGGCGCGCCCGTCGGCCTGCCCGACATTCAAGCCAGAGAGAAGCCCCATGAAGACCCAACTCACCCTCCTGACCATCCTCGCCGCCCTCAGCCTCGCCGGCGCCGCGTCCGCACAGATGGCCGGCGACAAGATGGCGACCGCCAAGCCGATGGCGACGGACGCGATGTCCAGCGACCACATGGCCTCCGACAGGATGGCCAAGGCCCCGGCCAAGAAGATGATGGTGAAGACGAAGAAGCCGGCCATGGCCAAGCCGATGGCCAAGACGCCCGCGACGGGCGCCATGTCGACCGGCGCCATGGCCACCGACTCGATGATGAGCGCCAAGCCCTGAGGCCTGCAGCCCTCCCCTCGCGGGGAGGGCTATAGCCGCCCTATTCCGCCGCGATCAGAGCCGGGTGGTCGTGCAGGGCCGGGTCGAGGCCCTTGCCCATCAGGTCGATGAAGTTGTCCCGGTAGAAGCCGCGCTTGGCCGCGTCGGACGCGCCCTCCAGGGCGTCGTTGAAGCGCTTCAGCGGATTGCGGCCACCCTCGACGTGCGGGAAGTCGGAGGAGAACAGGCACATCTCCGGGCCGGAATTGGCGATGATCCAGGCGGTGTCCTCGTGCGGATAGGGGGTCACCCGCAGCTGGCGGCGCAGGATCTCGCTGGGCTTGGCGCTCAGCTTCTGCAGCCGCTCTTCCTTGCCGAAGGCCGCCGCGCCGGAGTCCATGAACCGCATCAGGCTGGGCAGCCAGGAGGCCCCCAGTTCGATGGCCCCGAACTTCAGCCGGGGGAAGCGGTCGAAGACTCCGTCGATCACCAGGGCCGAGAGGGTCTGCCAGACCGACAGCGGAATCGCCATGAAGGTGAGCGAGGTGAAGTTCTCCGCCCCGCCGTGGAAGTCCAAAACCCGCGGCCCGCCGTTCTCCAGATAGGCCTCGTGCATCTTCTCCTCGCCGCCGACGTGGAACAGGATCGGCACGCCGGCCTCCTGGGCCACTGCCCACAGCGGGTCGAGGCCCGCATGGCTGGGCGAATGGTGCGGCGGATGGCGCGAGGGGATGATCAGGCCCTTGCAGCCCATCTCGATGGCCTCGCGGGCGATGTCGGCCGCCCGGTCGATGTCCGCCAGGGTGACATATCCGGTGGCCAGCAGGCGGCGGTCCACCGAGCAGAAGTCGGTCATCATCCGATTGTGGGCCCGCGCCCCGGCGACGGCGAGCTCGACCTCGCCCATCTCCTCCAGGCCATAGTTGCCGAGCGCCGCGGTGGTGAAGACCAGCTGGCTGGCGAAGCCCAGCAGGTCCAGGGCCTTGGGCCGGTCGGCGTTGCGGAACGCCCCCAGGGCCTGGAAGTTCTTGCGCAGGAGCAGGTTGGCCTCGTCCCCGGCGCGGAACTCCGGATCGTCATGCAGGGCCTGGGCCTTGGCCGACCATTCCACCAAAGTGTTCTTCTTGGCGGTCTTCTGGGCGAAGGCCTCGCGGTGGCGGGCCTCCACATAGGGTATTATGGCGCCCGGAAGCTCCATGACGTGGCTGTCGGCGTCATGGATGGTCTGGCCCTCGACATAAGGCATGGCGGTTCTTCCCTGATGACGGCTTCTTTTCTTCCCCGCAGTTCGGACCCAAGCGGGCGCGGCGTCAAGCTGTTCGCCCGCCACCCGGCGGCGGTGGCCCGCGACCTGATCGGCATGGTCCTGACCGTGGACGGGGTGGGCGGACGGATCGTGGAGACCGAGGCCTATCACCACGAGGACCCGGCCTCCCACACCTTCACCGGGCCCACGGCGCGCAACGCGGCGATGTTCGGCCCGGTCGGCCACGCCTATGTCTACCGCTCCTACGGCCTGCACTGGTGCCTCAACCTGGTCTGCGGGGAGGAGCCCGGCAGCGCGGTCCTGATCCGCGCCCTGGAGCCCACGGCCGGCATCGATCTCATGCGCGAGCGGCGGGGGATGGAGACGGTGCGGCTCTTGTGCGCGGGGCCGGGACGGCTGTGCCAGGCGCTCGCCATCACCCGGGCGCACGACGGCCTGGCCCTGGATCGGCCGCCCTTCGATCTCGAGCCATCAATTCAGAATTGGGAGATCGCAGTGGGGCCTCGCATCGGCCTCACCAAGGGGGTGCAGACCCCCTGGCGCTACGGTCTGGCCGGCTCGAAATTCCTGAGCCGGCCGTTCCCGAAGGCGTAGCGGTTCTAGAGCTGGGCCAGCAGGTAGTCGGCGGCCGAGACCTTGAACTCACCGGGCGCCTCGACATTGAGTTCCTTCACCACGCCGTCGTCGACGATCATGGAATAGCGCTGCGAACGCAGGCCCAGGCCGAACTTGCTGGCGTCCATGTCCAGGCCCACGGCCTTGGTGAAGTCGCCGGCCGGGTCGGCCACCATCAGCATGGTCTCCATGACGCCCTGGTTCTCGCCCCAGGCCTTCATGACGAAGGCGTCGTTCACCGACAGGCAGACGATGGAGTCGACGCCCTTGCCCTTGATCTGGTCGGCCAGCTCCTTGAAGCCGGGCACATGCTTGGCCGAGCAGGTGGGGGTGAAGGCGCCGGGGACGGCGAAGAAGGCGACCTTCTTGCCGCCGAAGATCTCGTCGGTGGTCATGGGCTTGGGGCCTTCGGCGGTCCCGGCGACGAGGTTGGCGCTGGGCAGCTTGTCGCCGACTTTGATGGTCATGGTCTCTCTCCCGTGATGGTCTTGAAGACCAGATAAACCCGCGAGGGCCGCGTTCAACGCAGAACTTCTGGGGGCGAGACTTGAAAGCGCCGCGATCAACCTCAAACTAGGGGCCATGGACGAGGCGACCTTCCTGTCGGGCCAGCTCTTGATCGCCATGCCTGGCATCGGCGACCCGCGCTTCGAGCGCGCCCTGGTGCTGGTCTGCGCCCACGACGAGACCCACGCCATGGGCATAGCGGTCAACCGCCCGGTGGAGGGCCTGACCGTGCCCGACCTGCTCAAGCGGCTGGAGGTGAAGGCCGACATCGAGGTCCCGCCGGACCTGGTGTTGATCGGCGGGCCCGTGCAGCGCGACCGGGGCTTCGTGGTCCACACCGACGACTACAGCGCCGGCGACAACAGCATCGAGCTGGGGGGCGGGGTGGCGCTCACCCCCACCCGGGAGGCCCTGGAGGCCATGGGCGCCCAGGATCATCCCCGGCGGGCCCTGCTGGCGCTCGGCTATGCCGGCTGGGGCGCCGGCCAGCTGGAGCACGAGATTCGCGAGAACGTCTGGCTCACCTGCCCGGCCGACGAGGCCCTGATCTTCGGCGGCGACCACGAGCAGAAGTGGACCAAGGCGCTCGCCAAGCTGGGGGTGGACGCGAGTTTGCTCACCGCCACGGCGGGGCGGGCCTAGCCTACCTTCTCCTCGCCCCCTCTAGGGGGAGAGGTTGGGTGAGGGGGCCTCCGCGCAGCGGAGGTCTTAACTGAGCGCGGAGTGACAACGGACCCTCAGAAAGAGCCCTCACCCTACCCTCTCCCGCAAGCGGGAGAGGAAAGAGTTGCGATGGTCCCTACCCCCGCGCCTTCACCGGCGCCGCGCCGTCCACATAGCTCTCGTTGAGATAGACCTCGGCCTCCTGGGGCGACAGGGCCGGGGCGTAGCCGAAGCCCTGGCCGTAGTCGCAGCCCACCGCCAACAGGGCCTTGGCCATCTGGGCGTTCTCCACGCCCTCGGCCACCACTTCGAGGGCCAGGTCCTGGCCGAGCTTCACGACGGAGGAGACGATCTTCGCCGAGCCCTCATTGGTGGCCATGGTGCGCACGAAATAGCGGTCGATCTTCAGGGTGTCGAAGGGCAGGCGCGTCAGGTAGCTAAGCGAGGAGAAGCCGGTGCCGAAGTCGTCCAGGGCCAGGGCCGCCCCAGCCTCGCGCAGGTTGCGCAGGATCACCGCGGCGCGGTCGGGATCGCGCATGACGTCGCCCTCGGTGACCTCCAGCTTCAGGGCGCCCGGCGGCAGGCCGGTCTCCCGGCGGATGCGCATGACGTCGGAGACGAGGTCGGGCCGGTCGATCTCGCCGGTGGAGAGGTTCACCGCCACCGTCAGTTCGCCGGCGGCCCGGTGGTCGCGGCGCCAGACGGCCAGCTGTTCGGCGGCCTGGCGCATCATCAGGGCGCCCAGGTCGCTCATCAGCCCCATCTCGTCGCAGAGCGGCAGGAACTGGTCGGGGTTCAGCAGGCCGCGGCGCGGGTGCTTCCAGCGCACCAGGGCCTCGAAGCCCGACAGGCCGCCCGTCGAGAGCCGCACGATGGGCTGGTAATAGGCGGTGAGTTCGCCGCGGCCGATGGCGCCGCGCAGGTCGCTCTCCAGGGCCAGACGCGAGAGGCCGTCGGTCTCCATGGTCCGGCCGTAGGCGGCCCCGCCGCCGCGCCCGTTGCTCTTGGCCGATTCCACCGCCAGCTCGGCCCGGCGCAGCAGCTCGGCGGCCTCGGGCGCCTCGTCGCCGCCCATGGCCTCCACCGCGCCGATGGAGAGGGTGGGATGGATGTCGAAGCCCGCCACCCGCAGGGGCTGCTCCAGGGCCTTGCGCAGGGTCTCCGCCGCGCTGATGGCGCGGATGGGAGTCAGCAAGGCGAACTCGTCCTCGCCGATGCGGGCCATCAGGACCCCGGGGGGGAAGGCCGCGGCCATCCGCGAGCCCAGGGCGGCCAGAACCAGATCGGCGCGCTCGTGGCCCAGGGCCTCGTTCAGGCGGCGCAGGCGGTCGAGGTCGGCCACCACCAGTTCGTGCACGCCGGGCGCCTGCAGGCGCTCGCGAGCCTGGGCGATGAAACTCTTGCGGTCCAGCAGGCCGGTCAGCTTGTCGACGTCGGAGGCGGCGAACTTGGTTTCGGGAGCGACCACCCCGGCGGCGCGCAGGCCTTCCTCCAGCCAGACGCCGCGCCAGATGCAGACCCCGCCGCCGCGCATCCGCAGGCGCACGGCGATCTCGCCGCCGGGCTCCTGCACCCGCAGTACGTCTTCGGCCAGGGCCCGGTCCTGGGGCATGGCGAGCGCGCGCATGGCGGCCGAGGAACATTCCGGCGCAAGGGGACCCAGGCCGAGCGCGCGGGACGCGCCGGTGATTCGCAGACGGTCGCGCTCCGGCTCCCAGAGCCAGAGCGCCACGTCGGCGGCGCCCAACGCCTCGAGCGTCGTCGTGGCGTCCCAGATCCAACGGTCGTTCGCCATCGCCTCGACTAACTCTGGCCACGCGCCGGCTAGACCGACACTCCCTCGTCCGGCTCCAGTGTCGCGCGAAGCGGCGAGACAAGACCGAACAGGACATGATCTCGCCAAACGCCGTTAATTTTCAAATAAGCCTTGGCGTATCCCTCCTCGGCGAACCCGGCGCGGTTGAGCAGCTTGCGACTGGGTTCGTTGGTGGGAAGGCAGGCGGCCTCCAGGCGATGGAGGGCCAGCGTGCGGAAGGAGAACAGGGTCAGCGCCCGCACGGCGGCCAGGGTTTGTCCTTGTCTTGCAAAGGGTTGGCCGCACCAGTAGCCCACCGAGCCCATCTGGGCGACCCCGCGCCGGATATTGGACAGGGTGATGCCGCCGGTCAGGACCTCGTCCTTGGCTCGGAACACGAAGAACGGGTAGGCGCTGCCGGCCTCCCGATCGCGCGCATAGGCCGTCAGCCTGCGTCTGAACGCCGCGCGGCTGAGATCGTCGGCCGGCCAGGTCGGCTCCCAGGGCTGCAGGAAATCCCGCGAGGCCGCGCGCAGTTCGCGCCATTCCTCGAAGTCGGCGTTGCGGGCCGGGCGCAGGAACACGCCCTCGCCCTCGACCCTTAGGCCGCTTTCCGGCGCGATCCAGTCCAGCAGGGCCATGGGGGCGAAGGTCGGACGCGCCGCGAGGGGCGTCAAGCCCCGGGACAGGCTCCTAGCCGAACAGGGCCTTCTGGAAGGCGTCGGCGGCCTTCAGGGCGGACTTGGGGCCGAGCACGCTGACGGCGGCGCGGCCGGGCTGCAGCAGGCTGGCGCCCAGGCGGGCGAGGTCGGCGGCCTCCACGGCGTCGATCTGGTCGGCGATCTCGGCGGTGGTGAGCAGCCGGCCGAACAGCAGCACCTGGCCGGCCGCCTGCTCGGCGCGGGACTGCAGGGCCTCGCGGGCCATGAACATGCCGGCCTTGAGCTGTGCCTTGGCCCGGGCGAGCTCGGCGGGCTCGACCTTCTGGGCCAGGTTCTGGATCTCGCCGGCGGCCACGCGGGCCAACTCGGCGGCGTCCTTGGCCGCGCAGCCGGCGAACACCCCCAGGACCCCGGTGTCGGCATAGGTCTCGGAATAGGCGTCCACGGCATAGGCCAGGCCGCGCTTCTCGCGCGCCTCCTGGAACAGGCGCGAGGCCATGCCGCCGCCGAGGATCTCGGCGAACAGGCGCAGGGGGAAATAGTCGTCGTGGCGGACCCCGACGCTGGGCAGCAGGAAGACCAGGTTGGCCTGCTCCAGGGACTTGGACGCCGTCTCCGTGCCGCCAGTGAAGGCGGCGGGCGCGGCCTCGGGGATCGGGGCGCCGGCGGCCTGGCCGAAGTCGCGCTCGGCCAGCGCCAGCACCTCGGCCTCGGTCACCGCCCCGGAGGCGGCGAAGATCAGGCTGTCGGGGGCGTAGAGGGCCGCCCGCCAGGCCGCCAGGGTCTCGGAAGTGGCGGGCGCGATGGAGGCGTCGGTGCCCAGGATAGAACGGCCGAGCGCCTGGTCCTTGAAGGCGGCCGCCTGGGCCATCTCGAACACCACGTCGTCGGGGGTGTCGGTGGCCTCGGCGATCTCCTGGCCCACTACCTGCTTTTCCCGGGCGAGGTCGGCGGGGTCGATGACCGGACGCTGGATCAGGTCGGCCAGCACGGCCGAGCCGAGGTCAAGGCCCCCGGCCAGGGCGCGAATCTGGAAGCTGGTGCGCTCATAGCCGGTGGCGGCGTTGATCGAACCGCCCTGGGCCTCCACCACCTCGACGATCTCCCGGGCCGAGCGGTCGCCCGCGCCCTTGAAGACCATGTGTTCCAGCAGATGCGACCAGCCGGAGCGGGCGGCGTCCTCGAACCGCGCGCCGCGGCCGGCGACGACGGACAGCGCCACGGTCTCAAGCCCGGGGACCGGATCGCAGACGACGCGGACGCCGTTGGAGAGGGTGTGAAGGGTGGCCAGGATCAGCTTTCCGCGAAGGCCCGGACATAGGCCTTGATGGTGTCGGCGTCGGCCGGCAGACGGTCGAAACGCTCGGGCTTGCCCGCCAGGTTCTGGGCGCTGCGCGGCATGACCGGGGTCTCGCCACAGGCGGCGCTGACCGCCTCGGGGAACTTGGCCGCATGGGCGGTGGAGAGCACGATGATCGGGTCGGTGATGTCCCGGGCGCGGCGCAGGGCGGCCATGCCCACGGCGGTGTGGGGGTCGATCAGCTCGCCGGTCTCGTTGAGGGTGGCGACGATGGAGCGGGTGGTGTCGCGCTCGCCGACGGACATGCCCACGAAGGTCTCGCGCATCATGGCCAGGGCGGCGGGCGGGATGTCGATGACCCCGGTCTCGCCGAAGGCCTGGAAGGCGCGCGCGGTCTCCACCCCCTCGCGGCGGACACCCTCGAAATAGAGCCGCTCGAAGTTGGAGGCCGACTGGATGTCCATGGCCGGCGACTGGGTCTGGGCCACCACGCCGCGGCTGTAGCGGCCGTCCTGGAAGGCGCGGGCCAGGATGTCGTTGGTGTTGGTGGCCACGATGATCTTGGAGATCGGCAGGCCCATGCGCTTGGCCATGAACCCCGCGAAGCCGTCGCCGAAATTGCCCGACGGCACGGCGAAGGCCACCGGCCGGTGCGGGGCCCCAATCGCCACCGCGCTGGTGAAGTAATAGACCGCCTGGGCCACGATGCGGGCGAAGTTGATGGAGTTGACCGCCGACAGGCCCACGGCCTGCTTGAGGACCTGGTCGCCCAGGGCGTCCTTCAGGATCGCCTGGCAGTCGTCGAAGGTGCCCGACACCGCCAGGCAGCGGACATTGGCCTCGGCCGCCGTGGTCATGAAGCGGCGCTGCACCTCGCTGATGCGGCCGTCCGGGAACATGGCGACGATGCGGGTGTTGGCGCGGCCGCGGAAGGCCTCCACCGCCGCCCCGCCGGTGTCGCCGGAGGTGGCGCAGAGGATGGTCTGGGTGCGCTTCTGGGCGCCCAGGACGTGGTCGCTCAGCCGGGCCAGCAGCTGCATCGCGACATCTTTGAACGCCAGGCTGGGCCCATGGAACAGCTCGGCCATGAAGCCGCCCGGATAGAGTTGCTTCACCGGCACGACGGCGGCGTGGGTGAAGGTAGCGTAGGCCTCGGCGCACATGTCGGCCAGGGTCTCGCGGGGGATCTCGTCGCCGACGAAGCGAGCCAGGATCTCGGCGGCCACATGGGCGTAGGGCTTGCCGGCGAAGGCGGCGATCTCGCTGTGGGTGAGGCTCGGCCATTCCTCGGGCACATAGAGGCCGCCATCGGGCGCCAGGCCCGCGAGGATCGCATCGACAAAGCCGACCGAGGGCGACTGCCCCCGCGTAGAAACGTACCGCATCAAGCCTTCCACCACCGCCAGAGCATGGCGGCATAGACGGCGGCCAAGGCGCCCGCAAGGCCGAACCAGGTCAGCGCGTATTCCAGATGCCGGTTGGGAATTTCCGCCGGCAGGGGCTCGGGCCTTAGGGCCTGCCAGGTCGGGTTGGAGCTGGTCTCAGCCGCCAGGATGATCGGGGCGGGCGACGGCGCCTTCAGGTGGGCGGCCATGGCCGGGATGTCGCGGGAGTACCAGTGGTTACCCGCCAGGTCGTTCTTCGGGGTCACGAAGCTGGCCTTGTCGGGGGAACGCAGCACGCCCACCAACCGCACCGGGGCGCGGTCGGCGAGGTCCACTGGAGGACGGGCCGAGATGGTGTCGGACACGAAGCCGCGGTCCACCAGGATGGTGCGATACTTGGCGCTCTCCACCACGCAGGCCGAGATCAGCCGCAGGCCGGCGCCGCTCTCGCGCACCGAATAGAGTTCCAGATAAGGGGCGCTCCCCAGGCCGGGACAGTCCACGACCACGCGGGTGAAGTCGGCGTTGGCGCCGTGGGCCAGGGCGTCGAGGGCGGCGCCCAGAGGCTTGGCCGGGGCGGCCTGCAGGGCGGCGATCCGCGCCAGCAGATCCTGCTTCCAGGCCAGGCGCTGGAGCTGCCAAGTCCCCAGCCAGACCAGGATGGCCGCGGCGATCAGGGTGGCCAGCGTCAGGCCGAGAGGAAAGCCCTTGCGGGGCGCGGGCTCAGTCCTGTCCGTCATGCCGGGCCTCGGACGCCCTGTTGGCGAACTGGGCCGCCAGCATGATCCCCTTCATGGGCCGCAGCAGGCCCAGGCACAGGAACAGCGTCAGGGGCAGCCAGATGATCATGGTCACCCAGACCGGCGGGTTGAAGGAGAACTGGGTGAAGAGGGCGCCGAAGCAGGCCAGGAAGCCCGCGATCAGGATCACGAAGACAGCGGGGCCGTCGCCGGAGTCGGCCTTGGCCAGATCGTAGCCGCACGCCTCGCAGCGTGCGGCTACTTTCAGGAATCCGTCGAAGAGAGGTCCCTCTCCGCAGTTGGGACAGCGGCCCGCGAGCCCCGCCAGCAGCGGATTGTGACCACTCATGGGTTAGTGCGCTCCAGCCGCTCCGCCAAAGACGACGTAGATGAAGGCGAACAGGAACAGCCAGACCACGTCCACGAAGTGCCAGTACCAGGCCGCCGCCTCGAAGCCGAAGTGCTGCTTCGGCGTGAAGCCGCCGCCGAGCATCCGGATCAGGCAGACCGTCAGGAAGATGGTGCCGATCAGGACGTGGAAGCCGTGGAAGCCGGTGGCCATGAAGAAGGACGAGCCGTAGAGGCCGGCGTTCGCGGCTTCTTCGCTGAAGAAGTACTTGTGCTGCAGGATGTGCGCGTACTCGTAGGCCTGGATCGAGGTGAACATCACGCCGAGCAGGATGGTGAGGATCAGGCCGATCTTTGCGCCCTTGCGGTCGCCGGTCTGTAGCGCATGGTGGCTCCAGGTGACGGTGGTGCCCGAGAGCAGCAGGGTCAGCGTGTTGACCAGGGGCAGGTTCCAGGCCGGCACCAGCTCGACGCCGGCGGGGGGCCAGGTGGCCCAGGCCGTGCGGACCTCCTCGATGGAGGAGAGCGTCCGGGCCTCGTGGAACAGGGCCATCTCGAAGAAGATCCAGAACCAGGCCACGAAGAACATCACTTCCGAAGCGATGAACATGATCATGCCGTAGCGCAGGCCGATGGCCACGACCGGGGTGTGGTCGCCCTGGTTGGCTTCCTTCACCACGTCCATCCACCAGCCGAGCATGGTGTAGAGCACGCCGGCCAGGCCCGCGTAGAAGACCCAGGGGGTGTGCTGGGGCAGGCCAAACAGGCCCTTCATCCAGACCACGCCGCCCAGCGCCATCACCGTCGCGGAGATGGACCCGACCAGGGGCCAGGGGCTGGGATTCACCAGGTGGTAGTCGTGCTTGACGTCGCCGGCAGACATTATCGGTCCTAACCCCTCTCAAATCTCAAAGCCGTGGGCGCCTCTCCGCAGCCCGCGGCAGTCTCAGCGCAGGCTATAGCCCCGCCTTGGTGTTTCCGCCAAGGGCCGAAGGGACCTTGGCCTGCGATGCATCGGCCCGCCGGCTGGCCTTCTCCGCGTCAACCGACGGGAAGAAGGTGTAGGATAGCGTCACCTCGGGCTTGCCCTTGGTCTCGAAGTCCGAGGCGTATTTCGGATCGACGAAGTAAACCACGGGAAACTCGATGGTTTTTCCGGCCGCGATGGTCTGGTCGGAGAAGCAGAAGCACTCGAGCTTCTGGAAATAGGCTCCGGCCGACTCCGGCACGACATTGTACATGGCCCGGCCGGTCATCGGCGCAGAGCCGTTGTTGGTGACCTTGAAATAGGCCAGGCCGGTTTCGCCGATTCGCACGCTCTGGGTCGTCTGCTCGGCGGTGAAGGTCCAGGGCAGCTCGCGGACATTGGTGTCGAAACGGACCAGCAGCTTGCGGTCCAGCACCGTGTCGGGGGCGACCTCGGCGCGGCGCACGGCGCCGTCGAAACCTGTGAGCTGGCAGAAGGCCTTGTAGAGCGGGACCGAGGCGTAGGCCGCGCCCACCATGCCCAGGAAGGTGACGCCACAGATCAGGCCGATCAGGCGGTTGCGGCGGGCTTGGGGCGAGAGGAGGGGCTTAGGCATGGGGCGCATTGGCTCCCAGCCGGACCAGGGTGACGATAAAGACCAGGATCACGAACAGCACCAGGCCCAGCGCAAGCGCGATATTGCGACCGCGGCGGGCCTTGGCGTCCACTGGACCTTCGTTCTGCGGGTCGCTCATCAAAAACCTCCGAAGGCGGGCAGGTCGAGGAGATGCTCGGCCAGCAGGGTGGCGAACAGCAGGGTCAGGTAGAGGATCGAGAAGGCGAACAGGTTGCGAGCGTCCTTGGCCGCGGCCTTGACGTCGTACAGCCCGTCGTCCTGCCGCGGATCGGCCGCGTCCCCGGCCCGGCTGCGGAACACCCGCCAGGCCAGTATCAGGAAGATCAAGCCGCCGCCCGCCGCCACCGCCAGATAGGTCAGTCCTCCCAGGCCGGTGAAGGCCGGGACCAGGCAGAGGGGGGTGAACAGCAGGCTGTAGATCAGGATCTGCTTGCGGGTAGAGGCCGCGCCCGCCACCACCGGCATCATCGGCACGCCGGCCTTCTCATAGTCCTCGCTGGTGTAGAGCGAGAGCGCCCAGAAGTGGGGCGGAGTCCACATGAAGATGATGGCGCACAGGAGCCAGGCGTTCAGGGGAACCGTGCCCGTCGCCGCCGCCCAGCCGATGACCGGCGGCAGGGCGCCGGCCAGGCCGCCGATGACGATGTTCTGCGGCGTCGAGCGCTTCAGCCACATCGTGTAGACCACGGCGTAGAAGACGATGGTGAAGGCCAGCAGGGCCGCGGCCAGCCAATTCACGGTCATGCCCAGCAGCATGACGGAGAACATCGACAGCACCACGCCTAGCGCCAGCGCGTCGGCGCCCTGGACCCGTCCGGCCGGAACCGGGCGGCCGCGGGTGCGGCGCATCTTGGCGTCGATGTCGGCGTCGAACCACATGTTCAGCGCCGCCGAGGCGCCCGCCCCCACGGCGATGCAGAAGATGGCGATGGCGCCGAGGATCGGATTGATCGGCGAGTCGGCGCAGACCATGCCGGTGATGGCGGTGAACACCACCAGGGACATCACCCGCGGCTTCAGGAGCTGCAGGAAGTCCTGCCAGCGCGCGGGGGCGCGGCTCGTGGGAAGGGCTGACGACATCGCCATGGATATACTCTCAACAGACGAAGGGCGCGTGCTGGAAGGTTCCAGCCCACGCCCCTCTTGAAGTCTTTGGCGAGGACCGGACCTAGTGGAGGTCGGGCTTGATCACCGGCAGTTCGTTGAACTGGTGGAACGGCGGCGGCGAGGACAGGGTCCACTCCAGCGTCGTTGCGCCTTCACCCCACGGATTGGCTTCGGCCTTGCGGCGGAAGATCGCGGCTTCGATGAGGACGATCAGGAAGATCACCACGGCCACCAAGGTCACGACGTAGCCGATCGACGACACGTGGTTCCACAGGGTGAACGCCTCCGGATAGTCGATATATCGGCGCGGCATGCCCTGAAGACCCAGGAAGTGCTGCGGGAAGAAGATCAGGTTCACGCCGACGAACATGACCCAGAAGTGCAGCTGGCCGAGCCACTCGCGGTACTTCACCCCCCAGATCTTCTCGAACCAGTAGTAGAAGCCCGCGAAGATCGCGAACACGGCGCCGAGGCTGAGCACGTAGTGGAAGTGGGCCACGACGTAATAGGTGTCGTGCAGGCTGTAGTCGATGCCGGCGTTGGCCAGGACGACGCCGGTGACGCCGCCGACCGTGAACAGGAAGATGAAGCCCATCGCCCAGAGCATCGGCGTCTTGAAGTCGATGGAACCGCCCCACATCGTGGCGATCCAGGAGAAGATCTTCACGCCGGTGGGCACCGCGATGACCATGGTGGCCGCCACGAAGTAGGCGCGCAGATTGATGCTCATGCCGACGGTGTACATGTGGTGCGCCCACACGACGAAGCCGATGAACCCGATGGCCACCATGGCGTAGGCCATGGCGAGGTAGCCGAAGATGGGCTTGCGCGAGAAGGTCGACACGATGTGGCTGATGATGCCGAAGCCTGGCAGGATCAGGATGTACACTTCCGGGTGACCGAAGAACCAGAACAGGTGCTGGTACATGACGGGGTCGCCGCCGCCGGCCGCATCGAAGAAGTGGGTGTTAAAGTTCCGGTCCGTCAGCAGCATGGTGATCGCGCCGGCCAGGACGGGCAGCGAGAGCAGCAGCAGGAAGACCGTCACCAGGATCGACCAGACGAACAGCGGCATGCGGTGCAGGGTCATGCCCGGGGCCCGCATGTTGAAGATCGTGGTGATGAAGTTGATGGCGCCGAGGATGGAGCTGGCGCCGGCCAGGTGGACCGACAGGATGGCGCAGTCCATCGCCGGACCGGTGTGGCCCGTGGTGGAGAGCGGCGGATAGAGGGTCCAGCCGCCGCCGAAGCCGCGCCCCGGGCCGCCATCGACGAACATCGAGGTGATCAGCATCACCCAGGCCGCCACCAGCAGCCAGAAGGAGATGTTGTTCATCCGCGGGAAGGCCATGTCCGGCGCGCCGATCATCAGCGGCACGAACCAGTTGCCGAACCCGCCGA
>JAZKBZ010000066.1:0-8080 GCA_040388315.1 Pseudomonadota bacterium | reverse complement strand
ATCCCCAGACCGTCGCGCAGGCCGTGGGCCTGCCCGAGGACCACATGCTGTTCTCCGGCATGGCGCTGGGCTGGCGCGACGAGGCCGCCCCCATCAACACCCTGCGCTCATCGCGCGACCCCTTCGAGACCTGGGGGGAGCTGAAGGGCTTCGAATAGCGCAGCCGCTACGCCACCTCAAACACCCCGGCCGCGCCTTCCTCGTCCCCCCAGGCCACCCGCTTGCCGTCCGGGGTCATGGCCAGAGCCGAGATCGGCGGGCCCTTCTCGGCCTTCAGCATGTCGATCTTCTGGTCGGTGAGGTCGCAGACCCAGACCCGGCCGTCGTCGAGGCCGGCGGCCACGCGGTTGCCAACCGGGGTGGCGGCCACGCGGTTGACCATGGCCGATTCGTCGAACCCGATCTCGGCGGCCTGCTTGCCCAGGGGCCCGGCCGAGCCGGAGAAGGGCCAGATCACCGCGCCATTGGCGCCGGAGGTCGCCAGCATCTGGCCCTTGTAGAGGAAGGCCAGGCTCTTCACCTTGGCCGGATAGCCGCCCATCTTGAGGTTCTTCTCGTCGGCCACCCGCCAGCCGTGCAGCTGGTTCTCCTGCATCGAGCTCATCAGGAACTTGCCGTCCGGGCTCCAGGCCAGGGCCACATGGCTGCCGGCCCATTTCAGCACCATGGGCTTCTGCTCGGCGATGCGGGCGTACCAGAGCCAGGCGCCGTTATAGGTGGCTGTGGCGATCCGCCGCCCCTTGGGGTCGAAGGCGACGTCGGCCACCGACTTCTCGTGGACGAAGACCCGGGAAAAGGCCGGATCGGCGCTGTCGCGGACGTGCAGCTCCTTGCCGGCGGCGAACGCGATCAGCTTGGACTCCGGGCTGGCGGCCACCGATTCGATCCAGCGGCCGGGAACCTTGGCGATCTCGCTCACCGCCTGCCCCCGCGACCAGGCCACGACGCCGTCGTCGCCCCCGGTGATCACGCCCTCGCCGCTGGGATGGGCGCAGGCCGACAGGGCCACGCCCTTGTGGGCCTGGGCGGTCGCGCCGTCCTCGAATCGGACCGTGCCATCGCCCAGGGCGAAACAGGCCTGGCCGTTGCGGTCGAAGAGGGCGGCGGTGACATAGGCGTCGAAGGAGAAGGTCATGCCCGCGTCTTAGACGCCTAACACCGGTCTTGGCGAGGCGCCGCCTGCCTGGAAATTTCGCCTTTCGGGAGAGCCTGGCGGGCAGGCCCCCGACTTGGCCGGCCGCGGGAGCCGGTTCGGGCTTTACAATCCCGATTTGATTGGCGAAGGGTGTCCGGACTGTAGACGGGCGCCACGTGCTGCGCGCCCCTAGGGAAGGAATTGCATATGGGTGCGAAGCTGGGCGGCGGGGGCGGCGGCAAGTTCGACCTCGGCCAAAACAGCGAGATCAACGTCACGCCCTTCGTGGACGTGATGCTGGTGCTCCTCATTATCTTCATGGTGTCGATCCCCGCCGCCACGGTGTCGATCAAGCTCGACCTGCCGCCGGCGATCCCGCCGCCCCCGGGCACGAAGGTCGAAGAGCCGACCCTGATCAACATCCAGGAAGCCGGCCTCTATATCGGCGATCAACCCACCACCCTCGACACCCTGCCGGCCGATCTGGCCCGCAAGCTGAACAAGCCCAACCCCACCGAGGAGCGCGTCTATATCCGCGCCGACCGCACGGTGCGCTATGGCGAGTTCATGTCGGTGATGAACACCCTGCAGGGCAACGGCTACTTCCAGGTCGCCCTGATCAACGAAGAGCTCTAGGCCCTTCGGACTCGATACGGAAAAGCCCGCCCAGGGAAACCCGGGCGGGCTTTTTCGTGGGCGAAAGCCCATCCCTCCCCTTCATGGGGAGGGTGAAAGGTCTCAGGCCGCGCAGGCCTCGAAGCCGGCCTTCAGGGCCGCCTCGTCGAGGTTGCGGCCGATGAAGACCATGCGGCTGAAGCGGTCTTCCTCGGGCTTCCAGTCGCGCTGGAAGTCGCCCTCCAGGATCATGTGCACCGCCTGGAACACCAGCCGGCGCTCATCGCCGGCCACGTCCAGGATGCCCTTGGCCCGCAGGATGTCGGGGCCCTGGTCGGCCAGCAGCTGGTTGAGCCAGTTGGTGACCCTCACCCCATGGATCGGCTTGCGAAGGGTCAGCGAGATTCCACGGATACCGGCCGCGGCCGCATGGTCTTGGTGCGGATGATCGTGGCCGTGATCGTGGTGAGAATGGTCGTGATCGTGATGATGATCGTGATCATGGTCGCAGTCCTCGTCGTGCACATGGCCGGCTTCGCCATGGGCGGGGTTCAGGAACTCAGGCGAAATATCGGTGATGCGGGCCAGGTCGAAGCCGCCACGGCCGAGGATGGCGTCGAGCGGCACGTTGGCGCGCTGGGCGCGGTGGATGGGCGCGAAGGGATTGATCCACCGGATGGCGGCCTCCACGGCCTTCAGCTCCTGCGGCGTCACCAGGTCGGTCTTGTTGAGCACGATCTGGTCGGCGAAGGCGATCTGCTCGACCGCCTCCCGGGAATCGGCCAGGCGCAGGGGCAGGTGCTTGGCGTCCACCACGGTGGTGACGCTGTCGAGCTCCGTCTTGGCCTTGACGTCGTCGTCGACGAAGAAGGTCTGGGCCACCGGGCCGGGATCGGCCAGGCCCGTGGTCTCGATGATGATGGCGTCGAACTTGCCCTTGCGCTTCATCAGGCCCGACAGAACCCGGATCAGGTCGCCGCGCACCGTGCAGCAGACGCAGCCGTTGTTCATCTCGAAAACTTCCTCGTCGGCGCCGACGATCAGTTCGTTGTCGATGCCCACCTCGCCGAACTCGTTGACGATCACGGCGTAGCGCTTGCCGTGGTCCTCGGTGAGGATGCGGTTGAGCAGGGTGGTCTTGCCGGCGCCGAGATAGCCGGTGAGGACGGTGACGGGGGTCTTGGCGTTCATGGCGCTCATCTAGTCATTGTCGGGGCCCGATGGAACAGGCTGCGGCGTTGGATCGCTTGACCTGGGTCAGGTGTTATAGAATAACACTTCTCCGACCGCCGCCCGCCCTCTCTTTATATAGGTGACCGTGACCGCCGCCGAACCCCGCGCTCAGGAGCCCATGGACGCCTTTCGAGGCGACCGGACCTATCTGGGCGCCGACCACGCCCGCAACGAGCGGCGCACCTGGATCGTGGCGGCCATCTGCCTGGCGACCCTGGCGGCCCAGATCACCGGCGGCCTGCTCTTCCACTCCATGGTCTTGGTCGCCAATGGGCTCCATATGGCCGCCCACCTGGCCGCCCTGCTGGTGGCCGCCATCGCCTACGCCGCGGCCCGCACCTATGCGAAGGACCCGCGCTTCACCTTCGGCGCGGGCAAGCTGGGCTATCTGGCCGGCTTCGCCAACGCCGCGGTCCTGGGGGTCACGGCCCTGCTGATCGCCATCGAGAGCGTCGGGCGGCTGCTGGCCCCGGAGGCGGTGGCCTATGATGGCGCCCTGGCCCTGGCGGCGGCGGCGCTCGCCATCAACCTGGTCTGCGTCTGGCTGCTGAAGCCCGCCCAGACCCACGCCCACGACCGCGACGGCGACCTCAACCTCTCGGCCGCCCACCTGCACCTGGCGGGCGACGCGGTGATCTCGGGCCTGGCCATCGCGGGCCTGGCCGCCGGCCGCTATCTGGGCTGGAGCTGGACCGACCCCGTGGCCGCCCTGGTGGGGGCGGGCCTGCTGGCCCACTTCGCCTGGCGCCTGCTCAGCCGCACCGGCGCTGTCCTGCTGGACGTCAATCCCAGCCCCGAACTGACCGCGCAGATCCGCGGCCGGCTGGAGGGCGAGGGCGAGCGGGTGCTGGACCTGCACCTCTGGCGCCTGGGCCCCGGCCACCACGCGGCCATCATCGTCATCGCCGCGACCACCCCACAGGCGCCCCAGGCCTATCGCGCCCGCCTGGCGGGGCTGGCGGGACTCAGTCACGTAACTGTGGAAGTCCGCGACCACACGACGGCTTGACCGGAGTCCGCGGATCAGCCTTTTCAAGGTCTGATGAATCAAGGGCTTGAGCAGGTGCGGGCTTGGACCCGACGCTCCGTGGAGGGGGCGGCGGATCGCGGCGTCGACTTGCTGGTCGCGGTACTGCGCGGCTGGACCGTCCTGGAGGACGCCACCCAGGACCTGCCTCGGCTCAGCCGGAGCTTCGTCGCCGACGCCACCACCTTCGCCGCCGCCCGCTGGCGTCCGGCCTCGGCCCTGGCGGTCATGGGCGGCCTGAGCCTGCTGGCCGGCGTCTATGTGGCCACCGACGCCCCCAGGAAGGCCAAGGCTCCCACCATCCTGGCCGCCGGGACCCCCGCCCCCCGGCCCCATCTCAAGCCTCGCCCAGCCCCCGGCCCGCCCCCGCCCGCCCTGCAGAAGCGCCTGGACGAACTGGCCACCGGCTATCGCGAGAAGGTGGGCATCGCCGTGGCCGACTGCAGCGAGGGCTGGATGGCCCAGGTGGCCGGCGACGACGCCTTCCCCCAGCAGAGCGTCTCCAAGCTCTGGGTGGCCATGACCGCCCTCGACGCCCAGGACCAGGGCAAGCTCAGCCTGGACCAGGCGGTGATCCTGGGACCCCAGGACCGCAGCGTCTTCTTCCAGCCCATCTCCCACAAGATCGGCGCCACCGGCTACGCCACCACCCTGCGCGACCTGGTGCGCCGGGCCCTGATCGAGAGCGACAACGCCGCCAACGACAAGCTGCTGCAGCAGGTGGGCGGGGTGGACGCCGTGGCCGACATGCTGGCGCGCAAGAACCTCACCGGCATCCGCATGGGGGCCGACGAGAAGAACCTGCAGGCCAAGATCGCCGGCCTCACCTGGAGCCCGGAGCTGGGGATCGGCGGCAATTTCAAGGAGGCGCGCTCGCGCCTGCCCGACGCCGTCCGCGACGCGGCCATGGACGCCTATCTGGACAACCCCCTGGACGGGGCGACCCCGGCGGGACTGGCGCAGGCCCTGATGGTGCTCAAGCGCGGCGAGCTGCTGTCGCCGGAGGCCACCGAGACCTTCCTCTCCACCATGTCGGAGGCCCGCACGGGTCCCAGGCGGCTGAAGGGCGGCCTGCCGGCTGGCTGGACCATCGCCCACAAGACCGGCACCGGCCAGGACTGGCGGGGCGGCTCCATCGGCATCAACGACGTCGCCGTCCTCACCGCGCCCGACGGTCGCGCCTATGCCGTGGTGGTCCTGATGAAGCGCACCACCAAGCCGGTGGGCGCGCGCCTGGCCTTCATGCAGCAGGTCTCCAAGGCCGTGGTGAGCAACTGGGAGAGCGAACGCGCCAACGACCGGCGGACGCTCGCAAGCCTGCGTCCGGGCGAGTCGTCCGGAGGCCGCTGAATCCGCAGCGCCTTGCGTTGACTTGGCGGGGGTCGTCTGTATAAGTCCGCGCCTTCGCACGCGGGGCTCCCCACGGGCGTGATCCTTTTTTGCTAAAGTCTCAAGGCGCGAACGATGTACGCGGTGATCAAAACCGGCGGTAAGCAGTACCGGGTTCAGGCGGGCGACCTTCTCGTCGTCGAAAAGCTTGAAGGTGAGCCGGGCGCCAACGTGGCCTTCGGCGACGTCCTGATGCTGGGCGATGGCGAGACCATCACCCTGGGCGCCCCGATCGTGGAAGGCGCCAGCGTGAGCGCCACCCTGATCGAGACCCGCAAGGGCCTGAAGGTGAAGATCTTCAAGAAGCGCCGTCGTCAGGGCTATCGCCGCACCCGCGGCCATCGCCAGCACGAGAGCGTCCTGCGCGTCACCTCGGTGGCCGGCGCCGGCAAGACCGAGAACTGGGACGGCGTGGTGGACATGACCACCAAGGCGGTCCTCAACGCTCGCGCCCGGAACCTGAAGCTGGAAGAGGCCGCGACCGCCAAGGCCGCCCTCGCCGGCGAAAAGGCCGCCGCCAAGCCGGCTCCCGCCAAGAAGGTGGCCGCTCCGAAGGCCGCCGCGCCCAAGGCTGAAGCCGCCGCCAAGAAGCCCGCCGCGCCGAAGAAGGCCGCCGCCAAGAAGCCCGACGCCGAATAAGCGTCGGATCAAGACAAGTTTAGGAGACCACAATGGCTCACAAGAAATCTGGCGGTTCATCCCGCAACGGCCGCGACTCGGCCGGCCGTCGTCTCGGCGTCAAGAAGTTCGGCGGCGAATCCGTCGTCGGCGGCAACATCATCATCCGTCAGCGCGGCACGAAGTTCTTCGCCGGCGTGAACGTCGGCATGGGCCGTGACCACACACTCTTCGCCACCGCCGACGGCGCGGTGCAGTTCGTCACCAAGCGTGACGACCGCACCTACGTGAACGTGGTGGCTGCCGAGGCCAACGCCAGCTAGGCGGACCCCACCTTCTCCGGGTCCGCCAGACGATCAGTCAGGCGGACCGGACAGAATCCCGAAAAGCGGGAGTCCGGAACGCCGGGCTCCCGCTTTTTCTGTTTCAGGGGTCCCGTCAGAGGACCCGGGAGGTTCAAGATGTGCTCCATCCAGATCGAACCCGTCATCGAGACGCAGCGCCTGCGGCTTCGCAGGCCCCGTCCCGCCGACGCGCCCCGCGTGGCCAAGCTGCTCAACGACCTGGAGCTGGCCCGCATGACCCACGCCATCCCCCATCCCTACGGGTTGGAGGATGCGCAAGCCTACCTTTCCCAGGTGGACGACGCCGATCCCCAGGCCCTGGCCATGTTCGTCATCGATCACCCGCAGCAGGGCCCCATTGGGGTGGTGGGCTTCGACAGCGAGAACGGGCGCACCGAGATGGGCTGCTGGATCGGCCGTCCCTTCTGGGGCTGCGGCTTCGCCACCGAGGCCGCCAAGGGAGCCCTGGTCTGGGCCCACAAGGACTGGAAGCGGCGCTACGTCCTGGCGCGCCACTTCTCCGACAACCCAGCCTCGGCCTCGGTGCTCTGCAAGAGCGGCTTCCTCTACACCGGGGAGGTCAAGCTCTCCCCCTCCGCCGCCCGCGGCGAGGCCGTCCCTGCGCGGATGATGGTCTGGCTGGCGTGAGTTTGCGGCGCTCGCATGCTATGGCGGGCGCCGCACTTACCTTGGATACGAAGATTGACCCCGACCGCCACCCTCAAAGCGCCTCTGGACGCCCTGCTCGCAGGGCGCCCCTTGGCATGGCGGGTCGGCGCCGTCCTGGCGGGCAGCTGGCTGCTGGCCGCCGCCTCGTGGGCCGAGGTCCCGATGTATCCCGTCCCCATGACCCTGCAGACCTACGCCCTGCTGGTCATCGCCGGCTTGTCGGGGCCCCGGCTGGCCCTTGAGATCGTCTTCGTCTGGCTGGCCCAGGCGGCCATGGGCCTGCCCCTGCTGGCCGGGGGTGCGAGCGGGATCGAGGCCTTCCTCGGCCCCACCGCCGGCTACCTCGCGGGCTTCCTGGTGGCCGCGGGTCTCGTGGGCTGGCTGGCCGCGCGGCCGGGCGGGCGCGGCTGGCGGAGGCTGGCCGCCAGCTTCCTGGCCGCCCATGCCCTCATCCTGCTGCTGGGCTTCGCCTGGCTCGCGGCCGGACTCGGGCCCAAGGCCGCCTTGGCCGGCGGCGTCGCGCCCTTTCTTGCGGGCGCGTTTTTGAAAACCATATTGGCGGTCGCGACCGTGAAACTCGCGGGCGATCGGATCCTGACGACATGAAGTTCCTCGACCAGTGCAAGGTCTATGTCCGCTCCGGCAACGGAGGCGGCGGCGCCGTGTCCTTCCGGCGGGAGAAGTACATCGAGTACGGCGGCCCCGACGGCGGCGACGGCGGCCGCGGCGGCGACGTCTGGATCGAGGCCCAGGACGGGCTCAACACCCTGATCGACTTCCGCTACAGCCAGCACTTCAAGGCCGAGACCGGCACCCACGGCATGGGCCGCAACCGCCACGGGGCGGCGGGCGCCGACATCGTCATGAAGGTCCCCGTCGGCACCCAGGTGCTGGCCGAGGACAAGGAGACCCTGATCGTCGACCTGGACACCGCCGGCCAGCGCTTCCTGCTGGCAAAGGGGGGGAACGGCGGCTGGGGCAATGACCGCTTCAAGAGCTCCATCAACCAGGCGCCCTATCACGCCAATCCCGGCCAGGAGGGCGAGGAGC
>JAZKBZ010000065.1:30979-33718 GCA_040388315.1 Pseudomonadota bacterium | reverse complement strand
TCGGCATGGACCTGCTCCAGAGCGGTGCGAAACGCGGCCTTGTAATCCATCGACTGAATTCCGGTCGCGCGTTCGACGATCTCGCGCCGCAACCGGTCCCCTTAGCTTCGCCGGGCTTATCGCGCCGCCCGAACCTGTTGTCTATAATCCGTCATGTCGCAATCGCGCACATTTCGTGAGCGTCCGCGCAGGTTTCGTGAAGCGTCGCCATGGGTTCCCCTACGGCATTCGCCCGCGGAACATCTCCAGAATGGCCGAGAAGTCCTTTCCCCCGCCCCCCAGGCGGTCGAACAGGGCGTAGAGCCCCTCGGCCTGGGCGCCCATCGGCGCGGCGGCCCCGGACTTGGCGGCGGCTTCCTGGGCCAGCTTCAGGTCCTTGAGCATCATGGCCGTGGCGAAGCCGCCCTCGTAATCGCGATTCGACGGGGCGGCGGGCACCTGGCCCGGCCAGGGGCTGTAGTTGGACAGCGACCAGCACTGGCCCGATGACTTGGTGGCGATCTCGAAGAATCGGTCGGCGTCCAGGCCGAGTTTCTCGGCGAGCGCGAAGGCCTCGCACACCCCGATCATCGAGATGCCCAGCACCATGTTGTTGCAGATCTTGGCCGCCTGCCCCGCCCCGTGGTCGCCGGCGCGGATGACCGCGCGGGCCATGGGATCCAGCGCCCCCTCGACGGCGGCGAAGTCGCCCTCGTCGCAGCCCACCATGAAGGCCAGCGTCCCGCCCTCGGCCGCCGCCGTGCCGCCGGACACCGGGGCGTCGGCGAATCGAAACCCCTGAGCCTTGGCCTCGGCGGACACCACCCGGGCGCTTTCCACGTCGATGGTGGAGCAATCGATCAGCAGGGCGCTCTTGGGCGCCTTGGGCAGGATCTCGCCGGCATAGATCGCCCGGACGTGGGGTCCGGCCGGCAGCATGGTGATCACCACCTCGGCGTCGGCGACGGCCTCGCCGGCCGAGCCGACCGCGCGGCAACCCGCCGCCACGGCCTTCTCCAGCGCCTGGGCCGACAGGTCGAAGGCCGCCACCGGGTGGCCCGCCTTCGCCTGATTGGCGGCCATGCCGCCGCCCATGTTTCCCAGACCGATGAACGCGATCCGCGTCATGGGCGCGACACTCCTCTAACGGCCCCTACTTGGGCTTGCGGAACTTGTAGATGAACTGGTCGGTGTGGCCGCGCAGGGTGGGGTCGAAGACCATCTTGGTGTGGTCGTCGGTGGTGTTGCGCAGGATGGTGCTCTCGCCCTCATAGACGAAGCCGGCCGCGGCCAGCTCGCTCTTGACGATGGCCGGGTCGATCCGGTGCAGCTTGTCGGCGGTGTCCAGAGGGGCGCCGGCGACGGCCGCGTGGTCGAGCACGACATAGACGCCGCCGGGCTTCAAGGCTGCGAAGACCGCCTTGTTCACCTTGGCCACGTCCAGGTTGAAGCGGGCCAGGTGCAGGTCATGGTAGTTCTGCGAGGTCCAGATCACATCGGCCTGGGTCGGCAGGGCCAGGGATTCAAAGCTCGCCTGCACCACCTTGATGTTGCCATAGGCCGGGTCGGCGGCCACGGCCAGGATCGGGTTGGGCTTGGCGTCGGCGGGCGGATTGGCCGGCGGGGGGTTGATCACCGCGTAGACCACGCCCTTGGGGCCGACCGTTTTGGCGAAGATGCGGGTAAAATAGCCGCCGCCGGGCAGGAAGTCGGCCACGGTCTGGCCGGGCTTGATGCCGGCGAATTCGAGCATCTCGGCGGGCTTGCGGTCGGCGTCGCGCTTGGTGTCGGCTTCGGGACGGCTCGCGTCGGCCACGGCGGCGACGACGGCGGGGGAAGGCGCGGCCTGGGCGACGCCGGTCGAGAGCGCCAGCACCGCCACGGCCGCCAGCATCAGATTGCGTGTCATCGGTTTCCTCCCAAGGTTTGTCTGTCGAGATAGCATTCGGCGCGCGCCGTCGTCTCGTTACAGTCCAGTTAGGGGCGACCAAGCCTCGCCGGAAGGCAGGGGAGCGAATATCTCGTCTAGCATGGCCTCGGTGACGCCCTCCAGGGAGGCGGGATTCCACTTCGGCGCGTTGTCCTTCTCGACGATCACCGCCCGCACGCCCTCGATGAAGTCGTGGCGCGAAACGACCCGGGCGCCGATCCGGTATTCCATCTCCATGTTGTCGGCGAAGCTCGCGGCCTTGGCCCCCCGGGCCAGTTGGCGGAAGGCGACCTTGAGGGTCTGGGGCGACTTGGTGGCGAGCACCTTGAGCTGTTCGGCGGCCCAGTCGGTCCCGGCGGCCTCCAGGGCCGCGACGATGGCCTCGACGCTCTCCAGGCCGAAGATGCGGTCGATCTCGTCCTGGTGCTGGGCCAGGGGCGGCCGGCCGGCGTCGCCCTCGAATTGGGTCAGCAGGGTCTCCACCGCCGCCGGATCGGCCAGCAGGGCGGCCTTGAAGGCCTCAACCTGGCCGCTCGGGATGAAGTCGGTGGCGATCCCCACCAGCTCGCAGTCGGCCGCCTTCAGCCGCGCCCCGGTGAGCGCCAACCACAGGCCGATATGGCCGGGCATCCGCGGCAGGAACCAGCCGCCGCCCACATCCGGGAAGAGGCCGATGCCGGTCTCGGGCATGGCGAAGGTCGTGCGCTCCGTGGCCACCCGGTACTGGGAGGGCGCGGCTAGGCCGACCCCGCCGCCCATGGTCACCCCGTCCATGATCGCCACCACCGGCTTGCGGTAGGCAAACAGCAGGTGGTTGAGGCGGTACTCCT
>JAZKBZ010000065.1:23250-30969 GCA_040388315.1 Pseudomonadota bacterium | reverse complement strand
TGAAGAAGAATTCGCGCGCCGCCTTGCCGTCGGCCGCGCCGCTCTGCGCCAACATGCGGATATCCCCGCCGGCGCAGAAGCCGCGCTCGCCGGAATGGTCCAGCAGCACCAGGTCCACCGCCGGATCGTCTCGCCAGGCGACCAGGGCGTCCGTGAGGATTTCGCACATGTTGGTGGTGAGCGCGTGCAGCGCCTGCGGCCGGTTGAGGGTCAGGCGCCCCACGCGGCCTTCGATGCGGACCAGGACTTCACTCATTGACGCAGCAGCTCCCGGGCGATGATCACCCGCATGATCTCGTTGGTGCCTTCCAGGATCTGGTGGACCCGAAGGTCCCGCACGATCCGCTCCAGCGGGTAGTCCTTCAGATAGCCGTAGCCACCATGCAGTTGCAGGGCCTGGTTGGCGACCTCGAACCCGGCGTCGGTGGCGAAACGCTTGGCCATGGCGCAGTACTGAGTGGCCTTGGGATCGCGGGCGTCCAGGGCCGCGGCGGCCCGGCGCACCATCAGCCGGGCGGCGTCCAGCTCGGTGGCCATGTCCGCCAGCCGGAACTGCAGGGCCTGGAAGTCGGCGAGCGCCTGACCGAACTGCTTGCGGGTTTGCAGGTACTCCCGGGCCGTATCCAGGGCGAACTGCGCGCCACCGAGCGAGCAGGAGGCGATGTTGATCCGGCCGCCGTCGAGGCCGGCCATGGCGAAGCGGAAGCCCTCCCCCTCCCCGCCCAGGCGGTTGGCCTCCGGCACACGGACCCCGTCCAGGTTCACCTGGGCCGTCGGCTGGGCGTTCCAGCCCATCTTGCGCTCCTGGGCCCCGAAGGAGACGCCCGGCTGGTCCTTCTCCACGATGAAGGCCGAGACCCCCTTGGCGCCGGCCACCCCGGTTCGGGCCATGACCAGATAGATGTCGGAGGTTCCCGCCCCGGAAATGAAGGCCTTCGAGCCGGTCAGGACATAGGAATCCCCGTCCTTCTTCGCCGTGGTCGACAGGGCCGCGGCGTCGGAGCCAGAGCCCGGCTCGGTCAGGCAGTAGGAGCCGATCAGCTCCATGGTGGTCAAGCGCGGCAGGTAGCGATGGCGCAGGTCGTCGGAGCCGAACCGGTCGATCATCCACGAGACCATGTTGTGGATCGACAGGAAGGCCGCGGTCGGCACGTCGCCGTAGCTGAGCTGTTCGAAGACGATGGAGGCGTCCAGCCGGCTCAGCGCCGATCCGCCGACGTCCTCGCGCACATAGAGGCCCGCGAAGCCGAGGCCCGCGGCCTTGCGCAGCACGTCGACCGGGAAGTGCCTATCCTCGTCCCAGCGGGCCGAGTGGGGCGACAGTTCCTCGGCGGCGAAGACGCGGGCGGCGTCCTCGATGGCGCGCTGGTCGTCGTTGAGGGTGAAATCCATGGAGGCCTCGAAGCGGTTGGCTTGAGGAACTCGCTCCGCTGGCGCAACCTGTCAACGATGCGGGAGTCGTGGGCATGACGGAACATCTGAGCGGGCGGGACCCGGAGGCGGCGCGCAATCTGGCGCTGATCAACTACGGCCTGCTGTTCGCCTCGATCTTCTTCGCCGGGGTTCCGGCCCTGATCGCGGTGATCATCGCCTATTCACAGCGCGACGAGGCCCCGCCCTCAATCCGCTCGCACCACGATTTCCAGATCAAGATCTTCTGGGTGGCCTTCGCGCTGACCATGGCCGCCGGCGCCTGCGGCCTGGGGGCCCTGATCAGCGGGGTGGGCGAGCTGATGGAGTTCACCCGGGTCAATGGCTGGGACGGATTCTCCACCATCAATATCGACCTCTCCCGCCTGGCCATCGACGGTCGGATCGTCGCCCTGCTGGTGGCCGCGGTGGTCCTGTCCCTGCTGGCCGGCGTCTGGCTGATCGCCGCCCCGGCCATCGGTTTTATCCGCCTGGTCTCGGCGCGAGGGATTGGCCTGACCTCGCCTGCGGCCTAAACACCCCGCCCATGACAAACGCCCATCTCGCCGCCTACCCCGCCCTGCGCCTGCGCCGCCTGCGCCAGGCCGACTGGATCCGACGCCTGGTGCGCGAGAGCGTGCTCACCCCGGCCGACCTGATCTGGTCCATGGTGGTGCACGAGGGCGAGGGCGAGATTCCGGTGGGCTCCATGCCCGGCGTGGCCCGGCTGTCGGTCAAGGAGGCCGCCAAGGCCGCCGTGGAGGCCCGCAAGCTGGGCATCCCGGCCATCGCCGTCTTCCCCCACATCGACGGCGCCAAGAAGGACGCCGCCGGCACGCTGGCCCATGACCCCAACGGCCTGGTGGCCACCGCGGTCAAGGCCATGAAGGACGCCGCCCCCGAGGTCGGGATCCTGTGCGACGTGGCCCTCGACCCCTTCACCGACCACGGTCACGACGGCCTGATCGAGAACGGCAAGATCCTCAACGACCCCACCATCGAGACCCTGGTCCGCCAGGGGATCATGCAGGCGGAAGCCGGCGCCGACATCCTGGCGCCCTCGGACATGATGGACGGCCGCTGCGGGGTCTTAAGGGGAGCCCTGGAAAGCGCCGGACTCCAGGATGTTATGATCATGTCCTATGCCGCGAAGTACGCCTCGGCCTTCTACGGCCCGTACCGCGAGGCCATCGGCTCGGGCAAGCTCGGGACCGGTTCGGTGGACAACCCCGGCGACAAGAAGACCTACCAGATGGACTTCGCCAACTCCGACGAGGCCCTGCGCGAGGTCGCCCTGGATATCGCCGAGGGCGCCGACATGGTGATGGTCAAGCCGGGCATGCCCTATCTGGATATCGTCCAGCGGGTGGTGGAGACCTTCGCCATGCCCACCTTCGCCTTCCAGGTGTCGGGAGAGTACGCGATGATCAAGGCCGCCACCCAGAACGGCTGGCTGGACGAGGAGCGCGCCATCCTGGAGAGCCTCGGCGGCTTCAAGCGCGCCGGCGCGGCGGGCGTCATCACCTATTTCGCCCCGGTGGCGGCCCGGCTGCTGGGGGCGTGAGCCAGGTCTCCATCGTGGCGGGCCTTATCCGCGACGAGCAGGGCCGACTGCTCACCGTCCGCAAGCAGGGGACCAGCGCCTTCATGCTGCCCGGCGGCAAGCGCGACCCCGGGGAGGACGACCTCACGGCCCTGGCCCGCGAACTCTCCGAGGAGTTGGGCTGCGTCCTGGTGGAGGCCGCGGCGCTCGGCGTCTTCACCGCGCCGGCCGCCAACGAGCCCGACACCCGGGTCGAGGGCGCCATCTACCACGTCACGGTCACCGGCCCCATCGCGGCCCAGGCCGAGATCGCCGAACTGCTCTGGATCGACCCTGCCGCCCCGCCGGCCGTGCGCCTGGCGCCGCTGCTGGAAACCCAAGTCCTGCCGCGCCTCCTCTGAGGCGCGCGGGCGGGTTCTTGCTCCAACCTCAGATTGAGACCAAGCTCGGTGGGCGCCCGCCAGGGGCGCGGTCAGGAGCAGCAAACCATGCGAATCCCCAGCTTCGCCCTCGGCGCCATCGCCCTGACGCTCGCCGTCGCCGGCCCGGCCCTGGCCAGCTCCGACGCCGCCTGGGACGAATTCCAGACGGAGGTCGCCAACCGCTGCAAGGCCGCCGCCACCAAGGACTCCGGCGTGAAGACCTGGACGGTCTCGGTGTCTCAGTTCGGCAGCGCCAGTTTCGGCATGGCCGTCCTGACCGGCAAGGCCCCGGGCGGAACGCCCGTCAAATATGCCTGCGTCATGAACAAGCAGACCAAGGCCACGGAGGTCGCCGGCGGCGAGCCGGAGGTCTGGGCCACCCGCTAGAGCGCGTCAGGGTTGAGTGGAAGCCGGTTAACCCGCCCGACACGCTCTACGCTTTTGAATCTGGAGCCTTTTTAAACGGGTCAGATGATTCCATCTGACCCTAAAAGGCTCTAGATGTCTGAGACGAAGTAGCGGCTGTCGCCGCCGTGGTCCGGGAGGGTGATCATGCCCTCGAACCTCAGGCCGATCTTCTCCAGCACCCGGATCGAACCGTCGTTGTCCGGCTTGGTGATGGCCACGATCCGCGCCAGGCCCAGGGCCCTGCGCCCGTAGTCCAGCACCGCCGCCCCGGCCTCCGAGGCGTAGCCGCGCCCCGAGAACCGCTCGAGGAAGGCGTAGCCGATGTCGGGATCCTCCAGCACGTCGCGCTTGATAAGGCCGCAAATGCCCACCGGCTCGGCCGTCGCCTTCAGCCCCACCCACCACAGGCCAAAGCCCTGCTTGGCGTAGCTCGCGGCCGGCCCGTCGATGACGTAGCGCCGGGCGTCCTCCAGGCTGCGCACCTTGCGATCGCCGATGTTCCGCAGGAATCCAGGCTCGTTGAGCAGGTCCAGGATGAAGGCGTCGTCGTCCGGCGTCAGGTGCCGCAGGAACAGCCGATCCGTCTCCAGAACCATCACCGACACGCCCTGCTCCTCCCTGCCACCCTGGCGTTCCGCCCTAGGGATGCCCGAATATACGGCCAAGTCGATTCCCACCGACAGAGCGAAGACCCGATCCGCATGGCCAACGACCGCGCCGCCAACGACGACCAGCTCCAGGAGCGGATTCTGTCGGCCTCCGGGACCATGGTCGGGGTCTGCGCCACCCTGGTCGGACTGGTCAAGGTCGTGGAGCATGGCCGGGCGCTCAGCCATGTGGACGAGTACGCCGGCTGCGCGGCGGTGATCTTCGTCTTCAGCGCCTTCTTCGCCTATCTGGCCATCCGCGCGCCGCGCCGGGGCAGGATTCACGAGGCCTTCGGGTCCATCGCCGACCTACTGTTCGTCGCCGGCCTGATCGCGCTCGCCGGGATCTCGGTGATGTTCGCCTACGACCTGATCTAGACCGGGCGGCTGAGGAACAGGGCGAACTCTCCCTCGGAGGGCGTGCCGTCATAGAGGGTAAGGTCCAGGCCGGTCAGGGCGAATCCCAGGGCGTGGTAGGCCGCCACGCCGGGTGGGTTGTGGTTGCTGGTCTCCAGCCAGACATGGCGGGCGCCCGCGGCCCCGGCGTGATCCAGCACGGCGCCCATCAGGCGCCTACCGAGACCCTGACCGCGCCGCGCCGCGTCCACATAGAAGTGCCAGAGCACGAGCCGCCGGTTCCAGGCCTGGAAGCCCACGGCTCCGCGCGCCGTCGACCGCCACCCAGGCGGTGTCCCAGGGCCGTCCGGGATCGTCCAGGTCGTCGAGGGCGAACCGCTTGCTCACCGTCTGAGGGACTGAGCGCAGGATGATCCCCTGCGGCCCGGCGCTCGCCGCCAGGACGTTGGTGGTCTGCACGGCGGTGTCGATCGCCGCGATACCCGCCGCGTCCTGCGGCAGGATTGCGCGCCGGATAGCGGTCACGGCTTTTCGAGGCGGGCCACCAGGCTGGAGGTGTCCCAGCGCCGGCCCCCCATCTCCTGGACCTCGCCATAGAAGCCGTCGATCAAGGCGGTGGCCTGGAGCCTGGCGCCGTTGGCGGCGGCCTCGTCCAGCACCAGGCCCAGGTCCTTGCGCATCCAGTCCACCGCGAAACCGAAGTCGAACTTCCCCTCGGCCATGGTCTTCCAGCGGTTGTCCATCTGCCAGGACTGGGCCGCACCCTTGGAGATCGCCTCATAGACCTCCAGGGGATCCAGACCCGCGCGTCTTGCGAAGTGCATGGCCTCGGCCAGCCCCTGGACCAGGCCCGCGATGGCGATCTGGTTGACCATCTTGGTGAGCTGGCCGGCGCCGGGTTCCCCCATCCGCCGCACGGCCTTGGCGAAGGTCGCGATCACCGGCTCGGCCCGGGCGTAGGCGGCGGGATCGCCGCCGCACATGACGGTGAGCTGGCCGCTCTCGGCTCCGGCCTGGCCGCCGGACACCGGCGCATCGACGAAGAAGCGGCCGTCGCGGCCCGCCAGCTCGGCCATCTCGCGGGCGACCTTGGCCGAGGTGGTGGTGTGGTCGACGACGATCCCGCCCGCCGCCATCGCCGGCAGGGCCTGGGCCACGACGCCGCGGACGTCGTCGTCATTCCCGACGCAGAGGAAGACGATCTCGGCCCCGGCCGCGGCCTCAGCCACGGTCGATCCGGCGCGGCCTCCGTGGGTTTCCACCCAGCGCGCCGCCTTCTCCGGACTGCGGTTGAAGACCGCCACCTCGCGCCCGGCCTTGGCCAAGTGACCCGCCATGGGGAAACCCATCACGCCCAAGCCCACGAATGCGACCCTCATGCCTCACGTCCTTCTCGACAAACTCAACACCATCTTAACGAGCCCCGCCGCACCTTGCGTTGGAATCAGCGTTAACCGGGTTTGAATCATGGCTGTCGGCGAAGCCCCTATCCTGATCAAGAAAATCAAGAAGGGCGGCGGCCACGCTCACCATGGCGGCGCCTGGAAGGTGGCCTATGCGGACTTCGTGACCGCCATGATGGCCTTCTTCCTGCTGATGTGGCTGATCAACACCACCAGCCCGGAGCAGAAGCGCGGCATCGCCGACTACTTCGCTCCGGCCAGCGTCTCGGAGACCACCTCCGGCTCCGGCGGCATCCTGGGTGGCACCGCGCTCGGGGAAGATGGCGCCAAGAGCGCGGGCTCGATGTCGATCATCGAGGAGATGTCCCCGGAATCGAAGAACCCCGACGACGGCAAGAGCCAGGACGCGGCCAAGGCCGTCGACGCCGAGGCCTCAACCCAGGCCATGAAGGAGGCGCTGGAGAAGCGCGAGGAGGCCGCCTTCGCCTCTGCCGCCCAGTCCCTGCGCCAGTCGCTGCAGGAGATGCCGGAACTCGCCGAGCTGTCGAAGAACATCATCATCGACCAGACCCCCGAGGGCCTGCGCATCCAGCTGGTGGACCAGGAGGGCCGCTCGCTGTTCAACGAGGGTCAGGTCCAGCCCAACGACCGCGCCAAGCTGCTGCTGCGGGCGGTGGCCAAGATCGTCAACCAGCTGCCCAACCGCATCAGCATCTCGGGCCACACCTCGGCCAGCATGAACGGGCGCAAGGCCGACAGCGACTGGTCGCTTTCCTCCAGCCGCGCCGACGCCTCCCGCCGGATACTTCAGGGCTCCGGGGTGGACGCTGACCGCATCTACCAGGTCTCCGGCAAGGCCAATTCCGAGCCGCTGTACCCGGACGATCCCACCCTCCCCGGCAACCGCCGGATCGCCATCGTGCTGCTTCGGGAAGCCCCGGTGCTGCCGCCGGATCACGGGCTCTAGGCTGTGACCTTCGGAACACTTGCGCAACCCTCCGGCATGACGCCTAATCGGGCCAGGCGCAGTGGTTCGAAAGCGATCGCAAGTCCGTGACGCAACATTTTCCGACCCGACAACTCAGGTTCTTCCTGACGGCGCCGAGCCCCTGTCCGTATCTTCCCGACCGGCATGAGCGGAAGGTCTTCGCCCACCTGCCCCTGTCGGACGGCGCCACGGTCAACGACTCGCTCACCCAGGTCGGCTTCCGCCGCTCCCAGAACATCGCCTACCGCCCAGCCTGCGAGTCCTGCTCCTCCTGCGTCTCGGCCCGCCTCCCCACCGCCGACTACGTCTTCTCCCGCTCGGAGCGGAAGACCCTGGCGCGGAACGAGGACATCGAGCGCCACCTGGTGGAGGCCGAGGCGACCATGGAGCAGTTCGATCTGCTCCGCCGCTACCTCCTGACCCGCCACGCCGACGGCGGCATGGCCGAGATGACCTGGCCCGACTATGTCGCCATGGTCGAGGACACCGCGGTCCGCACCCACATCATCGAATACCGGCTGCGCTCCAGGGACGGCGGTCC
>JAZKBZ010000065.1:19304-23240 GCA_040388315.1 Pseudomonadota bacterium | reverse complement strand
GCGACCTGGTCGCCTGCGCCCTGGTCGACCTGATGAGCGACGGCCTGTCCCTGGTCTACAGCTTCTACGACCCGGCCCTGACCCGCCGCAGCGTCGGCTCCTTCATCATCCTGGATCACGTGATCCAGGCCCGCCTGACCGACATGCCCTATGTCTATCTGGGCTACTGGGTCCGGGGCTCGGAGAAGATGGACTACAAGGTCCGCTTCTCCCCCATCGAGCTGCTGCGCCCCGAGGGCTGGTCCCTGATGTCGGCCCGCGACCGGCACCTCGACAAGGTCTGACGCCGCGACGGCCTGCGCCGCCGCGGCGTCGCGCTTCTAGAATTCCGCCGACAGGGTGAACTGGATGGTCCGGCGCGGGCCGGGCCGGAAGCTAGCGGCGGTGTTGGTGGTGGTGTTCACCGTGCCCAGATAGTCCTCGTCCAGGATGTTATCGACATTGACCCGGGCCTTGATCTGCTCGAACGGGCCTGCCCCGAACCCGTCGCCGAGGTCGAGATAGGCGTTGTAGATCGTGTAGCCGTCAGTCTCCTCGTTGTTCACGAAGTTGGTGAAGCGCGAGCTGATGTGACGCGCCGACAGGTTGAACACCGCGCCTTCGACCGGTTCGATGGTGATCCCGCCGGTCCACAGCCATTCGGGGAAGTCGGGGACCCGCTTTCCGGCGATGGCGAAGGTGGCGAAGTTGTCCTGGAATTCGGCGATATTGTAGCTGAGGTTGGAGTTGAAATAGACCTTCCCGCCCAGGAGTTCAGGCTTCCACTGGCCGCTGAACTCCGCCCCGTGCGCCTTCACCGCGCCGACGTTTTGATAGAAGGTCTCGGTGGTCGTTGACCCCGGCACCACGGCGGCGAAGGCCTGGAGCCGGTTCTCGAAGCTGGTCTGATAGGCCACGATCGAGGCGTTGAAGGTCGGCCGATTGGCGCGGTAGCCGATCTCCCAGTTGGTGGAGGTCTCCGCCTCGGGTCCGGGCGCCAGCGGGCTGGCGGCCGAGAAGATGTCGTCGGCGCCGCGCGGCAGGGCCATGTTCTCCGAATAGGACGCGAAGATCTGGTCGCGGCTGTTGACGTCGAAGACGGCGCCCACCTGCGGCAGGAAGCTGTCTTCCCAGGTCTTGGAGATCGAGGGCTGGCGCCTGTTGATGAAGTCGGCCGGGTTGCGGTAGCCGGCGATGTTGTAGTCGACGCTCAGGCTCTTGAAACCGAGGTCGATGTGCAGCCGCTCGTCCAGCAGGTTGAGCGTGTCCTTGACGAAGAACTCCACCGTGTCCCGCGTCGAGGTGTAGTTGCGCTGCAGGTGAACCGGTTCGCTCAGCAGCGGCGCGCCGTCGGGGCTTCCGCCCACCTGGTTATAGCGCTGCTGTGTGCGGTGGTAGTCGTCGTTCTCCAGCCAGACCCCGGCCGACAGGGCGTGGATGCCGAGGTTCCAGGTCAGCTTGCCCGTCACCCCCTGGCGCGTGCCGTCCACGGTGGACAGGCCGTATTGCAGGCCCTTGGGGGCGAACAGGCCCGGGACGATCAGCCGCTCGTTGTTGTAGTTGGTGAGCGAGGTGGAATAGGCCTCCGGCGAGACGCCGTAGCCCTCTTTCGACTCGTAATAGGCGCCCAGGGTGAGGTTCAGGGCCTCCCCGATCGGGGTCTCGTAGGTCAGGCCATACAGGTGGTCCTGCCGGCTGTTCACCGCCTGCTTGTAGTACTGGTTGTAGGCGGTGTTGGAGTAGGTGATCCCCGGGCTGGTCACCGGCAGCACCGGCACATAGCCCAGATAGGCGAACCCGCGCCCCGAACGCCCGAACAGGTCGCCGGCCGTCCCGGCGTACTGGGCCTTGGTGATCGACGGCGAGTCGTAGTCGAAATAGTCGTTGTGGACGGTCTGGAAGGTGATCGCCCCCTCCCCGATCTCCCAGCGCAGCTTGCCCTCATAGTGCTTGCGGTCGATGTCGCCGGGACCGCGCCACAGGTCGCCGTGGATCCAGGAACCGCTGACATAGCCCGAGAACCCGTTGTGCTCGCCCAGATCCAGGCGGGCGAAGGTGCGCTGCAGGTTGTCGCTACCTCGGCTGTAGCTGACCACGCCGCCGAATTCCTTGTCCGGAACCTGGGTCAGGTAGCTGACGATGGGGCCGAGCGAGGCGTAGCTGGGCAGGCCGACGTCACCGGAACCGGCCGAGGCGGTCACGCGCAGCAGGTTCTCGTTGTCGACATAGCGATAGATCGGACTGCCGCCGAACTGGTCGCTGCGGCCCATGGGGATGTTGTCCAGCAGGAAGCCGATCTGCTGGAAGTTGAAGGCTCGCACCGAGACCGAGTTGCCGAACTCGTACATGCCGAGCGCGTCGTTGGCCTGGACGTTGAAGCCCGGCAGGGACTCCAGCATCTTCAGGCCGGTCACGCCGGCCGGGGCCGAGAGCAGGGCCTCGCGGGTGATGGCGACGGTGGCGGTGGCCTGGTCGGTGCCGATGGCTACCGAGGCCTCCGAGACCCGGCTGCCGGTCACCACCAGCTCATCCACCGTGCCGGCGGTCTGAGCGAGCGCCCAGGTCGGCGCGCCCAGCGCCATCGTCACGGCCGCGCCGCACATCAGCGCCCGACGGCGCAGGTTCGAAGTGTTCATCATGCTATCCCCAGCTCCCCCGTTCGGGGTGATGGAGACAGGTGGCGCGAGGGCGACCGCTCCTCCAACCGACCAGGTGTCGGTGTGGCGAGGTTTGATGGGATTTGAACCCCAGACGCGCAATCCGGCTGCCCGTCTGCACGCCAGGCGGCGCCTGTGGCCTAACGCACCCGCTCGGCGTCCTCGCCGCGACGCCACCGGCCGATCCATCCCCAGTTGCCGATGCTGTCCACATCGACCCCGGGCGCCGCCGACGCTAAGATCGCCCGGTGACCGCGCCCGCCCGAAGAGACCCATAGTGCGACAGCTACGCCTGACCCTCGGGCGTCCCGTGTCCTATGCGCGCCGCGAGTTCAGCCAGGGCCCCTCCAACGCCCAGGCGATCGCGGCCCTGGACGCCTGGCCCGCCTGGCATGGCGGCTGTCTGGTGCTGGTGGGAGCCGAGGGGTGCGGCAAGACCCACCTGGCCCGAGGCTGGGCCGCCCAGGCCAAGGCGCTGATCCTGGACCGCACCGCCACCGACGTCTCCGCCGCCAACGGCCGCCCGGTCCTGGTGGAGGATGTCGACCGGGGTATCGACGCCGAGACCCTGTTCCACCTGATCAACATGGCCGGCCATGACGGGGGCAGCCTGCTGCTGACGGCGCGGCTGGCGCCGGCGGCCTGGCCCGCCGAACTCCCGGACCTGCGGTCGCGCCTCAACGCCCTTCCGGTGGCCCTGATCGAGGAGCCCGACGACCAGGTCCTGGAAGGTGTCTTGAGAAAATTCTTCCGGGAGCGGAGCATTCGCCCGCCCAAGGAGGTGTTTCCCTACCTCCTGCGCCGCATGCCAAGGTCGATCCCGGCGGCCCGCGAAATCGTCAAGCGTCTGGACGAGGCCGCCGACGACGAACAGCGGCCCATTTCGCGGGCGCTTGCACGACAGATTCTTGAAGATGATACGGAGAATCTTGACCTTTTCGAGGGATGACTTGAAGCCTCAAGTCGGTTGGGCCAGAACAGGCTCGATCTCCAGTTCCGGGAATGTCGACCCATGACCTATGCCGCGCCCATGCGATCCGACGGTGTCGAAGTCGCGCGCGAACCCCTGGGTCTGGACACCGAGCTGCTGGCTTCGCCGGCCCGGTTCTTCAACCGCGAACTCTCCTGGCTGGCCTTCAACAAGCGGGTGCTGGGAGAGAGCCAGAACGCCCGCCATCCGCTGCTGGAGCGCCTGCGCTTCCTGTCGATCTCGGCCAACAACCTCGACGAATTCTACATGGTCCGGGTGGCTGGCCTGAAGGCCCAGGTCCGCGAGGGCGTGCGCGTCGTCAGCCAGGAC
>JAZKBZ010000065.1:18585-19294 GCA_040388315.1 Pseudomonadota bacterium | reverse complement strand
CAGCTGGAACGGGTCAATTCCGAAGCCGCCGACCTGATGAGCGGCCAGCAGACCCGTTGGCGCGAGCTCTGCGTCGAACTCACCGGCGAGGGCCTGCACGTGGTCACGCCCCAGGAGGTGACGCCCGCCGAGAAGGCGGCCCTGGAGGAGACCTTCGTCAGCCGCCTGTTCCCGGTCCTGACCCCGCTGGCCATCGACCCGGCTCACCCCTTCCCCTTCATCCCCAACCTCGCCTTCTCCCTGGCCCTGAAGCTGCGCCGGCAGTCGGACGGCCGACTGCTCTACGCCCTGGTCCCGATCCCGGCGCAGGTCGCCCGTTTCTGGCAGATTCCGGCCACGCCCTCGCGGCGGCGCAAGCCCGAGCGGCGGTTCATCTCCTTGGAGAACATGGTCTCCATCTTCCTCGACCACCTGTTCCCCGATTGCGAGATCGAGGCCCAGGGCGTCTTCCGTCTGATCCGCGACAGCGACATCGAGATCGAGGAAGAGGCCGAGGACCTGATGCGGGAGTTCGAGGCGCGTCTGAAACAGCGGCGCCTGGGCTCGGTGGTGCGCGTCGAGATCGAACAGGCCATGCCGCAGGAGCTGCGGGACTTCATCGTCACCAACCTCCACGCCCGCCAGGACGACATCCTGATGATCGACGGCCTGCTGGGATTGGACGAGCTCAACCAGCTGATCCCGCCCGACCGGGCGGACCTGAAGTTCA
>JAZKBZ010000065.1:8701-18575 GCA_040388315.1 Pseudomonadota bacterium | reverse complement strand
CCTTCGAGCCCCGCTTCCCCGAACGCATCCGCGACCATGCCGGCGACTGCTTCGCCGCCATCCGCGAGAAGGACATCCTGGGCCATCACCCCTTCGAGAGCTTCGACGTGGTGGTCCAGTTCCTGCGCCAGGCGGCCCGCGACCCCAACGTGCTGGCCATCAAGCAGACCCTCTACCGGACCTCCTCCGACAGCCCCATCGTCGCGGCTCTCATCGAGGCCGCCGAGAACGGCAAGAACGTCACCGCCCTGGTGGAGATCAAGGCCCGCTTCGACGAGGAGGCCAACCTCAAGTGGGCGCGGGACCTGGAGCGCGCCGGGGTCCACGTCGTCTTCGGCTTCGTGGAGTACAAGACCCACGCCAAGCTCTCGATGGTGGTCCGCAAGGAGGGCGACAACCTGCGCACCTACTGCCACTTCGGCACCGGCAACTACCACCCGGTGACCGCGCGCATCTATACCGACCTGTCGCTGTTCACCACCGACCCGGCGTTGGGCCGCGACTCGGCCCGGCTGTTCAACTACATCACCGGCTACGCCACCCCCGACCGGCTGGAGAAGCTCTCCTTCTCCCCCATTACCATGAAGCACGACCTGCTGGCCCTGATCGGCCAGGAGGTCGCCAACGCCCAGGCCGGCAAGCCCGCCGCCATCTGGGCCAAGCTCAACTCCATCGTCGACCCGGTCCTGATCGACCGCCTGTACGAGGCCAGCCAGGCCGGGGTCTCCATCGACCTGGTGGTGCGCGGCATCTGCTGCCTGCGCCCCGGCGTCATCGGCCTGTCGGAGAACATCCGGGTCAAGTCCATCGTCGGCCGCTTCCTGGAGCATTCCCGCATCGTGGCCTTCGCCAACGGCGCCCCCATGCCCTCGGCGGAGACCCGGGTCTTCATCTCCTCGGCCGACTGGATGCCGCGCAACCTGGACCGCCGGGTGGAGTGCCTGACCCCGGTGGAGAACCCCACGGTTCACCAGCAGGTCCTGCAGCAGATCATGGTCGCCAATCTCAAGGACGAAGCGCAAAGCTGGACGCTGGACGGCGAGGGCCGCTATACCCGCGATCCGTCGTGGGACCACCCGGGCGCCTTCTCCGCGCACGAGTACTTCATGACCAATCCCAGCCTGTCAGGCCGGGGGCAGAAGGTGAAGGACATGCCGCGCGCGATCGATCATGTGGCCACGCACGGATAGTCCCACCGGTCGCCAGGCCGCCGTCATCGACCTGGGTTCGAATTCCGTCCGTCTCGTCATCTACCGGCTGGAAGGCCGGGCGATCTGGACCGTCTTCAACGAGAAGGCCCTGGCCGGCCTCGGCCGCGACCTGACCGCCACCGGCCGCCTGTCGCCCGACGGGATCGAGACCGCCATGGCGGCCATGCGCCGCTTCCGCGCGGTGCTTGACGGCCTCAACGCCTCGGAGATCATGGTGGTGGCCACCGCCGCCGTGCGCGAGGCCCTCGACGGGCGGGAGTTCCTGGCCCGCGTCCAGACCGAGACCGGCCTACGGGTGCGCATCCTCACCGGCGAGGAGGAGGCCCGCTACGCGGCCCTCGGCGTCATGGCCGGTCAGCCGGACGCCAAGGGCGTGGTGGGGGACCTGGGCGGCTCCAGCCTGGAACTGATCCGCCTGGACGACGGCCAGTCCGGCGACGGCGTCACCCTGCCGCTCGGCCCCTTCGCCCTGGGCGCCCCGCGCGCCCTGGACCTCGAGCGCACGCGCAGGCGGATCGATGCGGCGCTCGCGCCCCTCGACCAGAGGTTCGTCACCCCACAGTTCCAGGCCGTGGGCGGCGCCTGGCGCAACCTGGCCTTGCTGCACATGGTGATGGCCGACTACCCTCTGCGCGTCGCCCACCAGTATGAGATGACCCGCGCCGACGCCGTGGACGTGGCCCGCTTCGTCAGCCGCCAGTCCCGCGGCTCCCTGGAGCGCATCCAGGGCCTGTCCAAGAAACGGTTCGACACCCTGCCCTATTCCGCCCTGGTGCTGGACGCCCTGATCGAGCGTCTGGGGGTCGAGAAGGTGGTGATCTCCGCCTACGGCCTGCGCGAAGGCCTGCTGCTGGAGGCCATGTCGGCGGAGGAGCGCACCCGCGATCCGCTCATCGAGGGCTGCGAGGCGCTGACCGCCGTGCGCGGCCTCTCCCACGACCTGGGCCTGGCCCTGGAGACCTGGCTGACCCGGGCCTTCGCCAAGCTGCCGCCGGTGTTCGGCGAGCGCGACCCCGTCCTCGCCGCCGCGGCCTGCCGCCTGGCCGACCTGGGCGCGCGCCTGCACCCCGACCATCGCGCCGACCTCGCCTTCGACCAGGTCCTACGGGCCCCGATCGCCGGCATGACCCACGCCGAACGCGCCTTCCTGGCCTGCGCCGCCTTCGCCCGTCACTCCAGCGCCCCGGTCACCCCCGAGCCCGGGACCATCGCCAAGGTGCTCTCCACCGAGCGGCGCCAACGGGCCCGGGCCCTGGGCGCCGCCGTGCGCCTGGGCTGCGACCTCTCCGGCCGCAACGCCACCCTCCTGCCCCACGCCAGCCTGGTGATCGACGACAACCGCCTCAGCCTCACCGCCGACGAGGGCTGGCATGACATGCTGCTGGGGGAACAGACCGCCAAGCGCGCCGCCACCCTGGCCCAGGCCCTGAAACTCAAGCTCGAAATGGCCTGACCCGATGCAGCTCCTCCTCACCGCGGCGGCCTATGAGCGGGTCCGGGCCCGCATCACCCCCTTCGTCGGCGACCTGGACATCGTCACGCTGACGGGGCCTGAGAGCTTCCAGCGGAATGGCGTCGAGATCGCCGCCGACGAGGTGGATCCCGAGATCGTCTGGACCACCCTCGACGCCTATGGCGGCGGCCAACTCCCGGCCCTGATGGGCAAGGTCCTCAAGGGAACCAGGGCCCAGTGGATGCAGACCTTCAACGCCGGCATCGACGCCCCGGTGTTCAAGTCGGTGATGGCCAAGGGGGTGCGGCTGTCCAAGAGTAACGCCCAGGCCGTCGCCATCGCCGAATATGTCGTGGCCCACGGCCTGGCCCTGATCGTGCCCATCGACACCCAGCGCGCGCTGCAGGCGGCCAGGACCTGGAAGTCGACCCCCTATCGCGAGGTGAGCCAGACCCGCTGGGCCATCGTCGGCGCCGGGGCCATCGGCGCGGAGATCGCGCGCCGCATCAAGCCCTTCGGCGTCCACCTCACCGTCGTGCGCCGCAGCGACAAGGCCGATCCCCTGGCCGACGCCACCGTCGCCATGGCGGGCTTGGCCGAGATCCTGCCCCAGACCGATGTGGTGGTCCTGGCCTGCGCTCTGAACGACCAGACCCGCGACATGGCCGACGCCGCCTTCTTCGCCGCCATGAAGCCGGGATCGATTCTGATCAACATCGGCCGCGGCGGCCTGGTGGACGAGGACGCCCTGAAGCGGGGCCTGGAGGCCGACAAGCCCGGCCATGCGGTGCTGGACGTCTTCCAGACCGAGCCCCTGCCCGCCGACCACTGGATGTGGGACCACCCCAAGGTGCGGATCAGCGCCCACACCTCCAATTCCGGCCAGGGGACGCCCGCCCGCGGCGATCAGCTGTTCGTGGACAATCTCAAACGCTACCTGGCCGGCGAACCCCTGATCAACGAGGCTTCGCCCAGCGAAGTCGGCCTCTAGCCGAGCGCGCATAGCAAGAGGGCGACACGTCGGTCGCCCGACATGCCGCCCTCTCATCCAGATCCCTTGCGGGCTCTGCGCCTCCAAGGTCGGCCGCCGCGTCGATTTGCAGGTCGCCCTGCGCCTCTCCGCCCTCGGCCGGTGTCCTTCGGCGGGTCGCTGTCGGGTCGCCCCGTCAGTCTCCGGCCGGGAACCTTCCGCTCGCCTGGTGGTCCGGTTTCCCGGTCCGCCCGCGCCGCGGTCCCTCTCGACGTCATGACGCTGCGCCCGCCCCTGTTTTCCGGCAAGCGCGGTTTTGGCGCGCCCGGTGGACAGACGGTGGAAAGGCGGTGCAGGACCGGTGGAGGCGGGGGTCTAAAGGCTTGGCGGTCACGGTGGCGAACTTATCCACCGCTTCTTGCTGGTTCAGACCTCGACGACCGTCTTGCCCACCGGGGCCAGGGAGATGATCGCCAGCTTCACGTTCTGGACCGCGAAGGGGATGCCGATGATGGTCACCGCCTGGGCGACGGCCAGCATCAGGTGGCTGAGCGCCAGGTACCAGCCCCCCAGGATGAACCACACCACGTTCATCAGGAAGCCGACGCCCCCGGTGCCCAGGTCCTCGCGGCCCGTATGAAGGTCGCGCGCCACCACCTGCCGCCCGAAGGGCCAAGCGCTGAACCCGGCGATCCGGAAGGCGGCGAAGGCCCAGGGCAGGCCAACGATGGTGATGGCCAGCAGCGCGCCAGACAGCATCCACAGCAGGCCCGAGAGCCAGCCGCCGAACACGAACCACAGGAGGTTCAGCAGCAGACGCATTATTCCGCCGCGCTGACCTTGGGCGCGCGCCGCACCTCGACCACCCGCACCCGGGTGCCGTCCAGCACCAGGGCCAGCTCGCCACGTTTCAGCTTCAGGGCGTCCTCACCGAAGGCCTCGCGCCGCCAGCCGGTCAGGGCCGGGGTCTTGGCGTCGTCGTCATTGGCGATCAGCTCGAGATCGGAAACCGTGGCGATCAGCTTCGACGCCACTCCGGCGTCCTCGGCGCGGGCCTTCAGCAGCACCTTGAGCAGCTCCACCACGGCGCCCGCCGCCGGCGAGACCGCGGTCTTGCTGCGCTCGATCACCGGGGCGTAGGCGTCGGGATCCTTCAACGCCTCCTTGATGGCGTCGATCAGGTCGGGTCCGAAGCGCGAGCCGGAGAAGCCCTTGGGCACCGAGCGAAGGCGGTCGATGGCCCCAGCGTCGGTCGGCGCCTGGGTGGCCAGTTCGTCGATGGCCTCGTCCTTCAGGATGCGGCCGCGCGGCTGGTCTCGCTGCTGGGCGGTGCGTTCGCGCCAGGCGGCCACGGCCTTGTAGACGGCCAGGTACTTCGAGGTGTGCCGGCGCGGTTTCAGCCGCTTCCAGGCGTTCTCCGGCTCCACGTCATAGACGGCGGGATCGCAGAGGTTCTGCATCTCGTCGTGAACCCAGGCCAGGCGGCCCTCTTTTTCAAGCCGCGCCTTGAGGATCGGATAAAGCGCCGCCAGGTGGGTCACGTCGGCCAGGGCATAGGTCAGCTGGGCCTCGGTCAGCGGCCGGCGCGCCCAGTCGGTGAAGCGGCTGGACTTGTCCAGCTCGATCTTCAGCATCTGTCGGACCAGGGCGTCATAGGCGATCTGCTCACCATAGCCCGCGGCCATGCCGGCCACCTGGGTGTCGAACAGAGGCTTGGGCATCGCCTTGAGATTGTTGAATATCTCGACATCCTGCCGGGCGGCGTGGAACACCTTCTCGATGCTCTCGTCGCGCAGGATCTCCAGGAACGGTTCAAGGTCCAGGCCCTCGGCCAGAGGGTCGATAACGCACTCGGCGTTGGGGGCGGCGGCCTGGATCAGACAGAGCTTGGGCCAGTAGGTCGTCTCGCGCATGAACTCGGTGTCCACGGCGACGAAAGGCTGGCCTTTGATTTTGTCACAGTACGCCGCCAGTTCGGCGGTGGTTGTAATCGGCGTCATCAATTAGCTATAGCCCCGCGCACGCCCGAGTCTGCAACCCCGGCGGCGAATTTCTTGAGGCCTATTTCACCATGACCGACCGTCCGAACGGCCTCACCTATGCTCAAGCTGGCGTGGATATCGACGCCGGCAATGCCCTGATCGAGAAGATCAAGCCCTTGGCCAAGGCTACCCGCAGGCCCGGAGCGGACGCCGCCCTCGGCGGCTTCGGCGCGCTCTTCGACCTGAAGGCGGCCGGCTACGCCGATCCCCTGCTGGTCTCCACCACCGATGGCGTCGGCACCAAGCTGAAGGTCGCCATCGAGACCGGCATGCACGACACCGTCGGCATCGACCTGGTGGCCATGTGCGTCAACGACCTGCTGGCCCAGGGCGCCGAGCCCCTGCTGTTCCTGGACTATTTCGCCACCGGCAAGCTCAACGTCGAGGAAGCCGCTCGCGTGGTGGGCGGCATCGCCGAGGGCTGCCTCCAGGCCGGCGCGGCCCTGGTGGGGGGAGAGACCGCCGAGATGCCGGGCATGTACGGCGAAGGCGACTATGACCTGGCCGGCTTCTCCGTCGGCGCGGTGGAGCGCGGCGCGGTCCTGCCCCGCATGGGCGACCAGCAGGCCGGCGACCTGATCATCGGTCTGGCTTCCAGCGGCCCGCACTCCAATGGCTATTCCCTGGTGCGCCGCGTCGTCGAGCGCTCGGGCCTGGCCTGGACCGACACCGCGCCCTTCGACGAGAACCTCAGCCTGGCGAAGGCGCTGATGGCGCCCACCCGCATCTACATCAAGAGCGTCCTGCCCCAGATCAAGGCCGGCCGGATCAAGGGCTGCGCCCACATCACCGGCGGCGGCCTGATCGAGAATCCGCCGCGGGCCATCGCCGAGGGCCTGGAGGCCAGGTTCGACTGGAACGCCTGGCCCCTGCCCCCGGTCTTCGCCTGGATGCAGCAGGTGGGCGGGGTCTCCGATCACGAGCTGCGCCGGACCTTCAACTGTGGGGTCGGGCTGATCCTCATCGTCGCCCCGCAGGACGCCCCGGAGGTGCTGGAAGGCCTGCTGGCGGCCGACGAGGACGCCTTCGTCTGCGGCGAATTGGCGGCAAGCTGAGCGCCACGGGCGCGCCCAACTCCTGCCAAGCTACGGTAAATAAAGAAATTTGGCGGAACCTGCCGTCGGTCCCACGCGTAACTCACAACGTGGAATTGAGGCTTGAAATGACGCGTGACGAACAGATCGACCGGGAGGCCCTTGGCCTCTGGCGCGCCCTGAGGGACGGTCCGCCGCCCGCGGGCGTGCATGGCGGCGAGCTGCTGAGCATGCTGATCGGCCAGTCCGGCGCTCCGCCCTATGAGCGCCTGCACTCCCCCTATCTGCGCGACAGCCAGATCACCCGGCCACCGTCGCGGTCATGAATTCCGGGATCGGTCGGCCGATCGAGGCCAGGTAGTCCATCATGGCGCCGGCCACCTGACGCACCGTCGGCCGCGAGGCCATGGCCTGCCGCCAGGCCAGCAGCCGCGGCGTCTCGCGCCCCATCACCGCCCCCATCCGCTCGCCGAACAGGCTGGCCATGAAGAAACCGATGTCGGCGTAGCTCAGGGTCCCGGCCAGGAATTCACGGTCGGCCAGCAGGGCTTCCATCTCGCCATAGAACGCCGAGGCCGCCGCCCGCGCCGCCACGGCGGCTGGGTCCTCCGGCGTAGCCTGCAGGCCCATCAGGGCGATGACGTGCGGGAAATAGACCTCGTCGGCCCGATGCTCCAGCAGCCGGGCTGCCGCGCGGGCCCTGGGATCGGCGGGCCACAGGGCGGGCTCTGGCGAGAGATGCTCGAAATATTCGAGGATCTGGGTGGAATCGAAGATTTCCAACTCGCCATCGATCAGCACCGGAACCTGGCGCTTGGGATTGATCCGCACCACGTCGGGATGCTTCGGCTCATAACCCCGCTGCGGATCGTAGGGGACCATGAAGACCTTCACCGGCAGGCCCTTCTCCAGGGCCGCGATCTCCACCTTGGCGCCGAACATGCTCAAGGGACCGGAATAGAGGCGCATGTCGCTCTCCTTCGTTGACTCGAAGGAACATATCACGAACGTCGCGAACGAGAAGCCGCCGGCGCCTAGCGCCCCTTGAAGTCCGCCGCCCGCTTCTGATTGAAGGCCGCGACGCCCTCGCGCCGGTCTTCGGTGGTGAAGAGGTGGTTGTAGGCCTCCAGCTCCAGGGCCATGGCCTTGTCCAGGGGCAGGACCGCCCCGCCGCGCACGACGCGCTTGAGCGCCCGCACCGACAAAGGGGCCTTGGCCGCGATCAGCGCCGCCCGCTCCAGCACCTGGGGCAGCAGGGTCTCCGCCGGGCAGATCCGGTTGACGATCCCCACCGACAGGGCCTCGGCGGCGTCCACCGGCGCGCCGAACATCAGCATCTCGGCGGCCCGCCGCTCCCCCACCGCCCGGGTCAGCAGCTGGGTGCCCCCCAGGCCCGGGATAATCCCCAGTCCGGCCTCCGGCAGGCCGATCCGCGCGGTCTCCGCGGCCCAGGCGAAGTCGCAGGCCAGCGCCATCTCCGCCCCCCCGCCCATGGCCGCCCCGTTGATCGCCGCGATCAGCGGGAAGGGACAGGCCAGCTGGGCGCGGATCATGTCCTCGAACAGGCGGTGCTGCTCGCCCCAGGCCGCGTCGGTCATGCCGTCGCGCTCCTTCAGGTCGGCGCCGGCGCAGAAAAACCGGCCCGCCCCGGTCAGCACCACGGCGCGCACCTGCTCGTCGTCGGCGATGCGCATCCACAGGGCCAGCAGCTCGCGGCCCATGGCGGTGTTGAGCGAATTGGCCGCCTCCGGCCGGCTGAGGGTGACGACCAGCAGGCCGGGGCCTGTCTCCTCGACGGCGATGGTCTGGTTCATTGGCCCTCGGCTCCCGCGACGATCTTCGCATCATGCAGCCGGGCGATCTCGCCGTCCGACATCTTCAGAACCTCGGCCAGCACCTCGTCGGTATGCTCGCCGAGCTTGGGCGCGGGCCGCACGGCGCCGCGCGCGTCCTGCGGAATGGTGGCCATGGCGCCCGGCGCCGGATAGGTCAGGCCGCTGGGATGGGCCACGTCCTGGAACACCGGATTGGCCTTGAAGAGGCGCGGATCCTCCAGCGCCGCCTCCAGCGTCTGGTAGGCGCCCCAGGTCACCCCGCCGGCGTCGAAGGCCGGAGTCAGCTCGGCGGCGGTCTTCGCCGCGAAGGCGCGCTCGAACAGCGGATAGAGCCGCGCCCGGTGGGTGAACCTCAGGCCCTCGTCGGTGGCGAAGGAGACGCCGAGCTCGGCCTCCACCTGACGCACCTCGGCGACAATGCCCAGGGTCTCCAGGGCCTTGCTCCACTGCTTGGGGGTGATGGCCAGCAGCATCAGCTTCTGGCCGTCCTTGGTGGTGAAGTCGCGGCCGAAGGCGCCGTAGATGTCGTTGCCCATCCGCGGCCGCTGGTGGCCGGCCAGCAGGGTCTCGGCGGTGAAGCCCAGATTGGCCATGGTCGCTGCCCCAATGTCCGACAGCGGCGCGCGGATCTCGCGACCGCCACGCCCCTTCATCCGGGCCAGCAGGGCCGAGACCAGGGAGAAGGCGCAATAGGCCCCGGTGAGCAGGTCCCAGGCCGCCAGGACGTGGTTCACGGGGCGGTCGTCCCCCACCGGCCCGGTCATCAGCGGCAGGCCGAGCGCCGAGTTGATCGTATAGTCCATGCCCTGGGACCCGTCGGCCCAGCCCATCACCCGCACGCAGATCAGGTCGGGCCGCAGGGCGCTGAGCTTCTCGTAGGAGAGGAATCCGTCCACCGGGAAATTGGTCACGAACAGACCGCCGTCCTCGCCGGGCGCGGCCGCCAGCCGCTGCGCCAGCTCCCGCCCCTCGGGGCGGGCGAGGTCGAGGGCCACGGACTTCTTGCCCTTGTTCAGTCCCTCCCAGTAGAGGCTGTCGCCTTCGGGCGAGAGCGGCCAGCGCCGGAAGTCGGGCCCACCGCCGATATTGTCGAACCGGATCACCTCGGCGCCCATCTGCGCCAGGTACAGTCCGCAGGTCGGCCCCGCCACGAAGGCCGACCCCTCCACCACCCTCAGGCCTTTGAGCAAATCGTACATGTTCTACCGCTCATCCCGGCGAAGGCCGGGACCCAGGTGACGCCCACCACCGGCGCGGATGAAACTCAGGACTTCGGTCGGACGCCGATCACCGAGCCTTACGATCTGGGTCCCGGCCTTCGCCGGGATG
>JAZKBZ010000065.1:2807-8691 GCA_040388315.1 Pseudomonadota bacterium | reverse complement strand
CCCTGCCGATCCCGTTCGACAATTTCCTGCCGGCGTGGGCGATCCTGTTCTTCTGCCTGGCCCTGCTCGAACGCGACGGCGCAATGGCGATGCTGGGTTGGGTCTTCACCCTGCTCACCGCCGCCTGGACGGCCTTCCTGTTGGTCGTCGGCCCCTATGTCGTGTCGCAGCTCGTGAAGAGCCTGTTCTAGTAGGAGCGCGGCAGTCCCAGCACGTGCTCGGAGATGAAGTTCAGCACCATGTTGGTCGAGATCGGCGCCACCATGTAGAGCCGCGTCTCGCGGAACTTGCGCTCGATGTCGTACTCCTCGGCGAAGCCGAAGCCGCCGTGGGTCTGCAGGCAGGTGTCGGCGGCGAACCAGGAGGCTTCGGAAGCAACAAGCTTGGCCATGTTGGCCTCGGTCCCGCAGGGCTCGCCGGCGTCGAACATCGTCGCGGCCTTGTCCACCATCAGCGAGGCCGCGGTCATCTGGACATGGGCCCGGGCGATGGGGAACTGCACCCCCTGGTTCTGGCCGATCGGCCGGCCGAACACCTCCCGCTCGGTGGCGTAGGCGCTGGCCTTGTCGATGAAGAACTTGGCGTCCCCTATGCACTCGGCGGCGATCAGGATCCGCTCGGCGTTCATGCCGTCCAGGATGTAGCCGAACCCCTTGCCTTCCTCGCCGATCAGGTTGGCGACGGGCACTTCCATGTCGTCGAAGAAGAGCTCCGTCGTGGCGTGGTTCAGCATGGTCCGGACCGGCTTGATGGTCAGGCCGCGACCCACCGCCGCGCGCATGTCCACCAGCAGGACGCTCATCCCCGCGCTGGGCTTGGCGGCGTCCTCCCGCGCGGTGGTGCGGCAGAGCAGGATCATCAGGTCCGAGTGCTCGGCGCGGCTGATCCACAGCTTCTGGCCGTTGACGATGTACTTGTCGCCCTCGCGCCTTGCGAAGGTGGAGATGCGGGTGGTGTCGGTGCCGGCGGTGGGCTCGGTCACCCCGAAGGCCTGCAGCCGCAATTCGCCGCTGGCCACTTTCGGCAGATAGGCCTGCTTTTGAGCCTCGCTGCCGTGCTTGAGCAGGGCGCCCATGGTGTACATCTGGGCGTGGCAGGCGCCGCCGTTGCAGCCCGAGCGGTGGATCTCCTCCAGCACCGCAGTGGCGGCGCCGAGGCCCAGGCCCGAGCCGCCATAGGCTTCCGGGATCAGCACCGACAGGAAGCCCGCCTCCGTGAGGGCGGTGACGAACTCTTTGGGATAGATCCGGTCGCGGTCCAGGGCCCGCCAGTATTCTCCCGGAAACTGGGCGCAGAGTCGGCGCACCGCCTCGCGGATCTCGGGAAAGGTCTCGGTCCCTGTTGCGCCCACGAAAAAGCCCTCCCTGCGACCAGCCTGAGCTAGCGCATGGAGGGCTCCTTGGAAACGGTGACGCGGCGTCGACTAGACGCCGGCCGATCGCTTAGCCAACGATGTCTTCGTCCTTGAAGAACTGGGCGATCTCGATCTTGGCGTTCTCGACCGAGTCCGAACCGTGCACCGAGTTCTCGCCGACGTTCAGGGCGAACAGCTTGCGGATGGTGCCGGGGGCGGCCTGCTCGGGGTTGGTGGCGCCCATGACTTCGCGATAGCGGGCCATGGCGTTGTCGCCTTCCAGGACCTGCACGACCACGGGGGCCGAGGTCATGGTCTCCACCAGTTCGCCGTAGAAGGGACGCTCGGCGTGCACTTCGTAGAACTTCTTGGCTTGGGCTTGCGTCATCTTGATCCGGCGCTGGGCGACGATGCGCAGGCCCGCGTCTTCGATCACCGCGTTGATCTTGCCGGTGAGGTTCCGCTTGGTGGCGTCCGGCTTGATGATCGAGAAGGTGCGTTCAGTCATGGTCTTGGCTTGTTCTTTGTATCTGAGGCGCGGCCGTCCGCGCCGAAGGGTGCGGGCTTATAGCCGCACCGGGTGACAGCGCCAAGGCAGGTTGCGCGCGACGCGGGCCGCGACCTCTGATATGGAGCGACCGTCATCGGAGAGACGGTTGATGCGACCCTAGTCAACGCCGCAAGCGAAGACGTCCAGCGACGGCCGCAGGGCCGGCCGTTCATTCAACCTGTTTTGTAAGTCCGATCCCATGCTGCAGATCCATGAACTCGTCTTCGACTCCTGGGGCCGTCGTTTCTTCGACGAGGCCACCATCAGCCTGCCCGTGGGCTCCAAGGTGGGGCTGGTGGGCCGCAACGGCGTGGGCAAGTCGACCCTCTTCAAGCTGATCCTGGGCCAGCTGCACCAGGGCTCCGGCGAGATCGGCTACCCCAAGGCCGCCCGCATCGCCTCGGTGGATCAGGAACATCCCGCCACGCCGGTCACCCTGCTGGACACGGTGCTGGCCGCCGACGTCGAGCGCGAGACCCTGATGGCCTCGCTGGACACCGCCGAGCCCGAGCACCTGGGGGAGATCTACGCCCGCCTCAGCGACATCGGCGCCGACCGCGCCCCCAGCCGGGCGGCGGAAATCCTCTCCGGCCTCGGCTTCTCCCACGCCGACCTGGCCCGCCCCATGGCGGAGTTCTCCGGCGGCTGGCGGATGCGCGTGGCGCTGGCCGCGGCCCTGTTCGCCGAGCCCGACCTGCTGCTGCTGGACGAACCCACCAACTATCTCGACCTGGAAGGGGCGCTCTGGCTCGAGGCGCGCCTGAAGAAGTATCCCAACAGCGCCATCATCATCAGCCACGACCGCGAGATCCTGAACAACTCGGTGGATCACATCCTCCACCTGCACTCAGGCAAGCTCGACCTCTATCCCGGCAACTACGACAACTTCGAAACCCAGCGCGCCGAGCGCGCCCGCCTGCTGGAATCCAACAAGTCGAAGATCGACGCCCAGCGCGCTCACCTCCAGGCCTTCGTCGACCGCTTCCGCGCCACGGCGTCCAAGGCGACCCAGGCCCAGTCGCGCCTCAAGCAGTTGGCCAAGCTGCCGCCGGTCTCCATTGTCGCGGCCGAACGCACGGCCCCCTTCATCCTGCCCTCCCCCGAGCGGCCGGTGGCCCCGCCCCTGATCCGCCTGGAGGGCGCCTCGGTCGGCTATGACGGCTCGCCGATCCTGCGCAATCTCGACCTGCGCCTGGACCTGGACGACCGCATCGGCCTGCTGGGCGTCAACGGCGCCGGCAAGTCCACCTTCGCCAAGCTGGTGGCCGGCGCCCTGACCGTGCAGCATGGCGACCTGCGCCGCGACCGCCGCCTGAAGGTGGGCTGGTTCCACCAGCACCAGATCGAGGCGCTCGATCCCTCCGACACCCCGCTGGAGATCATCCGCCGGGCCATGCCCGAGGCCAGCGACGCGGCCCGCCGCTCGCGCCTGGCCCAGTTCGGTATGGGGGTGCAGAAGGTGGAGACCACGGTCGCCAACCTCTCCGGCGGCGAGCGCGCGCGCCTGCTGCTGAACATGGTGGCCATGGAGGCGCCCCACCTCCTGATCCTCGACGAACCCACCAACCACCTGGACATCGACAGCCGCCGCGCCCTGCTGGACGCGCTGAACGAATATGCCGGCGCCGTCATCCTGATCACCCACGACCGTTCGCTGATGGAGCTGGTGGCCGACCGCCTCTGGCTGGCCGCCGACGGCACCATCGCCCCCTTCAACGGCGACATGGACGACTACGCCAAGCTGGTGATCGACCGGGCCCGCCAGGCCGCCAAGGGACCCTCCCAGGTTCCCCAGGCCGCCGCCCCGCCGCCGCCGCCCAAGCCCGCCCTCAAGGCCAAGGTCCCCACCGGCACCGCGCGCCGCCGCGCCGAGCAGGCCGAGGCGGCGCTCGCCCGCGCCACCGCCGCCGTGGCCGAGATCGACAAGGCCCTGACGGACCCCACCGTCTTCACCAAGGATCCCGCCAGGGCCGCCCGCCTGGGCGCCGACCGCGCCAAGGCCCAGGCCGCCCTCGACGCCGCCGAGCAGGAATGGATCGAGGCCGTGGAGGCCTATGAGTCCTTGAAGGCCGACGCCTAACCCAGCGTCAGGTTACGCCTTCACAGCCTGGCCCAATCCACCTTAGGCTGTGGCCGTCGTCGCCTTGGGGCTGTGGTCATGTCGGAACTGGACGAGCTCCGCGCCTCCAATGCAACCCTGCAGGCCCGCGTGCGGGCCCTGGAGGCGGCCCTGGCGGCCAAGCCCCTGATGGAGCGGGCGCCGTTGTTCGCCCTGCTCCGGGCCATGCCCCTGCAGATCGCGGTGATCGACCGGCAAGGGGTGTGCGTCTTCGCCAGCGCCAATTTCCGCCCCTGGCTGGCCGGGGACGAGGCGAACTCCCACGGCCATCCCTTTCTCGATGCGCTGGTCCCGTCCCTGCGCCCGGTCGCCGCCGAGCTGCTGACCCTGGCGGCCAACGGCGTCCATCAGCGCGATCTCACCGTCGGCGACCGTGAGGGTCAGGTCCGCGATCTCCAGGTCACGGTGAGCCCCCGCCAGATCGGCCCGGGCCAGATCGACGGCGCCGTCTGGATCGCCCAGGACCTGACCCACCACCGCCTGGCCGACGAGGCCCTGAGGCTCAGCGAACGCCGCCTCAGCCTGGCCACCGAGGCTGCGGGCCTGGGCGTCTGGGACTGGGACCTGGCCACCGGCGCCGTGGTCTATTCCGACCAGGCCAAGGCCATCTTCGGCTTTCCGATGGACCAGCCGGTGAACTTCGAGATGGTCCGCGATCTCGTCCACCCGGAGGACCAGACCATCACCGAGACCATGGCGCGGCGCGCCACCGATCCGGACCTGCGCGAGAAGGTCGCCTACGACTGCCGCATCGTGCGGCCGGACGGGGCGGAACGCTGGTTGCTGGCCCATGGCGAGGCCCTGTTCGAGGAGACCCCGGAGGGCCCGCGCGCCGTGCGCTATGTCGGCGCCATCCAGGACATCACCGAGCGCGCCCGCGCCGCCGAGCGTCGGCAATTCCTGATCAACGAGCTGAACCACCGGGTGAAGAACACGCTGGCCACCGTCCAATCCATCGCCCGCCAGACCCTGCGCCCCGGTCAGAGTCCCGGGGAGGCCCGCGCCCTGCTCACCGCCCGCCTGATCGCGCTCTCCGGCGCCCACGACATCCTCACCCGCGAGAACTGGGAAGCGGCCGACCTGCGCGACATCGTCGCCCAGGCCGTGGGCCCCTTCGAGCCGGAAACCGGCGCCCGCTTCGACATCCAGGGCCCGGCCCTGCGCATCGCGCCGAGAGCGGCCGTCGCCCTGGCCATGGCCCTGCACGAACTGGCCACCAACGCGGCCAAGTATGGCGCCCTGTCGACCGAGGCTGGCCGGGTCTCGCTGACCTGGACCCTGGCCGCGCGGGGCGGCGACTCCTGCCTGGCGCTGGACTGGCGCGAGCGGGGCGGCCCTCCGGTGACGCCGCCGACCCGCAAGGGGTTCGGCTCCCGCCTGCTGCTCCAGGGCCTCTCCGCCGACCTCGGCGCGGCCGCGCAGCTGACCTACGAGACTGACGGCCTGCGCTGCCGCATCGACGCTCCGCTGATCGCCGCCGGCGCCCTCGAAGTGGCCTGAGACCGCAACCCGACCAATTAGGGTTTATAATCGCACACCCTGTTCATTCGCCATATTGCAAGAGGGACCCACCCATAACCCCCTGACAGTTCGAAGCTATTAGCACCAGGGGTGGGGCATGCGGCTCGTTACCATCGGCAGTTTGGGGGCCTCGGTCGCCCTGGGTCTGGGGGCCATCATCGTGGCCCGCGTGGCCCTGCCCGACACCGGCAAGGTCCAGGCCGCCCCGGCCGCGGTCTCCCCCATGGCCAACGCCGTCTCGGTGGTGGTGGCCGCCCGGGACATCGCCTACGGCGCGCGCCTCGACGCGGGACAGCTCAAGCTGATCCAGGTGCCCCGGGACGCCGCGCCGGCCAACGCC
>JAZKBZ010000065.1:0-2797 GCA_040388315.1 Pseudomonadota bacterium | reverse complement strand
GCTGATTCGTTCCCTTCTTATTCCCAGGTCCATCGGCCAACGCCTTCACCTCCGTCGCCCAGGTCCTGGCCCAGGATCACGGCGGCGCTCCGGTGGCGCTGACCCTGATCGCCGCCCGCGAACCCCTGTTGCCCGCCAAGCTCAGCGGCCCCGGCGCCCGCCCCTCGGTGGCCGCCGAGATCGCGCCCGGCATGCGCGCCTACGCCATCGGCGTCACCGACATCTCCGGCGTCGGCGGCCACGCTCTGCCCGGCGACCACGTCGACGTGGTGATGATGCGCAACCTCACCCCCGACGGCCCGCACAAGGTCCTGCAATCCCAGTTGGTGGTGCAGAACGTCCGCGTCCTGGGGGTCGACCTCAACGCCGACCCGACCTCCACCAAGGCCGAGAAGCCCTCGACCACCACCCTGGAGGTCAGCGTCAAGGACGCCCAGAAACTGGCCATCGCCGCGGAGATGGGAACCCTCTCCCTGGCCCTGCGCCCCCTCGGCTCCTCCGACGTCGAAGCGGTCGCCGAGGTGGCCTCGGCCGCCCCGCGTGGGCCAAGCCATGTCCGGCGCGCCCGGTCCGGCGGCGCCCCCTCGGGCGGACGCATCACCATCGTCGAAGGCGAAAACAGCGCCGCCCCGGCCGCCAGCCCCAAGCCCGCGGCCTAAGGAACATCCCCCCAATGCTCCGCTCCTCCCTCCTGGGCGCCCTGGCCGCCACCCTGGCCATCGCCGCCGCCCTGCCCGCCTGCGCCGAACAGTTCTCCAGCGAGGCCGCCCGCTCGCGGGTCATCACCGTGCCCCGCAACAAGTCGGCCTCCTTCCGGCTGGATGCGCCCGCCAGCAAGATCGTGGTGGCCCAGCCCGAGACCGCCCAGATCGTCGCCACCACCGACCGCAGCTTCTATGTGCGCGGCAAGGCGCTCGGCTCCACCAACCTGCTGATCTACGGGGCGGGCGGGACCCTGCAGGAAGTGGTGGACGTCCGGGTGGGCTATGACGCCGACGCCCTCCAGGCCGACCTGGCCGCGGCCCTGCCCGGCGAGATGATCGAGGTGCGCAACCTCGGCGAGGGCCTGCTGCTGGCCGGCGACGTCTCCACCACCGCCGCCGCGGCCAAGGCCAAGGCGCTGGCCGAGAAGTTCGCGCCCGGCTCCGTCACCTCGGCCCTGACCGTGCGGGCCTCCCAGCAGGTGATCCTGGAAGTCCGCGTGCTGGAGGCCAGCCGGTCCTCGCTCAAGGACATCGGCTTCAACATCGCCGCCAGCAACAACACCACCTTCGCCCTGCAGACCGGCTCGGGCCTGATCGGCAACTCCAGCCCGCAGGGGGCGCTCAGCATCGGCGGCTCCATCGGGACCGCGCGCATCGACCTGGTCCTGCGCGCCCTGGAGGAACAGGGCGTGATCCGCACCCTGGCCAAACCCAACCTGGTGGCTCTGTCGGGCGAGAAGGCCAGCTTCCTGGCCGGGGGCGAGTTCCCCTTCCCGGTGCCCAACGGCCGTGACTCCGTCACCATCGAATTCCGGCCCTTCGGCGTCACCCTCGACTTCCAGCCCACGGTCCAGGACAACGGCCTGATCCGCCTGCAGGTGGCCCCCGAGGTCAGCCAGCTCGACAGCCGCGCCCCGCTGAAGCTGAACGGCGTCGAGATCCCCAGCCTGATCGTGCGCCGCGCCAACACCACCGTGGAGCTGCGCTCCGGCGAGAGCTTCGCCATCGCCGGCCTGTTCCAGCAGGACTATTCAAACTCCGTCCGCCAGCTGCCCGGCGCCGGCGAGGTGCCGGTCCTGGGCGCTCTCTTCCGCTCCTCGCGGTGGAAGAAGGCCGAGACCGAACTGGTGATCATCGTCACCCCCCGCATGGCCGGCGCCGACGACTACAAGGCCGACCCCGCGGTCCTGGCCGGGAACGAGGCCACCGCCATCGACCTGATCCTCAACGGCCTGTCCCTCGACAAGCCGCTGTCCAAGATCGATGGCCGCACCAAGAGCGGATCGCCCTCATGAGCAACTGGAGCCTTCTGGGCCGCCGGGTCCTGGCCATCGGCGACAGCCTCGCACCCCTGTCGCGCGGTCCCCTGTTCGGGGCCGCCATGGAGGTCGCGAGCCTCGACCGGCTCGCCGACCTGCGGCCGGGCATGACCGATCTGATCCTCATCGACGCCGATAGCGCGGAGCCGGCCGCGCTGGCCGCGGCGGTGGCGACGCTGGCGGGCGTCACCGACCTGCCCCCGACCCTGTTCCTCGGCGGCCACCTGCCGGTGGGTCTGGTGCGGGCCCTGATGCGCCTGCCCCACGCCGACGTGGTAGAGGCGCCCTACACCAACGACCAGCTCCAGAACGCCATCTACAGCCTGCTGGACCAGGCCGCCGCCCAGACGCCGGCCGCGCCGGGCCACGCCTCCCGCTGCTGGACCGTGCTGGGCGCCGTGGGCGGCGCCGGGGCCACCATGCTCTCCATCGAGATCGCCAGCGCCCTGGCCGCCAAGTCGCCGCGGGACTCCAGCGTCTGCCTCATCGATCTGCACCTGGCCGACGGCGCCTGCGCCGCCTATCTCGGCGCAACGCCCGCCATGGGCCTGGCCCAGTTCGGCCCCGCCGCCGAGCGCATGGACGCCGCCCTGCTGGCCGCCTTCGCCAGCCCGGTGAGCAAGGGCCTGGACCTGCTGGCCTGTCCCCGCGATCCCACCGCCTTCGCCGCCATCTCGCGCGAGGCGGTGTTGCGCATCCTGGAGATCGCCTGCGACTCCTATGACCACGTGGTCCTCGACATGCCCCGTCACCGTCACGGCTGGACCCTGGAGG
>JAZKBZ010000064.1:0-9944 GCA_040388315.1 Pseudomonadota bacterium | reverse complement strand
AAGTACGCCAACAACAAGCTGATCTCCGACGCCCCCAATCCCGCCCCCGACCAGGCGGCCGACTATCGGCGCATCCTGGCCGGCCAGGTGCCGGGTTCGGACTTCTATGTGGCTGGCGGCGTCACCGAGCTGAACTTCAACATCCGCTCCTCCGGCGCCGACTTCACCGGCGGCAGCCCCGACGCCAAGGAGCTCAAGGGCTCCTTCCGCGGGCGCATGTTCGTCATGAACATCGGCCTGGACATGCGCCTCATCAATACCCGCACGCTGGAGGTGGTGGACGTCATCTCCTACCAGAAGCAGGTGGTGGGCCGCGAAGTGGGCATCGGCCTCTTCGACTTCCTGGGCGGCAACGTCTTCGACGTCTCGGCCGGCGCCGGGGCCCTGGAACCCATGCAGCTCGCCGTCCGCGCCCTCGTCGAGCGGGCCGTCGTCGAGATGACCGCCAACCTCTACGGCATGCCCGGACCGCGCGCCTGCCTGACCTCAGATCCGCTGGGCGACGGCACGGTCGGGATCACCGGCGGCTATGTGCCGGCCTACAACAACCTGGGCACCAACAATGCTGAAACGCGGTCCGATCCTTCTCGCTGGAATTCTCGCCGGGATTCTGCCGTGCGGGGTCGCTACTAGTCAGACCAGCACGGTCCTCAACAACCAGGTCCAGCTCGGCGACGTCTTCAGCCAGCAGACCCTGAACGTCGAGACCGTCACCGACTCCACCACCGCCAACACCACGGCGACGGCCAACGTCTATGCCGCCTCCACGGACGGCAGCGATCTTGACGTGCGCTCCAACCAGACCTCCAGCGGCGACGTGGTGGCCGACACCGTGCTCAATGTCGGCGCCAATTCCGGGGCGGCCACCAACCTGACCACCACCGCCGGCGGCAACCTCGGCGACGCCAGCATCTATGGCGGGACCCTCACCGGCGTGTTCAACCAGGCCACCACCGCCTCGACCCTCTACGCCCACAGCCATATCGAGGCGCCCAACGCCCAGACCGGCGACGTCGCGACCTCCGCCCAGGCGGTCGCCAATAACCAGAACCTCGGGGTCAGCGTCGCCGCGGCCGGCGTCCGCGTGAACCAGGCCAATGCCGGGACCGCCTATTCCGACGGCGGCGGGGTCTATGGCCTGGTGACCGGCACGGCCGAGATGACCGCCGGCGCCATGGGCAACAATGTCTCGCTGTCGGGCGACGGCGGGTCCGGCGTGCGGATGATCGCCGACCAGCAGAACACCGCCGACACCACCCACGCCTCCCACTTCACCGCCTTCGGCCAGGTGCAGGACGCCAAGACCACCGCCGTCGCCGCCGGCAACAACCTCAACGCCGTGAACCAGGGCTACCTGCTGGACGCCACGGTCAACCAGGGCAACCAGGCCTATGTCCGGGCCCAGGCGGAGAGCTCGGCGGCCAATTTCGGCGCCGGCGCGGCGGTCTCCAGCGGCGTGGGCAACAGCGCCGTGATGGGCGACATCGGCGGCGAGGTGGTCATCGACAACACCCAGTTCAACGAGGGCGGCGGCATCGAGGCCGTGGCGGCCTGGACCGGCGGCGAGGGCTATGACGGCCTGGCCTCGGCCACGGCCACCGGCAACTCCGCTCTCGGCTATTCCTGTTCCGACTGCTCGGGCCGCCTGACGGTGGCCAACAGCCAGACCAACACCGTCGATGTGGGCGCCACGGCCACCGCCACGATGACCACCGGCCGCTCGGTCTCGGGCGTCGCCAACGCCGTGGGCAACACCGCCACCTACTATGTCAGCCGTCCCGGCGAGTAGGGCGGCCCCGCCCCCTTCCCGCCTTGCGCCCGCCACGAGCCCCGGCGCATGGTGCCCGACCTTCTCCAGAGATCGACCCGGAAAGCCTTGATGATCCGTCCCTTGCGCGCCGCAGGCGCGCTGCTTTCGGCCCTGGCCCTCAGCGCCTGCGCCGTCCCCCACCTGTCGATGCCCAAGCTTGGGGGGTTCGGGTTCGGACAGGACAGGGCCCCGGCCGTCGCCCCGGCCAAGCCGCCCCCCGGCCAGTGGCCCCAGGTCCGCTCCGACGTCCCCGCCGATCCGGAGGTCCGCTTCGGCGCCCTGCCCAACGGCATGCGCTATGCTATCCGCAGGCAGTCGACCCCGGCGGGCCAGGCGGCCCTGCGCCTGCGCTTCGACGCCGGCTCCCTGATGGAGACCGATGCCCAGGCCGGCCTCGCCCACTTCCTCGAGCACATGGCCTTCAACGGCTCCAAGAACGTGCCCGAAGGCGACATGATCAAGATCCTGGAGCGCCTGGGCCTGGCCTTCGGGGCCGACACCAACGCCTCGACCGACTTCGACGAGACCGTCTACAAGCTCGACCTGCCGCGCACCGACGCCGAGACCGTCGACACCTCCCTGATGCTGCTGCGCGAGGCCGCCGGAAACCTCACCATCGACCAGGCCGCCGTCGACCGCGAGCGCGGCGTGGTGCTGTCGGAGGAACGCGCCCGGGATAACCCGCCCTACCGCGTCTACAAGGCCCGCCTGGACTTCATGCTCAAGGGCCAGCGCCCGCCGACCCGCTATCCCATCGGCAAGGTCGAGGTGCTGCAGAACGCCCCGGCCGGCCTGATCGCCGACTATTACCATCAGTACTACTGCCCCGAGCGCGCCACCCTGGTGGCCGTCGGCGACTTCGATCCGGGCGCCATGGAGGCCAAGATCAAGGCCCGCTTCGGCGACTGGACCCCGGTCGGCCCCGCCGGCGCCGACCCCGACCTCGGCCCCGTCGCCCCGCGCGGGCCCGAGGCCAGGCTGGTGGTGGAGAGCGGCGCGCCCCTGTCCCTGCAGCTGGCCTGGATCGGCCCGCCCGACACCGCCCCCGACACGGTGGCCAAGCGCCGCCGCGACTTCATCGAGCGCCTGGGCTTCTCGGTGCTGAACCGCCGCTTCTCCAGCCTCAGCCGCTCGGGCGCGCCGCCCTTCCTGGGCGCCGGCGCCTTCAAGAGCGACGAGTACGACGCCGCCGAACTGACCATGATCACCGTCAACGCCGAGGCCAGCCGCTGGAAGGACGCGCTCTCCGCCGCCGACCAGGAGCAGCGCCGCATCATCCGGTACGGCGTGCGCCAGGACGAGTTGGACCGCGAGATCGAGGAGATCCGCGCCAGCCTCAAGGCCGACGCCTCCGGCGCCGCCACCCGCACCCCCGCCGAACTGGCCGGCGAGATCGTCGGCTCGCTCTCCGACGACGAGGTGGTCACCAATCCCTCCCAGGACCTGGCTTTCTTCGAGGCCACCGTGAAGGGGCTGAAGGCCGCCCAGGTCTCCGCCGCCCTGAAGGCCGCCTTCGACGGCGACGGCCCCCTGGTCTTCATGACCTCGCCCAAGCCCATCGCCGGCGGCGAACCGGCCCTGCTCCAGGCGCTCGACGCCTCGCGCAAGGTCGAGGTCGCAGCCCCCACCGCCATCGCCACCGTCGCCTGGCCCTATGGAAGCTTCGGAACCCCCGGCAAGGTGGTGGAGACCAAGGAGATCGCCGACCTCGACGCGGTCTTCGTCCGCTTCGCCAACGGCGTGCGCCTCACCGTCAAGCCGACCCGCTTCCAGGACGACGAGGTCCTGGTCCGGGTCAATGTCGGCAAGGGCCGGGTCGACCTGCCCAAGGACCGCCAGAGCGTGGCCTGGGCCGCCGGCGCCTATGTCGAGGGCGGCCTCAAGCAGATCAGCGCCGAGGACATGGAACGCGTCCTGGCCAAGCGGGTCTACGGCGCCCAGTTCGGCATCGCCGACGACGCCTTCGTCTTCTCCGGCGGCACCCGCCCCGAGGACCTGGACACCCAGCTGCAGGTGCTCACCGCCTATGTGGCCGAGCCCGGCTGGCGCCCCGAGGCCTTCCAGCGCCTGAAGACCGCCGGCAAGACCATCCACGACCAGTACGAGTCCACCGATTCAGGCGTGCTCAGCCGCGACCTGGCCGGCCTGCTGCACCCCGGCGACCAGCGCTGGGTCTTCCCCAGCCGCGGCGAGATCGCCGACGCCAAGCTCGCCGAATTCCAGGCCGAGATCGCGCCGGCCATCTCCGGCGGCCCCATCGAGGTGGTGATCGTCGGCGACATCACCATCGACAAGGCGATCGAGGCCGTGGCCGCCACCTTCGGCGCGCTGCCCCCGCGCGCCGACCCGCCGGCCGCCGATCCGGCGCGGCGTCAGGTCGCCTTCCCCGCCGGGGTGGCCACCCCGGTCCAGCGCACCCACCAGGGCCGCGCCGACCAGGCCATCGGCTTCCTGGCCTGGCCCACCAACGACTTCTTCGCCAACCCCCAGAAGGCCCGCGACACCGCGGTCATGGGCGAGGTGCTGGAGCTGCGCCTGATCGAGGAGCTGCGCGAGAGCCAGGGGGCCACCTATTCGCCCCAGGTCAGCTACAACCACTCCATGGTCTGGCCGGGCTGGGGCTATGTCTCGGCCAATGTGGAGATCCCGCCGGAGAAGCTGCCGGCCTTCTTCGCCGACGTCCGCAAGATCGCCGCCGACCTGCGCTCCAGAGACATCACCCCCGACGAGCTGGAGCGCGCCAAGAAGCCCCGCATCGACCAGATCGAAAAGGCCCGCGAGACCAACGGCTACTGGCTGAATGAGCTGTCGGGAGCGCAAGTAGATCCCCGCCGCCTGGAGGCCACCCGCGCCATCATCCCCGGCACCGAACGCGTCACCGTCGCCGACGTCCGCCGCGCCGCCCAGGAGGTGCTGGCCGACGACAAGATGTGGATGCTGGAGGTCAAGCCGGGGAAGTAGGGCCACCGTTGCGGTCACGGCCCGCGCCTGCGAGCATGGCCCCATGAGCGCCCGCCTGGATCAGTGGCTGCAAGACGCCGCCACGCCCTTCGAGGGCTGGGACTTTTCCCACCTCGCGGGCCGCTTCACCGAGGTCGAGCCGCCCTGGGACTATCTCGCCCTGGCCAGGGCGGCGGTCGGACAGGCCTCCGACATCCTGGACGTGGCCACCGGCGGCGGGGAGATTTTCGCCACCCTCGCGCCCTTCCCCGGGCGGGCGAGCGCGGTGGAGGGGTTCGTCCCCAATCTCCCGGTGGCGCGGCGGCGGCTGGAGCCGCTGGGCGTGCCGGTCTTCCAGGGGAGCACCGGCTCGGGCATGCCCTTCGAGGACGAAAGCTTCGACCTCGTCCTCAACCGCCACGGCGGCTTCCGCGCCGCGGAGATGTGGCGGATCCTCAAGCCGACCTCACCGCCGCCTTTGGCGCCGAGCTCCCCTACCCTGACAACACCCTGGCCCGGGTGCGCGCGGACTTCGCCGCCCTCGGCGCCGAGATCCGCCGCGCCGAGGCCTGGCGCGGCCCTGTCACCTTCACCGACGTCGGCGCCCTGATCTATTTCCTCAAGGCCATCCCCTGGGTGGTCCAGGGCTTCGACGTCGCGCGAGAGCTTGGCGTCCTTGAGGCCCTGCAGGCGCAGCTGGATGCGGGCGAGCCGCTGCGGTTCACCTACACCCGCTTCCTGATCGAGGTCGTGAAGCGGTAGTCGCCAGATCGGCCCTAGTACACGATCCCGCCCACCCCGCCGTCCAGGCTCATGGCCGTGGTCACGCTGGTCTCGGAGCTGCGCTCCTCCTCCTCGCGATAGGCGGTGTAGGTCTCGGTCATCACCATGGTCAGGATCTTGATCCCGGCCCCGAAGCGGCGAAGCAGGGAGCGCTCGTTGCAGTCGCGGCCCGGCTTCTGGGGCCGGCACTCCACCTTGCCGCCGGGCAGGTGGACCAGGGCGTCGTTCTTGCGGCAGACCAGGGTCTTGCCGCCGGAGAAGTCCACCTGGCCGCTGTATTCGGCGATGGTCGCCGACAGGAAGGTCCCGGCGATGCAGCGATAGAGCTCGCCCTCATAGGCGTCGTCGATGTCGCGGTCGGGGCTCACCTGGCTGGCCGGGTGCGGGATCTCGCGGTCGTCGATGCAGAAGGCCTGGATCACCACGCGGCGGGTCTTGGTGCGGGTGGCCTGATAGGCCGTGCGCTTCATCCGCTTGCCGGCGTCGATGTTGAGGCCCGAGATCATGCCGGTGGACATCGGGGGCGAATAGCCGCCGCCCCCGCCGCCGCCGCCGTAATAGGTGACCGATCCGGCGCCCGCGCCGGCCCCGGACCCCGCGCCGGCGCTGGAGCCCGCGCTGGAGGCGGCGTTGGCGATGGCGACGTTCACGCTGGAAACGTTGACGTGGATATTGGTGCGCTGGCCGTTGTCGCAGCAGGGCGGCGTGGGCGGCGGCGGGGCCGGCGGCGGGGTGCAGCACGGCGGTGAAGGGGGCGTGACGCAGCAGGGCGGGGGCGGCGGGGTGCAGCACACCGGCGGCGGCGTGCAGCACTGGGCCAGGGCCACGTCGGGCGTGGCGCTCCCCAGGAACAGCAGTCCAAATCCGAGCAGCAGGCCCAGCAGGGTCGAACGCATCGTCATGGAACAGCCCCTCCTCTAAGGCCGTCGTTAAGCATGCAAGAACCGCGCCGCACATCGCGCCGGGTCCCGCAGCCAAGCCCGGGACGTCCCGATCAGGGACGCCGGGCGACTGGTCCGCATCTTTCTGCAAGCCCCATGCGGCCACGAAGGGCCGCGCGCGGGGTCGCATCGGGATGTCGGTGTTCCATTCAAATACAGAACGGTTGATAGACTATTGGCGTGGCCGTGGCGGCGACGGCCGTCTGCCGCTCCGCAGCGCCATCAGCCCCGCCGATTTCACCGAGGTCATCGCCCAGGTCTTCATCCTCGGGCGCACCCGTTCGGGCGTCTATCCCGTGCGCCTGGCCGGGGGTTTCGTCTCCGAACTGCACCAGCGCGACCTGCGCCAGCAGAACGGCCTGTCCCTCGTGCGCGAGCGCGACCGCTTCAACCTGCACACCGCGCTGGAGACCGCCTGGCGCCGCCCCGAGCCCATCGTGGCCACCGTCGAGGTGCTCACCGAGGGGCCCAGCCTGCCCATGGAGGTGCTGTTCGCCCCCCTGGCCGGCGCCAACGGCTCGCCCGACCGGTTCCTGGGCCTCTACCAGCCGCTGGGCATGGTGGCCCGCCTGCGCGGCCTGCCGGCCCTGCCCTTCGCCGTGCGCGACATCCGCGGCATGGGCCCCGCCAACGAGGAAACCCCCCGCCTGCGGCTTGCGACCCTGGACGGGCGAAGGATCGCTTAAGGTCGTCTGTTAGCCTGGACCTATCGGCGCCACCTCCTCTCCCGCTTACGGGAGAGGTCGGGTGAGGGCTCTTTCTGAATCTCAGTGGTCACTCCGAGGCCGAGACGCGCAGCCCTGCTGCGCGCCCCCTCACCCTGCCCTCTCCCCCTGAACGGGGAGAGGAAGAGGCCACCCCCAATCCATTCTCGCGCGTTTAAAGCTCCGGAAAGCCTACGCGCTTAGAGTGCGTACCCGGAGGAAGCGCAGATGGGACATCCACTGAGCGCCCCAAGACACTGGCTCGCGGGCGCGGCCATGATCTCAGCCCTGGGGGTGTTCGCACCGTGTGCGCACGCCGCCGACCTCGGAGCGCAGGCCGCCACCCCGCCCGCGCCCAACGCCTTCGTCTCGGCCATGGGCCAGCCGCTCGCCGACTTCAACATCAACCAGGCCGAGATCCCCGACAGCCTGCGCAAGGCTGTCCACGACCCCTACGCCCTGGACGCCGACGACAGCTGCGCGGCCATGGCCGGCGAGATCGCCGGCCTCGACGCCGCCCTGGGCCCCGACCTCGACGTCGACGCCGTCAGGACCACCCGGCGCACGATGGTGACCCGCGCCGCCGCCGGCGCGGTCCGCCGCCTGGCGGTCAGCTGGATCCCCTATCGCGGCGTTCTGCGCACCGTCACCGGCGCGGAGTCCCACGCCCGCAAGGCCCAGGAGGCGGCCCTCGCCGGCGCCGTCCGCCGCGCCTATCTCAAGGGCCTGGGGCAACGCGGCGGCTGCGGCCCCGAGGCCGCCCCGCGCCGGGCGTTGGCGGAGCAGGTCGCCCCGGAGGGCGACCCCGCCGACGCCGTCGACCTGGCCCCGGCGCAGGTCGTGGCTCTCGATACGCCGTAGCGCGCCCTCCCTCCCCATGAAGGGGAGGGATGAAACAGAATCGCATGACACGCGCCGCTTCGCGCGTTTGATGGGGCATGGCCCCAAAGACCCGCGACCTGACGACCCTCCACGACCCGACCCCGGCCTCGGCCCTCCAACGCCTGCGGCTGCGGCTGCGCGCGCTGTTCTATGGCGAGAGCCGCGCGGCCGTCCGCTTCCGGCTCGGCGTCATCGTCCTGGACCTGCTGCTGATCGGCTTCTTCATCGCCACCCCTATGGTCCGCGACCGGCCGATCTACCTGGCCATCGACTACGCCATCGCCGTCATCGTGCTCATCGACCTGGCCGCCCGCGCCCTGGCCGCGCCGGACCTGTCGCGCTGGCTGCGCCGGTCCAGCTTCTGGGTGGACGTGGTGGTGCTGATCACCCTGCTGTTCCCGCTCTGGCTGGCCAATTTCGCCTTCCTGCGGGTGCTGCGGCTGTGGTCCCTGTTCCACAGCGACTTCTTCTGGGAGACGGTCGCCCGGCGCTACGACAACACCCGCTGGGAGGAGACCACCAAGGCGCTGGCCACCCTGGTGACCTACCTCTTCATCGTCACCGGCGTCGTCTACGCCCTCTATGCGCGGCAGCATCCGCACATCAACGGCTATGTCGACGCCCTCTATTTCACCGTCAGCACCGTCACCACCACCGGGTTCGGCGACGTCACCCTGCCCGGGGTCTCGGGCAAGCTGATCTCCATCCTGATCATGCTGTCGGGCTTCACCCTCTTCGTGCGCCTGGCCCAGGCCCTGCTGCGGCCGCGCAAGGTGCTGTTCCCCTGCCCCACCTGCGGCCTGCTGCGCCACGACCTCGACGCTGTCCACTGCAAGGCCTGCGGCCAGCTCCTCAACATCCCCAACGACGAGGGGCCGTAGGATGGGGGTGTTTTTCGAGCTCACGCGTGTCCGGCGTGACCCTCGCCGAGAAGCCGACCTTCAAAAGGTAGCGGAAGGGTAGAAATCAGCCCTTCGCGGCGCATCGGCCCAGTGGCCATTGAGCGCCAGTAGGGGACGTTGGCGCAGAGCCAGAATCCAGACATCCGCGCCGTGCGTCTGCATGGTTGGCTCGCCGGATCGAACGCCGCTCTAGGGAACGACGTCCGGCGTGGTCTCCGAGCCCCAGAAGAAGCTTCCCGTCAGCTGCGGGTCGGCCTTGAGCGTGACGGTGAACTGCGTCCTCGCGCCCGGGGTGAGCATGGCGTCGACATGGCTGCCGGCGGGGATCAGCAGGGGATGGCCGTCGACCCGGCCGTACTGCCAAGCCTCCGGATCAATCGGGAACCCGACCTCGTCTGGCTCGGAGGGGGCGACGCCGCCGCCCTGGAAGGCGCATGTCCCGGGAGCGACGCCGCCAGAGGCGCCGGCGGCGGCTCGGGTGAACCGCATGCGCACCTGGTTGCGGTTGGGCAGCCAGGTCATGCTCTGCGAGTGGTTCACGTAGACCCCGAACGTGCCTGACGAGTAGTCGCGGCGGATGTCGATCATTTGCTTGCCATCCGCCACGCAGATCAGCACGCGGGGCTGGTTTCCGAGTTGGAGGCCCGCCGCTGGTCGCAATCTCGGCGCGACCGGAGGCGGCCGAATGGCCTGGACCGCCGCGCCGCCGGGGCGGGCGGGGACCTGGGCGTGCGCGAGCCCGGCGCCTAGCGCGAGCGCCAGGGCAAGGGCGAATGGTCCGGGATCAAATCTCATGGACTCAGCTCCGTTTGCCGACCAAGTGCCGTGGTTCCGCTTCCCCGGCCTTGATCCTGAGCAATTCGAATGGCGCGAGTTCGCCGTCGGGCTGGTTCCCCTAGTTCGGACCTTCCGAACGTGCGCGAAGAGCGGTGGGCTCAACGGGTGAACGCAACACGCTAACCTTTGTCAGAGGGAGCGTGGG